>NZ_JBALPP010000072.1:12836-16575 GCF_036965425.1 Neobacillus drentensis | reverse complement strand
ACCTATGACTTTATTTTCAATTTCAAGTTTTTTTCCTTTATGATCAAATAATTTCACTCTAAATTTCATCATTGAACATCCTTAATATTTAACCATTGTATTCGATCCATATTTTTTTTGCTGATTTCGTTTTATTTCATGACGTTTTTCAATACGTTTTTCAATTCTTTCTAATTCCTCGTTATTGTTAAGAAGTTGTTTTTTGTTTTCCTGTACTAATTCTAGAAATGATATTTTTTTCGTTTTACGCATGATAGTTCCTCCAGATGTATTTGTTTCGTTTTATTTATTGATTAGATTGAATAGTCTTATTTTGTAATTTTGTTGGAATTCATTCAAAAAAGATACTGTTATTGCAGGCAGTTAATTCATCCGTGATTTAACAGCAATTCAAACCCTAATTTTGTGGGGAATCCGGCGCCCGAAATACTGTTGCGATACCTTGTCCACCTGCCATACAAAGGGTAGCAAGCCCCCACTTCGCCTTTCTTTTCAACATGGAGTGTATAAGTGTCACACTAATTCTAGCACCACTATTTCCAATCGGATGCCCTAGTGCAATGGCTCCGCCATTTACATTAGTTTTATTCATTGCTAAACCCAGTTCTTTTATGACAGCTAACGATTGAGCAGCAAAAGCTTCATTAAGTTCAATTAAATCTAAATCCGCAAGTTGTATATTTGCCATGCTTAACGCTTTTTTTGTTGCCTCAACAGGCCCAATTCCCATCCGATCTGGCTTTACCCCTGAAACTCCAAGTCCTACAACTTCTACTAAAGGCTCTAATTGATATCGATCCACCATTTGACCGGAGACCAGTAACAACATAGATGCACCGTCGTTTAATCCGGATGAGTTCCCCGCTGTGACTGTTCCCTCCTTCTTAAACACAGGTTTTAAATTACCTAATTTTTCTAAATCTGTTTTCCTTGGATGTTCATCAGTAGAAAAAATAATGGACTCTCCCTTTTTTTGTGGAACTGTTACAGGTATAATCTCTTTCTGGAAATCTCCATTTTCAATGGCACTAAGTGCTTTTTGCTGACTTTCATATGCAAATAAATCTTGCTCCTCACGGGAGATCGAATAATCTTCAGCCAGATTTTCTGCTGTCATTCCCATTACAAGCCTTCCGTACTTCTCTATAGGCTGGGAACCCGGCTGACTTTCCTTATTCGGATCGAGAATTTCACTGTTTCCTGAAAGAAAGCCATAACGTCCATTTCGAATATAATATGGGGCATTGCTCATGCTTTCTACCCCCCCAACAATATAGGCATGACCAAGGCCAGCTCGAATTGCCAAGAAAGCATTATGAATAGACTGCATACCAGATCCACATTGGCGATTTACAGTGTACCCTGGAATTGACTCCGGCAGGTCTGCCTTTAAAAGAGCCACTCTAGCAATATTGGCTTGGTCTTGGCTCTGTTTTGCCTGACCAATGATCACTTCATCAATGACTTCCACAGGAAGAATATTCTTTTCTATTAAATTATGAAATAATGGAAGTAACAGTTCATCCGCCTGTAAGTCCTTTAGAGCTCCACCTATTTTTCCCACCGCTGTCCGTTGTGCACTTACGACATAAACTTTATTATTCATGTTTTCCTCCATGGTTTACTGACATAACTTTAAAGTCCGCATCCGTCTTTTCTTGAACTTCTTCCAAAGTGACACCAGGCATTAATTCTTTTAATACTAACTGATTATTTTGGAATTCAAAAACGGCTAATTCTGTAATAATCAAATCAACTTTACGAATGGATGTAATCGGGTATGAGCAATTTTTAACTATTTTAGAATCCCCATTTTTGGCGGTATGATTGGTCGTAACAATAATCTTTTTCGCCCCGCTTAAAAGATCCATTGCCCCTCCTACTCCCATGATATTTTTCCCCGGTATAGCCCAGTTTGCAATACACCCCTGTTCATCAACCTGCAGTGCTCCTAATATGGCAACATCCACATGTCCCCCGCGGATCATGGCAAAAGAGTCTGCACTATTAAAATATGAGGCTCCAATTTCCTCTCCGATTGGAAGCTTTCCTGCATTGACGAGATTAGGATCAAGATTTTCTTCCCTATTCAACTCTTGTACTCCAAGCATTCCATTCTCTGTATGGAAATAAACGAACTCTGAATCCACATATTTTGCAATTAGCGTCGGGATTCCGATGCCTAAATTAATGACTGAATGAGGTTGAAGCTCTGCTGCTGCCCGTTTCGCTATTACCTCTTGAATCTCATTATTTGATTGCATATTTCGGTACAACTCCTTCCTTAGTTAAAATGAGATGGCTTTCTACAATGGCGTCTACAAATAAGTGAGGAGTGACAATTTCATCGGGTGAGAGCTCTCCTGCCTCGACAATCTCATCAACTTCCGCAATGACGAAGTCAGCTGCTGTGGCCATTAACGGATTAAAATTACGAGCCGTTTTGTAATACACTAAATTCCCAAGAGTATCTGCCTTTGCAGCTTTAATAAGGGAAACATTTGCTCGCAGCGGCTCTTCAAATACAAACAATTCTCCATTAAGTTCGCGTACTTCTTTCCCTTCAGCCAATTGAGTCCCAACACTTGTTTTTGAATAATAGCCGCCAATACCGGCTCCTCCAGCCCTTATCGATTCAGACATCGTTCCCTGAGGCATAATCTGAACTTCAAGTTTACCTTGATTAAACTGATCTCCCACTTCCCTGTTACTAGTAAAGTACGAACCAATAGCTTTTCTAATTTTTCCTTGTCGTAATAAAATGCCCAGGCCCTTTCCCGGTTCACCCAGGTTATTACTGATTATGGTAAGGTGATTTACATCATGGCGTGTCAATTCGTCAATTAAACTTAATGGAGCTCCAACTAAACCAAATCCTCCCACCATAATGGTGTCACCTGAATTTACTTTTGTAATGATTTCTTTAGTACTTTTTACTTTTTGCATGGATTTCACTCCCTACTTATTTTGACAAAGCAAAAAGCCCAGCCAATCCAAAGGAAATAAGCATTTTGCTTTTTCCTTTGGAAAGACTGGGCTACCTTAAATTTAATGAAAACGGTGAGTTTTCAACATTAAGACTACATCTCTCCACCATCGTAATCAGCAATTGATTAAGAATTTACATTTATAAAATTTACTGTTGAATTCATTTTACTACTTTATTAATAACTTTCAAGTTGAAAGAATTCCCATCTCTGAACTTTATTACAACGGTATATCTCTATAATGTTCTTCCATTTTACTTTGAAAACCCAAGAGCCGCTAACTTCAGCAATTATAAAGAGTTTTATTTCACTTGATTAAGTCTTTCAATGTACCTTTTATAGGCTGCTTTTAATGCAACAACTACGGAATTCGTTGAGGGAGCATAATAATGCTTCTCAACTCTCCGAATTAGTTCATCAATCCCATTGGATAAGTCATAACCGACCATCATACGTCTAAAAAAATCCTTTGTTAAATCTGCTAAAAAAGTGAATTCCGCATTAATAATTAGGTTGGTTTTCGGATCAATTTCCAATATTATTCCTGCATGTTTATATACTTCATACATTGCGCTTCCTTGAGGTGCCTTAGCATATGCAGTGACTAGTACAGTATTCAATTCGGATTGTTTTTCCATAAAATTGCCACCTTGATTCGAACTATTTTTCATCGATCTTCTATTTTTAAATTTACAAATTTACTTTTCAGCAAATGACCAATGTTTCATTTAATTTAAGTCTTCCCCGATTTT
>NZ_JBALPP010000072.1:0-12752 GCF_036965425.1 Neobacillus drentensis | reverse complement strand
ATTTAAATGTTAATAGTATTTTTCTAAATTTAACTTACATCAAAAAATGTTATGTCGTCATTTAACTTGCCATATTATTATTAGCTAAGGATGCATTATAAATGGAGTAATGATCAAGATACAACGTTTGGGTCCCTGTAGAAAAAACAAACTTTAATGTATTGGCTCCAACTGTATAGCTGATAATTTCTTCCTTGTTAGTTGTTTTAACATCAGTTTTCGGAGACCCAAAATAATTCTTTATATCCTGAATGGTTAAGGCTTTTAAACCAGAATCATAAGATCGAATCTCAAACAGTTGCTGCCCTTTATTATAAGCCACAACTACATGTTTGTTGCTATAAGTGGAATAGGTGCCTTTCGCTGCAGCAACATACTCGCTTTTATCTTCTTTTCCCCAACTCTTTCTTACATCATCAATTGTAGTACTTTTTATATGAAAATCAGCGTTTATTATGGAACCTTCTTTTGCTTTAGTTACAATATTTAAAAGTAATTTACTATTTGTTATATTCGTCGTCGTAGTATTTGAAATAGCTTTTGTTATTTGATTATTTAGATTACTGACATTTACAGGTGAAACTTTATTATTATTAAGATTATATTTATGTTTCAAAGATAAAATCCTGTAAACACTCTTATTTATCGTATCTTCAGAAATGGTATGATTAGTCACTGCTGAATAAATACTGTTGTAGACAGTAGCCACATTATCCATTCCATGACCAACTAATATAATGTCGCTTCCCGCGTTTATTGCCCTTACAGCTGCATCTTTCAACTTGTAGTGCTTAACAATAGCGCCCATTGTCATATCATCTGAAATGACTACCCCTCCAAATCCATATTGTTTACGCAATAGATTTGTAATAATAGCTTTTGACATAGAGGCTGGATAATTAGGATCAATTTTTTGAACTAATATGTGCGCAACCATCACCATATCAGCGTGATTTTTGAAAGCATTGTTAAAAGGAACTAATTCAATCTTTTCTAGTCTTGTTAGATCATTCTTTACTAATGGAAGTTCCAAATGAGAATCTACGGAAGTGTCACCGTGACCAGGGAAATGTTTTACAACTGGAATGATATTACCAGAACTAATACCCTTCATCATGCTAACTCCTAGTTTTGAAACAACACTGGAATTTGATCCAAATGAACGGTCCCCAATAACTGCATTATTAGGATTACTTTGGATATCTAGAACGGGAGCGAAATCTGTGTTAAACCCAAAATCTTGTAATTCATTGGCAATCACCCTGCCGATATTATATGCATAATTTTCATCATTTTTATTTCCAATGATTCTTGCACTTGGTGTGTTTTGGATTGATGTTGGCATTCGGTGTACCCTGCCGCCTTCCTGGTCGACGGATATAAATAATGGTACTTTATTCTTGCTATTTGTAGTCTTAATGGCATTTATTAAGTTTACTAATTGAGCAGCTTCCTTAACATTAGGTTGATAGAGGATTAACCCGCCTACCTTATATTTATTTATTAGAGTTTGTGTATTTGTGTTAACAGTAGTACCATCAAATCCCGCGATGATCATTTGCCCGATTTTCTCATTTAAAGTGATCTTTTTTAGTTGCTCTTGAATGGGATCTATCTTTGGTGGTAATGTGGTCTTTTGAGTATCTTTAGTTTGGGTATTTTGGCTACCTTTAGTTTGGCTAATATTAGTCTCTTTTTGTTTATCCATTTTTTCACTATTATTATTTGTAATATTCTGCGAACAACCATTAATAAGTAATAATATAATCAAAATGGAGCTCATTTTCATTAGCAACTTTTTCATCATGTTGCTCCTTCCATTTATAAATATAATGATTCTTTTTTATTTGATTTAATCACTATTTTTTACTGTATCTCCTTATATTATATTGATTTTTTGATTATCATAACACTCTACCGCTACAGTTGTGACTAGCCATTTCCTACTGTTTTTCATGAAAAAATTCGCCTTAACAAGACAAAAAAGGAGAAAACAAAGATTTTTCTCCTTTTAACATGATTCATTTGCATTTTATATTTCTAATAAGTTAATCTTCCCATTGGCATTCAATTCTTAAAGCAAGTTACTTTCCATTATTTTCTTTATGAGGAAAGGTATGTTTACTGTTAATGAGTTTTCGTAAATCTCCTCTAAAGACTACGTCTTTCATTTCACGCAGACTCAATGGGATGAAGGGAGATAAATAGGGAACACCTATCGATTTAAGCGATGCCATATACAAAATTAATAGTAGAATGCCGAAAATAATGCCTGACACTCCAAAAAAATATCCAACCAATACAAATAAAACACGAAGTAAGTATAAAGCCCCCCATAAGCCACCGGCGGAAATATTGATACTTGTCAAAAAGTTCACTCCGACCACAATTAATGTTAAAGGGTGAATGAGTTTAGCAGAAAGAGCTGTCTCTCCAACAGCAGTTGTCCCAATTAGTGTAACTAATAAGACGGATGTTTTTGGGATTCGAAGAGTTGCTTCAGTAGGCAAATAATAAATAAATAAGAGAAAGAATACTTCCCATACAAAAGGCAACAGCGTTTCTGAACTCGTTAATAACTTTCTGTCAAATGGTAATGGAAACCAACTTATATGAAATCGAGCAATGGCGACATAAATTGCAGGTAATAGAAGTGATAAAAACCAACTGAACAATCGCAAGATTCGACTTCCAAAACGTCCAGCTTTTAAATTGTATTCATCTGGTTGTTGAAAATAATGGATAAAGAGAGATGGTACAATCAATACAAATGGTAAACCATTTACGATAATCACGACTCGCCCCTCAAATAATGCCGATACCGTTACATCCAGATGTTCGGACGTAAACACTAACGGAAATAACGTTTTTTTCTCCTCTAATGCATCTTCAATGACACGAGCTTCCAATAAATACGTGACGTCAATCTGTTTGATCTTCTTTTTTGTTTCTTCAAGTATCCTTTCATCGACATAGCCATCAACAAATAGCAATGCAACATCTGTTTTAGATTCATTTCCAATTTGATACGATTCAATATTCAGTTTCTGCGTCTGGATCATATTCTGTAAGAGGTTTAAATTCACTTGAAATTATTCGTTAAAGCCAACCAAACTGCCTTTAAGTGTTCGTTGAGTATTAGGTTCTGACACGGATCTTGTTTGCCAATTTGCGACATCTGCAAGAATTCCCTGATTATAGCCATCGATTAAAACAAAACATTTCCCTTTTGTTAAACCATTCAGAATTTTTTCGATCGAAGTCTCAACTGTTACATCAATAATTGATAGATGATCTTTTACAACTGACTCAATATTTTCGATTCTTGTTATTTTTAATAAAGGGGATAGAATATTCTCTTGGATGTTTTGAACATTCGTGATTCCATCCTAATAAATAATGGCGGCTTCTTTTTTGATGGAATCTTGGACGTTTAATTTTCGTATTTTCAAATTAGATGAATCATTAAATTGTTCAGTTAGAACGGTAAGGTTTTTATGTAGACTAATTGATAAGTAAAATAGAGCTCCTATGGACATAAATAAATTCCTTTGCCTTTTTTTAATAAACTTATTGGCAAGGTCCACTTTCAAATTGTATTTTTCCTCTTTTATTGTCATGAGAGTGGAACAAGAAATAAAAGCCGCCTAAGAACTATTTTGCACACGTTGTAGAATGTATATGTATTATTTTTTAATATCATAA
Organism: Neobacillus drentensis; assembly: GCF_036965425.1. Taxonomy (GTDB): domain Bacteria; phylum Bacillota; class Bacilli; order Bacillales; family Cytobacillaceae; genus Neobacillus; species Neobacillus drentensis_F. Next base: position 9,047 of record NZ_JBALPP010000072.1, on the reverse strand, counting down.
CATTCTACCTCTACAGTTGTTACTAGCCATTTCCTAATGTTCTTCATGAAAAATCCCACATAATATGAAAAAAGGAGAAAACAAAGATTTTTCTCCTTTTAACATGATTCATATGATTTTATATTTCTAATAAGTTAATCTTCCCATTGGCATTCAGAATTCTTAAAGCAAGCTGAAGATTAAATTTTTGATCGGCATGATTAAAATCAATCTCTCCGATATCTTTTAATCTCTGAATTCTATACTTCAAGCCACTTAGTGAAACATTCAGCTCTTTTGCAGTTCTTTGAAGATTGCATTCATTTGCAAGAAAAATGTGAAGGGTAGAGATCAGAGTAGTTCCACCACTTTCTTCATCATATTTGAGAAGCTTTTCGAGCGTTCGTGTTGCATACGTAAGAAGTTGTTCTTGGGCAGATCCTGCATAAAGTAAGTCAAATATGTTCATTTCTTCCACTAAAAATATTTCACTTGTCCGTCCTAAGCGAGTCATGACCTGCATCATGTTTGAACATTCTTCAAAAAAGGCTTGAAGTACTTCAATCGACATCGCCTCACGACTAATACAAATAGAAGTTTTAATATTTGCAAATAATTGCTGCTGTCGTTCTTGCAGGATTTTTGCTACCTTTTGGAAATCTAATCCACTTGGATCAGAGGGGCCCAAAAGGATAATCTCCCCTCTTCGCTCTACAATTAAAGCATTCTTCGTAGAAGAGTGAAGTTTGGTTCGAACAATATTTAATAATTCATTACGAAGATTCATAGGCAGGTCTTGATCTTCAATCAGGCAATTACCTTTTCCCTGTTGAATAATTTTTACAAGCATAAATCGGTGCGGCTTTCCAAAATCATATCCCATAAAATTTGCTCGTTTACCTAATTGTTCCATAGGTGTTGTACCGGATAACAATTCATCAAGAAATTCACCTTTTAATTTATGTTCTGTATTCAATGCCGTTTTTTCATTCAATAAATCTACTGCCATAGCAGCAGCAGCGCGCTCGGTAATCATTTGTCTTAGTTCACTATCTGTTCCTTCAACATGGATGACTGATAAATAGCCCATTATCTCATCGCCAAGAACAATTGGGGCAATTGTCCTGTTTAGAAACGTTGGCTCATCCGAAACAATAAAATCCTTCGCACATTTTTCCTCAGCTAACAGTCTAAGCTTAAGGTGAAATTCTGAAGAAAGCTTCTTTTCGGGTTTGATAAGGTATGGGTCAATACTTGAATTTTTCTTATTCGGCAGCCACCACGAAAGCGGCCGAAAATATTTATCTTGGACAATTACAGGCGAATTGACCATTTGTCCGATTGTATTTATGACAGCTTGCCTGCTCTGCCCTGAAAGAACCATCCGGCTTAGCTCACAATGTATGTCCAAAATTCGTTGTAACATCATATGCTGTTTTTGAATATGCCGATGTGCCTCTTCTAATTCTTCAGCAATTTTGGTTTCCCCATAATAAGACAATTCCTGTTCGATTTCATTTCCCCACTCTTCTACCGTTCTTCCAACAAACCGGCACTCAGCATCCCCACGACCAACACAAGTCACTTCTTTATACAATATTTTCCGTCCAAAAATCCCAGTTGAAACCCCACTTGCATATCCAATTAATGTCCAGCACACCGGATCTTTGACGAAACCGAAATGTTGAATATGTTGATCTGCTTCATATGAATTTAACCAAACTCCTTCCATATAAAACTTATTCTGTTCATTATCCACACGAAGACCTTGTAAATCAACCTGCACAACACCTTCTTGCATATGAAAAATAGGAGCTTGTTGATGGAGAAATTCAAGTGAAGCATTTGGAAATAATTTTTTTATCGAAATCGAATCTTTATAACCACATTCCCACCCATAACGCAGGAGGAACGCCCTTGCTCTTTCACGCCCTAATGTAGAAATAAGGTCACGACTGAGCAATCCTAAAGCTTCGGCATTCATCAGAATAAATCGTTCCCCTTTAAACCTGATTTGGCCTGGATGAAATTCAATATCTGATTTATTCAGTGATGTTAGTACTTGCTCCATATTCTCCCGCCTTATTAAGTGAGTTTTAGTTTCTGAGCCTATCATAAAAACTTACATTGAAAAAATAGAGTGATTTCCCTTTTTTCAAAGTAATGGAAGTTTAACTAAAACAGGCATCTACCTAGTAATAGGTAAATTATTTTGTAGGATGGTTCATAATTAGGTTATCACTTTTCCTTCTCATCAATAAATTCTTTTTCAAAATGCTGAAACATCTGTTCATGAGTATTAATAAATTTTTCACCGAACGTATTTCGAATAATGGCCGTTAGTTCAGATAGCTCAGGGAATTTCCCAAATATATTCCTTAATGGAAGGGTTGCTGAAACAAGGTCATTTTCTTCTGGCTGGTAAGATTCGAGCAACCTAATGATAATTTCTTTTCCTTTGTCAGTAAGTTGAATATACGTATTTCTTTTATTATCATCTCTTTTTAAAGATTGTAGAAGCCCTCGTTCCTCTAACTTTTTGGAAAAATTAAATGCGGTAGAAACATGCATGACTCCTAATTCCGCAATTTCGGAGATAGATGCAGCGTGTAAATGATAGCCAACCCATAAAATTTGGTATTCACTAATATTCAAGTTAAATGGTTTTAACCATTGTTGTAAATCATTTTCAATCACTTTCCAAAGTGCCTTGCTTAATTGAGCCACTTTTTGACTAAAAATCAGTGCTTCTTTCATAGAATATATTTTATCCAAGTTTTCATTCCCCTTTTTCTATTTAAACTCTACATACCCTTTTTATTGAATCAACTGTAATGCTAAATCAATAATTTGTATTTTCCGATTTTCTTTAGAGCAATTCTAACTTACTAATAGGTAAGTGTCAATTCCTCCATTTTTCGATTGAATCCCCGAAAAAATTTAGAATTGCAGATCCAACATCCAATGATCTACCCCAACTTGAAATTCTATTCCTTTAGGAGGACGTTCCCCCTTAAATGAGAAATGGATTTATTTATATAAAGTGACACCTTATTTTGTTAGCTCTTTTTCCTGCTCTCCGGTACGATATAACGTCCCCGTAAATATCCTAATGGGCGACGGGTTGGATCGTTAATTTGGATTTTCTCCACTCTGCCGAGTAGTAATGTGTGATCTCCGGCGTCCACTTTTTGGTCTACTCTGCATTCAAACACAGCTAATGTATTTGAAATCACAGGCACATGATACAATCCTTCCTTATAGTCAAGTTCCTGGAATTTATCTATACCACGTTTGGCAAAGTGTCCTGATAATTCTTGTTGCTCTTCTGCCAGTACATGTACGGCATACCCTTCGGAATTCATAAACGCACTATAGGAACCTAGTTTTTTATCCAAGCTAACTAATATAAGTGGAGGACCTAAAGAAACCGACGTAAATGAGTTTGCCGTTATTCCCACGGGCTTTCCATTCTCCCCGTTAGTAGTCACAATCGTTACACCCGTTAAGAATTGACCGCAGGCATTACGAAAGAATCGTGAATCAATACTTTCTTGCATGGATATTCCTCCATTTGAAAATGATTTATTCTTTGAATTAGCTACATGCTGAGATATTGAGAACTTCCACCAGAAACACTCTCTTCTCCAATTTATTGAGTTTTTCAACTGGTTTTATAGTAACAAGATTCAGATTATTTTTAATCGGCTACAAAAGGCGGTTTTTTATACAACTTTCTGTCCGAATCAGCCTAAATCAGATCCTTTGTGGTTAGAGATGCATATTCATCCCTCCAAGTAATATAGAAAAAAAACTATCTTACGGTTTAGGAATAAAGTGGAAGTATTGAGGAAAATCTACCATTATTAAAAATGATGCAAGGGAATGAAAATTTGTAAGGTATGAATACTACGAAAATTTTCAGAAGTCCGGCTTTAATGATCGTCATTCTCTCGACTGGATTGATGAATCATGTATTCGTGTTACCACTTCTTCTCGACCAAGCAGGAAGAGATGCGTGGATCTCGGTACTCGTGTCCATTCCGCCCTTTTTTTTGTGGCTTGGTGTCCTATATTACATCATGCGAAAAACAAATCAGCAATCGTTAATGCTATTGATTCAACAGAAATTTGGAAATTTGGCTTTTCTTTTGATTGTTATCCCGTTAGAGCTTTTCCTGCTGGCCATTACGATAATAACACTAAAAGAAACAACGTATTGGATTTCCATCGACTTTTTGAAAGCGACACCGATCTTTGTCATTGCATTTTGCATCATGCTCCTCTGTTCAATGACAGCTCTTGCGGGGATTTCCTCGATTGCACAAATGTCTGCTCTCTTCCTGCCAATGGTGGTTTTGTTCGGTTTTTTTGTCATGTTGACTAACATACCATACAAGCATTATTCTTGGTTGCTGCCTATGATGCAAAACGGCTGGGGGCCGGTCTGGAAAGGCAGTTTGTACTCGACTGGCGGCCTAGTGGAGATTTTGTTTCTTCTACTATTTCAGCATCACATAAAACAGAAGGTAAAATTTTGGCATTTAGTTATGATTGGAATAATCCTTGTGGGGCTTACACTTGGACCGCTTCTTGCAGCCATTGCGGAGTTCGGGCCGCATCTCGCCACAAAACAAAGACACCCGGCTTATGAGGAATGGCGTTTGGCGGAATTAACTACATATATTACACATTTTGACTTTATATCATTTTTCCAATGGATGTCGGGGGCAGTAATCCGCATTGCAATGTCATTGTATTTATGTGTGGATGTGCTAAATTTCAAGAGTAAACGAGTAAGGAAGAGTACGCTGTGGGTAATTAGCTGTGCAGTGTTGGTACTTGCTTTGGTACCGATCTCCGATACGGAATACTATGGCATGTTGAAAAATCATTATTTTCCATTACTTATTCCTATGGTCATTCTAATCTCACTAGTTCTCCTGATCTTTAGCTACACGATCCAATATAAACGAGGGTGAATCTCCATGTCTTTTATAATTCAAGAGCAGAAATTACGAAGCCTTTTCACCGCTTGTGCCGATGTACAAGTCCAGTTACATGAATATGGAACAGAGCCTCATGTCGAGAAGGTACTGCTCCTCTTTTGCACAGGACTGGCTGATCCTGTGCAAATTAATCAAGTGGTGCTTCCACAGTTGGAGCAAAACAAATCGTTACCTTTGCTTCCTGTCTCGCTGGAAGGGAGTCGAAATGCGGTAGAGCAGGAGATTGTTAGGAAGGTATTTGCGGGAGAACTTTTGCTGCTTTTTGAAGGGTCAGGCGAGTTGTTCTCGCTGAATGTCGCTAAACTTCCTCAGCGCCAGACGGAAGAATCCACCTATGAAGTGTCAGTGAAAGGACCACGCGACTCGTTTACGGAGTCAGTGGAGACCAACGTAGCTCTGCTTCGGAAGCGGGTACGGAGTACCACACTGTGCAATGAATCGTTTGTGGTCGGGAAACGAAGCCAGACCAAAATCTCCCTGATGTACCTTTCCGATGTACTGAACGAGGAAGTGTTGAAAGAGGCAAGAAAGCGGCTAAATTCCCTTGACGTGGACATTGTCAACGGCGTCTCCCCGCTAGAGGATTTGCTTGCCGACTCGCCTTTTTCGTTTCTGCCGTTAATTTCCTACAGTACGAGGCCCGACTATGTGGTGGAATCGTTACAGCGAGGGCGGTTTTGCATTTTGATTGATGGGGCACCTGCCGCTTTGGTCGCCCCAATCAATTTTCAGTATTTGGTAAAATCGGCTGAAGATATGTACATGCCGTATTTTTTTGTTACGTTTGAGCGGTTGATGAGATATCTCGCCTATTTCATAACTGTGATGCTACCGGGATTGTACATCTCGCTAGTATCATATCATACGGAGCATCTTCCATTTCCTCTAATGGCAACAATATCGTTAAATAGCTCTGGTATCCCAACTTCTCCTCCTTTTGAACTATTTGCTATGCTCTTTTTGTATGAACTGTTTGGTGAGGCTGGTAAACTTTTGCCACGGCAGGTAGGACAAACCGTATCGGTTGTCGGAGGATTAATCGTCGGCGATGCCGTTATACGTGCAGGACTTACTTCTCCTAACATTATTGTAATCGTAGCGATATCGTTTATGGCGCAGTTAATACTAGTCAACCAATCATATTCATCGGCGATCATTTTTATGCGGCAATTCGTGCTGGTGTTGTCGAGCGTTCTCGGCCTTTTTGGGTTTTTAATAGCTAATTATTCTATCATACTGTACATGTCAACGTTAAAATCGTTTGGTATGCCTTTCTTGTCTGAATTGATCGATCCACTCGACGCTGACTCGATCAAATCGCTCATTCAATTTCCGAAACCTTTTCAACGAACGCCACCGAAGTTTCTGCGGACGAAAAAAACGCATAAGCAAGGGGATGATTCAGAATGAAGCGTGAAAAGTATCGCCTATTGCTCTTGCTGATTTTGCTATTCGTGGTGCTTAGTTTGACTGGGTGCTGGGATTACAAGGTGTTGAAGGACATGTCATACGTCTCAGCAGTTGGCATTGATTACGTAGATAATCAGTTTGTCGTGTACACCCAGATGGTCGACTTTGCTACTGTAGGTAAAGTGGAAGGTGCCAGCAGTGAGGAAGCTTCCTCCAACATATGGGTGGGCAAGGCCACTGGCTCCACATTTTTGTTAGCGTGGAATAATTTGTACAATAGCATACAGCAAAAAGTTCATATTGGGCAAGTATCGTCGGTGGTGTTCACACAGAAAGCGATGCAAATGCATCTGAATCAAACAATAGATATGTTTGAACGTTCTGAGGCAAGGTTAACGCCTTGGATTTTTACAACAGAGGAACCGATGGATGATCTTTTCTCCATCACACCAATGTTTCCTTCGTCTCCGCTTTTTACGAAACTGAACTCCCCAGAAAGCAATTACAAGCAGCATTCCATGATCCGGCCGCTGAAGTTTTTGGAATTTGTAGCACTTTATTCGGAACCAAGTACCTCAATTATTGTGCCGACACTTTCAATCGACAAGAATAATTGGAAACAAAAAAAGAAAAAAATGCCTGAGATGATAATTAATGGAGCGATTATTTACCATACAAAGAAGAAGCCGCGCTGGATGTCCAAGGATGATTTACTGGGGGTGCGGTGGTTGGAAGAGAATACCACTCATACAGCACTTGCTTTGAATGATGACAAAGGGGACATTACAGCAGTCCTGTACTTTGAGAAGCTTAAGGTAAGCGTGAAATCTAAGCTTTCGGCGAATGGAGAGCACGTCTACAACCTGCACATCAAAGTTCACGGTGAATTAAACCAGTTGAACGTCCCAATGACAACTAAAAAGTTGAAAGCAGAAGCCGAAGCAAGAATCAAGGCTGAGATTCGCTCAACGTATACCGCAGGTTTGAAAAATAATGTAGACGTCTACCATTTGGAGGAAACCATGTTCCGCCATCGATATGCAGATTGGAAGCGGTTGACAAGCAGAAAGTCATTCCCCTTCACACAGAATTCACTAAGAGACATTCAAGTGGAAGTTGAAATTACGAATACAGGGATGTCAAAGTTAAAGCCTTAAAGGTAACGGGACGTTTTTAAATTTATCATCAAAGGCTGATTATAACTAAAACTAAGTGATTTAAGTAATTTAGAGAGCCTTATAAATGGACAGGATTAGGTAAATAATTCTGTCCTATTCCACTCCCTCTACATAGAAAGGAATATCTCTCGTTTTCTCTAAATTACGTAATAGTCTGTTTTAATGAAATCATTTATGGCTGGGAATAAAGGTGTATTCAAGGATAATTTTGGTGTCCAATTGAAAAAGACTAATAGCTACCATACCACCCTTATTCAAAGATTACTGGAATTTAGAGGGCAATAAGCCTGCTAGCAAGCTGCTAGAAAAGTGACAGGCACCATGTGAATTCTTCACAAGGTGCCTGTCACTTATTATTCCCTTTTATTTATTTACTTTAACAGCATTGTAGTATTCTTCTAGTGTAATGCCTTGGCTCGTGATTTCCTTTGCGAGTTTTTTTCCAACATAACGAAGATGCCATGGTTCATATTGGTAGCCTGTAATGGCTTCTTTCCCTTTTGGATAGCGGATGATGAAACCGTAATCCGCTGCATGCTCCTGTAGCCATTTGGCCTCAGCACTATCACTGAAGCAATCAGCTGCAGCGCATTTGCCATCTCCTTCTGTCACGTCGATTGCCAGTCCACTTTCATGCTCGCTTGTCCCGGGAAGGGCGCTATAGGTTCTCGCTTTTAGATAACCATCCCTTTTAACATAAGTATTAAAAAGAGAAATTTGTGTCTTTTCCGATCTGTAAGCCGAAACTCCTAAGAAATTCACACCCTGTGCTTTCGCAGCATCAAAAAGGTTTTTTATAGCAGCTGCAGCTTCATTTCTCATTTCGCGTTTTTCTGAATCAGCCGGCGTAGGAACAAACGGTATTTGGGTAAAAATAAGGTCTTTGGGCACATAGCCGTCAGGCAGTTTATTTTGTTTGTTCACCAGCACGGGAATGCTTTCAGGATTTGAGACAACAACTGTACGATTTTGGAAATTATAATGTGCTTGCTTTTGCTTATTAATTTGCTTCCCTTTATGCTGATTCTCCACCAGGGAATTTTGCTTAGCAGTATTATTTATAAATAACGAAAAGCCGGCTAGTGAAATAGTAACGACAATACAACAAATTCCTGTTGAAATTAATTTAAACATATTAAACTTCCTTTTTTAAAAAACTTTCTTTGATTTTATTATTAAAAGTTCAAGTTGTTGACTGACATGAAGAACACTCGAATGTTGTAAATCAAAATTATGTTTATTACTTAATTTGTTAACAATATATTTAATCTTTCAATTTCAACCGTTAGTTCTTTTTTAGGTTGGTACGGGGTATGCGGGTGCTGTTAATGGTGTATTTAAATATTTTGCCATGTTATTCACATTGTTTTCATGGAACGACACCTTCCTTTTTTTACTCAAATTCTATAATATGATTTTGCTTTTTAATATATCTTTATTCATATAACTTACGTGATTATCTTACGTCTAT
>NZ_JBALPP010000071.1:0-45075 GCF_036965425.1 Neobacillus drentensis | reverse complement strand
CCAGTACCACGGCCAGTGCTACGGCCTTTGCCACGGCCAGTGCGACGAGAATAAGGGCTTTGATGCATAAAATCGCCTAATCCAATTTTTTCAGCTTCTTTAATTGCTTCTTGGATCTCTAATGCTGAATATCCATTCAATGAAAACACCTCCTTTTGTTCTTACATAACTGCATGAAAGAGAAATGAACCTTTCATAGTTATATCGTATGGTACGAGCTTTTTTTTGAAAGAGACAGACGTTTATAATTTAAATAAATATTTTCTGAAAATAGAATACTTTGTAAAATATTTCACTTAAACTATCGGATGCGAGAGTTAAAGATACCAGATCGCTACGACTGTCTTTTTTGCATGTTTTGCTAACGGGGCAGGTTACTTGAAGGTAATGTGGAATTCTATAAATAACTGAAGAAAGGAGACTAGATATGGAGTATAAAGAGAAAATCTACTACGAACGAGGTACGGACGAGCTAAGGTTGAAAAATATCATTGCTAATAAACTTGTTCAAGAGCTTAACAATTGTCCAATCGAAGATTTAGAAAGAAAAGATGAAATTATAAGGGAATTATTCGGAGGTGTCGGAGTAAATCCGAGTATTGAGCACAATTTCCACTGTGACTTAGGATACAACATCCATATTGGAGACAACTTCTATGCTGGATATAACTGTACGATATTAGATATGGCAGAAGTAAGGATTGGTGACGACTGTATGATTGGTCCTAATGTTGGACTATACACTGCAGGTCATTCAATTGAACCTAAAGATAGAAACAAGAGTGGTTATGCAATTCCAATAACAATAGGAAATGATGTGTGGATTGGTGGCAGTTGTGTTATCTTACCTGGAATCACTATTGGTAATAATTCAATTATTGCTGCTGGTTCTGTTGTTACGAAAGATGTACCTACTAATTCAATAGTGGCGGGAAATCCAGCGAAGATATTGAAAAGTATATAAAGTTCTCATGTTCCAAGAAAGATTGTGAAATATTTTACTTAAAGGAACGGGTGTTTGAGTGAAAGATGTATCCAATTGGATCGAATTAAAAAAGGCTATCCTATTGGGGTAGCCTAGTAATATCAAGTTGTGGAAAACGGTGCCAATAAAAAAATTATTTATCGTTTCTTCCACGTCTAAATGATAATAAGGTTGTTTTTAATGACGCGTAAGAACCTATCGCAGCATATCCATAGAACCACCCCATAAAAATACCTGCTACTAGATGATGTCTGTGACTTATAAAAATTGAAATACCTAATCCCAAAATAAGAGCAATAGTTGGTACAAACTTTTTTGGGACCTTCAGAATCACTTTTAGTATTTCAGTAAAAATCATTATTAATGGGACTGCTATTACAGCATCCCAAAAATTAGTATGTATCGTGGGGAAATCCATTTGGAACACACCTTTTTACATTCATTATGTCCTTATTATAGAAAAATAATAGTGAGCACATTGATGGAGTGAACAGTAAAAAGTACTGTGATCAAAAAGATGCACATAGGTTTTATATGCGGCAAGGGTTTACGGAATCCCCAAAAAATTTATTAAAATGTTACCTCAATCTGACTAATATCCGTATTCTTGTTCAACTTACAGAGTACTTTACTTCAATAAACTCAATATCATACCGTGAAACTAGATCCTATAACATTTCATATTCTGTTTTCGATAAATATTTTTAATATAGACTAGAGAAAATAAGTTCATCATGAAAGAGGAGCTTATCCAATGAAAAAAATTTTGTTCATTAGCGTGCTTTTATTGATTTCTTTTTTCTCCTTTCAAGTAAATTCAGACGCATCCAATAACAGTCGAGAAGAATATGAAAAAACTGGACGTGTTATTTGGGAAGTAAACACAAAAGAAAAGTTAGTTGCCCTTACTTTCGATGATGGACCTCATCCTGTTTTCACTCCTCAAATACTTAATATATTAGCAAAACATGATGCTAAGGCAACATTTTTTGTAGCTGGCAATAAAGTAGTCAGATTTCCAGAACTATTAAAAAGAGAAGTTAAAGAAGGACATGAAATTGCCAATCATACATTCCATCATATTTATGGGAATATAACCTCTGCAAAACTTTCCTCTGAATTAGATGAAACAGATAAAATTATTAGGAAATTCACTGGTTTAAAACCGTCTCTCTATCGTCCCGTGGGGGGCTTTTATAATGATGTAATTATTAATACCGCTATAAAAAATGGAAAAGAGGTCGTATTATGGTCATGGGATCAAGATTCTCGTGATTGGGCAAATCCTCCAGCAAGTCAAATTTACAGTAATATTAAAAAAGGAGTAAAACCAGGTAAAATCATTATATTTCATGATTGGCATGGTAGTGAATATACACAAACCTGTTCTACAACAAAAGCCTTAGAAAACATTTTGGAGTATTTAGACAAGAACGGGTATAAATGTGTAACGGTAACTGAATTGCTCTACCGTTCAACGCAAATAATTCCAGAGTCTTTTGAAATTTATCCTTCAAAGAAAGGAAAAACTTCTCAAATTAAATTAATGTTTTAAAAATACTTTTTCGCATCGTTTTGTGAAATAGTTCTTTTTCTAGTAAAGGGTGCAAGAGTTTAAGATTTAGCTGCCATTTTTGGCGGCTTTCTTCTTGTGCTAAAGGGGAAGGTTATTGAAAACTTGATTTAGAAATACTGATTTAAATGTTATGATAAATTCTGAAAAGACATTTAACAAATCTGTGGGTTATTTTATCTGCAGCCAGATTGTTACTAGAGCAATATACATAGCAAATCTTAAAGGAGGCAAAAATATATGAAAATCATTGTTACCAGTTTATTCGTTCAAGATCAAGACCAGGCACTGGACTTCTATTCAGAAAAGCTAGGTTTTGTAAAAAAGCATGACGTTCCCGTAGGAGAATATAGGTGGATAACACTTGTTTCTCCGGAGGACCAAGAAGGTACCGAGCTTTTGCTCGAACCGAATAACCATCCAGCCGCCAAAGAGTATCAAAAAAAGATATTTGCCGAAGGCATCCCTGCCACAATGTTTGGCGTTGCAGATATTCGAAAAGAGTACGAACGGTTATTGGAAAAAGGCGTGAAGTTTACAATGGAGCCGACAAAAATGGGCGAAATCACAATAGCTGTTTTCGATGATACATGCGGCAACCTTATTCAAATCATGCAGAAGTAACGTTTTGATGAAAAAGTTATCCCATAAAGTGTTTTTATCAGCATTAAAAAACAACATAATGTTAACCCTGTCCTAATTTAGGACAGGGTTATACAATTTTAAGGTTTACTAGTTACAGGAAGTGATAATTTGGTCGTTTATTATTTGATGCTCATACTTGGATCCTTATTTGTACTAGGCGCAGTAATTGCCTTAATTGTAATGTATGGTACTAATGACTTTCGAATATTAAATGTAGGTAAATGTCTTGGAATTTTATGTTTAGGTGTGTTACTTTTAGTGATTACTCTCCCAAGCCTAAAATATGTTGTGCTTAAGGAATATGATGTTGTCAGTGGGACATGTGTTATTGAAATAGATTCATCAGGTCGTTCTCCTGAAGCGGACTTTAAAATGCTCAAAACAGATGAAATATATTCCTTCAGAGATATTCCTGCACTTGATGCTTATGGAAAGTCAATCCCTTATTATTGTGAAGTGACAGTAACAAAAGACCATATGTTTGAAATTAGCTATAAAGTATTTGATGTCAAAACTCGAAAGTTAATAAAAACAAGTAAATAACATATAACATATGACCGAACTCGCTAATTTGCTTTTTTATTTTCTGCCAAACGTTTGTGCTAGATGCTTGCTTTGCTCTCTTCGTAGCTTTCTGGTAATGGACCTTTCTTTTCCGGAATTAAACAAATAGTGCTCTTCCTCTGTTTCGGGATACACAGTAGGCACTGGGGCCGGCCGCCCTTTTTCATCTAACGATACAAAGGTCAAAAATGAAGTCGCCGCAACCCTGCTTTCCCTAGTAAAGTAGTTGTCTGCTGTTATTTTTACAAACACTTCCATCGAGGTGTTCCCCGTCCAAGTGACAAACGCCTCTAGAGTAACTGCATCTTGAAGGGTTATCGGGTGCAAAAAATCGACCGAATCGGTACTTGCGGTCACAACGGGTTTTCCACAGTGTTTGACAGCGGCAATACCAGCAACGCGGTCAATTCGGCTCATCAGAGCGCCTCCGAAGAGAGTCTGGTGTGGATTGGTGTCGTTTGGCAGGACTCCGTCGGTTTGAATTGTTCTAGATTCACTACAAGCTTTTTTCATAAATATAAGATCCTTCTCTCACTATGTGTGTTTTTTTTCCTATTATACCATAGATTACTAGAGGGCGATTCTCGTGGTTCAATTGACAATGGAATGCTACTCAAAATCCCACATATATATCTAAGTGTATATTAATTTGACAGGTGGTGATGCAGTGGGCACCAATGATTTCAATAAAGAACTCCATCACTATTACACAAAAATACGTGAAGCGAATCATCCTTTTTATTGGTATTGTTTGGCGAATACGCAGGCAAGAGCTGGATTATTAAATGAAGCACTGCAAACGATTGATATGGCTTTGTCCTTTCCAAATCCGTATCCTTCAAAACACAAACTTCTAGAAATACGGGCAGGTCTGCAATCTGCTGATCTAAGAAAAATGCGCACCAACAGTCCCTCCGTCCTAACGGTTAAGAGGGGCGATATAGACGGAGACGGGATAAAGGATAATGTTTTTCTAACTGCGAATAAAACCCCTGATAGTCCATTTTGGAAAGATATCAAGTTAGTGGTCCAAAATGGGAGAACCCATAAATATGAATACACCACTTTTAAAAATAACTCTGGATACAATCCTACTCTTTTTCTTGGTGATTTTACAGGTAAAAAAGGCGATGATATTTTAGTGGTCATTGATACCGGTGGAAGCGGCGGTGCGATTTACGCGTATATTTTTTCAACTATTAACGGTCAATTAAGGCAGATTTTTGATTCGGATACATTCAATGAATCCTATAAGTATGATGTGACATTTGAGAATCAATACAAAGCAAAGGTGACCAGTTATCATCTCAAACAAAAGTATATTCTTGACCTTACATACAAGGGGAAGGAATATCTATCGGAAATATATAATCCCCAAGGTATTTTGAAGGCCCCTATTAATGGCTGGGTTAATCCTTTGTCAGGTTTTTATCCAGTTGATATAAACAGGGATGGAATATATGAGCTGGCAGCGCATCAAAGGATAGCTGGCAGGTACAATGCTGATAGTCTTGGAGAAGTGCAAACCGTGTTGAAATGGAACGGCCAGGTATTTGCTACGGAAAGGCAGACAGTGGCTACCTATGGCGGGGAATTGCAATAGTTGAAAGAATGAGTTCGAAAGGTAATAATGGGCCAGGGGATTCACCCAATTTTAATGCTGACAAGAAAAAGGTAGGACATTTTTTAAATGTACAGGACGATTTACATGGATTCAAATGAAACGGCTGCCTTTTAAATAATTAAACCGTCTGTTTTGAGGTGCATATCACATAACTGGCAATGAAAATGGCGTGCAAACTGACATCAGTTTGACACGCCATTTTTTTGCATCTAAAGGTGGGGTACCACCAGCAAAACGCGGATTACCAATGTTAAGGAAATACAAATAAAAAAAGCCTAATTTCTTCGGTGTTATAAGTGGGCGCATGAGGAAAAGTTAAAATAATTTTATCAAGAAATGATTTTTTGCGAGGCCTTTCTAAATATTGTTTAATTGTTTAAACTCTTAAAAAAATTTCCAAAGCTCTCTAATAAATGTCCAAAGTGCACAGAAAAATATCCAACCCCCGCAAAAAAGTGTCCAATACTACCAAAAATTTGTCCAATGGTTCTCATAGTTTAATGGATGCTAGGTGGTTTCAGACGACACAAACTTTTTATTTCTTTTTTTTTTAGAGTCCTATATCCTCTAACTCTTTTTCTATAGTGAACCTCTTGTAATTAGTGTTAAAATTGGTTGAAACAGGTTAAAGAAAAATAATAAAAACCAATGAAAATTTTTCTATTACACACAAAATTTATCAAAATATCCAATTTTTTTAGTGAATAGGTTGTTTTAGGATGATTTATATTATATGATTATTTTAAATTATCAAACTATTCAATTATTAGGAGTGGTATGGTGGAATCTACTTTGTTAGTAAACGTAACAAGGGGAAATGTAGTTGAGAGCATTCATAATGGAAATGTGGCAGTAGTCGACGCAAAAGGTCAGTTGCTTTATTATGCAGGAAATCCTAAGAAAATTGTGTTTGCCAGATCCTCAATGAAACCAATTCAAGCTATTCCAGTCGTCGAGACAGGAGCTGCAGATCATTATGATTTCAGTGATGCAGACTTGTCCTTATGTTGTGCATCTCATAATGGAGAAAAAATGCACACGGATCGTGTTCTTACGATACTTGGAAAAGCCGGTATTGGTGATACCAGTCTAAAATGCGGCACCCATCCTCCACGCTGGCCGGATACATACAAAGAACTTATTCTTCAAGGTAAAGAAGTAACCCCTTTATACAATAATTGTTCAGGGAAGCATACAGGGATGTTGATTACAGCAAAACAAATGAATGAACCGCTTGAAAATTACTATTCTTTCAATCATCCTGTTCAGCAGCGAATACTAGCTGCAGTAAGTGAAATGACCGAATATCCAAATGATGAAATTGAAATTGGAATTGATGGCTGTGGCGTTCCTGTACATGGGGTACCTCTTGAAAATTTGGCTCATGGCTATGCCAAATTAGCCCGGCCAGATGAACTTCCAGAAAAACGCAGGAATGCAATTAGGAGAATTACGAAGGCGATGGTTACAACACCCGAAATGGTGGGGGGGACAGATCGCTTTTGTACGGATTTCATGAAAGCTGGAAAAGGAAGATTTATTGGCAAGGCTGGCGCTGAGGGCGTTTATTGCATTGGCGATTTGGAAAAAGGAATCGGAATTGCGGTGAAAATCGAAGATGGAGATGGACGAGCAGCTTATCCGGCTGCAGTGGAAGTCTTAAAACAATTGAATTTATTATCAGAGCAACAGATTGAGCTACTAATGAACCATTATCGACCAAAATTGCATAATTGCCGCGAAGAGGAAATTGGGGAGTTAGTTGCTGACTTCAAGCTTCAAAGTGCAACCGCACTTTTAAGTTAAATTTAAATATTCAAAGGGGGATTTTATTTGAAACATCGTTCATTAACTTTACTTATTGCCGCTTTTGTAATGTGCAGCATGTTCTTAATTGGCTGCAACAATTCAAACAGTGCATCAAGTAACACATCGAATGGCAAAAAAAATATTAAACCAGCCACGACACAAACGCTTGCCAAAAAAACAGGAAAAGATATTACGATTGCTGTTGCTAATACTTTTGTCAGCATGGATCCTCACGATACGAATGATACTTTATCCTACTCCGCTCAGAAAACAATGCTGGAAGGTTTGTTAGGATTTGATAAGGACATGAAGGTAGTTCCTGTCCTTGCAGAGAGTTATTCAGTAAATCCTGCAGCAACAGAATTTACCTTTAAGTTGCGACAAGGCATCAAGTTCCATGACGGAACACCTTTTAATGCAAAAGCCGTTAAAGTCAATATTGACCGGCTTGCAAATCCAACCCTTAACTTAAAACGTCATAGTCTCTTTAAGCTTGTAAAGGAAACAACGGTTGTTGATGAGAATACGGTAAAAGTGACATTA
Organism: Neobacillus drentensis; assembly: GCF_036965425.1. Lineage (GTDB taxonomy): Bacteria > Bacillota > Bacilli > Bacillales > Cytobacillaceae > Neobacillus > Neobacillus drentensis_F. The sequence continues at coordinate 37,332 of NZ_JBALPP010000071.1, read as the reverse complement.
AGCCAGCCATTCGGTGCGATGATTAATACCTTTGCACATCCTGCTGCGATGATGATCAGTCCAAAAGCACTTGAGACATATGGAAAAGATGTTGCAAAAAATCCAGTTGGAACAGGTCCATTTAAATTTGCTGAATGGGATCCAAGTGACCATTTAAAGGTAGTTAAAAATGATCAATACTGGAGAAAAGGCTATCCAAAAGTAGATTCCATTTCATTCAAACCAACACCTGAAAATGGATCACGTGTAGCCAAACTGCAAACTGGTGAAGCAGATTTTATTTACCCTGTACCATCTGAACAGGCGGAAAGTATTAATGGTAAAAGTGGAATTGTGGTTGAAAATGCTCAATCCATTATCGTCCGTTATTTATCCATGAATACATTAAAGAAACCGTACAATGATGTCCGAGTTAGACAAGCGATTAACTATGCGATTAACAAGGATGCATTTATAAAGGTTGTAATGAATGGCTTTGCGACTCCATTAGATTCCATTATTGCTCCAAACGTACAGTTTTACGCAAAACAACAGCCGTATCAGTTTAATCTCGAAAAAGCTAAACAATTGTTGAAGGAAGCAGGTTACGATAAAGGCTTTACAGCAAAATTATGGGGTAATAACGACACAGGTGCCATTAAAGGAATGGAGTTTATTCAACAACAGTTAGCGCAAATTGGCATTAAAGTGGAAATTGTTCCAATGGAATCAGGTACAGAGTCAGATAAAATCTGGAACGTTGAAGACCCTAGTAAGGCTGATATTGAATTGTATTATGGCGGCTGGTCACCGTCGACTGGTGATGCGGACTGGGGAATCCGCCCATTATTAGGCGGAAATGATGCTTTTCCTCCAAAATCCTATAACACTGCTTATTATAACAGCCAGGAAGTAAACCAAGGTATCAGTGATGCACTGGCAACCGCAGACACAGATAAGCGAAAAGCGGCATATGAAAAACTAGAAAAGGCCATTTGGAATGATGCTCCATGGGCATTCTTATCTGTTGACGATACGATTGCAGGGAAGAAAAATTACTTAGACGGTATTTACCTTCTGCCAGACGGTTCATTAGATGTCTCGAATATTGAGATCAAACAGTAAGAGAGGGTGAGCGCTATAGTCATATAGCGCTCATCTAATTATCCGAAAGGGAGGAATCCAATTGTTACGCTATTTTAATAAAAGATTAATTGGAATCATACCTATCCTATTTTTTGTTTCCATTTTTATTTTTCTGTTTGTTCATTTGATTCCAGGCGATCCTGCCAGATTAGTAGCAGGGCCGGATGCCACACTTGACGATGTAAATGCCGTCCGGAAAGAACTTGGATTAGACAAGCCATTATATACTCAATATGTGAATTTTATGACCAATATTGTTCATGGTAACTTTGGTCTTTCATTAAAAACCAAACGGCCCGTTCTTACTGAAATTTCTGAGCGGTTTATGCCAACTTTCTGGCTGACTTTGTGGAGTATGATTTGGGCCTATCTCTTTGGCCAAATTGTCGGGGTTATATCCGCAACGAAAAGAAATAAGTGGCAGGATTATCTTGGTATGTTTGGAGCCATTGCTGGAATCTCTATCCCTTCCTTTTGGCTGGGATTAATGCTGATTCAATTTTTTTCCGTACATTTAGGATGGCTTCCTACAGGAGGTTTGGATTCTTGGAAAAGTTATATCTTACCATCTATCACCTTAGGTGCAGGGGAGGCAGCGTTTATTGCCAGGTTCTCTCGTTCTTCACTAATGGACGTCCTAAATGAAGACTATATCCGCACCGGACGGGCAAAGGGATTAAAGGAAAGCGGCGTGGTTTGGGGACATGCCTTAAAAAATTCAATGATTCCAGTTGTGACCATGGCAGGATTGCAATTTGGTTTTTTGCTTGGCGGCTCCATCGTCATTGAAACGGTATTTAGCTGGCCAGGTCTAGGAAGATTGCTGATTGACTCTGTTTCCTTTAGGGATTACCCAGTCATCCAAGCCGAAATGCTCTTATTCTCTTTGGAATTCATTTTAATCAATTTGCTTGTTGATTTAATCTATGGATTCTTAAATCCGCAAATTCGTTACGAGTAAATGAACAAGAACAAGGAGGAATGAATAATGGCTGGAGTGAAAATAGAGGAAGTCATCGAACGGCCGCTTCCAAAACCAGTTAAAGGTAAAAAAAATACACCAGCTGCGGAGTTTTGGCGAAAGTTTAAGAAACAAAAAATGGCAGTTGCGGCCGGTGTTTTCGTAGGCATCCTGTTTCTTTTAGGTATTATTGGGCCTTATATTACTTCATATGGTGCAGCTCAATTTGACTATAATCATACTTTAGAGGGACCGTCGGCTATCCACTGGGCTGGAACAGATGCTTATGGGCGCGATATTTTTAGCCGGATTATTATTGGAACAAGGATCTCCTTATTTATTAGCTTACTGTCTGTTTTCTTAGGTGCAGTTGGTGGAACCTTTCTTGGTCTCATTAGTGGTTATTATGGGAAATGGATTGACAATATAATCATGAGATTTTGTGATATTCTTTTTGCCTTCCCGGGAATCTTACTGGCGATTGGGATTATTGCTATTCTTGGACCAGGCTTAGGAAACGTAGTGATTGCGATTTCCGTTTTTAGTGTTCCGATGTTTGCTCGGATTGTAAGAAGTAGTACATTAGCTGTTAAAACGGCAGTATATGTGGAAGCCACCAGGTCTATGGGTGCGAAACATGGAAGAATTATCTGGAAGCACATTTTTCCAGGAACCATCTCAGCCATTATCGTAAACTTTACCATGCGTTTAGGAACGGCCATTTTAACGGCAGCCTCTTTAAGCTTTATTGGGCTTGGTGCTCAGCCGCCTTCTCCAGAGTGGGGAGCAATGCTAAGCGGTGGAAGGGATTATTTAAATACTGCCCCACACGTTACTTTTTTTCCAGGGCTTGCTATCTTCCTGACTGTGCTTGCATTTAATCTGCTTGGTGATGGGCTCCGAGATGCGATAGATCCAAAAATGAAAGATTAACCATCAGAAAGGGGTAAGGTGATGGGTGAAAAATTACTGGATATAAAGAATCTGCAAACTCATTTTATTACTGACCGCGGAGTTATGAGGGCTGTTGATGGTGTCAATTTAACGGTTCATAAAGGGGAAACAGTCGGGGTAGTTGGAGAGTCAGGCTGTGGAAAAAGTGTTACTTCGTTATCGGTTATGCGGCTGTTAAAGGATACACCGGGAAAGATTATAGGGGGTACGATTGAATTTGAAGGCAAAAACCTGGTCGAGATTCCTGAAACAGAGATGCGAATGATTAGGGGAAATGAGATCGCGATGATTTTCCAGGAACCGATGACTTCGTTAAACCCTGTTTATAAAATTGGCAGGCAAATAGAAGAACCCATCATGCTTCATTTAAAATATAGCAAAAAACAAGCACTTGACCATGCTATAAAAATGCTTCAGCTCGTTGGGATACCGAGAGCGGAGGAGATTGTTAATGAATATCCCTATCAGCTGTCGGGTGGAATGCGGCAGCGCGTCATGATTGCGATGGCCATGGCGTGCCAGCCCAAACTCTTGATTGCGGATGAACCGACAACCGCATTGGATGTGACAATTCAAGCACAAATCTTAGACTTAATGAGAAAATTACGTGAAGAAAGCAGCTCTTCGATTTTGCTGATTACCCATGATTTAGGGGTTGTCGCAGAAATGTGTGACCGTGTAGTCGTGATGTATGCAGGAAAAGTGGTTGAAGAGGCTGATGTATATACGATATTTGAGAATCCTAAACATCCTTATACAAAAGGTTTGCTTGAATCGGTTCCAAAACTAGGTCAAAAAAGTAATCGATTAGGATCCATTCCAGGGAATGTCCCGACACCTGGCAATATGCCTAATGGATGTAAATTTGCTCCAAGGTGCAGTAAAGTCATGGGTATCTGCAAGAAACAGGATCCTGAATTAACCGTGATTGATCAGAATCACACTTGCAGATGCTGGCTTTATCAAGATAGCGGAGTATTGGAGGTTTAAGTGATGGAAGCTCCATTAGTAGAAGTAAAAAACTTGAAAAAATATTTTCCTAAAAAGAGCGGCTTATTTGGTAGAAAAAATTCATTTGTAAAAGCGGTAGATGACGTTTCCTTTACCATTAATAAAGGTGAAACGCTGGGCCTTGTTGGTGAAAGCGGCTGTGGAAAATCTACCACGGGAAGAATGCTGATGAGATTACTTGATCCTACCGAAGGGGAGATTTTATTTGAAGGAGAAGAGATTAGCAGTTTAAATGATAATCAAATCCGGGATATGAGAAAAGAATTTCAGATGGTCTTTCAGGATCCCTATGCATCCCTAAACCCAAGGATGAAGGTGGGAGATATAATCTCCGAGCCGTTAATTATTCATGGGTATCCTAAAGAGAAACGGGAAGAGCGAGTAAATAAGTTACTAGAGGTTGTGGGATTAAGTGCCTATCATGCCGATCGGTATCCTCATGAATTTAGCGGCGGTCAGCGCCAAAGAATTGGAATTGCTCGTGCCCTTGCAGTCAACCCGAAATTAATTATCGCAGATGAACCCGTTTCTGCATTGGATGTGTCCATTCAATCGCAAATTTTAAACCTTTTAAAGGACATTCAAGATGAATTTCAATTGACCTATTTATTTATTGCGCATGATTTGAGTGTTGTGGAACATATAAGTGATCGTGTAGGTGTCATGTATCTTGGAAAAATTGTTGAATTGGCTGATAAGGAGACCCTTTATCAAAATCCATTGCATCCCTACACAAAGGCTTTAATATCAGCAGTACCTATCCCTAATCCTCGGCTGAGAAGAGAAAGGATTATATTAAAAGGGGATATCCCTAGTCCATCAAATCCACCAAGCGGATGTACCTTCCATACGAGGTGTCCTTTTGCTTCGGATGTATGTAAAAAAGAGATTCCGAAACTTCGGGAAATTACATCTGGGCATTTAGTTTCGTGTCATTTATACTAGTATAATAGGAATACTTGGAGTTCGGAGGTTATACTAGCGATGTCTAATCAAATTGTTCACATAATAGCATATCAGGAGAAGTCATTAGAACGAGTAATGAAACAAATAAAGGAAGTTTTGGGACAACACATTAAAGTAAAGCCCACAACTTTAAAGGAAATCCGTCCTGAAATGGTTCATCCAAATGATATTGTCTTCCTTTACCATCCTATGATTAAAGGAATCGTGAATAAACTGATTCCACCCGAGTGTCCCTGTATTGTTGCAAAACGAGACATTAATATGGCTAATTGCAGAGAGTTGATCAATCTCCTTCCAGGTCAGAAGATACTTGTTGTTAATGATACAAAGAAAACGATTGAAGAAGCTGTTGCCTCACTTCGTGAGACGATCTCTGAGCATGAGTATTTTCCATATAATCCTGATGAAAATATTCCGGATGACATAGATTATATTTTAACTCCAGGGGAGATAGATTTATTACCTGATGGCTTAACAAACGTGATCAATATTGGAGATAGAATTTTAGATATTGAAACCTTTATCGAGTTTGCTGAATTGCTCGGTATCGACTATCAACCTCAGATGGTTAAGCGGTATATGAAATCTTTAGTTTCACTTTCATTGGAATATGAGGGAATGGATTACACAAAGGGGAACCGAATGAAGGACATTCGAAATGTTTCCCGTTATACGTTTGATGATGTAATTGCCGAAAGTACGTCCATGGTAAATACGGTTCACCTAGCAAAGGATTTTGCAAGGACATCTTTTCCTGTATTTATTTATGGTGAAAAAGGAGCAGGAAAAAGTATGCTCGCCCAAGCGATTCATCATTATTCCAATCATAACGGAGATCCTATTTTTTCTGTGAATTGCAAATCAAAACCAATTGACATGCTGGAAAAGGAATTGTTTGGGTTTGAGGAAGATCTTATCCATACAATGGGAGCATTTGAGATAACAAACAATGGAACGGTTTATTTGGAAGATGTAGATGAATTGCCTTTTTCACTCCAAATTAGAATATTCAATGCTGTGAAAGAAAGTAACTTTCTTCGAGTTGGCGGCACAACACCCATTCCATTTCAGGCACGGTTGATTGCCTGCAGTACAAAAGAATTAGACCAATTTGCTGACAATAGAACGTTTTATCGTCCTTTTTATGAAATGCTGACATCCCAAACTCTCATTGTCCCTTCTTTGAAGGAGAGAAGGGAAGATTTTGTGCCATTAATTGAGGAATTAAAACGAAGGCTCAAAAAAACAGATGTCATTTTTACAGATGAAGCTATGGAACATTTATTTTGTTATGGATGGCCGAGAAATGTAACGGAACTTTATGATTGTATTACCTATATTTGTTCTATGGGAGAGGATACCATAGGAGTGAAGTCGTTACCAATAAATATTAGGATGATGAGCGGGGAATGTAAACTTGGGTTATTGAAGGGACATAAGATTAACCCTTTAGATATTATTAAAAAAATTGAAGCCCATGGTTTTTTAGAGGAAAGTATCGAAATACTGAAAATATTTGCATTAGGGAAGCATGAACGAACCTCATTTGGAAGGCTGACTCTTAAAAAGCGTTTGGAAGAAGCAGGGATTTATCTATCTGAGCAACAAATTCGGATGAGAATGGAAATCCTCCAGGAGCTGGAATTATTAATTGTTCGACAGGGGCGAGCAGGGTCCACCATATCACAAATAGGTGAAGAATTTCTTCAATTTATACAGTCCTCTGCAAACGATAATATAAAAGGAAGTTATGATTGATTTAAGAGGCTAATGGCCTCTTAATTTTATTTTCCCATAAATTATTTACTAAGCATTTCTCAGTAATAAGGAATGCTTTTTATCTTTGTAAAAATATGAAAAGGGTGGTCATTGATACTGGTGGAAGCGGCGGTGCTATTTACGCGTATATTTTTTCATCTATTAACGGTCAAATAAGGCAGATTTTTGATTCAGGCTCTGTTAAGGAATATGTTGATTTTAGTAAAAATCAAAGCTTGGTGCTCTCCAAGCTTTTTAAAATTATTTATTATTCATTAAGGCAGGTTTTCCATGGATGTAAACTATAGATTCCTATCCAACAAAATCCCCACCTGTTCTGCCACAACTTGAGTTGGTTCAGATAAACCATTGGTGATCCACGCTGTTACGATCTCTACTATAGCTGCTCCAACAAATTTAAGAACTAAATCCTTACTTAATCCTTGATTTATTCCTTCGGTTACATCTACTTCACCCGCTAACTCCTCGATTACAAATTTTAGGAAGTGACTACGAAATGTAGGGGCTCCTTTACTCGCTAACATGGTTGAAAAGAATGAGGAATTACGTTCAAAGTATTCAAACCACATCAGATTTCCCTCGGTAAAATCCAAATCAGCTGCTAAAACGCACAGTTTCCTTAGTTCGTTAATATGTTCTTCAATGAGCTTATCCAGTAAATCAAATTTATCCATGTAATGATCATAAATGGTTCTTCGACCGACATTTGCCCTGTCGGAAATATCTTGGATCGTAATATGATCAAAACTTTTTTCAGACATTAGTTCCATAAAAGCCTTTTTTATTGCTTCTTGAGATTTTTGTTTTCTTCTATCCAAACTAGACATTATAGTTATCACCAAGCTTTCTTAAAAGTTATCGCACAAATTTACTCAACTTGTGCAATAACGCACAAATCACGGCATTTTGATTATTGCCGTTATCCTCTATTCATTTTATATTATATACAGGTGTGCGATAACGCATCAATATACGATAAACTAAAACATCAAATATTACTATCTTAGCAATAATAGAAGAGTTTATTAAAATCAAAGAGGAGGTTTAGAGTGATGGACCGTATTGAAAAGAGCAAGGAAAAGTTCAACCAGCTATTTGGTGAGGGAATAACGGCCGCACATGCTACCGATCCTGATTTTCAGGATATTCTAAGCCATTTCATTTTTGGGGAAGTTTTTTACCAAGGTAATCTGGATGATAAACAGCGCGAGTTGATTACCTTGGTGGTTCTTGCGACCAATCAAACTTTGCCTCAGCTAAAAGCACACGTAAGTGCGGCACTTAATGTTGGTTTAACACCCGTAGAAATCAAAGAGGCTGTTTATCAATGTGCTCCGTATATTGGTTTTCCGAAAACATTGAATGCTGTCAGTGAAGTGAATGAGGTTTTCAAAGCAAAAAATATTGCGTTACCAATTGAAAGTCAAAAGGAGGTTGATGATAATAATCGCTTTGACAAGGGACTTGCAGTTCAAGTAGAGATTTTTGGTGATGTGATTGCAAAAATGCGCGAAAATGCCCCAGAAAACCAAAAGCACATACAGGATTATCTTTCCGCTTTTTGCTTTGGAGATTTCTATACTCGCGGCGGACTGGATTTGAAAACACGGGAGTTGTTGACACTCTGCATCATTACTGCCTTAGGCGGTGCTGAAGGACAAGTTAAGGCCCATGTACAGGGTAACAAAAATGTGGGAAATGACAAGGAAACATTGATCACCGCACTCAGCCACTGTCTTCCATATATAGGCTTTCCAAGAACACTGAACGCATTAGCTTGCGTAAATGAAATGATTCCTGAAAATTAAGAAAGATTTTGTCTAATAAGTTTATTGGAGGAATAAAAATGGCAAAACATGAAGAAGTAAAAAATGGCGTTATTTTCCCAGCGGGAGAGAAAAATGAAGCATACGCACAATTTTTTGTAGGACAAAGTTATCTTAAAGGATTAGTTGCTGATCCTAAAGTGAGTGTGGGTGTTGGGAATGTAACTTTTGAACCTGGATGCAGAAATAACTGGCATATACATCGCGATGGATTTCAAATTTTATTGGTAACGGGTGGCGAAGGTTGGTACCAAGAAGAAGGAAAGCCTGCTCAATTCTTAAAAGCTGGCGATGTTATAGTCACACACGATGGTGTGAAACACTGGCATGGTGCCGCAAAAGATAGTTGGTTTGAACACATTGCAATTACTGCTGGTACTCCTGAATGGTTGGAACCTGTATCAGATGAGGAATATAACATAGTAAAATAATAGTTGAGGTTAAAAATAGCCCTGATTAGAGGGCTTTTTTTAGTATCCATCCCTATGAACATAGTTCTTTAACAGAACGTAATTAAAAAACATCTAAAAAACTGCTAGAAATTATTCTGGCAGTTTTTTGTGTGTTCAGGATTTCCATCCAAGGAGAAACTCAATGCGTGAATAAGTTACAACGTTTCTCATCAACTTAAGAAATATACCAATTAGAAGAAGGTGTATTATGGCGAAAAATGGTTATCGGTCCCTCACCATCATTTCTTTAAGCATGGCATTTCTACTAATGTCATCCTGTAACCAGTTACAAAGAAAAGAAGAACGCAATAAGGAGAAAACTCCTCGTGAAGTATTAGGCTTCTATACAGAACAGGAAGGAACGTATCCAGGGTCTCAAGCTACAGTTAACTCCCAATACAAGAGCTTAAGCGTCATTGCTCCCTTTTGGTATAAACTTGATGATAAACGTCCAGGCAGTCTTATAGATTCCGTAACAGCAGATCATAAAAGAAAGGTTATTCAGTCTGCTCATAAAAAACACCTGAAGGTATATATGGTTGTCCATAATCTCTTTTACGAAACCGTGGAGAAGGGCAAGCAAGTAGCGAGTAAGGTACTCGATACCGATAAAGACCGCAATGTTTTCATTCAGAACTTACGGAATGAAATAAACCAGTTTAAATATGACGGTATTAATATTGATATGGAAAACTTGTATTTGACTGACAGAGATTCCTTTAGCCAGCTGATAAAAGAATTGTCTGATGCACTAAATCAGGATGGAAAAGTAGTTACGGTTTCAGTCCCGGCAAACACAGGCGATTCCCGAGCTAATCCCTGGTCACCATGGTTTGATTACGAAAAGCTTGGTCAATATTCGGACGGGTTAATGATTATGACATATGATGAACACAACCCAAGAACAACACCCGGGTCAACAGCATCAGTCGAATGGACAGAAGCCACGATTCGTTATGCTTTGAAACATGGAGTGCCACCATCCAAAATTTTACTTGGTATCGCTGGTTACGGATGGGACTGGGATACAACAGCAGCAGACAAAGCCAAGTATAGCTCCTATAAAGAGTTAATGGGTCAGCAAACAAAATATAAAGCAAAAATAATATGGGACTCCAAATCGCAAACGCCTTATTTCAGTTACATTGATGAAAAACATCATAACCACCAGGCATGGTTTGAGAATAGCCATAGTCTGCGGTTTAAGTTAAACCTTGTAGAAAGATATAACTTACGTGGAATTGGGATTTGGCGGCTTGGCTTAGAAGATCCAAAGTATTGGACGACAATACCTGAGAAAATAAGAGTTAAAAAGTGATGGAATGGTTATCCAGTATTTATATAAAAGAAATAACTCAGTTCACCATGAACTGAGTTATTTACCTATATAGTCTGTATGTAGTTCCTGGTTCGGTTATTTCCCTTTTTTATTTTGGCAAGTGATTGACTTCATTCGCAACTCTGATTCCAGACTCAATGGCTCCTTGCATCCACCCGTGGGTAAGGGTGGTATGCTCACCTGCAAAGTGGACCCGACCTTCAGGTATTGGGATATAGGGGAAGAGTTCGTGTTCCTGACCAGGTTTAAAAGTCGCTAGTGCACCGCAAGCATATGGATGATCTACCCAGCTAAAGGACGTTCCTGAAACAAACTCTGAAAACACTTGGTCTCCGAAAATGACAGATAAGTTCTTTAAAGCGTAGTAAATTCGGTCTTCGTTGGATAAACCATTCCATGTCAAAGCCTCATCCGCCCACGTATAACTTGCCAAAACGACTGCCGGGCCCTTGGTTCCAATCCCCTGACTAGGGTAATAAGTGAAACGAATGGGTAGGTCCGTTATCGATTTACCACCATATTGATGTTCTTTTTCCCAAAACCTGCTTTTAAACTCTATCCCTACTTTCGTCGCAGCCATATAATTCAGTTCACGAATTGCTCTATGTTTATAATAGGAAAAAGAATGGTAGGGTTCCACTTCAACAAACCGTAAAACGGTAAAAGGGATGGTTATGATGGCAAGATCACTTGTCATAGAGGATTGTTGTAAGGTGTTAGAATGGTTTGAATGAATGGTTATACTCTTGGGTTGTTGAACAATTTTCGTCATCCTTTGATAGAACCTTATATCATCTTTTAATTGAGGCAAAAATGCCCTAGGGAGCAGGTCCATACCACCCGTTATCTCATAGAAACGATCGGTCCTAAAACTCGCCGATTCGCGTAAAACTTCCAGAAACGACATCCCCATATAAGCTTCATAGTCAAGAAGTAGTCCAATCATATCAACCGCACCAGCTGAAAAAGTGGTTCCAAATTGATAATGGTAAGACCTTAAAAATGTACCTAGCGAGTAATCTTTAAATTCTTTTTCGATAAGAGGCCAATTTTTTAAGGGATCTTTGTTGATAAAATCGACAATGGGCATCATCGCTAAGTTTAACAGATCCTCGGCGCTCTTGCCTCTTTCATTCCGATCAACAGGGAAGTTTAGAATACCTGGATTTCGTTCAAAAATGTCAAGACGAGTTTTGATTCCATTGAAGAAAAGAATATCGACTGGAGACCGATTGATAAACTGGTTTACGGGTAAACCGAATTGATAAATATACTCTAAAGTTAAAAGATGAGTATCAGGGATCCGCATAGGTCCAATGTTTAAATAAAGCCCACTGCTAAAAGGGGATCGTATGGCCGCGGCACGTCCACCCACTTTATTGGTTGCTTCAATAATCGTGACTTTGTGCCCTGCTTCCTTTAGGAGAGAAGCAGCAACAAGTCCAGCTAATCCTGCACCGACAATGGTAATGGTCTTAGGAATCCGTGACTTTGGCAGTCCATTTCTAATGATGCTAATCATTTGTTGAGTCGTTAATTTATTATTTGTGGAATTAGGCATCCAATCGCCCCTATTGAAAAAGATTAATACATTGTATTCAATGATCGGGATGCCTATGTTTTAAAAGGTTTTTTTGACAGGGGGCGAGCGGCAGAAAAAGACTGGCCGGAACATACTCCATTAGGTGGTGTCCGGCAAATTTTATGTCATCTTTACATAACTAAATGTAAACTTTTTTTTACATGATGCATATAATACTTTACCCGATGTAAAAGTGACCATACAGGAGGTGTAAACCTTGACCTATCAAGAAAAAAAGAGCATCGTATCAGTAATCACCGTAATACTCCTTTTCATCTCATTTTGGTTATACATGTACCCTCAGCATCCCGAGGGAGGACTGGAGTCAGCAGAAACCTTTCGCTATTGGGGCTACTTCGTCATCCAATTGACTTTGGTTTCAATCGTCGTGCACATCATAATCAGCATTATTTTTAATATCGTCTTTAGAATGACGACCAGAGAAAAGGAACCTACATTTGCAGATGAACTGGATAAGTTAATTTCCTTAAAAGCGAGCCGCAATTCTTTTTTTGTGTTTATCATGGGCTTCCTTCTTGCCATGGGTTCGCTGGTCATTTTTGAGCCGTCACAGGTGATGTTCATGATCTTGATTTTTTCAGGCTTCCTTTCAGATTTGACAGGTTCAGTTACGAAAATTTATCACTATCGGAGAGGAGTCTAACATGGGCAAAAATCTTGTCGGCAATCACATTCGAAAATTACGCTTCAACCATGATGAAATGACACAGCAGCAGCTGGCTGACAAGGTTGGCGTGACAAGACAAACCATCGTCGCTCTTGAAAAGGGGAAGTACTCCCCATCCCTGGAACTGGCTTTTCGCATTGCTCACGCCTTTAACTTACATTTGGAAGAAGTCTTCTTTTATCAAGACAACACAAAGAAATAAGCTTGAATGTGTAGAAATTTATCCAGAGAGGGCGATGAAAAATGAATTCAACTAAGAAAGCTGCAAAAATTGTGGGTGTACTATTTATACTTGCTGCCGTTACGGCAATAATCGGTCTTATTTTATACGACCCAATCCTTAATGGTCCTGATTATATGATAAATGGTTCCGAACACGCCAACCAGGTGGTACTCGGAGCGCTTATGGAGCTAATGCTCGTTATATCAGCAGTTGGTACTGCCACTACCATGTTTCCGATTTTAAGAAAGTATAATGAAACGATCGCTCTTTGGCATCTTTGTTTCAGGCTTCTTGAAGCAATTATTATTACAGTAGGTGTAATCAGCATGTTGTCCCTATTGACCTTAAGTCAGGAATTTGCAACTGCAGGAGCTCCGGATTCCGCATCTTTTCAAACTTCAGGTATCGTATTAAAAGCAATCCATGCATGGACATTTATGCTTGGTCCTCTTTTCATGCTGGGGATCAATACGATGATGTACAGTTATATTTTTTATAAATCGAGGCTCGTACCCAGTTTTATCCCTATTTTGGGGATGACAGGTGCAACTCTTGTTTTTATTTATGGATTGCTCGTAATGTTCAGTGTGATTGAACAAATTTCTGTTTGGAGTATATTGTCGCTGCCAGTTGCAGCGAATGAAATGATTTTGGCAGTATGGCTGCTGGTGAAAGGATTCGATGAATCTGCACTTGCTTCTCTTTCTGCAAAAAAGTAAGCGTTTATGAAAAATTATTTTAAAAAAACATTTGACAAGATGTCAATTTACCTTTAATTTATTAATATACTTTAATACTTAAAAGCGTTTTAGCGTTTAAGTGTGTTGGTGGATATAACAGCCTAGCATTCTAGTAGTACCTTCTTAACAGCCAATAGAGACTGGACGGGTGGTGAAAGTCCAGGTGAGAAGACGTATGAATTACACATGCAGCATTATGGGCATATTTTTTAGAGTGGACCCGATTGGGTCAAAAAGGGTGGTACCGCGGAGAGCTTCTTCGTCCCTTATTTGGGATGGAGGACTCTCTTTTTTATTTTTCAACAAGGAGTGACAGCAAATGGAAGCAACTTTAACAAAAATTCCGAAGCATTTACAAAAATATGTAGTGGATCAGCAATATGAAAAATACACAGCGGTTGATCAGGCTGTTTGGCGTTATGTGATGAGACAAAATCATCATTTCCTTAAAGAATCTGCCCATCCTGCCTACACGGGTGGTTTAACAGCCTCTGGTATTTCAATTGAAAAAATTCCGAATGTACATGATATGAACGAAGCACTTTCACCTTTCGGCTGGAGTGCCGCCAACATTGATGGATTCATTCCTGGAGTGGTTTTCTTCGATTTTCAGGCCCATGGCATTTTACCGATTGCTTCAGACATAAGGAAGCTGGAGAACATTCAATATACTCCAGCTCCTGATATCATTCATGAAGCGGCAGGACATGCTCCCATTCTAGTAGACGAGAAATTCTCGGAATATGTAAAACTATTTGGAAGCATTGGTTCAAAGGCACTTGCCACAAGCGAAGAACATGAATTGTTTGAAGCAACCAGAGCATACTCCAATCTTTTAGAAACCGGAACAGCAACCGAAAAAGAGATTGCTGCAGCAAAAGCACTTTTTGAAGAAAAACAAGCGAATGTCACCGAACTGTCAGAGGCAGAGCAAATTTCCAGACTGTACTGGTGGACGGTCGAATACGGGTTAATCGGGACCATGGAGGAACCAAAAATTTATGGTGCAGGTCTTCTGTCATCCGTGGCGGAAGGAAGAAGCAGTCTAACGGATTCGGTCGAAAAGCAGCCATTTGATTTGCAGACTGTGATTGAAACTGGCTTTGATATCACAAAGCCTCAGCCACAATTGTTTGTAAGTGAAAGTTTTGAGCAGTTAATAGAGGCGGTTAAGGAATTTGCCAGTAATATGGCGTTCAATAAAGGCGGGACTGAAAGCCTCGAAAAGGCACTCCGCTCTAACCATACGGCGACCATCCAATATGATTCTGGCGTTCAGCTGACTGGAACAGTAAGTACCATTTTAAAAGATTCGAACGGTGAGGCTTGCTACATTCGCACAAAAGGGCCATCGGCTTTAGCATTTAATCATAAAGAACTGCCTGGACATGGCAAGGGTAAACATGGAGATGGATTCGGTGCCCCGGTTGGAAGATTAAAAAAATCCACGTGTCCGCTAGGAGAAATGGAAATTGGAAAAGAGTACACGCTTCAATATGAAAGCGGTGTGACGGTGACAGGAATTCCTCAGCAATTCCTTTATGAACAAGACAGGCTTCTCGTTATTTCTTTCGAAAACTGTACCGTTTCATTCAACGATGTGATCCTCTATCATCCAGAATGGGGCACCTTTGACTTAGTAGTTGGAGAGACCATTACTTCTGTCTTTGCCGGAGCAGCAGACTCCGAACAGTTTTACTACGATATGGAAGAAGTGGTACAGAAGCCACTTCAGAAAAAGGAAGAAGCCATGCTTGAAAAGCTTTATAGCGATGTAAGGAGATTAAGAGAAACGGTCATGATCCGTAAAGAATTGGAAGAAGGACTGAAAAGAGTACTCGATCACCTATCTTCTGACTTTACAGAGGATTGGCTGCTGCGAGTGGAAATCTTTGAGCTTATGGAAGAGCATAATGTGCTTTCTTCTTGGAAAGATGCTCTCCTTCAACAGTTGGACAGAATCCAAACGATTCATCCGGAATTCCCTGAATTGATCCAAAGAGGTTTACGGTTAGCGAAAGAGAAAGGTCTGTGAAACTATGTTTATAAAAGAATTAGAATCTATTTCTAATAAATTTCCTGGAATAATTGGTGATCCTTACGCTAGGGACAATCAAAATAATGTTCAGGTTTTTAAGATCTTGTCAGCCCTTAGAGACCTGATTGAATTATGCGGGGATGATCCTGATCGAGATGGCCTTGAAGAGACGCCGCATCGGGTGCTAAAAGCATTTCTTGAGTATACGGAAGGAAACCGAGAAGACCCGAAAATCCATTTAGAAAAAACGTTTGATGTAAATCATAAGGAACTAATTCTGGTGAAAGACATTGAATTCCATTCTCTTTGCGAGCACCATTTTGCGCCATTTTTCGGTGTAGCCCATGTAGGATATATACCCCATGAAAAAATAACAGGTCTGTCCAAATTGGCACGCTTAGTAGAGGGATATGCCAAGAGATTTCAGGTTCAGGAACGTCTCACGAACGAAATTGCCGAGGCAATTGAGGAAATTCTTCAGCCAAGAGGGACGATGGTCGTCATTGAAGCCAAACATATGTGTATGTGTGGAAGAGGGGTAAAGAAATCGAATGCTACCACTACTACCACCGCTGCTCGTGGCGTATTTGCTGAACAATCCGATGCCAGGGCTGAGTTTTTATCATTTTTACAAAGATAAAAAATCACTAATATATACTATTAATATTAAACTCCTTCAGTCATTTACTGAAGGAGTATTCTTTTTAAAAGACTATTAGTACAATTAGTCATTAATCATTAGATTAGGTTATATTTATATTTGTAGACTTAAATATCATTGATTAATGGGGCTGATACAATGGAATCATTCTTTTCACCGGTAATACGCCGGAATCCTTATCCAATGTATAAAATGATGCGTGAGACACAACCGGTACAATTCTTAGAACCCTACAACATCTGGTCTGTTTTTCGCTATGATGATGTTAAAACAGTCCTGTCAGATCATACTCGATTTTCATCACAATACGTTGAAAAAAACCTGCCACAAGCATCTGCCTCCATGCAAACCAGAATGAACTCTAGTTTGATTACGAGTGATCCGCCTCGACACACGAAATTGCGTTCACTTGTCAGTCGCGCTTTTACTCCACGAGCAATTGAAGCATTTGAGCCACTGATTCATGATATTACGAACGAGCTTCTTGACCGAATTGCATATAAAGAAGATTTTGATCTTGTACAAGATCTCTCTTATCCTCTACCCGTTATCGTCATAGCCGAAATGCTCGGTATTCCAAGTGGGGACCGTGAACAATTTAAGTATTGGTCAGATGAAGTCGTTGCCTCCGCAGATCAAGCAATCGGTGGAACGAGTGCAGACTCGACAAAAGCACACCAGGAAATGAATGAATATTTCCGAAAGATTATTACGAAACGAAGAGAAGATCCGCAAGGTGATCTTATTAGTGCCTTAATTCAGGCAGAGGAGGATCATCAGCACCTAAGCGAGGAAGATGTATTATCATTTTGCTGGCTCCTGCTGGTTGCCGGTAACGAAACAACCACAAATTTAATTAGCAATACGGTCCTTACCTTATTGGAGCAGCCGGATGAGTTGGAACGACTTCGCAATAACTTGGACCTAATACCTTCTGCAATCGAAGAAACGCTGCGTTATCGTTCACCAGTGCAGGCCATGTTCCGATTTGCGAAGCAGGATATCGAAATAAGGGGTACAACAATTCCTGAAGGAAGTAGAATCATCGCGTGGATCGGTTCAGCAAATCGTGATCCCGATAAGTTTGCGAATCCGGAACAATTTGATATGAATCGATATCCGAATCCGCATATTGCATTCGGTCATGGAATCCATTATTGCTTGGGTGCACCATTAGCTCGAATGGAAGCAAAAATTGCCCTATCGTTGCTGCTATCTAGAATTTCTCATTTCGAAAGGATAGATAATGAACCACTGGAAATGGCTCGTGGTTTTATCGTACATGGAGTGAAGAATCTTCCTCTTAAGATCGTTGGACGAGAAAATAATCGGAAAAAACTTTATGGTTAAACAACAGGTGCTTCGCATGGAAGCATCTTTTTCAGTTTACAAGTATTTTTTATAAGATTAAAATTTTATTTTTTACTATCATTTACACCGGAACCGATTGTATACATTTCATTAATGTACTATACTATTGAAAGAGTTTACAAATTTCATAATCATGCCACTAGGTGCCTTTGTGAGAACAAAGGGTAACAGGGAATCGGGTGCAAGTCCCGAGCGGTCCCGCCACTGTAACCAAGAGAGCTCTCTTTCAATTATGTCACTTGATTAATCCAATCAGGGAAGACGAAAGAGCGCGATGATCTGGAAGCCAGGAGACCTACCTAGTGCGTAACACCAAAACATGCCTTCGCGGAAAGGAGAGGTGGACGAGAGATCTAAAGACGATATTTATCTTTTTGTGCTGTTTTTAAGATGATACTCGAACCCCCATTCCTATGTATAGAAATGGGGGTTTTTGTGTTTGAACTAAGAAAATATGATTCTCAGGAGGAGGATAAATTGGAAAAACTACTTCAAAATAGTTTCCGAAAAAAAGGAAAAAGCGTTACGCCAGCCCTGAAGTCAGGTCGTTTGGATAAACAATGGTATTATTTCTTTTTTTGGCTACTTTTTTTGATACTTTTATTATCTGTAACGTTTGCTGTTACACTTGGTCCGGTCAAAATTTCACCCTTCACAGTATGGAAAATTACTCTATCCAATCTTTCTTTTTTGGGTGATGATATTGACCAAAATTGGAGCACAGCACAAGAACGAATTATTTGGGACATCCGACTACCTCGTGTCTTACTTGGAGCTGTAGTAGGAGCTGGGCTCTCCGTTGTCGGGGTGGTTATTCAAGCATTATTACGTAATTCACTCGCTGATCCGTACATACTTGGGATTTCTTCTGGTTCATCAGTTGCAGCAACCCTTGTTATTCTTTTTGGTGCACTGCCTTTTTTCGGTCAGTACGCCTTAGTGTTTGGTGCTTTTCTTGGTGCTCTCTTAACTATGATTTCGGTTTATGCTTTATCACAAGTCGGTGGAAGAATCCAAACAACACGCCTCCTATTAGCTGGTGTGGCTGTATCTATCATCATGTCAGCAGCAACAAATTTCATCGTCACCCTCGCTCCAAAAGAGTCTGGAATTCGTGAAGCGATGTATTGGATGATGGGCAGTCTAGCTGGTGCCAAATGGGAGTACTTAACCATTCCAAGTGTAGTGGTAATAGTTGGTTTAGTTTATCTATTATTTCAATCTCGCTCTCTTAATGTCTTATTAATGGGAGAAGAAGCTGCAGCGACACTTGGTGTCAATATTGATACGTTTCGTAAAGTCCTCATAATCATAACATCACTTATCACAGGAACAGTTGTGGCAGTCAGTGGATCAATTGGATTTATTGGTTTAGTTATTCCTCACATCGCACGTCTATTAGTCGGTTCTGACCATAAACGAGTACTCCCTGTGAGTATATTAATGGGAATGATTCTTGTTATTTGGTCTGATGTATTTGCACGCCTAGTACTTGCCCCCCAAGAACTTCCGATTGGTGTGGTCACAGCACTTTGTGGCGGACCGTTTTTTATTTGGCTTTTGCGGCTCAGTACATATTCGTTTGGAGGTGGCAGCAAATGAAACTAGCCGTTGAACATGTATCTTGTACCATCATGGGAGCATCAATTATCCATGATATTTCGATGCACATAAAGGCTGGACAGTTTGTTGGTCTGATTGGTCCAAATGGCAGTGGAAAATCAACACTTTTAAAAACCGCTTCCCGTATTTTGCAACCAAAGTCTGGTGTTGTTCGATTAGATGGTCAACAGTTATATCAATTGTCCCCTAAAAAGACGGCTCAAGAAATGGCGGTTGTCAGCCAAGAAACATCTCTAACCTTTGATTTTTCCGTTCAAGAAATAATTTGGATGGGGCGTCATCCACATAAGCGGTTCTTTCAATCCGATACAGATGAAGACCTTGATATCGTGGATGAAGCTATAGAGCGCGTTGGGTTGAAAGGATATGAAGAACGAAGTTTTATAAGCCTATCGGGCGGAGAAAAACAACGTGTCTTGATCGCCCGAGCACTTGCTCAGCAGGCGAAGATTATCATCTTAGATGAGCCAACAAACCATTTGGACATTCGGCATCAGCTTCAATTAATGGATCTTGTTAAAATGCTTAATGTCACCGTTTTAGCAGCCCTGCATGATTTAAACCTTGCATCCATGTATTGTGATTACTTATATGTGATTCAGCATGGACAAGTAGTGATGTCTGGGACACCAGAAACCGTTCTAACAAAAGAGATAGTAAGAGAGGTGTTTGGAGTAGAAACAGAAATTATCATTCACCCTGTAACGAAAAAACCTCACATTACCTTTTTAGCACACGCCTAAGAAAGTCTATTAAACATATTTGTATAGGATAAAGGAGAAAATTGTATGCAGAAAATGAATGGTCACCGTATCTTTTGGTTTAGTATTTGTTTACTACTTATGACAATGTTAGCTGCTTGCAGCGCGAATGAATCTGTTGAAAAAAAAGAAACACAACAAAATGGCGATAGTGGATACGATAAAGTAGTGGTCCATAATATGGGGCATACCGTAACATATACAGAGCCTCCGAAAAGAGCGGTCGCATTAAATCAACATGCAACCGAAATTATGCTTGCGTTAGGATTGCAAGATTCAATGGTTGGAACGGCCTATCTAGATGACCAAATATTACCAAAATATCAGGACGCATATAAAAAAGTTCCAGTGCTTGCCAAGGAGTATCCTTCAAAGGAAGTCTTTTTAGCAGCAGAACCTGATTTTGCCTATGCAGGATGGAAAAGTGCTTTTACAGAAAAATCGTTAGGAACAGTTCAAGAGTTAGAAGAATCTGGCATTAAAACATATGTCCAAGAATCGTCTAATAAAACAGGTCCGACGTTAGAAGATGTCAACAACGATATCGAGAACATCGGACGTATTTTTCATGTAGAGGCAAAAGCAACTGAAGTAATTAATCAAATGAAAAAAGAGATAGAAGACACAACAAAGCAAATTGGAACAGTGGAAAAACCGCTTAACGTGTTTGTGTATGATAGTGGAGAGGATAAGCCATTTACAGCAGCCAACAACTATTTGACTCACTTAATCAAGATGGCAGGCGGTAAAAACATCTTTGATGATATTCCAAAAGGCTGGGCCGATGTCAGCTGGGAAGAAGTCGTCAACCGTAATCCGGATGTTATTGTCATCATTGATTATGGAGATACAACAGTCAAACAGAAACAAGAGCTATTGCTTTCTAAGACGGAACTTGCAGATGTTCCAGCCATTAAAAACAAACGATTCATAATCCTACCTCTTTCAGCTGGAGCAGAAGGAATTCGTGCACCACTTGCTCTAAAGACACTTGCAGAAGGATTATATCCAGACAAGTTCAATTAATAAAGCAAAAGGTTCTGGGGCATAAACTTCAAGATAATTGCAAGGAATATCTAAATCTTGGACATACTGATACTATTACTCTAATAAGTTTGGGAGAAAACAGAATGAAGGTTGGAATACAAAAAGATTTTGATTACATTGAGTTAGGGAAAGAATCCATGATCGATCATAATGGAAATATTCCAAAGCGATTAATAGATGATCAGGCAGAAGAATCTTTTTGGTCTTCTATGTTGGATAGAAAAAAACGGCATCTACCAGATCCATATGCACAAGTTGTGCAGCAGGAACTCCTCCCTCTCTTAATAGCGATGATCATGTATTGGAAATCGGACCTGGATGGGGCAATTATACCTTTGCCATTGCTGATAAAGTTCGAAAGCTAACATTCGTAGACAGTTCCAAAAGTATTGTGCAATTTTTGGAGTCTCAGACTGCTGCTAAAGGTATCCATAATATACAATTGATTCACGATAAATGGGAAAGTGAAAAACAAAGAGAGAAATATGATGTCGTGTTTGGATTCAATTGTTACTACCGTATGTATGATATAGGGAAGTGATGTATTGAGGAGAGATAATGATTGGCTAATAAACATTGCCCTATATGTGGAGAAGAAAGAAAGTGCATCATAGGTTCTGGAGGACACGGTGACTGTTGGTGTTACAAAGAAATATTCCCTGATGAAATCTTTGAATCAGTACTTGCAGAAAGTAGAAGAAAACATTGTATTTGTAAAAATTGTTTAAATAAATTTAAGGAAGAACAGACAATAAGCAAAATTAATCCTCATCTTGAGTAAAGATGAGGATTGTTTAATAATATAGGCTAGCTAATTAAAAGCTTCATGTTTGAATACCACTGACACTGCTGTACATCCCTCCCCCTTATCACCTGAAAGGTGACTATTTTTAGGGAGCCCTTTTAACAGAAACAAACTGCACCAACAATAATTAATAAAATGAACAGCACTACGATGATGATAAAATCGTTGCACCTATGCGCCGGAAAACAACCTCCATAAACAGGTGCTGCATAGCCGTAAGACAATGCAGGCTGGGGAATAACATTAGCACCAGCAAAATGTGGTATGGCATTATCCATTTTTTACACGTCCTTTCTAAAGATGGAGAATTACTTAGACATTACACTATATAATACACACAGAAACGATATAAGAGCCCGTCTATATCAAATATGGGCAGAAGTATAGAAATTGTGCTATGGCCCAAATGAATTCTTTTAACTAGTAGTTAAATAGGGAAGGATAGGGATGAAATAGTACTTAAATAGAGAAAAACTCAGTTCACGTGAACTGAGTTTTTTGTTTGTACTTCTTTGTCCTGTCATTTCTTTTTTATTATCAAAGTGATCGACAAGAATCTGAGTAGTTCCCGAACGTCCGTAAACGATTTAAGATTTTCAGCATTTTCATTCCAGCCTGGATTAATTCTCTTTTCTTTTCAAAATCTTTTCTTTATATGAGGTAATTTTATGTTCTAACATGTTATTTGTTTCTTCCAGTGTCTTTAACTGGGTTTCGATCGAACTTTTATGATCTTCTAATAGTTTTAATCGATTAATAGCTGTATGTTCTCCTTCAGAATACAAGTAAGCATACTCTTTTATTTTAGTGATCGGCATTTGCGTCTCTTTTAATTTTAAAACAAATTTCAGCCATTGAAGATGTGATTCAGTATATTTTCTTTCTCCATGTTCATTCCGATCTGGAAGAATGATATTCTCTTTTTCATAATAACGTAGTGTATGTGTGCTAACTCCAACGAGTTTTGCCACTTCGCCAATTGTATACATAAAACCCTCCATTTTTAGCCAATGTATATCAGATGAAAAAATTGATTTGACTTAGAGTTTACTCAAACCACTATAATAAATCCGTAAAAGTTAATCAATCAATTTTTGTTAATATCACAAAATATTAGGAGGCAATAAAATGAAAAAGTATACAGTAATTACAGGTGCAAGTTCCGGTATTGGTTATGAAACAGCTCTTGCGTTTGCTGCTCGTGATAAAAATTTAGTCATTGTAGCACGAAGAACTGAGGAGCTTGAAAAACTAAAATTGGAAATCGCGAATGTAAATGCAGAATTAGATGTCGTTATAAAAACAGTTGATTTATCAAATACGAAAAATGCTTATGCATTATATGAAGATTTAAAGGAATACGAAATTGAAACGTGGATTAATAATGCAGGATTTGGTAATTTCGCATCAGTTGGAGATCAAAATTTAACTAAAATTGAGACAATGCTTAATTTAAATATTGAGGCTTTAACGATTTTAACTTCTCTTTATGTGCGTGACTATTCAACAGTTGAAGGAACACAAATAATTAACGTTTCATCAGGTGGAGGTTATACGATTATCGGGGATGCAATCACATACTGTGCTTCTAAATTCTATGTAAGTGCCTTTACTGAAGGGCTTGCACATGAATTAAAAGAAAAAGGTGCAAGCATGCAAGCAAAAGTTTTAGCTCCTGCTGCAACTGAAACTGAATTTGCAAAAGTATCATATAATTTAGAAGAAAATGTTAAGTATGAAGGGCTTCTTCCAAAATACCATACAGCCAAAGAAATGGCTGGATTTATGCTTGATCTTTACGATAGCGAAAAAGTAGTTGGAATTGTAGATGGTCTTACTTATGAATTTCAATTAAAAGATCCAATTTATCCATATGCAGTAAGAATGAGAAGCTAACAAGATTGATTTATCATCTTTAATGAAAATATCTTGGAAATAGTACTTAAATAGAGAAAAACTCAGTTCACGTGAACTGAGTTTTTTGTATGTACTTCTTTGTCCTGTCATCTTGAGAATTAATTCATCAGAACAAATAGCAGTCATAAAATAGAAAATAAAAGAAGAATGAAAGATGAAAGATTACCTTTAGTGACAAGGATTAAGATTTAACGATAGGTAGAAGGTGATAATATGGAAGCAATCATTCTAGCAGCTGGATATTCCACCCGAGCCAATGCCTTTAAAATGACGTTGCCACTGGGGAGAATGACCATATTGGAGCAAACGGTATCTAAATTTGAAGGTGTATGCAGCAGGGTCATCATCGTAGCGGGTTATCAAGCGGAAATTATTCAAGAGGAAGTGGCGAAACTCAGCAGTAAAAATGACTATTCCTTTCAGATCCAATTTGTTTATAATAAAGAATTTCAACAGGGAATGTTTAGCTCCATTCAAAGGGGCTGCAAAGAGGTAAATGCCCCTGACTTCTTTATTACACCAGGGGATTGTCCTCTTGTAAAAAAAGAGACGGTTCAGCTTCTAGCAAAACAAAAAGGGAACGTAGTGATTCCGAGCTATCACTATAAAGGCGGCCACCCCATCAGATTATCAAGTGAAGTGAGGCAGAAGATTCTCAAAACCAATCCAGGAAGTAATTTGCGTGTGGTCTTAGGCGGTTACGAAAAGACATACCTTAATGTTGAAGATCCGGG
Organism: Neobacillus drentensis; assembly: GCF_036965425.1. Taxonomy (GTDB): domain Bacteria; phylum Bacillota; class Bacilli; order Bacillales; family Cytobacillaceae; genus Neobacillus; species Neobacillus drentensis_F. Next base: position 12,729 of record NZ_JBALPP010000071.1, on the reverse strand, counting down.
AATATTAATGGACATTGATACGATTGAAGATTACCAAAATGCGATTAAATATGATAAAGCTGAATGTTCTAGATATTTTTTGAATAAAAATGAATCATAGAAACAGGTCCAAATTCCAAGGGACGGTTCTCATGGCTTAAACCAGATAGTTAAGACCACAAGAACTATCCCTTTGGCCCTCAAAAATGAGTCGAAGGGTGTTGGTTGTTGCAATGAGTCTCAAAGACATTAGTACCTCAGTGCCCAAAAAGGATCATAAAGGCAAAGTATCGGGCCAGCTTCCCTATATAAGTGACGTGAAAGTAGAAAATATGGTGTATGGTGTTTTGGTTCGGTCGCCGATTGCTTATGGAAAAATCAAATCCATTCAATTACCAACTCTTCCGGAAGGATATGAAGCGGTAGGCGCCGAGCATATATCCGGACCGAATTATGTGAAGATTATCCAAGAAGATCAGCCCATTTTTGCTAATGAGTGGGTCAATTATATTGGGGAGCCGATTTTCATGCTTGTTGGAAAAGACCTGAATATCCTCTACAGTTTGTTAGATGAAGTGAAGATTGATTTTGAAGAACATCAAGCTGTCTATACACTAGATGAAGCAATCCAACAAAAATCGGCATCTGGGATCACGATGGCAACCTATGAATTCGGAGAAAGCTTAGAGACCATTGCTGCGATTGAGCTGGGAGCCCATCAAATCATCGAAGAAGAGTATGATACGGGTTATCAGGAGCATGTCTACCTTGAGCCGCAAGGAATGCTCGCCATTTATAAGGAAGATGAAATAGTCGTTCAGGGATCCATGCAATGTCTTTATTATATAAAAAATGCATTGATTAGCGCGTTAGACTGTGGGGCCGATGACGTCCGGGTGGTTCAAAGCCCGACCGGCGGAGGCTTTGGCGGTAAAGAAGAGTTTCCTTCGATGATGGCTTGTCACGTAGCTGTTGCGGCAAAAGCCGTCAAAAAATCGGTGATGCTCGTTTTCGACCGGTCTGAGGATATGGTGGTGACGACGAAAAGGCATCCGGCCAAACTCAATTATCGAACGGCTCTTGATAAGGAAGGAAATATTTTAAGCATGTGTGTGGACATCTATCTCGATGGCGGAGCGAATGCAGGATTGAGCCAAGTCGTCCTGCAGCGAGCCTTAATTAACAGTGCCGGTGTTTATAATATTCCGCATTTCCATGCAAAAGGCTATGTTTTAAAAACCAATACCGTTCCGAACGGCGCCTTCCGAGGCTTTGGTGCGCCGCAAAGCTTTGCCGGAATCGAAAGCCATATCGGACACCTTAGTAAACTAGGAAATTTCGATCCGCTAGAATATAAACGAAAATACCTCGTCAAACAAGGAGACCCCACCATCACCAAAGGAATATTCCGAGATCCAATATTAGTCGAAGATATGATAGAGGACCTGCTTAACGCGTCACAATACAAAACGAAAAAAGCGGAGTTTCAGCGTAACAATCCAAAAAATCAGCGTTATAAAAAAGGCGTCGGAACTTCATTGTTCCTTCACGGCTGCGGATTTACAGGGAGTGGCGAAAGAGATCATATTAAAGCAACGGTCAAGCTGGTGAAATCAAAGGACGACCGGGTATCGCTCAAAATCTCCAATTCTGACATGGGACAAGGAATTTATACGACATTGAGTAAGATTGTCGCCAAAGAACTAGACCTCCCATACGAACGAGTTTTGTACCCTGATCCCGATACAAAAGAAGTTCCCGACTCCGGTCCGACCGTAGCCTCCAGAACGACGATGATTGTCGGAAAATTGCTCGAACGGGCCGCAAAAAAACTGAAAGCACAGTGGCAAAGCGGAGTGGATCAGGAAGTATTTGAGCATTATGTTCACCGTGAAATGATTCCATGGGACGAAAAAACCTTCACGGGAGATGCCTACCCAGCTTATTCCTGGGGTGTGAATATAGTGGAAGTAGAAGTAGATACGTTAACAGGAAATATAAAGCTAGAAAAAGTATACGGCAATTATGAAGTCGGGAAGGTCATCGATGAACGGATTATGAAAGGCCAAATTGATGGCGGTTTGGCTCAAGGGTTAGCGTACGGCTATTTAGAAAAAATGACGTCAAAGCAAGGCAGAATCCAACAAAAAAGCATATCGGATTATGGACCGCCGACTGCAATGGATGTCGTGTCGATCGATAGCAAAGTCTTTGACAACCCTTATGCGGATGGTCCATACGGGGCAAAGGGCGCAGGGGAATTGACGTTAATTGGCGGCGCTCCAGCCGTCCAGGCCGCGATCGAGGATGCACTGCAAACGTCCTTTCAGCAAATTCCGATTACACCGGAAGTCATTATTGAAAGCCTTTGGAGGAAAGAAGGTGAAAAGGGATGATTAAATTTACTCTAAATGGGAGAATCGTAGAAACGGACGCTCCTCCTACCGCAAGATTATTAGATTTAATAAGAGATGAGTTTGAGTTAATCGGAACAAAGGAAGGCTGCGGGGAAGGGGAATGCGGGGCCTGCAGTGTGTTTGTAAATAACCTTCTGCAAAACAGCTGTCTGATTCCGATTGGCGCGATTGCCGGTGCCGATATTCAAACGATCGAAGGAATAATGGAAACGGAACAATTTAAGCTTTTAGATGAGAGCTACTCCAATGCCGGAGGAGTGCAATGCGGCTATTGCATTCCGGGGATGATTATGGCAAGTGCCGCTTTGTTATCGAACAATCCTCATCCTTCAGAGGCTGAAATTCGGGATGGCATTTCTGGAAATCTGTGCCGATGTACCGGGTACAATATGATCGTGGATGCGATTAATCTGGCAGCGAAAAAAGGTGACGGCCTATGGCAGAAAAAATAACCGCGTATCGCTTCGATCGTTTAGACCAAACCTTGAGCCAATTGAATAAAGAAGACTGTGCGATTATCGCCGGAGGCACGGATGTCATGGTTCTTCACAAAAGCCGGAGGGGAGTACCACCGAAAATCCCTAAACCGATTGTTTTTATCGATCATCTTACAGAATTAAAGCAAGTGTATCACCTTTACAAGGATCTTCACATTGGTGCCTGCTGCACCTATAGTGAATTATTAGAACATCCGATAATTCCTGTTGCTTTGAAAAATGCCATTAAATCGATTGCGGCTCCGGCTATTCGGAACCGGGGAACCTTAGGCGGCAATATTTGCAACGCCTCCCCAGCCGGTGACACGCTTCCATTATTGTATGTATATAACGCAAAGCTTCTGCTGCGCTCCGTCAATGGTGAACGAATCGTGGCGATTAACGATTTTATTCAAGGTCCACGACGGGTGCAGCGGGATCCAAATGAACTCGTAACGGAAATTATCCTCCCATCCGTATTAGAGGAAGCTGCGCATGTCGTTTTTGAGAAGGTCGGAAACCGTAACGCAGATGCGATTGCAAAGGTAGGGTTTGCAGGCTATATCCGGATCAATGAGGCTCGAATCGAAGATGCTCGCTTCGCCTTCGGGGCGGTTGGACCGACGATGGTTCGTTCCCTAAATATTGAGAAGAAGCTGGTTGGAAAAACCATCCCATTAGCCAGTTCAGACATCGCTGAGATTGTGGCAGACTTTGATAAAATCATCAAACCAATCGACGATCAGCGCTCCACGGCCGTCTACAGAAAAACTGTCGCATTGAATCTATTACGCTATTTTCTTAACTCGAAGCAATATCAAACGAAATGATTTTTTCAAAAAAAGGGGGAGGGCTATTCATGCTGTTGATGGAAAAAGTGGCCATGCTGACTCGTCAAAACGAAGCCTTTGCTTTAGCTATGATAATAGAATCCAAGGGCTCTACTCCCAGGCATGTAGGAAAAATGATTGTATACCGTGATGGGACGATTGAAGGGACTGTCGGTGGGGGCTTGGCTGAACACTATATCATCCAAGAAAGTGTAAAAGCTATCCAAAACGGCCATTCGAAAATCGTTGAATATAAATTGAATAGACATGCAAAAGACGGAATTCAAATGAGTTGTGGCGGCACGTTACGGGTGTTTATTGAAGTCTATACAAGCAGACCAGAGCTTGTGCTGTGTGGGGCTGGCCATTTAGGCCATGCCTTGGCAAAGCTTGCGGATTTCCTTGAAATACCTTATTGCATTGTTGATGATCGTGTAGATTATTGTACGAAGGAACGATTTCCGAATGCGACCAACCTATTTGTGAACGAAGATATAGAGAAGGCTTTGCTTTCAGCCAACCTGAATGAAAAGTCATATGTGGTGATTGTGACAAAAGATGGAGATGATATTGTCTTGAAAACGGCCCTGCAATTCCCGTGTGCCTATGTGGGAATGGTCGCCAGTAAACGCAAGGTCATCCACATATTTAATAAATTAAAAAGCGAAGGGGTCACCGAGGAACAGCTGGAGAGGGTCCATTCCCCAATCGGTATAGAAATGGGCTCGGAAACAACACAAGAAATTGCTATCAGTATTATCGGGGAAATCATCCTGGTGAGCAAAGGAAAAAAGCCTTTGAAAGTAAAACAATTAAATTGATAAATGAATTTAATAGTTGAATTGAGCCAGAATTCAAAAATATTCATCCCATCGATGCTAGGAACCAGTGAAAACAATTTAACATTTTCCCAAATTTGCAAAAAACACCTTCAAAAATCATTTTTGAAGGTGTTTTTTGACGTTATGATCAGAAAACGACTTGCCAACTTCTTCATTTAAAAGAAAAAGAAGAAGGGGTCAAAAAAGAAACGATTAAATGGACAGAAGAATGGACTAAAAAACGGAAAAGCATATCCATCACCCTTATTTGAGTAGGAAGAATCTAATTCCGCAATTTCCAACCCATCTTTTTTAACACTTACTACTTTACCTACGACCCATTCTCCATTTTCATGACGAAAGCGTATGAACCTACCTTCTAAGTGCTTTGCACGTTCATAATTTAATTTCACTTCAAAAGACCTCCTTTCTATATTAGACTTGCTATATAATATGAAAGGAAGTTTAAGTTGCTAGGGTATTCTACTATTTCTAGTATCTATTAAATCGTTAATTTGAGAATGCTTTAAATTGAAACAAACAATTGAAGAAATAATAGATGTTTTCTTGTTGAACTACTGATGCAAGTGTAGAAGTTGCACGGGACCATTCTTGGCTGCATTGGGGCTGGCAGCGATTTACAGGGGATTAAAACTACGGTTATTGCTCCTGATGGCAGGGAAACGGCAATTGGTGAAGTCAGGCAATTCGTGGCCAAGGGACCAAATATTATGAAGGGCTATTGGAATTTACCGGAGGAAACCGCAAATGCCTTGCGTGATGGCTGGTATTATACCGGTTATTTGGGCTATCGTGACAAGGATAACTATTTTTATGTTGTCGACAGGGCAAAGGATATGATTCTTACAGGCGGAGAAAATGTCTACTCGGTAGAAGTGGAACAGACACTCAGCCAAATCCCAGAGGTTCTGGAGTGCGCGGTTATCGGTGTCCCTGATGAAATGTGGGGCGATGCGATTAAGGCAGTTGTTGCTTTAAAAAAAGCAAACAGTATTACAGAGGAAGAAATCATTGCTTTCATGCGACAAAAGCTTGCAAACTACAAGGTGCCAAAATCAGTTGAATTTGTTGCAGAGCTTCCAAAAAGCGGCGCCGGAAAAATCTTAAAACGACACCTTCGCGATCAATAATGGCAGAAGCAGGAACGGAGAGTTAACTGATTTATTCATTTCCAATAAAGGCAGACCTCGTCATCTTGATGTATCCAAACATATTGAGGTACGAATAAATCTGGTTCTGATTTGAACTTCGATGGTGTTGTAAATTAAAATGATATGGATTATGTAGTTAAAAACTATGGTTTACAAAATAGTACTGTTCCAAATCCACCAAAAGCTAAAAACTACTTATTAAGGTGTACCACTTGACGATGTTTTAACTCAATTAGATTTAAAATAAAATAACAGAAAGAGAAGCCATTCTTTTGGCTTCTCTTTTTTCGTTGTTAAGGAACTATGGAAAATTAATTTTAAATTAATTAGCAAGGACTCGATAATTTGTCCCTTGCAAATAGTTGTCCTTTTGCATTAACTAATGTATTGAAAGAATAAACTATCGAAAGGATGATTCAATTATGGCGATTTTGCGTACAGGCCCCTTTCTAATTCCAAATTTCACGCACGGTGCCCGCCCCATAAATATCATAATTGTGACATTAAGCAACCTAACCAACCGAATCCTAAATGTTAGGGCTATGATTAAGCAATCTTCAACGGCTTCGGTCCCAGTTATTTCTCCTGTTTCCTTTTCCCCACTCCTTCCGGCAACGGATATTTCACTTCCACCAAAATCAGTGTCGAGTATGGCTGTTCCTTTGTCTGTTACCAATCCAACAGAATCAAATAGTACACAACCAAACAGTCCGCGGGTTTTATCCGTTATTGTCAGCGGTGACATTCGAAAATCAGGTGACCTCGTTCAAGTGACGGTCGCAGGAGGCTCTTCATCTGATGGTTATTCACTCGATATTTCTGAACCGACGTTGTTCTTTCGACATAGTGACTTTGTAGAAGTACATCATTACCATCCTTTTCCTTTTTATCATCCTCTAGATCCTAACAATGTTGAAAACAATTAGTAAAAAGAGTAATTACACAAATTTTCCATCACTCTAATCTTTAATAATTCAACATCAATAAGGAGTGATGGAAATGAGTATCTTGTTTTAATGGAATACGATATGAAAGAGAAAATACCATCTCTGGAATTAAGGTATCCATTTGCAATAAAGCAAAGAAATTTTTTTAGAGCACAACTGAACAAATTTCCTAATGGTGTGCCGTATTTGCTAAAATGTTAATAGAAAAAATATTTATTGAAAAACCATACAAAACAAAGGGGCATTTAGCTGGAAATAGACTAGGTAATTTTGCCTAATGCAGTTGATATCATGCAAACCATTATGTAATGAAGGGAGATATTATGGAAGAAAAGAAATTTACCTTTAACTCTATTAATGAATACATTTTACAGTTTCCTCCTGATGTTCAGTAGATCCTGGAAACTTTACGAAAAGTGATAAAAGAATTGGCCCCAGATGCAGTCGAAAAGATTAGCTATCAAATGCCTACTTTTTATTTTTTTGGAAATTTGGTGCATTTCGCTGCCTATAAAAATCATATAGGTTTTTATCCAACTCCAAGCGGTATCTCTGAGTTTATACATAAATTATCTGAATATAAAAGTTCAAAAGGTGCGGTACAGTTTCCGCTGGATAAACCTTTGCCCATTGATGTAATAAGTGAAATTGTTAAATTTAGGGTTGAAATGAATAGAAAGAATGCAAAAGGTAAAGTAAAAAAGAAATGACAGAGCCAGAAATGAGTCTCTAAAAGCCAGGATTTAATATCCTGGCTTTTTTATTTAGATTACAAAATTTAGAAACCCTTTTTTGTGTAAATTAAAGTAGAAGAGAGCAATTCCAAAATTTCCTCAGGCGAATAACCACGTACATCCTTTTGAAAAAAATACGAATCGCTGCTTAATGCCATAAGCACCATATCAGCTTTAAAAGCACTGTTCGAATAGGTGTTTTCGTTAGCTTCCATTTCGTCAAATAGTTCGACCAATATTTGATGTAATTCAGCATATAAAGGGCTTTTGCTGCGCGACTTAAGTGGGTTCGTTGACTTGGCTTCCTCGACTCCAGTAAGCAGTTGTGCTTTTTTTTCCCTAAAACGAATAAAAAAGCTTAGGATTTCTTTCAATTTTTGATTGGGCGGTACTTGATCGTTCTCCTGCAAGTATTCTTCAATGTCATCGAAAAAAAGATCCACACTGTCTTTTATTAAATCTTGGCATAGCTCACCTTTGTTACGATAACGGCGATAAAGTGTTCCCGGCCCAATTTGTGCTTCCGTGGCAATTTGATTCATACTTACCTGTTCAACACCAAATTGCTCAAATAGCCGATGGGCTGTATCCAATATAAGCTGACGATTCTTGGCCGCATCACGTCGTTCGGTCCGAATACGGGGTGTATTCTGGTCATTTATCATGCTATCACATCCTAAAACATTCAATACAAATCTAGAATTTGACAAACGGAGAGGTCTCCATTTAGTATTAAGAGGAGAACTCTCCGTTTAATTTTAATCCAAAAAGGAGGAATTTACAACCTATGCAAAACCAATATGAGAATAGTGCATTGTTAGTAATGGACCTGCAAAATGGTATTGTATCCCGATTCGCAAAAAATACAGATGTTCTTCAACCATTTCAAAAAGCAATTGAAGCGGCTCGTCAAAAAGATATTCCCGTTATTTTCGTTCGAGTAGGGTTTAGCGAGGGGTATCCGGAAGTCAGCCCACAAAATAAAGCATTCTTAGCCATTTCTAAAAATGGCGGTATGACCCTGTCTGATTCAGCCACACAAATTCACGAAGCTGTTCAGCCCAAACACAATGAGCCCGTTATTACGAAGTATCGATTTAGTGCATTTGCCGGCAGCAATCTGGAAGTTATTCTTCGTGCTCAACAAATCAACAGACTTGTTCTTAGCGGCATTTCTACCAGTGGAGTTGTATTATCCACATTGAGGGAAGCGGGCGATAAGGATTTTGCTATTACAGTGCTTTCAGATGCCTGTCTCGATGCTGATTCTGAGGTTCACCGCGTTCTCATGGAAAAGGTATTTCCACGTCAAGCAGATATTCAGACTGTGGACACTTGGATTAATACATTAAATTGACCTAATCAATCCTTAGAAAGAATCGTGTAAAACCAACAACCACCTCTAAACCTAAAGAGGTACTTGTTGGTTTTTTATAACAAGGCTATTTTAAAGCTTAATGTTGATTTTGCCTCTTGTTGATTTGATGATGAAGGACAAAGCTGACCCTTAAATGAGGAGAAAGGTCAATAAAAAAGGTTCATAATGCCCTAACTCATCTTTCAAGTGAGAGAATTGTCCTTCATAGGGTAAATGAGAGACAAAATCGATCTAGTAAACAGCAGAAGGCGTCAATAAAAGGGGTTTTTAATACCCGATCCCTTCATGAAAATGAGAGAATGTCCCTCATAATGCGGATGTATGAAAAATGGGTAGAAATCAACAAACAAATTACAGAGCCCATAACAAAAGGAAAGGACAGCGTCCATTTATGCCAATTTGGAAAAGGAATTTAATTGTCTGTTGGTTTGGGATGTTTATGTCCAGTATAGGGATGAGCCAAATAGCACCAGTATTACCTCTGTATATTAACCATCTCGGAGTTCATAATACGGCTTTAATTGCCCAATATTCAGGTTTTGCTTTTGGGGCTACTTTTATCATTTCAGCTGTGTTTTCACCTATTTGGGGAAGTGCGGCTGATAAGTACGGACGAAAGCCCATGCTCATGCGAGCAAGCCTCGGGATGGGGATTGTTATTGGATGTATGGGGTTTGCACAAAATGTCTTTGAACTAATTGGATTAAGATTATTGTTAGGTGTGATTGCAGGTTTCGGTTCAGCCTGTACAGCTTTGATTGCGACGCAAACAGATAAAGAACATGCAGGATTTGCGCTAGGTACACTTTCAACTGCAGGTACAGCAGGTTCATTGATTGGACCGATGGTTGGTGGATATTTGGAAGAGAGCACTGGATTGCAAAATGTATTTTTTATAACCGGCGCTTTGTTGCTTATTTCCTTTATTGCCACTGCTTTATTTGTAAAGGAATCCTTTAATCGCCAAGATAAAAAAGTACTGCCTATTAAAAAAATATGGAGTCAGGTTCCAGAAAAAAGTTTAACGATCACCTTGTTTGTCACCTTTTTTATCCTAACTTTTGCCCTTTATTCCATTGAACCGATCATTACAATCTATATTACTTTATTAACAAAGAACTCTAACCATGTTGCTTTGTTAGCTGGAATGACATTCTCGGCAGCGGGACTGGCAAGTATCATCGCAGCCCCGAGACTTGGCAGACTATCGGATAAACTTGGAGCACAATATGTCATCTTTGCTGCACTAATTGTGGCAGGATTGATGTTTATTCCGCAAGCATTTGTAAGAAATCCCTTGGAGTTAATGGGGTTACGATTTATATTAGGATTGGCATCAGCTGGACTAATGCCTTCTGTAAATACTTTGCTTAAGCAAATAACACCAGATTTCCTTACGGGAAGAGTGTTTGGCATTACAATGTCAGCGGGGTATTTAGGGGTATTTGGAGGAGCAACTTTAGGGGGACAGATGGCATCTTATTTGGGAATCAGATCTGTGTTTCTGATAACAGGTGCCTTATTACTATTGAATGCCGTATGGGTTTATTTTAATGTCCTCAATAAAATGAATCATAAAGAAAATCCCTCTTACCATTCATTTAAATAAAAACTTTGAAAAACATTTAGAACTAGCGAACAGACCAGCACTGTTCGCTTTTCTTATGTAAACCACATAAATGATTGCTCAGAATGTAAGTAGAATGCGCCAGAATAACATCATATGATAAGTATTAAGAAATTTCCCATTTTCTGATTTACATTGAAAAAAGAGGTGAACAACCAATGAAGGTGGAGTCATTTTTAAGGGCTGCCCCGCATAAAGGCGTAAGTGAAGATTCAGTCTTATTAAATGAAGGCTTAAATGTTTATGGTGTTTTTGATGGGTCTACGCCACTAATACCATTTAAGGATGAAAACGGAAAGAACGGTGCCTATTTAGCAGCTAATATATTTAAAGATTATTTCTTAAAACTCTACCGAAGTAACCATTCATTAGTTGAAGGAATCGTGACAGCGAATAGAATGCTGAGAGAACACATGAAAAAATACAAGGTGAATCAGGCAAAATATGAAAATCTTTGGTCGACATGTGCGGCAGTGATAAAAATTGAAAAAGACGGCAGGATTTCTTATGCACAGCTGGGTGATTGCATGATCATTGCTGAGTATCAAAACGGTATGATAAAAGCCTTAACAAGGGATACCGTAAAGGATATAAGTGAAAGAGCAAAAGTATGGCGTGAGGAACAAAGAAAACAAGGAATGAACATACCAGGTGAGGAGTATTTTCAAGATATTACTAAACAGCTTATCTTTAATCGATCATTGGCAAATAAGCAATATGGTTACACTGTAGCGAATGGAAAAGAAGAAGTGAGAGATTTCATTCAGCATGGTCATATAAATATCCGTGAAATGAAGGCATTATTAATGATAACAGATGGGCTTTTTCACCCCAATTTTTCAATTGAAGAAACTTTTAAAAAGATTCATAGGTCTGGTATTGACGCTTATTCCCTAGATTTAGAACAATATGAAAAAAAGAATCATCTACGTCAAGATGATAAAGCGGGGATTATGATAAGATTTGTGTAAAAAAAACGGTCAAAGGGACCGTAACTATAGCAAAATGAATTTAATCAAAATAAACGGTTTCTAGTGGATTTTTTAAGTATTGAAAAGCCATTTCAATTTGTGATTTTGTATTCCGGGCTGTTGAGAGAGAAGGCAGTTCGTTTTCAGCAAAGAACTTTACTTCACTTGTTTCAACACCGTTGGAGGGCTCTCCTCCTACTATTTCACAAAGGATAAATATTTTATAAATATGAAAAGCTGAAGGAGGGTGCGGATGGCATTTATTATCGGTTACAGCTAATAATTTGATTGCTTTTACATCGAATCCCGATTCTTCTTTGACTTCCTTAACAGCAACTTCACTTATGGTAAGTCCGATATCAGCCCAGCCGCCGGGTAATGCCCAGTTTCCATCGGAATTTTCCTGAACCATCAGTATTTTATCATCCTTAAAGACTACAGCCCTAATATCGACCTTAGGTGTTGCATAACCTTTATCGCTAGCAAATAAATCTTTGATTACTTGCCTTTCCAAATTAGTGCAATGCGCTAAGATATCCACGCTAATATTTCGTATTAACTCAAATCTCTCCAAGTCATAAACATCTTTTGAATACGTTAATCCCGCCTGAGCAATAGACTGAAGCTGCTTTGCCCAATCCAGCCATTTAGGTTCCAAAATCATCTCCGCCTTTTAGTTTATTAATACTTTACAATACCATATATATTAATCTAGCAAAAATTTGGTACAACTCCTGTACTAGATTTGAAAATAAAGATAAAAAAATAGGAGATTGGTTATTTCATATAGTACCAGTGAACAGTCCAGCACTGTTCGCTTTTCTAATACACACTGGTTGATGACAAGCACCAACTCATTCTTTCCTCATATAAATGAAAAGATTTACTTATTAAAGAAAGGGGGAGGCTGCAATGTATCCAAATTATCACTACCAGCCTTTCTATCCATATTACTATGACTACAGACAAGGACTCTTCCAAAAAATTCTTGCTTGTTATCAGCAAAATCGATGGATCAGATTATCTTTCCGAGATGGAACAACAGTTGAAGGTTTTATAAAGACGTATGATCTTTTAAAGGGAGTATTAATTTATTTACCGCTGCAAAGGTATACGATTTCGTGTGAAGGTGTAAAGGTCGATTCTTTGCAAAAAGCCCAAAGTTGTATTGGTAAAAGATCAACTCTGACACTTCCCAACAATATAAGCCTTACATTTTCAATTGAGGGTATTGATCAAAATCAAAATATTGGTGGTTGGGTTAACATAAATGAACTTATGGCGGTATCTGGACAGGTAATGGATGCAAATTGTATTTAGTTGGGGTGCAAATAGAAATCAAGGCTTTATATACAAGTTATGCATAAAATCTTGTAT
>NZ_JBALPP010000070.1:0-1552 GCF_036965425.1 Neobacillus drentensis | reverse complement strand
CAGACTGTCGACAAATTCGATAAAAAATCGGGTTTGTTGGCAGTCTTTTTTTGTATAATTAAAATGTAAAGATTGGAATGAGGTGGATGAAGTGCTAAGTAAAAATACACAGATTAATCGTAACCAAATAGAAATGATAGCTTTAGAACAACTTGTACCTGCGAATCATTTGGTTCGCAAGATTGAAGCTGCTATAGATTTTTCATTTATCTATCCACTCGTTCAAGATATGTATTCATCTGAACGAGGACGTCCGAGTATTGACCCTGTTGTATTGATTAAGATGGCTTTCATCCAATATACCTTCGGTATTCGCTCTATGCGTAAAACTATTGAAGAAATTGAAACCAACTTAGCTTACCGTTGGTTTCTGGGCTTCGGCTTTTATGATAAGGTACCGCACTTTTCAACTTTTGGTAAAAACTATGAACGACGCTTTAAGGATACAGATCTATTTGAACAGATTTTTTACCGAATTTTGAAGGAAGCTTCAGACAGGAAACTAATTAGTAGTGAGCATGTGTTTATCGATTCTACACATGTTAAAGCAAATGCAAATAAGCATAAATTTGAGAAGAAGGGAGTTCGAAAAGAAACAAAAGCCTATGAATCACGTCTCCGTGAGGAGATTAATAAGGATCGTGAAGATCACGGGAAAAAGCCAATTCCCCCAGAAAAATTTGATAAAGAAGAAACTAAAGAAATAAAAGAAAGTACCACTGATCCAGAGAGTGGTTATTATGTAAAGGATGAGAGAACTAAACAGTTCGCATACTCATTTCATACAGCTGCTGATCGAAATGGATTTGTTCTAGGTACGATTGTAACGCCAGGAAATATCCATGATAGTGTTATTTTTGAGCCACTCCTCGAGAAGGTCATTGAAAAACAGGGGAAACCAGATGCTGTTGCTGCAGATGCCGGATACAAAACACCTGCTATTGCACAATTCATATTTGAAAACGAAATAACTCCCGCTCTACCTTATACTCGTCCTCGTACAAAAGACGGCTTTATGAAAAAACATGAATATGTTTACGATGAATACTACGATTGTTATATCTGTCCACAAGGACAAATATTGAAATACTCAACGACGACGAAGGATGGAAAGCGGCAATACTTCTCTAATCCGCATCAATGTCAAAATTGCCCCTTACTTTCACAATGTACGCAGAGTAAGGAGCATAAAAAGCTGATTGAGCGTCATGTTTGGGAACACTATTTAGAAGAAGCAGATCATCTTCGTCAAACACGAGAGAATAAAAGCATTTACGCAAAACGTAAAGAAACGATTGAACGTGTATTTGCGGATGCAAAAGAAAAGCATGGTATGCGTTGGACAACCCTAAGGGGATTAAAAAAATTGTCCATGCAGGCGATGCTAACTTTTGCTGCCATGAATTTGAAAAAGATGGCATGCTGGACATGGAAAAGTCCAGAAATGGCTTAAAGCAGACCCCTCCGGGGTCTGAAATGAACTCAAAATTACATAAAAACAACAAAAAGGCATCCAAATGGAAAATTCAGATGCCTTTTGTCTACACTCTGA
>NZ_JBALPP010000069.1:14467-27556 GCF_036965425.1 Neobacillus drentensis | reverse complement strand
CAATAATATACTTGGATTGATATAGTACAGATGTTGCATGTTGTATAACAGAAGCGCCGATCTAAGGCTTATTTCTAAAAATAAGAAGACCATTCAAAAACTGATTTTCTCCTCTTTTAATGTAATATAATAGGAGATAAGTGTATAAAGAATTCCTAAGAAAGGGGGACAAGTGATGAATCAATATTCTGATGAATCCAAAGCTATAGAGAGTCATCCAGCCTGGTTACAAAGTTACATTGATTCTCCTGAAAAGCAAAGGCAATTATATAAACGGACTTTGATTATCGTAGTCATTTCCCAAATTTTTGGAGGAGCCGGACTCGCAGCAGGAATTACTGTAGGAGCACTCCTTGCACAGGACATGCTAGGTTCGGATAGTTTTGCAGGGGTTCCGGCGTTCTTATTAACTTTAGGTTCTGCTGGGGCTGCACTCATTGTAGGGAGGCTCTCCCAACGTTTTGGACGCCGAACGGGACTTGCGGCGGGCTTCATGACTGGCGGTTTTGGTGCAATTGGGGTAATCTTAGCAGCATTAACCCATAATGTCTTTCTGCTATTTTTTTCTCTCTTAATCTATGGAGCTGGTAGTGCTTCGAACCTGCAAGCACGCTATGCAGGTTCCGACTTGGCCACCAGCTCACAGCGGGCAACTGCCATCAGCATAGCATTGGTATCGACCACGTTTGGTGCGGTAGCAGGTCCCAATTTAGTAGGTGTCATGGGCCGGTTTGCTGGATCAATCGGTGTTCCTGCTTTAGCCGGCCCCTTTATTTTAGGCGCTGCTGCTTTTCTTCTCGCTGGTTTAGTGCTTGCAGCTTTTCTTCGCCCAGATCCCCTTGAAGTCGCGAAAGTCATAAGAGCTGTGAAAAGAACAGATGAAGAGCATGTTTTTGTTGAGAATAGCAATAATGTAAAAATACAAAATCGGGGCATTGTGGTAGGGGCTGCCATAATGATATTAACCCAAATGGTAATGGTTGCGATTATGACTATGACACCTGTTCAAATGAAGCACCATGGACATGGCTTGAATGAAGTAGGATTGGTTATTGGTATCCATATTGGCGCCATGTACCTGCCATCATTGGTAACTGGTATTCTAGTAGATAAGATGGGACGTACAGCGATGGCTATCGCTTCCGGAGCCACTCTCCTTGCGGCTGGCGTTCTCGCTGCGAGTGCACCTTCCGATTCCATGATGCTCCTAGTCATTGCCCTCGCTTTGCTTGGGCTTGGCTGGAACTTTGGATTAATAAGTGGAACCGCACTCATCGTGGATGCCACACATCCGTCTACCCGTGCAAAGACCCAGGGGACGGTAGATGTCTTCATTGCTTTATCTGGTGCATCAGGGGGAGCACTTTCAGGAATTGTTGTAGCACAATCAAGTTATACTACACTTTCTCTGGCCGGCGGCTTCCTTTCACTGCTGCTTATCCCAGTCGTGATCTGGTCTAAACGTTCTAAAAATTACAGGCAAAGCTAAATCATTTATATTTTTTGTTTGTGTTTGTTATTATGAAGACAAAAGGAGATGATTGGTAAATGGCGAAGCAAACCCGGATTGGTAAGACAGATTTATATGTTAATCCTATTGGACTCGGAACCAATGCTGTAGGAGGGCATAACTTATTTCCAAACCTCGATGAGGAAGCTGGGAGGGATTTAGTCCGTGCAGGTCTAGCAAATGGAATTAACTTCTTAGATACAGCATTCATTTATGGTATAGGCCGCTCTGAAGAAATTATTGGTGAAGTGGTAAAAGAAAGCGGAAATCGTTCAGATATTGTCATTGCCTCCAAAGCGGCTCATAAATTTGTCGGGAAAGACATTGTGCTGGACAACTCACCTGCCTTCTTAAAGCAATCCGTCGAAGACAGTTTAAAACTCCTACAGACGGATTACATCGATTTATTTTATATTCATTTTCCTGATAATGATACGCCGAAGGATGAAGCGGTCGGGGCATTGAAACAATTGAAGGATGAAGGAAAAATCAGAGCGATTGGTGTATCAAATTTTTCGATGGATCAGTTAAAAGAAGCTAATAAAGATGGTTATGTTGATGTATTTCAAGGGGAGTATAACCTCTTGAGCCGCCAGGCAGAGAAAGCCTTATTTCCATACATGATAGAACACAAGATTTCCTTTGTTCCGTTCTACCCGCTAGCTTCAGGATTATTGACCGGTAAATATGACAAAACTACCGAAATAAGTGAAAAGAATCAAAAGAGACCGAATTTCCAGGGTGAAAGGTATCAACTGAATCTGGAAAAAATAGAGCAGGTTCGTCAAATTGCCTTGGCAAAAGAAGTGGAAGTATCTCATGTCGTCCTAGCTTGGTACTTAACCAGGGAGGCCATTGATGTCATAATTCCAGGTGCCAAGCGGGCAGAACAAGTGCTTCATAATCTAAAAACCTTAGAAGTCCAGCTGACTGCTGAAGAAATTCAAGCTATTGATCGGATTTTTTCCTAATAATAAAATATCTATTTCAAAAGTGGGGGCAATCCCCACTTTTTTCTATTTCCCCTCAATCTGCCAATTTACTGCGACTTTTTACGCATTTTTGCGTTTTGTAACAATAAATTAATATTTTGGCTGTATAATAAAAACTTGTTATTAATACAAGGAGGAATATTTTAATGGAATGGACTTTTGCCGGATTGTTTGTGATATCCGCTTTCTTACTAATCTTTTCTATTTTAAAATCTACACGTGCTGCAAAGGTAGAACATAATCAAATTGATTTGATTCATATATCTACGATGAAAGAAATTAATTCTTTACAGGAGTCCATACGGAATCTTGAGCTTGACAATGTAGTCTTGATGAAAGAAGCAGGGGTTCAACTCACTTCTGAGGAAATAGTTCTTAAGCGTGAAGTGCTGGATTTATTTAGTCGCAATTATTCATTGGAAAGCATTGCAGAAATGAAACAAGTGTCCGTCAGTGACATCGACAAGATTGTTGCCCCTTATCAGGAATTAAAGGATGAAGGGAGAAAAGTTGCCAATGAGAATTAACTTATTAAGCAGCTTTGCAGCCGGAATTCTTATTACGACAGCTATATGTGGTACTGTTTACTTTACTGATAACAGTAAAGTCGCGAAAGCATCAGCAAAACCAGCTGAAATCCAAATCCACACTTTATCTGAAAAAGAAATGAAAGAAAAGCTGGCAGCCACAGGCTATGTTATTCAAACGAAAGCTGAATATGACAAGAGCCTGAAAGGTGCAAAGACAGCTTCACAAAAACAAACTCCTGCTGAAGACGCCAAGTCGACAAAAGCGGTTACGAAATTAATCGTGAATGTATCAGAAGGTATGACCAGCATAGACGTCGGCAACATGCTAGTTAAAGCAGGCTTGGTCCCAAATGCCTTCAACTTCTCCAAAGATATTGAGAAAAGAGGGCTAATGAACAAATTACGTCCTGGTACATTTGTGGTAGATAGTAATATGACTTACGATCAAATCGTTGGAACTATTTTTAAATAATTATAAAAAAGTGCGAAGAACAACGGAAATAGCGTTGACCTTCGCACTTTTTTCTTATAGATAAAATAAAAAATTAAAATCTGTCAAGACTGTAATTAGGAAAAGGAGGGAGAGGATAACATGAACGAACCTTTTAATTATTCGGACATTTCTTATAACGAGGTCATTTTCTATTTAGAATCCAAGTGGGGGCGTCAGTTGAGTGAACATGAACGAAAAGTATTAATTGAGGGATATCGATTTGGCAGGATGGTCGAGGCCGAAAATGAAATCAAAATTCTGTTTACCCAGTAATATTCTAATCCAAAACACTTTGAGGCAGTTTTTTTGAACTTTCTAAATATAATCCCTATAATCATTATTATTACATAACAAAAAGGTGTGAACAGGCAAATGAAAATTGTAGCGATTGTAGGTAGTTTAAGGAAAGGTTCTTATAATAGGCAGCTAGCTAGCACTATTCAAGAGAGACATGCCCAAAAATTTGATTTGGAAATTCTAGATATCGGCCAGCTGCCGCATTATGATCAGGATACAGAATTTAATCCATCTGAATCAGTCACTGTTTTTAAAAGAAAGTTAAAAGAGGCTGACGGAGTCATTATCATTACCCCTGAATATAACTGGTCAATTCCTGGTGTATTGAAAAATGCACTTGACTGGTTATCCCGTGTTGATAAAGTACTAGTCGGAAAACCTGTTATGACGGCTGGTGCAGCGACAGGTTTAATGGGAACACTTCGTGCACAGCTTCATTTGCGTCAAATCTTAACGGCTTTACAAGTAAAGCTTTTGCCGCCTGTGGGCAACGAAATACTTATTAATCAAGCTTCTGCTAAATTTGATGATGCAACTGGAAGGTTAGCGGATGAAGCTACACTTAAATTTATCGATGATGTAACCGACCGGTTTGTTGATTTTATATCAGAATAAAAATTAAGGTGCCAGACTCCAATGCTTTAATGTATTAACGCAACGGGAGTGAGGCACCTTTTTCAAAGGCAGGAGATATAATTTGCTTGAACTAACACCTGTTTTAGATTATAAAAGCGAAAAACCGTTATACCTCCAATTATCTAATTATGTTAAAAAGGAAATTTTATCAGGTAGAATCAAACCGACGGCCAAATTGCCTTCAAAACGAAACTTATCCCATTACCTGGGGTTAAGTCTGAATACTATTCAAGCTGCCTACGATCAGTTATGTGCGGAAGGGTATGTGGAAAGTAAACCACGGAAAGGGATATTTGTAGCACCATTTGATGAAGACATTTTTTCCATTCAAAAATATCCAACTCACTTAGAAGTGGTAAAGGAGCCCTCAGAGACAAATGTTAAGATTGATTTCAATTCGGGCAGGGTCGATTTAGATCATTTTCCATTTTCTATCTGGCGAAAATTAACGATGCAAGCTTTGTATGACGATCAAAAAGAGATATTTAATAACGGCGATCCTAAAGGGGAAAGGCTTTTACGGGAACAAATTGCCATACAACTTTTTGCATCCAGGGGTGTTAGGTGCTCACCTAATCAAATTATTATTGGTGCAGGTACACAGGTTCTCATAGGGTTATTATGTTTGTTAATTGGGAGAGAAAACACCTATGCACTCGAGAATCCTGGTTTCCATCGAACAAGAGTGGTCTTACAGGATTTAGGCGTCAGTACGCTTCCCATTTTGCTAGATGAAAGTGGGATCAATCTTAAAGAATTAAAAGAAAGTAGTGCCACTATAGCCTACGTGACACCATCACATCAATTCCCATTTGGAATGGTCATGCCGATAAAGCGGAGAATGGAATTGTTAAAATGGGCAGAAGAGCAGTGCGGTTATATCATTGAAGATGATTATGACGGTGAATACCGATATAGAGGCAACCCAATCCCCTCGTTGCAGGGGTTGGATCCAAATGGAAGAGTCGTTTATTTAGGTACATTTTCAAAGTCCTTGATTCCATCCATTCGAATAAGCTATATGATTTTGCCAGCCTCGCTTCTTTCGAAATATGAAGAAAGCTTTACCATCTATAAGCAGACTGTCTCGCGGCTTCATCAGAATACCCTTTATCATTTTATGAAGGATGGACATTGGCAAAAGCATTTAAACAAAATGAGAACGCTATACCGTAAAAAACAGGCTGCATTAATGGCTTCTATTAAAATACATCTAGGGGAAAAGGTTCAAATAATTGGAGAAAATGCTGGACTTCATATTGTTTTGGATGTGAAAAATAATATGCTTGAAAAAGAGTTAATTCGTTCGGCTTTGAAGCTTGGAGTAAAAGTATACCCTTTGTCGACATATGACTATGAGTTAAGTTCAGTCGATGGGTCCAAAGTTATTCTGGGTTTTGGTGGTTTATCTGAGTATGAAATTGATAATGGGATTCAGTTGTTAAAAAATGCGTGGCAGCTTTAACAGACAAAACCCCCTGATTAACAGGGGGAAATATTAATGTTTTAGTGTTTTTAAAATGGCCGCTTCAATGAGTTCCCACCCCAGTATATTTTTTAGAAAAAGATTTTTCTTAACGTCTTTCCCGATTGGATATCGGAGCTTAGGTGATTTTGGCTGTGACGCAATTTGGGCAGCTAGTTTCGCAACCTCTAATGGATTTCCATGAGTTGTTTTGCCGCTTTCAATTTCATTTAGAAGACTATTCATATAGGAAAAGTAGGGGGAATCTGCCTTGATTTCCATCTGATCAACGCTAGACCATATATTCGTTTGATACGAGCCGGGCTCAATTAAGGAGACATTGATACCAAATGGTTTCAGCTCAAGCCTTAAGCTTTCACTATATCCTTCAAGTGCGTGCTTGGACGCTGAATATGCGGACAGTCCCGGAAATCCCATTCGGCCGCTAATGCTGCTCATATTGATAATTCTACCTGTCCTTTTTGCTCTCATGAATGGAAGCACTGCATTAGTCACCGCAATGACACCGAAAAAGTTGGTTTCAAATTGCTGTCGAATTTCTTCAATCGATAGCTCTTCGCTAAAGCCTCCAAGTGCGAACCCCGCATTGTTTACTAGAACATCTACTGAAGGATAGCTTGATAGCAGGGTTTTAAACTGGTTAATGGACACGGATGAAGTAACGTCTAGTGGTTCAATATTAATGTATTCTGATACATTCTTTTCTTTTGCCAAGTCTAACAATGATTTTGCTTTTTTGACATCTCTCATAGTTGCAAGTACCGAAAATCCCTCAAGTGCAAGTTCAATTGCACATAATAAACCAAAGCCGCTAGAGGACCCTGTAACGATTGCAGTCTTTCTTCTCATGTATTACTCCTTTTATATAAATCTTTTCTTTTATTAAAACTTATAACGCTTATAGTTGTATAGAAAAAATTTGGAGTCATAGAAAAAGGGTGCCCGATTTGGGCACCCTAATTTTGAAATCACAGGTTAAAAATTCTGTTGATTTCGCAGTGATTGTTCAGCATAAGCAACGAGACGTTTGGTCATTTCGCCGCCCACTGAACCGTTTGCTCGTGCGGTCGTATCAGCACCAAGCTGCACTCCAAACTCGTTGGCGATTTCTTCTTTCATTTGATCCAGAACATTATCTGCACCAGGAACCAATAGTTTGTTTCTAGCCATGATACATCACTCCCGACGAATTTTTTTGAGCAATTTTAAATTGCTCGTATATAATTTAACCTAAATAAAAAACATAATTCGGTCATAAAATGAATCCTAAATATGGAAATTGAATCATCGGTTTCATCAGTTAATATAATAAATCGAGGTGAAACCGATGTATTTTATTAGAAACATTTCCATTGACATTAGAACTGCGCAATTAACATTTAATCAAAAGTCTAAAACTAGTCGTCTTATCTTAGCTGCTCTTTTTGCTAGTATAGCAGCTGTACTGCAAGCAGCAGGGGGCTTTTTGCCAGGAGTGGGGTACTTTATCAGTCCATTCGCAACCGCACCGATTCTACTCTGTTCCATGCTTTCACTCCCGCTTGGAGCAATGGGGTATGTACTTACGAATTTATTGTTACTCATTCTTCAGCCTAGTGAGCTACTTGTCTTCCCGTTTACGACAGGACTAATCGGACTCGGCATCGGTGCGGCCTTTTGCTTTTTTAAAAAGAGATGGATTATTATCACAACAGGTGCATCCTTTTTAACCATAGGAATTTTGATTCTATTATATGTTATTAAGTTCCCTGTCTTAGGACCATCAATTTCGGAGACCTTTTCAATCTCCACAACAGGCGGTATTTTTTTGTTCGCCCTCATTTATAATTGGATTTGGGTAGATATCGGCTTAATCATATTTAAAAAATTAAATACAATTATGGCATTATAACTTTCCTAATCAGAAGTAGCGTCACTTTTGGATTACTGCATCGATTAAGATAATTCCATCTAAAGAAAGCAGCTTCTCATTTAGAATTGTTTCAAATTCAACTGGGTTATTAGCTCGAATTCCTTGGATTCCATAACTTCCTGCTAATTGCAAAAAATCTGGATTTTCGAAGGTTACACCATAATTTTGTCCAAACATTTTATTCATTTGCTGCACTTCTAGCTTTAACATCGAGTCATTTAAAACGATGATGATGAAGGAGAGTCCTAAACGCTTGGCCGTCTCTATTTCAGCAAAATTCATTAATGCGCCGCCATCGCCTGTAATACAAATAACAGGATCATCAGGACAAGCAAGTTTGGCACCGATTGCGCCAGGCAAGGCGATTCCCATCGAAGCTAGCCCGTTTGAAATGATTAATCGGTCCGGTCGTTTTGGTTGAAAAGTGCGTGCAATTGAAACCTTATGGGCCCCGACATCTGAAATCACAATCGTGTCGTCTGATGCTATTGCTTCAATACTCTGAAGGACATCTTCAATTGTAAAAGGCAGGGAGTTGGAATCGGACGT
Organism: Neobacillus drentensis; assembly: GCF_036965425.1. Lineage (GTDB taxonomy): Bacteria > Bacillota > Bacilli > Bacillales > Cytobacillaceae > Neobacillus > Neobacillus drentensis_F. The sequence goes on along the minus strand of NZ_JBALPP010000069.1, from coordinate 19,151 downwards.
ATTTTTTATTTGATATGCTGTTTTAATATGTTCATGGAGATTCCCAGCAGGTATCCATGATTTAGCAGGAACCCCAGCCTGATTAAGTAATTGAAGTGTTTCCTTTAAGTTTCCAATAAGTTCTGTTTCAACAGGATAATACTCATTTATTTCTGCTGGAACACTATCAATATGTAAAATTGGCCGTTTTTTTTGATTCCAATCCTTTGGTAATTTTTCAACAAAATCAAATCCAATGACAATTAATAAATCTGCTTCATCTAGTCCAGTTAAAACTTCATCGTTCTCTTTAAAGCCAAAGGTATAAAAATTAAGAGTATGATCTTTAGGCAGCACTCCTTTTGCCATAAAGCTGTGAGTTGCAGGTGATTGAAGGGTTTCAATCAAGATTTGCAACTCAGGAACTGCATCTTGTCTAATGACTCCGTTTCCAATAATCAAAAACGGTTTATTGTGATTTTGTATTAGGAATTTTGCCTTCATTAAAGCATTCGACACAGGTACATACACAGGCAATGGAGTGACAGGCAATGGTTTGTTGGCAATAATTTGAGCTGAAAAATTCTCCGGCAATGTAATTGCCACAGCGCCAGGTTTCTCCATCATGGCCGTTTGAAAAGCTTTTCGCAGGATGGAAGGGATGGAAGGTGATTCTTGCAATTGGGTACTCCACTTTGTGGCAGGCTCAAATAATTTCACCAAGTCCAAATATTGATGGGATTCTTTATGCTGCCGCTCGATGCCCGCTTGGCCAATTAGTGCTACCAATGGAGAATGGTCGAGCTGTGCGCTTGCGATACCCGTCATTAAATTGGTAGCCCCTGGTCCGAGCGTTGCCAAACAAACGCCTGCTTTCTTTGATAAACGTCCATAAACATCTGCCATGAAAGCAGCACCTTGCTCATGCCTAACATTTATAAACTGAATTTGCTTTGATTTTGATAACGAATCAGCAAGGTCTAGCGTCTCCGTGCCAACGATTCCAAACACAAATTCTACGCCTTCGTTTTCTAAACACTGAACTAGTACATCTGATACCTTCATTTTTTCCTCCTAAATATTTGCTGTTAGTAGTTTTAGCAAAATGCTAAAATTAAAACCATAATGGATATTAATAGAAAAAAGGTGATAGATGTTGAATGAAAAACAATATGTCTGGTATGCAAGTTATGGATCCAATATAAATACCGATCGATTTTTATGTTATATCAAGGGCGGCAGGCCTGAAGGCTCTTCTAAAGTGGAACCAGGATGTAATGATCCTTCATTACCAGTTGATGAATCCATTTTCACCATAAATTTACCCATATACTTTGCAAAGGAAGCAGCTAAATGGCAGTCAAAAGGGGTCGCCTTTATTGGTTTAAAACAAAACACAGGAGCTAAAACTTATAGCAAAAAATATTTAATCACTACTGAACAGTTTTTGGATGTTGTTAAACAGGAAAATAATGGATTGGAATTTGAGATTGATTTAAACGAGGTCAAAAGGAAGGGTTCGAAAATTTTTCGGCAAGCATGGTATGGGAATGTTTTATACTTAGGCGAAGATAAAGGTTTTCCTATCTATACTTTTACCGCACCTTGGGATATGGAAGACGTAGAATGGAAAAAGCCGTCACATGCTTACTTAACAACAATTGTTAATGGATTAGAACAAGATTATACAGCTCAAGAAATCTATGATTATTTTAAAACTAAACCTGGCATAAAAGGTAATTATGCGGATGGTGAGTTAGCTAGGGTTATTTTTAATTAAAAGAGGTGTCCCAGGTCTGATTCGGGGACACCTTCATTTTGCAAAAAAGTTTTCTGTATAGTAGGGCTGTGCTTGATTATTAAAGGCTACACCAACACCTAGATACTCATAATCCTTTTGTAAAATATTCTCCCGATGCCCAAGAGAGTTCATTAAGCCTTCATGGGCGAAAATACTGCTAAACTGTCCATAGGCAAGATTTTCTCCTGCCAACTGAAATATAATATGATCCTCCTTCATACGATCAAAAGGTGATTGTCCCTTAAGATTTGTATGATCAAAATATTTATTAACAGCCATATCCGTGCTATGCTTGCGGGCTGTTTCTCTAACATGCTGATCCCATGTTAATACCGACTGCAGATGTTCTACACGTGCGGCATTCGTCAAATCGAATAACTGATATTCAAAACCTTCCTCTAACTCAGTACTCGCTTTGGTGTAAAAATCTATTTTATTTTGTTCAAAGTCTTTGCTGATAAGCTGCATCGCTGTTACAGTGTTATTCTCGTGTTTATCGTAAAAAATGGTCACATATTCGTTACTAAGTAAGTACACATCATAATCGCTGTCCTGCTTCAATTCATAAATGATTAATCCTTTTTGAATTTTGGAAAGGGGATCACCTAGTTTTTCTCGGACTATTTGTTTCGATATCCCAATTTTAATTCTATTGGTCGAGGCAATTAAATCTTGGTTGGTATAAAGTCCTGCAGCTTTATTGTTTTTATCATACATTATCATAAAAAAATTATGGTAATTTTCATGATAGGTATTCCAATTTGCCCCATATTCATTTAAGGATGAACGCTTTGGTGCTCCTAAGTTCCGTTCAATATTTTCTTTTTTATCGCCAATTTCAACATTATGAATAGAGAATATTTGATTAGTAGGGGGTGCTAACTCAACTTTTCTTGTTTCGTTTTCTGGTTGTATTTGTGGCTGTTTGTCAAACTGTATGCCAATCTCGTTCAATATTTGTTGAACATTTTCCCCTAATGAATTTATGACTGCAAGTACTTCAGGGTTATCTTTAAAGCTAGTCATTTCTGATTGAGCATGTTGCTTCACTATTTCGAAATCAGTTTTATCTAACTGTTTTTCAAGTGAGGGCCATAATAAATAAAGTAAAACTAAAAGGGAGCAGAGCTTAAAAAAACGAACCATCGTTACCACCTCCATATCTATTAGAATTGTAACCAATCTAGTTAAAATGTAAAAGTAACAACTCTTCGTGACTGTAATTAGAGTTCAAGCATCGTATCATTCACATAGGAGCGGTCTACGTGACCGTATTAAATGTTCAAACTCCATTTCGGTAACATTGACCGCTTTTATATGCCTGTGTTTTCTGTTCCAGCCTCATTTCTGTCGAGTAAAACTCTATTATCTACCTTTCTCTCTCGATATCCCATACCAAACTAAGATGATTCCAATTAATACAAATAGAGGCTCGAGCCAGTTTGCTTCGGGGCCGTTGGTGATACGATGAAGCTGGAATATCCAATGGAAGACCACAATATCGAAGCTTAAAAATAATCCTGTTGCTACCGTGAATCCATTGAAAAAGGCCTTCGAAAAGAAACGATGAAAAATGGCCATAAAAATTAAAAGGACACAAATTCCAAAAAAGACTGCTCCGATACGCTGACCGGCAGTTTCGGCTTTCATTCCAAAAGCAAGGGCGTCTATTAAATGAAAAAGAAAGTCTGTTAGAAAAAACGCTGTAATCGCACCAAGTATTTTCACGAATAATTCTCCCTTATTAAAAATTTAGTTTCTCTCAAAATAATATTGTAATATAAATATGTTGTTAACAATAAAAAAATTTTTGATAAACTAAAATGCTTTTTAAAGGGGGAGCATAGTTGAATAAACAAGGAGTCATTTCTCTGGGAGAAGCGTTTGTAGATTACATCTCGATCGATAAATCGAATACAAAATATGAGAAGCTGCTTGGGGGTGCGACTGTTAATGTTGCAGCGGGAACAAGAAGATTAGGGGTTCCATCCTATTATTTATGTAAATTAGGGACCGATGAAACCAGCCAATTTGTCGAGCAAGAATTGAAAAAAGAGAATATCAATATTGAATTTTGTGTCCAAACTCCTAACAAAAAAATATGTGGAGTTTATGTTCATCTTAATGAAAATGGTGAGCGGTACTTTCACTCTTATATCAATCCCACACCAAATGAAGTCTTGACAGAAAATCAACTGAAACGTGAACTATTTGAGCGTTCGAAAATCTTCTATTTTGGCTCGGGAACTCTTTTTCAAGAATCAGCAAAACTTACAACTCGGACGGCAATCAACTGTACCAAGGCATCCAATACTCTTATTGCTTTCGATGCCAATATCCGCTTAAAACGCTGGGAAAGTGAGGATCAATGCCGGAAAACGGTCCTCTCTTTTTTACCATTTGCAGATATCATAAAACTTGCTGAGGAAGAACTTTATTTTTTAACGGAGACGGAAAAAATGGATGATGGGATAAAAATATTATCCCAATGGAAAATACCTTTTGTATTTATAACAATGGGAAGCAAAGGGGCATACGCCGTATTTAATGAAACGAACATTTTTGTCCCTGGCATCGAAGTAAAGGCAGTGGACACAACCGGAGCCGGAGATGCCTTTATGTCAGCATTATTGTTTCGTTTTCATGAAAAAGGGAACCCGCAAGATTTATCACAATTAACCGAATATACTCAATATGCTAATCAAATCGGTGCAATCGCGACAACCAAAAGAGGTTCCTTATCTGCATTCAATATTAATTGTTTCTCTCAAAATTAATTGTGGAAGCGAGAAAATTCGTTATGATGTCACTGGGACATTTTTGAACTGGCTGAACAAAAAGCCATTTTCTAATTTTAACACTGTTGATTGGAGTGGAAGGCGCGAAGACTCCTGCGGGAGTACG
>NZ_JBALPP010000069.1:0-14427 GCF_036965425.1 Neobacillus drentensis | reverse complement strand
CCGAGGAGGCTCCCCGGCATGCCCGCGGAAAGCGAAGCGCCTGGAGCGCAATTCAACAACTAAGTTTAACAGAGCCTTAAATTAGAAAAAAGATTTCACTATTTCATGTTGTTGGTTGCACACAGTGCACGTATATTCGATTTCTAAAGCGTCTTCCCTTACCATGTGTTCAGTATCTTTATTACATTTTTCACAATAAAGATTTCTCGGTATTTCAATCATGTTATCAACCTCATTTAGAAAGTATTTATTAGGTAATAATATTGCCCGTTTTTGGAAAATGATGTTACGAAATAGAAAATATAAAAAGTAGAAAAGGTGTCATATGAAAAAAATTATAGTCATTGGCGCAGGGATTTTGGGGGCATCTACCGCCTATTATCTTGCTAAATCAGGTGCAGATGTTACATTAGTGGATCGCGAGGATAACGGACAAGCAACAGATGCCGCTGCCGGGATTGTTTGTCCTTGGCTTTCCCAAAGGCGGAACAAAGCATGGTATCAGTTAGCAAAAGCCGGGGCCCGGTACTATCCTGAATTAATTGCAGAATTAGAAGCGGATGGCGAAAAGGAAACTGGATATAAGCGTGTTGGGGCAATTAGTCTTCATACGGATTTTGAGAAGCTAGAACAAATGGCGGAACGAGCAAGAAAACGCCGTGAGGATGCACCTGAGATTGGTGAAATTACAATTTTGTCACCTGCACAAACAAAGGAACTTTTTCCACCAATTTCAGGAGAATATGGTTCTGTATATGTTAGTGGGGGAGCACGTGTTAATGGGAGAGATTTACGAAAAGCGCTAATTAATGCATCCTTGAAGAATGGTGCTAGATTCTTAACAGGAAATGCTTCTATTATTTCAACAAATAACCGCATTTCAGGAATACGTCTTGCTAAAGAAACATTGGTTACAGACACGGTTATAGTTACAACCGGTGCCTGGGCAAAGGAAATATTGGAACCGCTTGGGGTTCATTTTCTTGTCAAACCGCAAAAGGCACAAATAGTCCATCTAGAAATGCTAGAGGCAGATACGGGTTCGTGGCCTGTTGTTATGCCTCCCAAAAATCAGTATATCCTAACTTTTGATAATGGGAGGATTGTTGTGGGATCCACACATGAAGATGAAGCGGGTTTTGATACTCGAGTCACAGCAGGGGGAATGGGCGAAATATTAAGCAAGGCTCTAGAAGTGGCTCCTGGTTTATCTAGCTGTACTTACCTTGAAACCAGAGTAGGGTTCAGACCTTTTACGCCTGGATTTTTACCGGTTATTGGATTTTTGCCGCAATATGATGGTATTTTAGTTGCCAATGGGTTAGGAGCATCAGGACTCACAAGCGGACCCTATCTTGGAGCAGAACTGGCTAAACTAGCTTTGGGCAAACAAACGGAAATTGATGTCAGCCTTTATGATGTTAAAGGAGCAATTGGAGAAAGCTAACGAAGGTAATTTTCTTGTCCTAGGGAAAACGCCGTTTCTAAAATCCTAACTTTTTCATTTATTAAAGATAGATAGGTTTGGAGGTGGTAGTTTATTGACCAAAGCTTTTTCCGATACTGATGTTATAGATATTGTCACGAGAGTAAATGGACAAGTTGATTGTAGAATACACTTTCAACTTACCACTGATTGTATCACGGAGGAAGGATTTACTAAAATCACTTATACAATTACCAATTTCCTGGATTCAACATCTAGCATCGCTTATTTTATGGTGGATGAACAATTATTTACGTTTGAATCCAGTGTTAATCCAGGGAGTATCGGCAAAATTCATTTTAAACGAAACGGTTCATGTGAACCTGCGATGGGTGCTGTTTATATTGAAACAGACACTCAAGGATTTGAATTCGGTAATTTATCCACCGCAGTAATTAAAAAGGCAGTAACTCCTAGCGAATAAAAAATAAAGAAGACTTCCGATTTGGAAGTCTTTTTTAATTGATGAACTAGTTGGATTTGTATTTTTTTCCCTAGACAAAGAAATAATGTAAAGGATTTCATACTTATTGGGGGAAGAAAAATTGGAAAGAGAAAAAAGCTCAAACTTTCATTTACTTCTGCTATTCTTTGTTGTTGCAGTATTTATTTGGTCCGCCATTAAACCAGCTGGTTATATAATATGGGCAATGGAAGTTCTTCCTTCCCTTGTTGTATTAATCATTGTAATTGCAACCTATAAAAAATTTCGTCTTACTTCATTATCTTATCTCATCATTGCTATTCTTTCGATTTTGACGTTTATTGGCGGACATTTTACATACTCGGAGGTGCCGCTTTTTAATTGGATTAAAGATTATTTTGATTTAAAAAGGAATAACTATGATCGTTTTGGGCACTTCTTAAAGGGTTTGTTTGTCATTGTCATAAGGGAAATGTATATTCGAACAAGCCCGATTAAAAAGGGGTTTTGGTTAATATTTGTCATTTTAAGTACGTCATTGTGTATTAGCGCGTTATATGAAATTATTGAATGGTTATCTACAAAAATAGGAAGGGGTGGAAAAGCTGCAAAAGAGTTTTTGGGAATGCAAGGGGATATCTGGGATTCGCAGTGGGACATGTCATTAACATTCGTTGGATCCATCCTTACACTGTTCTTTCTGTCAAAAGTGCATAGCACGCTTTTAAAAAAATAATTGGATTCGACCACTAAAAATATTACTATAATTTTATTATGTCAACTTGTGCTTAAGGTATAATTGAAATTAAATGGTGATTAAATGAATAGATATTTTCAGGCGGATGGGGAAGACCCATTTATTTTGTTTTCACTAACTCATTTATTAACATTATCATCAGTATTTTTCATTGTTATATTAATTTATTTCTTTAGGAAACCATTAAGAGCTGAAAAGTTGAACTTTAAGGTGCGAATATTTCTAGCTACGGTGCTAATACTCTCGGAAATTAGCCTCCATATTTGGCTTTGGCGAGTTGGTGAATGGACAATCCAATATTCATTGCCTTTTCATTTAAGCAGTATATCTATCATTTTGTCAGCAGCCTTACTCTTGACGAAAAGTAGCCAACTCTTTGAATTTACTTATTTTGCTGGAGTAGGAAGTGCTTTGCAGGCAATGATTACACCTGATTTAAGTTTATACACTTTCCCACATTTTCGTTATGTTCATTTTTTTATTTCTCATGGAGGGATTGTAGTTGCGAATATGTTTTTTGTTTTTGTGGAGCAATACAAACCAAAATTTAAAAGTATTTGGAAAGCATTTTTATATTTAAATCTGTATACATGCTTTGTTTTTTTACTAAACTATTTTGTTCATGGTAATTATATGTATATTTCTGAAAAGCCAATGAATCCTTCAATATTAGATTATCTTGGACGATGGCCATACTATTTAATACCATTAGAATTTATTGCTTTAATCACTTTTTTTATCTTATATTTACCTTTTGGGATTAGTTATTATCTTGGTAAAAACGGAAGTACTTTAAATTAGAATTATTGGGTGATAGAAGATGAGTATTGACATACTAAAAGCCAGTATAAATACAATAAAAAACGCAGAAAAAATTGTTGTTTTAACAGGTGCAGGCATTAGTACTGAATCCGGAATTAAGGATTTTCGGTCCAGAAAAGGTATTTATCAACTGGCACCGGAATATATCCTGTCAATTGATTATTTTTATCAGCAGCCAAAAGAGTTTTATCAATTTGCTTTGGAAAACCTTTATCATCCAGACGCAGTCCCAAATACATGCCATATGATTTTGTCTAAGTGGGAACAGGCAGGGAAAATTCAGCAAATCATTACTCAAAATATTGATGGTCTCCATCAGAAAGCAGGCAGTAAAAACGTTATTGAGTTCCATGGAACCATCAAAACAGCATCCTGTCAGAATTGCGGAAAAATCTATCTAACCGAAGAACTATTAATTCGTCTTAAAAATCTAGAAGAATTCTATGTCTGTGACAATTGTGAAACTAAACATAAGCGAAATCGTTACATAAAACCTGATGTAGTGTTATTTGGGGATACCGGTGAATGGTTCACCGTTGAAGGATTTAATATAATCCATAACATGATCAATCGAGCGGATTGCCTATTAGTATTGGGAACGAGTTTAAAAGTAACCCCTTTCTCCACTTTTCCGCAATATAGAAGGCATGGTGTGCCAATGATTATTATTAATAAAGGAGATACACCTTATGACTTCGAGGCAGATACATTTGTCATTCAGGATTCAATAGGAAAATCCTTGTCCCAAATCCATACTGCTATAAAAGAGTGTTAGAAATCATAACACTCTTTAGGACACATTTTTAAACTTGTATTATACTTAAAAAAAACAATCGATTCTGCCATCATACAAAACATATAAATATTTCTGCGAATGATTTAACCTTTTGTCCAATGACAGTTGGATTGGGTCAATTATAATATAAGATAGGAAGGTGGGGTTTGTTTTCCCAATAATTTTTGGTGGTGATGCCTGGGAAGAGTGAATACTTATGGTTTAAATTTTTGTAATATTCCCGCATTTTAATTTGCTACCTTGGTCTTTAGCTGCTTATTACTTTTTTAATCATGATTGCAACAAACCAAATCAAGGGGGAATTTTGTTGAAAACACAAATTGAACAAAATGGGATTGTTACCCTGACACCTGAAGCAGCAAATGGTTTGAGCAACAGTACTATGTGGAATGATGACCTGCGGCCAACTACCACGAAGGAACATTCATGGAAAGGGATTAATTTTGCTACACTATGGATTGGTATGTGTTTGTGTATCCCAGCCTATACAATGGCAAGCGGATTGATTTCTTTAGGTATGAATTGGTGGCAAGCCATCTTAACCATTTTCCTTGGCAATGTTATTGTTCTTATCCCCATTCTATTAAATTCACACGCTGGTACCAAATTTGGAATTCCTTATCCTGTATTTGCACGTTTATGGTTTGGCTCAAAAGGCGCCCATATCCCCGCCTTAGCTCGTGCGGTTGTAGCAGCGGGATGGTTTGGGATTAACACATGGATTGGAACGGGTGCGATTGATACGCTTTTATCTGCTTCCTTTTCAGCATGGAAAAACCTTCCTGGCCACACTGCGATCGTTTTTGCTTTATTCTGGGCCTTAAACGTTGCCGTAGCGTATAAAGGGCCGCAAGCCATGAAGGTACTAGGTTTAATTGCTTCTCCTGTTGTTGGAATCGCTTCCATCATTCTTTTTATTTGGGCATTTACACATGCCGGAGGCTGGGGCCCGATTTTATCAACGCCATCTAAATTCGCAAGCACGGGGGATTTTTTAAAAGTATTTTTCCCAGCATTAACGGGCGTCATTGCTTTCTGGGCCACACTTGCCTTGAATATTCCAGACTTTTGCCGATACGCTAAAAATCAAAAATCACAAATGGTTGCGCAAAGCCTATCGCTACCGCTAACCATGAGTATTTTCTCTTTTATTGGAATTGCTGTTACATCTGCAACTGTGGTTATATTCGGCACTGCCCTTTGGGATCCGGTCCAGCTGCTTGCTAAATTCCCGCCATTTGTTATCTTTTTGGGCACTTTAATCATCGTTATTGCTTCCTTAACCATTAATGTGGGTGCGAACATAGTTGCACCTGCCCGTGCGATTGAGAATCTAAATCCAAGAAAGATTACCTTCGGTCTTGGCGCTTTGATTACTGGGATTTTTGCAATCCTCATGCAGCCATGGTACATCATGGAGAACTTCGGTAACTATATTTTTGGCTGGCTTGGAACATATGGAGCATTACTTGGTCCAATCGATGGAATTGCCATTGCCGATTACTGGCTTGTCCGTAAGAGACAAATGGCACTTAGTGAGCTTTATGATGTAAATGGCCGTTATAGTTATAATTCTGGTTTTAATAAAAATGGTGTTTATGCCTTAATCATCGGTGTAGCTATTCCTGTACTTGGTTTATTCATTCCGGGACTTCGCTTTTTATGGGATAATGCCTGGACATTTGGATTGTTTATCTCCATTTTCGCCTACACCTATTTAATGAGAGGCGACCAAAGCGTATTGAAACCAGGAGAATATGAAAATATCACAAGCTTCAAATCCAAAACTCCGGGTAATAAATCGGATTCGGCGGCAGGTACAGAAACTGAATTTTACTATTAAAAAACTAAGGATTTATACCCCTTCAATAGCGTGTTGAAGGGTTTTTTTAATTCTAGATCAAAGGAAATATGATAAAATAATTTTATTATTTAACCTATTGAGGAGATTTGATATGGAGAAGCCAATTCTGGTTTATAGAGGGGAACATTTAGAAAGTACACATGATTTACATATTGCTGTTGTAGATAATGAGGGAAAACTTCTTTATTCATACGGGAATCCTAGCAGACTTACATTTCCACGGTCTTCAATGAAGCCTTTTCAGGCGGTACCATTAGTAGAAACAGGTGCGGCAGAAAGATTCAACTATAGGATGCTGAGCTTTCGCTAAGCTGTGCTTCCCATAGTGGTGAAAAAATTCATCGGGATTCGGTACTGAACAGCTTGGCTAAAATTGGGTTAGCAGAAGAAGCATTGCAATGCGGAACACACATTTCCAGGGATCATGAAAGCTATAAACAGCTCATACGTGAAGGGAAGGAATTGACACCTGTTTTTAGCAACTGCTCCGGAAAGCATTCGGGCATGCTTGCAACAGCGGTACATTTGAAGGAAGATGTGGCTGGCTACCGGGAAATTCATCACCCTGTACAGCAACGAATACTTGATGTAATTAAAGATATTTGTGAAGTTCCGAAAAATGAAATCAAGCTTAGTGTGGATGGCTGCGGGGCACCTGTCCATCAAGTGCCGCTCAATCAAATGGCTTTAGGGTATGCTAGACTCGCAAAACCCGCTGGAGAACATGCATCAGCATTAGAGTTAATTAGAAATGCCATGATAAAGCATCCTGAAATGGTTGGCGGCAAGAACCGTTTTGATACTGACTTAATGAATATTTTAAATGGACGGATCGTATCAAAAGCGGGTGCAGAAGCAGTACAATGCATTGGTTTAGTGGAAGAGGGCATTGGGATTTCGATAAAAGTGGAAGATGGGGGAGAAAGGGCAGTCAGCGTTGCAGCAATGGAGGTATTAAAACAACTCGGCCTTGTAAATGAACAAATCAATCAAACTTTAAAAGATTACGCTCATGCTCCTGTTTTTAATGCTAGAAATGATAGAATTGGAGTTATTAAGCCTAATTTTATTTTAGAAAAATGAAAGCGGGGATAGGAAAATGCCCGATTGGTCCTATCATACACTCTTTAAGCCAATAGTATCCCGGCTCCCGAAAACGGTGGGCAGAGAGTTTATTCATCGAGGGATGAACTTGATTTCATCTCTCCCGGGAGGACCTAATTTTATTGAATTTTTAGGACATATGGCTCCTTCACCGTTACTTCAAAAAAAATTTTTAGGTTTTACTTTTTCAAGTCCAGTAGGATTAAGTGGGAAAATAGATCCTTTATTATCAGGATCAGCGGCTTTTTCTAATCTTGGATTTGGCTTTATTGAGATAGGTCCTATTTCACGTTTGCCAAATGATGTCGGAAAATATGCCCGTTTTTCAAAACATAGAGATGAAATCATGTTTCCCATTCCACTCGAATCGCTCGGCATGGAGAAGACTATTCGAAAATTGGAAGAGTTTAAGCCTTTAAATAAACCAATTTTTATCCGAATAAGCTCCGAGGTTTCTGTTGAGGAATTACATAGTTTGTTACCGTCACTTTCTCCTTATGGAGATGCCATTGTCTTGGAAAAAATATTCGACCATGAAGAACTGCTAGTGTTTAAGGATTTAATTTCCAATAAGCCGATACTACTTTCTGTCCAAGCAAACCAGCTTTCTGAAGAAATATTTCATCATTCTAGGATTGATGGGATTATTTTAGAAGAAAGGGCTGGAAATAAACTAGCTTTCCTAGATAAGAAAAAGGAACTTATCCAATCATTAAGATTTCTTAAATCCAATGGCATTGATAAAATACCAATCATTTTATCAGGGGGTGTCTTGGAACCAGAAGATGCCCTGGAAATATATGCAGAAGGTGCTGATCTCATTATGCTTTCAGGGGGCTATGTCCTTTCCGGTCCGGGTCTCCCAAAAAGAATAAATGAAGCTTTGGTGGATCAAATGGATAATGAGCGGGATTTGGTTTCCGGCTGGATCTGGTATTGGTTATTTGGTCTTTTCATTACAATTGGCGGTATTCTTGCTTTACTTTTTAGTATGACAACGGTGATCCTCCCTTATGATGAAGCTTTTTTAGGATTTACCCGAGAGGAATTAATGGCAATTAACCCTAATTTTATTTATTTTATGGCCCATGATCGCATGACGCTGGCTGGAACGATGGTCTCCGGTGGAATCTTATATATGCAATTAGCACGTCAAGGAGTGAAGTATGGAATTCATTGGGCACGAAAAGCGATTAACATTGGGGCGGTTGTCGGCTTTTTAGGGATATTATTGTTTATTGGCTTTGGTTATTTTGATTGGCTTCATGGACTATTTTGGTTTATTCTTTTTCCTTTTTTTATTAATGGGTTACGAAAAACCAAAAAGTCAACCCACACACCGATTTCGAAAAATCGAACGAATCATCCATCATGGAAAAAAAGCCTTTGGGGACAGCTTTGCTTTGTGGTTCTAGGATGTGCCTTTATTATTGGGGGAGTGCTTATTTCTTTGATTGGAGCCACAAATGTTTTTGTCCCGACGGATTTAGGGTTTATTTGTATGACTCCTGATCAAATGAATGATTTAAACAGCAGATTGATTCCTCTGATAGCTCATGACCGTGCTGGTTTTGGCAGTGCGTTATTAAGTGTCGGTTTACTGGTTCTCATGATTGCTTTGTGGGGATTTCATCAAGGCGAGAAATGGGTTTGGAATTCGTTGCTTATTGGGGGTGTGCCAGCTTTTTGTTCCGGCATTATCACTCATTTTGTAATCGGATATACCACATTTATCCATCTTCTTCCCGCGTATTTTGCTTTATTTTTGTTTGTGATGGGATTAACACTCTCTCGGCAGTTCTTTTATGAGACAGATCGAAAATAGCCAGTGGTTAAAATTCATGAGGACAGAAGTAACGACACCTGTCCTCATGAAACTAGCTATGCCAATTTCAAAAGAGTAATAAATTTATTCTTAAATAAAATAATAAAATAGTCTACTAACTAAGCAGCTGCTGAGCAACAATATACCCAGACCCACCATTAATTCCATGTCCCGGCCAGGTTGCGGCGCCAAGCATAAATAGGTTAGGAATTTCTGTTTGGTGGCTTGGCTGTCCTGGAAGCGGCCGGAACAGATAGCTTTGAGCGAGATCATGCGCTCCGCCGTATGGATCACCAGGACCAGCATTCGGATTAAACTGGGCTATCGATTTCGGAGTCACGACATGTTTAGCAAGTATCGCACTTGGAATATTAGGAATATGTTTACTGACTACATTTAGGACCCTTTCAGTAAACCTCTCCGTTAAATCCTTCGTCCATGTTCCATCCCCAACATTAATTTTTCCAGCGGCATCACCACGCGGACGGCATGGCACTTCAAGCACCTGGATTCTCATAATTGCCTTTCCGGCCGGAGCGCGAGTCGGATCAAGATTTGTAGGACAATCAACAGTAAAGGTAGGCTTCTCTGGCAAAAGGTCAGCCATCCCTTGTGCGATTGCCATCGTAAAACCATCCAAACCATCTGTTAAATGCGGCTGCCCAATTCTATTAAAACGCTCATCAGGCCATTTTGGCGCTTCGCTCAATGCAAGGTTGATTTGCACACAGCCTCGTCCGTAACGATAATTTTGAGCTTGGGTGCGAATTTGTGGTCGTATTTCTGTATCTTTAAGTAGCGACAAATAGAGTTGATCTGGAGTAGTGGTTGCCACTACTGAGTGAACAGCATGGTATTTCTCCCCATCCTTCGTACGTATGCCAACGGCACGACCGTCTTTGACCAGTATCTCTTCAACAATGGTGTTTGTCCGGATAACTCCTCCCTGATCTGTCACCAATTGTGCCAAGGATTTGGCAAGCATTTCGCTTCCTCCTTCAGGTATCGGCATCCCGCCGCCCATTAGTGCCATCACGGTAAGCGGGACCCAGATTCCGCTGCCGACCTCGTCAGGAGTTCGTCCGAGATGAGTTACCCAAGAAGCAATCATTGCTTTTAAAACCGGAGATTTAAAGGGAGCTACCGTGTTTCGTGCAGTAGAGAACAGTGACGAGGCTAACGGTGAATAGCCACTTCCACCTTCGTTATGCATTAGTCTATTTATTACTGCCAATGAGTCTGTGCGAGAAAGATCGACGTTAAATAATGAAAAAACATCGTTAACGTAAGGCTGAAATCCTTCAAACATTTTGGCGAGCGCTCCACCGTCTCCTGGAGCCAGCTTCTCCGCTTCTGAAATAAAATCCTCAAAGGCACGCGGGAGGACAGCCGTCCTGCCGTCTTCCATTGATACGCCTGTCGGTAAATCGGTATTGATATATCGGAGTCCCCGTGCTTCTAGCAAGGGACCTAAATCAGCATAGGCAGGTCCGGTTAAGAATAGGGGATGGGCAGCTGAAAATACATCATGCTTGAATCCCGGTAACGTTAATTCCTCGGTCCGGAGAAACCCTCCAGGCCGGTCGTTCTTTTCTAGCACTAACACTTTTCGTCCTGCTCTAGCTAAATAGGCTGCGGTGATTAAAGCGTTATGTCCACTGCCAATCAGAATCGTGTCAAAAGTCCTCAATGGAAATTCACTCCTAAAAAATAGATTAGTATTTACCCAAATAAAATTACGCTCGGAAATGTTCCTTTAGTACTAAATGGAGAAAAAAACAGGTAGAAAAATAATAGATGAAAATTCAAAGTTATAAACTTTCCCTTCTTAACAAAGGATAAAGTAGGAGGTGAAACAATGGAAAAAAACAATTTTGAATTTGAGGAACAGCGAGTGGAAAAAACGGATCAGGAAGAGATTATGAATAGAGTAAATCAAACATTTGATAAAATATCTCAGGATGTAAAAAATATGATTAATGAAAATAAATTATCCTAACGCCAGTGATGGCGTTTTTTTAGTGTTACTGAAGAAAAGCAGCCAGATTTATCTTTAATAGAAGCCTTCTAGAAATTTTGTATTTTAAATCCATCATGCTATACTTTAAACGCCATTAATTGGTTAAAAATGAAAGCGGAGGAAAAGATTATGTATACTTCGATTAATGAATTTATTCAAGAATGGAACCAAGAAGCTGCTTCAACACAAAGGCTCATGGATGCACTGACAGATAATTCCCTTCAGCAAATGGTTTCGCCGGATGACCGCAGTTTAGGGAGAATTGCGTGGCATGTCGTAACAAGTACACCCGGAATGCTTAATGAGTTCGGAATTAAAGTGGATATGGTGGAAAACGAAAACACAGTTCCAACATCAGCAAAAGAAATCGCTGAAGCTTTTCGAAAAGTAAGCGCTGACACGATTGATAGCATTCAAAAGCAATGGACAGACGAAAGCTTAAAGGAAATGAAAAATGTGTTTGGGATGGAAATGCCAAAAGCCGTAACCCTTTCACTTTTCCTTAAACATCTCATTCATCATCGCGGACAAATGACAGTGCTCATGCGTCAAGCTGGAATCCAAGTTCCGGGAGTTTATGGTCCTGCTAGAGAAGAATGGGTTCATATGGGTATGCAAGCGCCTGTCATTTAAAAAATTACACCGTAAACATAATCAAGCATACTGGAAGCAGTGTGCTTTTTTATTTAATGGAAGGGAATTGGGGGTAATTGGTGGAATATAACAAGTAATAAACTTAGAAAATAAAGGGGGTACAAAAATGAGCGCGATTCCAAGACCTGCATCAACGGTAGTTTTAATGAATCAACAATCTTTGGTCTATCTGACAAAAAGACCAGAAACAATGAAATTCATGGCGGGGGTTTATGTTTTCCCGGGAGGAGCAGTAGACAAGGGGGATGAAGTCCAAGATTTTCAAAATGAAATAGTTGGCAACCGAAATGAATCCTTTGAACTGGCTTATTATATTGCAGCGGCAAGAGAACTATTTGAAGAGGTAGGAATTTTGCTTTGCAGCGCTGAAGACGGTTCCGTATTTCTTATGGATTTGGAAAAAGAAAGGGAATACCGCCGTCAGCTCATTAATGGGGAAATTACATTCTTGCAAATGTTAAAAAACGAAAGACTTCAATTTAATCTGGAAAGTTTGCACTATTTTGGCCATATCATTACACCAAAAGTTAGTCGGATTCGCTTTGATACTCGTTTTTTTATTGCTCAGCTTCCGGAAGGACAGCTGCCAAAACCTGATCAAAAAGAAATTAGCGACGCCAAATGGATTTCACCAGCAGATGCCTTATCAGAATATCATAATGGCAAGATGCCTTTGCCTCCACCCACCATTCATACATTAAAAACCATTGCAACCCATCAATCTAGTGAACCTCCTATCATGCCTAATTTTAATAGTAACGATTATAAGCTATTCTTTTAGAGAGTAATAGGAAAGATCTGATAATACAAAACCTTCTTTCATTAATTTAATCAAATGGGCCTCAGTCGTTCTTTTAGCCACTTCTAAAACACTTGGGTGAGGAAGCTTTTCGTAAATAATGTTAGTTAATTCAGATGAAGTAAGTCTCTTATGAATGTCCAGTAGCTCCTTGATTTGGTTTTCTCGAAAAATTCGTCGATTTATCACAAAATCAATTTGCTCGTAGGGCATGTAAACCCAATCACCATGCCCGGGGCCGATTTTTGTTAGGGCCAATTTCTTTAGCCGATTTAATGTATGAATATAGTCCGACATATCACCGTCTGGAGGACCAATCCATGAGGTTCCTTCTGCAACAATATTATCTCCAGCAAGGAGAACCTTTTCAGACGGGATATAGAGGTTTAATTGCCCCGCTGTATGACCTGGAGCGTGAAGAATGGTTAGGTCATGGCCAGCTACAGAAACAATATCTCCATCATTTAAAAAGGATAATTTACTCCATGGTGAAATGGCCTCAAGTGTCATTTGTTTTTCAAGTGGATGGCAATAAACTATAGGGTCCCAATCGACTAATTGACGAACACCAGGCGCATGGTCCGGGTGCCAGTGTGTCAGTATGATAGTCTTAGGAATGGCCAGGCCATTTTCTTCTATCGCTGTCTCTAAATCTATTTTTGTGTTAGGTTGATCAAATCCCGCATCTATTAAAATACTTTCCTGGCTATTTCCGATTAAATAGCAATTAGTAGTCGTATGCGGAAGCAATGTGGGTGTAGAGATTGGTACACGAATAATTTGAAAGCCGTTTTCTTTTTGCAATGCTAACATCCTTTCAACCATTTAGGCACTCAATAATTATTTTCTTATCATATTCATCATGTAAACGAAGAAATCCTGCAATATAAAGGATAATTAAAAAGGATAGTTTGAGCATTAACGGCTCGTACTATCCTTTTCCTTTGTTTGGCCATTTTTTATTTAGTGCACTAATAAAGGTTTTTACATTCCTTTTGTCCTCCATGATAGGCGCTATAATATAGGAAAGCGTGCGGGTAAATTGATGGTTTTTTACCTTTATAATAGAAAGAAGTCCCTGATGAACATCTCTTTCAATCACACTTTGGGAAAGAAGCGATAGCCCTGTTCCATTTATTAGTGTTTCTTTTATACCCTGACTGCTGCTAATCGATAGAAGGGATTTCACCTTTAAGCCATTCGACCGGATTACATGATTGAGATATTCCCTTGTACCTGAACCTAATTCTCTGGAGACCCATGCTTGATTTTGAAGGTCGGTCATCGACACTTCCTTTTTTTTCACAAGTTCATGATTGTTTGATGCAATAATAAATAATTTGTCCTGCATAAATGAATGAACGGAAACTTCTTTTTCATTGGTTTGTCCTTCAATCATGCCAATATCAACCTGATACAAACGGACCGATTGAACAATTTCCTCCGTATTTCCGATAATGACATGGAGGTCCAATTCAGGATAATCATTTTGAATATCAATCAGAAGCGAGGGTAGGATGTATTCGCCGATGGTAAAACTAGCGCCAATCTTTAATTCGCCTTTAATGGACTCGTGATGTTCTAAAATATCTTGTTTCGTCTGTTCGTAAATGGTGATCATTTGCTTGGCACGGTCATATAAAATCTCCCCGGTCGGTGTAATTTGTAAGAATTTTGGAGATCGAAGAAATAATTTTGTTTGGAACTCTTTCTCCAGATTTTTTATATGCAGGCTGACACTTGGCTGGGACATTAGAAGTAATTCTGCAGTTTTGGTGAAATTTTTAACTTCTGCAAGGGTAACGAATGTTTTTAACTCTTCATAATACAAAAATATCCCGCCTTATTATTAGTAATAATAATAGTTCTGATTATT
>NZ_JBALPP010000068.1:0-35527 GCF_036965425.1 Neobacillus drentensis | reverse complement strand
CTTATACTCTTATACTATACCCCCCTACCCTATTTGGTCAATATAAAAAATAAAAAATTTTTTCAATTAAAAAAAGAGCTATCTGATAGCTCTTTACCTCTTCATAACCCCCACAATTATCGCACCAATAATGGCCCCTATTGTGGCAGAGCCAAGAATCATAAAATAGATAATGTCTCCTAATGCTGACATCTCTGGCCCTGGAAAGATCCAAGCTTTAATTCCCATAATGAAGGTACCAATTAGGAATAGGATGGCAGGAATCCATTTTGCCCATATGGACTTATATTTCATCAAAAGGAATGGTAAGAGAAGTCCAAAAAGAAAAATTATAAAAAGGAACATACGCTTTCTTCCTTTCAGTTGTCGAATTATTTCTTACTATATTAGACGCTCATATGATTTGACTGTTTCATTATTCAAGATTGTCCAAATGCCCATATTTTACAATACAGGCTCTTAAAGGAAGGATTTGGTTCAATCTTTAAGCATCCACGAGGTATTTTATTGAGATTTCATCTCAGTCCAATATACCCCGCCTGACCCCTTTATATCGACTTTGTGCATTCAAAATCTGAATGCTAAGATTAAAACTGTGCACGACAAATAATCGCTCAAAGCGAAATTAACCGGAGGGATTCGTTATTCATTATTTAAAGCTGAGTTACACAAATGAAATGGAAAAAGCGATGATGAAAGCCCATGGAGTTTGTTACGAGGTTTATCGGAGGAACCATCGAGTCAGGATGAAGGTTGAACAACGAAGAGAGCGAGAGCATCAAAAATACCAGCGAATACTTACAGAATTAGACCGGAAATTACACATAAACTATATTGAAAAAAGGGCAAACGGGATTACATTTTGATGGTCTAAGTAACCAAAAGAAGACTTTAACCTAAAAAAGGGTCACGTAGAAAACTTCTACGTGACCCAATTATTTTAGTCCCCAATACCCTAGTGTAGATTAATTGACTTCAAAAAACGTTCATGCAATACTTGAACTACATTTCAGGTATTTATACCTAATGAAACCTAAATAAGGGAGTTTTTTATGAATCAACGGATCATAAGTTTTACGCTAATGATTACTCTCTATTCAGCGTTAACGTTTTATATTGGCTGGAATGGATGGGTTTGGCTGCATTCTGCATTTGGACTACAGGACAAATGGATTTATGGATTCATTGTTGGAATAATATCATTTTCCTACCTTATTGGTTATTTTCTGAAAAAAATGGCCATTTTTAGAGTAGTGGGTGCTTATTGGTTTGGCTTCCTTCAATACGCTGTCCTTTTCCTTCCACTTGCGAACCTTGTTGGGTTGATTTTGATATTTTTCAATTTCCCTTCACTTGCTGTCGTTAATTGGATTGGAAGTATCGTATTTTCGGCATTCCTTATTGTGTTTATTTATGGCAGCTATAACGCATACAGCCCGATTGTTCGTAAGTTTTCTATTTCTATTCCAAATCAAGCAAGTAATCTTTCGAATCTAAGAATCGCGATGGCATCCGATATGCATTTTGGCAGATTGTCAGGTTTAGAGCATGCCAGGAGGCTTGTTCGCGAAGTCAACTCCCTTAATCCCGATATCATCTTATTGCCGGGTGACATCATTGACGATGATCCTGAGCCATTTATCCAAAAGAAAATGGGAGATGTATTGAAGCTGCTATCTGCTCCATTAGGCGTTTATGGCGTTCTAGGAAATCATGAATATTATGGAGGCGGAATTCCACGGTTTTTGCAGGAAATGGAACAGATCGGCATTACTATATTACTAGATGAAGTAATCACCATTGCTGACAGCTTTTATTTAGCAGGCCGGAAAGACAAAACCGATCATAATCGAAAGCCTATTTCTGACTTATTATCTGATACACCTAATACACTTCCGATTCTTATGATGGATCATCAACCATCGGATCTCATTCAAGCAGAGAAAAATCAAGTCGACCTTCTAATGTCAGGGCATACTCATCGTGGACAATTAGCACCAAACCATCTCATAACAAGAAGAATGTTTGAAGTAGACTGGGGTTATTTGAAGAAAAATCAGCTCCATACGATTGTGTCATCAGGCTTTGGTTTTTGGGGTCCCCCGCTTCGAATTGGCAGCCGATCTGAAATTATTCAAATAGATATAGCCTTTAAGGAAGCAAAATAATTGCCATTTCAAAACATCTAATATTTTTTTCATTTTTCTGATATTTTTTCTCGCATTCTTTATATTCCATCATATATAATAGATAAAATAACATTTTTGAAAGGTGTTGGTTAATTTGGCAAATCATTCAGAATCAAAAAAAATCTCGGTTAATTCTACAATTTCTTTAAAAGGAATTGTTAAGGCCATATTTAACGATACCATTCATGTTCAAATTGGTGGAAAAATTATTACCCTGCCAACTTCAGATTTTCTTTTGGAAAACAAGTTAAGTAAATAGATAAAAGGCGATATCTCCTTACAGAGATTATCGCCTTTTTTACTTCGTCAGTGCTGTTTTTTGATAACAGTCACACGTTATGATATGATCATTTACCATTCCAACAGCCTGCATAAACGCATAACAAATCGTAGTGCCGACAAATTTAAAACCGCGTTTTTTTAAATCCTTGCTTAATTTGTCGCTAATTTCCGTGGATGCAGGGACATCTTTTAATTCCTTAAAATGATTTTGAATTGGTTTGCCTCCCACAAAAGACCAGATATACTGACTGAAGGATCCAAATTCCTCTACGATCTTTAAATACGCCTTTGCGTTCGTAATTACCGCATTGATTTTCAGCTTATTTCTAACTATTCCTTCATTCAGTAAAAGCTCCTCAATCTTCTTTTCATCATATGTAATAATTTTTTCTGCTTCAAAATGATCAAAAGCCTTTCGATAATTCTCCCGCTTTTTCAAAATCGTATACCAGCTTAGACCAGCCTGAGCTCCCTCAAGATTTAAATACTCAAACAGCAAACGGTCATCATAGACAGGCACTCCCCATTCCTCGTCATGATAATGGATATATAATGGATCCTTATTTACCCAGCCACACCGATTCAAATTTTCCACCTCCCCTATTTGTTTAATTCCTTCTATTATCATTGATTTCCACGTTATTATCTAGTCCGTATTCTACAAACTGATAAATTCCATTTTCTTACGGTAATCAAAATAATCTAAAAAATAAAAATACTCCTTCTCATTTTAACTCACTTATGATAGTGTATATAACAGAAAAAGGATTGACTGCACCAAAAAAATTAAATGAAGGATTCCCTTCATTTGGAAAGGACGGAAGAATGGAAAATGTCTCTTTTCAACAATTGGTTCGGAATAAGTTCTCCGACTTATCTGCAGGTCAAAAGAAAGTGGCCAAATATCTGAGTGAAAACCTCAACCAAGCCGCCTTTAAAACGGCCTTTCAGATTGGCCGGCAGGCAGCTGTAAGTGAAACCACCGTAATACGATTATCCTATGCATTAGGATTTGAAGGTTTTAGTGAAATGCAAACGACGATTCAACAAGGGCTCCTTCAGGAGAATCAAGCAGATTCTGAAAATAGTAGCCGCTTGCCTTTCAGAAACAGCGACCCGTTTAAAAGAGTAATTTTAAACGAGATCCAACTCCTAAAGCAATTAATTAATCGATCAAATGTCGAGGAAATTTGGAAAGCCGTTGATACCATTATCAAGGCAGATCAAGTGTTAATCGCCGGACATATGCTTTCTCATGCAGCTGCCTACTGGTTTTCCTATATGCTCAGTTCCATTAGAGATCATGTAACATTATGTTCACCTACTGGAGAATTTCTAGAGAAATTTTCAAACCTTACGAAGGACTCAGTAGTGGTCGTTTTTTCCTTTCCGAGATACTCTAATGACACGATTAAATTAGCTGAATATGTAGCTGAAAATGATATATGTTTAATTGCCGTAACCGATCGCCTGCTTTCACCTGTTGGAAGAATTGCAAATATTGTCCTAACCACAGAGGAGAATGCCCAAACTGGCAGCAATTCAATCGCATCAGTGATCAGCTTAGTGGATTTGATTATTGAAGGGATCCACGAAAAAGACCAGGAACGGGTCCAGAAGCATCAACAAAAATTAGATAAAATGTATACCAGCTTAAATGTTTTCAATGAATAAATGTATCCGAAATTATTGTAAACGCTATCACACTTGAATTCAGTCAAACATTAGTAAGTAAAGATTTTCAATTAACAACTACCGATCTATCATTTAAACTAGCTATTATTATTTCATTTTAAAAGAGGTGTATCTATGCAAAATTCAGCACGTAAATCTGACGTTGTTGTACAATCCTCCTTACCAGAAAAAGAGCATTTAGAACGTAAGCTTAAAACAAGACATTTAACGATGATCGCCATTGGCGGAACAATTGGAACCGGCCTGTTTTTAGCAAGTGGGACGACCATTCATGATGCCGGTCCTGGCGGCGCTTTAGCTGCTTATCTTATCGCAGGGATTATGGTTTATTTCTTAATGACAAGTCTTGCTGAGATGGCTGCATTTATTCCTATTTCTGGTTCATTTAGTACATATACTGCCAGATTTGTCGACCCTGCTTTAGGTTTTGCTGTTGGTTGGAACTATTGGTATAACAACGCAATCATTCTTGCACTTGAATTATCAGCTTCAGCTTTAATTATGAAATACTGGCTGCCGGATGTTCCAGGAATCGTCTGGAGTGCCCTATTCCTTGCCCTGATTTTTGGTCTTAATGTATTATCTGTAAAAGGCTATGGGGAATCCGAATTTTGGTTTTCCATTATCAAAGTGTCAACTATCATCATTTTTATCGCTGTCGGTTTATTGATGATTTTTGGAATTATGAATGGCCACACTAGTGGTTTTGACAACTTCACAAAAGGTGAGGCTCCATTTAAAGGAGGTCTAATGTCGATTTTCAGTGTCTTCATGGTTGTGGGATTTGCATTCCAAGGAACGGAAATGGTTGGGGTAGCAGCTGGGGAAAGTGAAAACCCAGAGAAAAATATCCCTAAAGCGATTAAGCAAATTTTCTGGCGCATTCTATTGTTTTATGTCTTAGCCATTTTCATAATTGGTGCATTAATCAGCTATAAGGATCCGAATCTATTAGGCGGAGATCTTGATAATATTGCCGTCAGTCCGTTCACACTTGTATTTAAGCATGCAGGACTTGCATTCGCGGCCGCAGCTATGAATGCTGTCATTCTTACTTCTGTATTATCTGCCGGAAACTCATCTCTATATGTTGGTTCACGTGTTCTATGGGTATTGGCGGAGGAAGGTAAAGCCCCAGCCTTTTTGAAAAAAGTAAATAAAGGCGGCGTACCAGTAAATGCTTTATATATTACGACATTAGTTGGTATGCTTTGCTTCCTGACTTCCCTATTTGGTGACGGTACCGTTTATTCTTGGTTATTGAATGCGGCAGGCTTAGCTGGATATCTCTCTTGGTTAAGTATTTCCATCACTCATTTCCGCTTCCGAAAAGCCTTTGTCGCTCAAGGCAGAGATTTTAAGGAACTGCCTTACTTAGCAAAATGGTTCCCATTAGGCCCAATTTTAGCAACAGTGTTATGTTTAATTGCCATGCTCGGAACCAATTATGAAGCCTTTATCGGCGCTAAGATTGACTGGTATGGAATTGCTGTTTCCTATATTGGACTGCCACTATTTATATTGGGTTATTTAGGCTATAAAATAACTAAAAAGTCAAAAATGGTACCATTAAAAGAAGCCGATTTTAGTAGAGAATAATTTTTAAAAATCAAGCAGCCAGGCAATCAGCCTGGCTGTTTACTTTTTAATTCGATAAGCACGTCTTTCTGCGTATTCCGAGCAAGGAATACATACTTTTAAAGTTTCACCTTTATCATTGATATAGGTTTTAAGAGGCTTTACCTTCCTTTTGCAAATGGCACATTTGTTATTGAAGAAATTAAATATAAACACAATGGTTCACCTTCATCTAATTATTACTATTACTTTATTCTAGGATTCATCATTTTTATCTAGACTGTTGCCCATATTTGTCCCCCCATTGTAGCTTTAGACATAAAATATCACTACTAAAGATAAAAAGGGCGGGTGAGGTATGGGATTATTTATCAACAATCGTGAGCACCCTGAAGTGTTTAAAAATAAGCAAAATATTAATGAACCTAATCAAGCGTACTCACGGAAGGATTCTTTTACAGAGCTAATTAATGAACTTAGAATGCAATCACAGCTTCATAAAGAGACCGAAGCCATTCATTGGAAACAGGTTGACAATCAACTCCACGACCTAAGAGAAAATCATCTGTACCGAAAAGAATTTGAAAATCAGATCATCCAATTTCTACAGACTATTAATGATAAGCAGCTTGAATTGCAAAAAGATTTGGCAGGAAAACTTGCTGAACAAGCGGAGGTTCAAGGAGGGGTTTTGCAGCGTTTAGATACACAGGAAGCTCTGATTGACAAAATGTCACGGCAGCTAAACAATATTCGTTCCATCCTTTTTGAAAGGACGAATTATTTAGCGGCAAAAATTGAAGATGGCTATAAAGTAACTTCTTCTTATGTTTATAAACTAATGACCGGCTCTGAAAAACCATTAACCTTCTTTCTATTGAATAATAAGAAGGAAGAAGGTCAGAAGCAATCCGACCAGCCATAATCTTATATTTTATACGAAAAAAGTTCACGGCTGTTCTGACCGTGAACTTTTTTCGATTTAGGCTACACTCTGATTCGGGTTATTTGCCGTTTTTACTGATCTAGTAACCGCACTTACAACAAACGTAACGACAAGGTTAATAACAAGGGCAATAACTCCGACATTTAAATCTTTGATAAATTGAGGCAGTGCAGGGAAAAGTGTTCCAATCGTTGAAGCGCTGATTGTAATATAAGCAACTGTAAACACTCCAACTGCAATACCTGCAAAGGCACCTGCCTTTGTCACAAAGTTCTTTTTAGCTAAGCTAAATACTAATGCCGGGAATAGTTGAGTTACTAAGCTATATCCCATCAATAACAAGGTCACAAGAGTATCGCCGCCTTTAAAAGTAAAATAAAGTGCGATGATTGCCACTACAGGGACAAGATTTTTAGCAAGTTTTGAAATTTGCTGATCGGATGCCTTAGGAACAAATACCTTATATACATTTTTCGCAAGAAGAGTGGCTGCTGCCATCATAATCATAGACCCAGGAACGATGGCGGTTAATAAGCCGGCAGCACCGATTAAGCCTACTACCCATGGATCAAACGTTTGCATCGAAAGCTTTAACAATGCTAGGTCACCAGCAGCACCTTCTAAACCTTTGACTTGAAGAATGGCCGCGAAGCCTACAAAGAATACAAATAATAACACTAACTGATACAGTGGCATGATAATGGCATTCTTCCGGAATACCTTTGCACTTTGGGCAGAATAAATCGAGCCGAAGGTATGTGGCCACATATAGAATCCAAGCGCTGTTAATAGAACGGTAGAAATAAACCAAGATACACTTAAACCAGTAGCAGGAAGCGCAAGAAATCCCGGTTTTGCAGCTTCAATCGCTTCAAACATTGGCTGGAAGCCGCCGTAATAATGGATCGGTAAATAGATTCCAAGGAATAAGACGACACCGAGAATCATTATATCCTTAATTACTGCTGTCCATGCCGAACCGTGAATCCCCGAAATCATCACGTATGCTGTTACGGCGATAACACCGATCCAAATCGCTGCCGTTGATGAAATGGAACCGCCAGATGCTTCTGAAACAATAATTCCGAGTCCTTTTAATTGCAAGATAAGGTATGGAATAAGTGCGACAACACCTACTAGCGAAACAAAAACTCCAAGAAATGGGCTTTTATATTTGCTGACAAAGAAATCGGATTGAGACATCAATTTGTTATCTTTCGCATATTTCCAAATGGCAGGAAGCAGCCAATAAGACATGATATAAGCTAAACAGCCGTAACCTAAAATATAATAGGTTGGGCCGCCTTTCCCGTATGCCCATCCACTACCACCCAAGAAGGTAAAGGTTGTATAAATCTCACCAGCCATCAACAAGAAAACAAAGATGGTTCCGAAGCCGCGCCCGCCGACTGACCATTGCTCAAGGCTCATGTCCTTCCCCTTTTGGGCCTGGACACCAAGGAAAATGGATAACGCTAAAAATCCGAAAATAATAATTAAAGCGGTATTCATTAAATCTCCTCCTTATTTTCTGGGTCCAATTTAAACACAATCGCCATGATGCCAGAAGTTAGTACTACCCATAAAACGATATAAAATAGAACAAAAGGCATCCCGAAAACATAGGGAGTGACTTTATTGACGAATGGTACGCCCCCAAGTAAACCAATGAACGGAATAAGTGCAAGAAGCTGATGTAATTTCATAACCTAACCCCCATTTTTTTATATCTATGGTGCTTTGTTCTACAAACTTCACTCCAAAAATTTAAATGTTGCATGCAGGAATGTTTTCACACCGATTTCGAGTGCATCTTCATCAATGGTGAAGCGTGCATGATGATGTGGATACGTAATCCCTTCCGCTTCGTTTCCTGCTCCGACATAGAAATAACAGCCTGGAGCTTTTTCCATAAAGGCCGAGAAATCTTCACCGCCCATATTTGGTCTCATCATATCAAGGGCTTCTTCACCAAAAACTTCTCTAACAGTTTCTTCAATGACAGCAGTCACTTCGTTGTTATTGATAACGGGACGATAGCCAAATTCATATTTAAAATCATAGGATCCCTCATGTGCTTCCGTGATCCCCTTTACGACACGTTCCATTTTTCCCGGAATCGATTCACGCAGTTTTGGATCGAGGGTTCGAACTGTACCCCAAAGTGTAACAGCCCCTGGAATAACATTATGCGTGGTACCACCGAGAATTTGGGTTACAGAAATAACTAGGCTATCAAGCGGATCCGTATTCCTTGAGACAATGTGCTGCAAATTGGTTACAACCTGGGCCGCAATCGCGATGGAATCGATTGTTTGATGCGGGAGGGCAGCATGTCCCCCTTTCCCCTTTACTGTAATCCAAAAAGTATCCGGAGCTGCCATCATTGGACCGTAAACCACGCCAATTTTGCCAATTTCCATTGGTGACCACAGATGTGTTCCAATTACTAAATCGACCCCATCCATTACACCAGCATGAACCATTTCTTCAGCACCGCCAGGAAAAAGCTCTTCGGCATGCTGGAACAAGAAACGAACTTCCCCTTTAATTTGGTCCTTTAAACCTGAAAGTATTTTTGCTGTTCCCAAGAGCATTGCTGTATGCCCGTCATGTCCGCATGCATGCATGACCCCTGGGTTTTGGGAAGCAAATTCAAATGTGTTTTCTTCCTGAATTGGAAGAGCATCCATGTCCGCTCGAATCGCAAGAGTTTTTCCCGGTTGAGTTCCAATCAAACGTGCCATGACACTTGTTTTTGTCGGCCTGGAAATTTCCAAGTTTCCAAAAGAATGTAATGTATCAAATATAAATTGCGCCGTATTTTCTTCATGAAATGAAACTTCCGGATTTTGATGTAAATGTCTTCTCCATGAAATGACCTGTTCTTTTAGATTACTTGCCAATTGATTTAGATTTGTTGATGTACCTGTACTCATTGAAATCATCTCCAATTTATTTCATTGTTACATTAACTTTTTGGACAGCCAGTTTCAGAACTGTTTGATAGAGGACATTCGCTCCGTCTCTACAATCTTCTTTTGAGCTCCATTCAGCAGGATCATGGCTTATTCCATTCTTTGAGCGAATGAAGATCATCCCCATTGGACATAAATCCATTAATTGCATCCCGTCATGGCCCGCTCCACTAGGGAGAAATTGAACCTCAAGTCCAAGCGTTTCAAATGCTTCGCTTGCAGCATTTTTGATCAAGTCAGAGCATGGGGCTGGTGCTACCCGTTGAAGATCTTCAATGGTTAACTTAATACCTTGATTTTCACAGATCTTTGCAGCAGCTTTTCTTATTTGATATTCCACACCGTCGCGGACATTCTCATCAATATCCCGTAAATCTAAAGTGAATTCGACATGGCCAGGAATGATGTTGATTCCCCCTGGTAATACTTGAACTTGTCCAACAGTCCCCACTGTCGTCCCCGTTTTTGAAGCTTCCTCTTCAATCACTAACATCACTCTTGCTGCTGCTGTTAAGGCATCATGCCTGATTGGCATTGGAGTCGCGCCTGCGTGGCCAACTTCCCCTTTAAAAATGAACTTCAGCCACAACGGTCCTGCGAGTCCGGAAACGATTCCAGTTGAAAGGTTCTGACCTTCAAGGACTTTCCCCTGCTCTATATGAAGCTCCACATATGCTTTGACATCCCCAGGTTTACGGGCAGCTTTCGCAATTTCATCAGGGTTAAGGCCACTGGAGACGAATGCTTCCGCTATTGAAATCCCCTGTTTATCTTTATTCAATAGTTCCTCCTGTGTAAGGGTACCAGCGATCCCTCGGCTGCCAATCATGCCAAAGCTGAACCTTGCTCCTTCTTCATCAGTAAATGCAATGACTTCAATTGGATGTTCTGTTTCAATCCCTTCATCATTCATCACTTGGAGTGCTTCAACAGCAGCCAGAACTCCCAATGGTCCATCGAAATTCCCTCCATTAAAGACGGAATCGACATGGGAGCCGGTTAGAACTACTGAAGCTTTCGGATTCAACCCTTCTTTTCTCCCAATTAAGTTTCCAACTTCATCTTCCCGAACTTCTAATCCCGCTTCTTTCATAAAGGAAGCAACCAGGTTCTTGGCATCTCTTTCTTCCTTGGTAAAGGACAAACGAGTAACTCCCCCAGATTCTGTTTTTCCAATTTCGCTTAGGAGTTGTAGTCGGCTCCATAATCTTTCTGCATTTATCAAGACTCTACCCCTTCTGCCAATTTCATAGTTTTATTGCGTTAATAGAATGGCGTATATTTTTTATGTATTTATAATTATAAAACTTATCTGAATATTTTTTATGTTTTTTTACACAAAATTTTAAACAAACAATTTGTGTAAAAACACAAAAAACAGTGTCGAATATCCCTTTTCCTTATTATACCTTATAAAAATCACACAATTACGAAAATTATTTGTTAGAATATATAATAGAAATGGATTTTAAGATTATTTTTGAAGAATAGATAGGGGGTGCATCATGAAGGAAACTCTTAGCCATCGACAGCTGCAGTCATTAATACATGTTTCCAACGTATTAAACTCATCCTTGGATATCGATATTATTATTAACTCGATTATGGTTCAAACCATCTCTGTCATTGATGCTGCCCATGGAGGCGTATTATTTATCTATGATCCAAGAGATGATGTGCTCATTCCAAAGTCTGACAGCAATTTTAAATCTGAAATTTCAAATGTGAGGCTAAAACCTGGCGAGTCAATGACAGGTCTTGCATTTACTGCGCAGAAATGCTTGATTTTTCATAACAGGACGGAAGTAGAAAAGGCAACCGCCACCCTTTCCGAAAAGAACCATGCACTGATGCTTAAAACCATACCAACAGTCCCTTATTCGACCATTTGCGCCCCTATCCTGTTAAAAGGTGATTGTATAGGAGTAATTACGCTTGATTCTTTTGACCCATCGCTTCAGTTCATTCCGGAGGATATTAATCTATTAACCGCGATTGCCCATCAAGCGGCCGTTGCTTTGGAAAAAGCCGGTCTATACCGTGAGCAGGAAGAGACTGTAAGGCAGCTGGAATCATTGAATAATACCATTTCACAACAAAACGAGATGCTTTCCCGTTCGGTGGATATCCATAATCAGCTCGCGAGGCTAGTTTTAAACGGTGAAGGACTTGATTCGATTATTTCCTATTTGCACGTTACGACCGGCCACACGGTATTGCTTTTTGATGATCTTGGTGAGCTGATTTCTTCTGCCTTTCAGGACACTATGGGAAATACTGACTTATTAAGTATTAAAAAAATGGCACAGGAATCTATCAAGACACCTGGAACTCCCCGTTCTTTTAATGAAATAACCATAAATGAGGGGAATCAGTGTTTGACAGTACTTCCAGTCGGGGCAAAGCCGACACTTTATGGCTCTCTGGTCATTGTTGCACCTGAAAAAATGCGTGAAGTGGATATTGCCGCATTGGAACATGCTTGTACCGTTATCGCATTAGAGCTAGTAAAAGAACAAGCGATTTTTGATGCACAAGAAAGAATAAATGATCAATTTATCGACGTCCTCTTTTCCGGCAAAATGGACGACACGATTCTTCAAAAAACAAAACAGATGGATTTCGACCCTATGGGGGACTATATGGCACTCATCATTCGTCTTGACGAATCCGATAATATCCCAAAACGGAACAGTATTATCCGCCATCTGGTCCAACTAGCCAACCGCGTATTTTTAAAAAATTTCTTAAAGGGTATAGCTGCTAGGAATCAAGATCAAATCGTCATCCTTTTAACTTTTCAACAAAAGGTATCTGCCTCTTATGCCCATCATCAAGTAAAAGAGCTCGTATCGAAATTCCAGCAGGAAATTCAATTAAAAAATTGGGGAACGACCGTCTCAATCGGGATCGGCAGGATTCATTCGAGTTTATTGAAGGTAACCAAATCTTTGCAGGAAGCGGCGAAATGTCTGCAATTCCTCCGGAGTTTCAGAGGAAAAAACCAGGTTATCAGTTATAAAGATCTCGGTGTCCAACGGCTTCTTCTTCAAAACAGCGAGGAAGAACTAACTGATTTTATAAGAGAGGTACTAGGTCCATTAATTGATTATGATCAATCCAGGAAAGGCGAACTCCTACCATCTCTGTTTGCTTACCTCGAACACAATCAAAATGCTAAGGAAGCGGCTGAAGCCATCCATGTTCATACAAATACTTTAATCTACCGGTTAAAAAGAATCGAAGATATCCTGTCAACGGATTTTTCGGACAGCCAGCAATTCTTGAACATCCATCTGGCTGTAAACCTTTATCCGTTCATGAAAGACAAATTGCAAGAAAATAAGTACATTTCCGTTCTATAAAAAATGGGCGCACCAGGATTCAGGTGCGCCCATTTAATCATGAACGGTTTTTTTATTACAATTCACCTTTAGTGAAAATATCTGTTAAGACAGGAACAATTTGTTTTTTACGGGAAACAACACCTTTTAAGGTTGCGGTGTTATTGGAAAGTGTCACATTATATGCTTTTTCTACAGCAGCAGTTTTGCTTCCTAGCGCTAAACCAATTGAATCGTTAGTTAAAATATCTGTGACTACAAATAAGAATAAATCAAGGTTTTTTTCTTCGATTTTTTGCGAAATAGCAGCTTCTAATTCCTCTTGACGTGACAGGACATCTGCCGTGTCAACTACATTCACTTGCGCAATTTCCACTTTACTTGCGCCCATTTCGAATCCTTTAGCATCCAGGCTTAAAAGTTCTTCAATTGATTTATCCCTAACATCTGCACCAGCTTTAAGCATTTCTAATCCGTAGCTTTCCGCATCGACACCAGCGATTTCTGCCAATTCACGTGCAGCGGCCACGTCTTCTTGCGTGCAGGTTGGTGATTTGAATAACAAAGAATCAGAAATAATCGCTGAAAGCATAAGTCCGGCAATTTCAGGTTTAATTTCCTTGCCATTTTCCTTGTACATTTTATTTAAAATAGTTGCTGTACATCCAACTGGCTCGCAGCGGTAGTAAAGGGGATCACTTGTTTCAAAGTTAGCAATCCGGTGGTGGTCAATTACTTCTAATACACGAACATCAGTAATATCGTTTGCACTTTGCTGGCGCTCATTATGATCAACTAAGATAACAGAGTTGACTTCCGATGCCACGGCTTCAACTAAACGTGGAACCTCAGCATTAAATTTATCAAGCGCAAATTGTGTTTCGCCATTAATTTGGCCAAGACGGATAGGCTCAACCTCTAACCCTAGCTGTGTTTTTAAGTCTGCATAGGCGATCGCAGAACAAATTGAATCTGTGTCTGGATTTTTATGTCCGAAAATCAATACTTTTTCCATTTTTATTACTCCTAATCGTATTAAATTATGTAAGACCGCCCATTAAATGAACATGGCCCTATTGGAAATTATATAATAATACGATTTAGGTTTCAAAAAAAATTTATTCGGTGATTTTTTTTAGCATCTGAACCTGCTCTGTGGTTTTATTAAATCCAAGATCCATAAGGTATTGAATAACTGGATTGGAGATGGATCCATTGATGATCGTGAAGTTCACCGTATTATCGGCATTTTCAGTGAACGCGGCCAAAATGGCATTTATGTTCTGGACATTCACTTCTCCTAATAGTTTCACCTGATATAAAAATACCTTCTCTAGCTGACCATTTTGATTCCACAGTCTCTTATACAAGCCATACCCCAGTGGATTTCCCGACTTACTATAATAGACTTGTGCTTCACCGGACTTTACGCTCTGCCATTGGCATTGCCATGGAACATTTTCTTTATAAAATGGAAGAAGCGGCAGCTTTTCTGGGCGGATCGATTCTGCTTGAATTGGGTTCACATTTGTACCCTTTGGTGTCCCGCTCAAGAATACGAGTGAATCGATAATCTCATAACCAAATCTTTGGTATAGGCGGATGGCTTTCTCATTTTCCTTTATTGCTTCAAGCGTGGCAGCTTCGGCCCCATTTTCCTGATAAATTTTTAAGGTTTCTTCCATTAATAGTTGAGAAACACCTTTCCCTCGATATTCTGGAGCAATTCCCGTTCCGCCATTCCAGGCTGTTTTTTTACCCTCCATCGTGCGAAACCCATTTACTACGATGGCGATTGGTTCCTTCTGATCAAATGCAACAATGGAATCGTTCAATGAAAGACCTTCATTTACCAAGCGATTAAAGAACAAATCGGGTGTCATTTCAATTTTGACAAAATATTCTTCAAAACCTCGGTTCCAGGCTATAACGGCCTCTTGTATGGTGCATTCAGTTAATTTTTTTATAGTATATTGCATTCCTTTTCCCCTCCTAAGCTAAAATACAGAAGTACATCTAGGCTTTTCGATTGAGAAAAACAGACGGTTCATAGTCTGGATATACTTGGAATTTGATACTTCTGTTCTTCCCAGTATATATAACTCTTTAAAGGTTATAACTCCCATGAGCATTGAAGAAAAATCAGATATATCCAATGAGATTTCAACATCATGATCCCCATTTGAAGCCACTTTCACCCAGCCGTTTTGAGCATGGAGAATTAACTCGACATTGTTTTGCGGCAATAATGTATCCTTAATCTTAAGTTTTACCTTCGCCGTTACATGGTTGAAATTACGATTCTTTAAATCTTCAAAAATCCCATGAACATTAATGATGCGATACATTAATCCTACACCTGAGAGGCTGCTTTCATGATATACGCTAGGAAGGAGATTATGAGAACCATTGCGTGGATCCTCAATCAAAAAGTGGACATTTTCCTCTTGGGTATTCCATACAATTCGGTTTACCTGGTCCGCTTGGGTATGGAGAAACGTGCAAATTTCTAACAAAGCTTCAGGAGTTTCGAAAATCATTTCTTTGATGACTAAGTCATTGTTTATAAAATTGGTTGGGCTCCTTTTTTCAAATGAAAACTGCATATAGCCTTTGATTTCATTATCCTCTTCAAATCCAATTATTCTGATGTCTGGATTTTTAAACATCCCTTCTAATTCCGCATCGGTCTTATAAAACATGCCATGGG
The DNA here is from genome assembly GCF_036965425.1 of Neobacillus drentensis. Taxonomy (GTDB): domain Bacteria; phylum Bacillota; class Bacilli; order Bacillales; family Cytobacillaceae; genus Neobacillus; species Neobacillus drentensis_F. The sequence goes on along the minus strand of NZ_JBALPP010000068.1, from coordinate 19,805 downwards.
TTTTAATAGCATACCTAGAATAACAATCCCTTACTTTCTCTTTATCTATAAAGTTTAAAAACCTAAGTCTTGTTTTACTCGGACCTAGTGGGAAGCTTTCCGGAGTGATTCGATACTGGTGCATCTTTGGTCCATACCCAAACCCCATCTTTTTGTAAAAATCAGGACGGAAGGGATAAAGAAGCACCATATTTGTTCCCTTTTCTAAAAAGGAACTTAGAAAATATGAAATGAGCTCCTTGGCTGCTTTTTCTTTTTTATGTAAAAGATCGACTGCTACAAGCCCAACTCCCCCAACAGGAATGAATTTTTCGAAAAGGTTCATTTGGTAGTAATGAAGCCTCATCCCTCCCAATAATCTGTCATTTCTAAACAAGCCGTAAAAATCGAGGGAATCATCTTGGTCTTGTCGCTCGATAAATCTTTTTAAAGTGGCCTCTTTCATCTCTTTTGTTGGCTGCATCATCCCAGGATAAGCATTTGTCACGATATCTACGAATTCCTTTAATTCTTCGTTATTTAATTTTCTAATCTCGCTCATTGTTTCCCTCCCACCAAAACCGACTATATAGTCTATTTTAATTAAATCAAATCCTTATCCCTTTTTCAATATTTTCTGATAAAAATCTTTCATTACATTTTGACATGATTTTTGTTAAGATTAGTCTTAGTCAAGAATTTTGGGGGAGGATGTTTATGCCACCAGTTGTTTCCGATAAATATAAGCAAGAAAAGAAAGCGGCAATCCTCAAGAGTGCCTTTGAATGTTTTGCTGAAAAAGGATTTCAAGTTGCAACAATAGACGATATCGTTGCCCATTCCAAAATCAGCAAGGGAGCCATTTATAATTATTTTAACTCCAAGGATGATATTTACATTGAATTAATGAATCAACATACAAACGAGAACATTACTTCGCTAAAACACGAACTCGAAAAATTGGCTGATACAAGAAAAAAGCTGGATTATTTTTTCCACCTATATAGTCACCTTGATCAACACCCCCAATTTTCCAATTCAACCCGGGTACATATCGAATTTTGGCTGTATTCCACTAGAAAAAACGAACTACGCGATATCATGCTGGCTCGATATGAATTGTATAAAAACCTTTTTAAAAGTATTTTGGCGGAAGGAATTGAAAAAGGGGAAATCTCAACAATTGTTAATCCTGATGAACTTTCCTTCATTTTCTGGGGAGTTATTGATGGTATCTCCTTGCATTTTGCGATGCTGCTAGACCAATATCCTTATCAAAAGGTCTATAAGGAGATACAAGAACTAATATATACTAAATTAGGATTTAATTAAAAACCCATTATGGTTTAACCATAATGGGTTTTACTTTTTACTTTACTGTTTCTTTTGCTTCTTCAAACGGCCATGCTGGAAGTGTGCTTGATAAGGGCTTGTCCTTGCGGTAGCCTAAAACATATTCCGCCTGCATAACAGTATGAATTTCACGTGTTCCTTCATAAATAACCGGTGCTTTGGCATTTCTTAAATAACGCTCTACCGGGTACTCATTGGAGAATCCATATGCACCGTGAATTTGTACCGCATCGTTTGCAGCTTCCCAGGCATAATCACAAGCCTGCCACTTTGCTAGAGAGGTTTCACGTGTATTTCGTTTCCCTTGATTTTTTAACCAGCCGGCTCTAAATACAAGTAAACGTGATTGCACTAAGCCCGCTTCCATTTTGGCAATCATTTGCTGTACAAGCTGGTGCTTGCCAATTTCTTTTCCAAAGGTACTCCTTTCATGACAATATTTTAAGCTTGCTTCTAAACTGGCCATGATGGTACCACATGCACCTGCTGCCACGGTAAATCTGCCGTTATCTAGGGCAGACATGGCAATTTTAAAGCCTTCCCCTTCTTGTCCAAGTAAATTTTCTTTCGGGATTTTTACATTATCAAAAAAGAGTTCCCCCGTATTTCCTGCACGAATTCCCAGTTTCCCTTTAATCGCTTTTGAAGAAAATCCTTCCCATTTCCTCTCTACAATAAATGCGGAAATTCCATGATGTTTTTTGCCCTTATCCGTGTAAGCAAACACCAAAAAGTGATCGGCTACATCACAAAGGGAAATCCATGTTTTAGACCCATTTAATATATAATAATCGTCTTCTTTTACGGCTGTTGTTTGCATCGCCGCAACGTCGGACCCAGCATTAGGCTCGGTTAATCCAAAAGCACCAACCTTTTCACCCTTTGCCTGAGGTGTGAGATACTTTTGCTTTTGCTCTTCATTCCCCCATTGCAGCAAGGTCATGCTGTTAAGACCAGTGTGAACTGATACCGCTGTACGGAAGGCCGTATCTCCTCTTTCTAATTCTTCGCAGACAATGGCCAAAGAGTTATAATCCATGCCGCTGCCGCCATATTGTTCAGGAATACAAACACCCATAAGTCCTAAATCAGCAAGACGTGTTAGGATAGACGATTCAAAATGCTGTTTTTCATCCCATTCTCGAATATATGGGTTAATTTCCTTGTCTACAAACTGTCTTACTGTTTTTCTTAATAATTCTTGTTCTTCTGTAAGTGAAAAATCCATCATTGTTATGTTCCTCCTGAGTCTATTGTAAGTTTAATTGCAAGGATCCCTGGTTTATTTGCGAATTTTCTTTGTTTATTTGCGAATCTGACCCATTTATTTGCGAATCTTCCTTGGTTATTTGCGAATCTGACCCATTTATTTGTGAATCTAGCAATTTTATTTGCGATCACCCCAGCCAGCAAATTTTTTCAAAAAGCTGGCTGGGATTCACCAAATTACTTAACCGTCAACGGAACAACCTTTTGCCCAATCTCCGCAATCAATTCCTTTGGCATTGGGAAACTCAAGGCCGCCGGGTCCTTCATTACGGCTGGAATCGTCTGCAACAGTGCTTCTTCCGAAATATTGTATTCTTTAAAATCAGCCGGTAAGCCGCACTTTTTCTGGAGCAAGCGAATTTTATCCACAACCTTAGATAAAGCGGTTTCAGCTGAATCCCCCTTCACATCCACATTTAAGGCTTGTGCCAGTTCAGCCGCCTTTGGCAAATACAGCTGCGGAACCAGTTCCATGACCACCGGTAAGAACACAGCGTTTGCCAAGCCATGCGGAATGCGGAACAACGCACCATATGCATGAGCCATATTATGAACCGGAATCGCATTTAAAGCGAAGCTGAAGGCGGTAATTCCCATTAAACTCGCCTGAAGCAGATCCATCCGGGCTTCAAGGTTCTCGCCTTCCGCCACTGCAACCGGAAGATTTTTTTCAATTAAGCAAATCGCATGAAGGGCATAAGCATCTGTTAATCCCGTCGCTGTCGGTGATGCCAATGCCTCAATCGCATGAGTTAACGAATCAAAACCTGTAAAAGCGGTTATGAATGGCGGAAGCCCAACAGTTAAGTCCGGATCTAAAACGGCCATATCGGCATTTATAAACGGATTGATGATATTCGTCTTCATTTGAATATCCTCATTATAAATAACTGCAATAGGCGACACCTCTGATCCAGTACCCGCTGTCGTCGGTATGGCAATATGCGGAATGGGGATATAGTTCGCCTTTGGAAATGACTCATACAATAAGCCGCCCGGAATAGCCTCTTTAATGTCGGCAAGCCCTTTATGGAGTGCATACTTCACACCTTTGACAGTATCAAGGACACTTCCGCCGCCAACCGCCAGCAAACTATCTGCCCCGACTTCCTTTGCATAACGAACCGCATCATTAATACAACGGCTTTCCGCATCTTGAGAAATGTCAAGAAATGTTCCAACTAGCTGCGGGCCGCTACCATGGCCAGTCAGCTCAAAAATAGACGCTACTTTTTCGACGATACCTGCTTTTTCTAGGCCTCTATCGCTTAGAAGAAGTACACGTTTGGCACCAAGCCCGGCAAATAAACTCGGTACCATGGCCCGAGAATTTGAACCGCTGTAAATTCCAGTACGTAACATGAACTGTGATAAGGTTGTTTTCATTATAAATCCTCACCTCTTCATTTGTTATGGCCGAATAGAATACCGTACCAATTACGCCTTTCTAGCTCTGGGGACATGGAAGTGTGAACATGTTTCACTTGTGTATAGGCATCAAGAGAATGCTGCCCCATTTCCCGGCCGATGCCGCTTTGTTTATATCCGCCGAACGGAGCATCACTGCGAAGCATATGCCAGTCATTGATCCAAACCACACCTGCTTGAAGCTTTCTCGCAACCTCATAGGCCTTATTTACGTCACGGGTCCAAACACCTCCAGCTAATCCATATATCGTATCATTTGCCATTTTAATCGCTTCATCTAAATCTGAATAACGGATAACAGATAGTACAGGTCCGAAAATTTCCTCCTGAGCAATTTTCATATCATTAGTTACATTAGTAAAAATCGTCGGCTCGATAAAATGACCTTCTTCACAGCCTGGGACCTTCACTTCTTTGCCGCCGAAAACCAATGTTGCTCCTTCTTGTTTTCCAGCCTCAATGTAAGAGAGAATGGTTTCTTTTTGTTTTCTCGAAATGACAGGTCCAACATCGGTTGCGGGATCAAGCGGATTTCCGAGCTGTAATTTTCCAGCCAAGGCCACAAGTCCTTCTACCACTTGGTCATAAAGCTTATCTGGGACAAATAACCGGGTACCAGATTCACATAACTGGCCGGAATGAAGGAATACCCCAAACAAACTTCCAGGGAGGGCGATGCTTAGGTCGGCATCTTCCAAAATAATATTTGGCGATTTTCCCCCAAGCTCTAAGGTAGTATTTTTGATCGTCCCAGCGGCAAGTCCCATAATTCTTCTGCCAACCTCGGTTGATCCTGTAAAGGCAACCTTGTCAACCTCAGGATGTGTCACCAAAGCCTCTCCTACTTCTGCACCAGGACCTGCTACAACGTTTATGACACCAGGCGGGACCACGGCAGAGATAATTTCTGCTAGTTTCAGAGTAGAAAGCGGGGTGTAGCTGGCAGGTTTGATCACAATGGTGTTCCCCATTGCCAGTGCCGGAGCGATCTTCCATGTCGCGATTACCATTGGCAGATTCCAAGGGGTGATGGCTGCACAAACGCCAATAGGCTCTCTCCAGATAAAGTTATGGGCCGGCCCAGGGAATGGTGGAACTGGTAGAGTCTCAGAAAAAGGATAGTCTAACGTAAATTTTGCCAGCGTTTGAAATAAATCAACCATTTGTAAAATATCGCTGCTGCCAATTCGACGTACCGTTCCGCCTGAACTAATTGCTTCCAAGTACGCCAATTCTTCTGCATTCGCAGCGATTTGATTGGAAATAGCATAGAGAACATTTGCTCGATCCTTTGGTTTCATACTTTTCCAATCGCCATTGTCAAAGGCGTCACGCGCTGCTTTTACAGCACGATCCACGTCAGCCGGCGTTCCTTTTGCAACCTTTGCTGCCAGCTCACCCGTTGCTGGGTTAAACACATCAAACATTTCCAGGCTGCTTGCTTGCTCCCACTTTCCGTTTATAAAGTGGGGAAATGCTGGCACCTCTACCTGTACTGTCATCGCTAAATCCTCCTTAGTTATATTTTCATTACAGAACCCCAATCTCACTGTCTGTTACTCTATAAATCTCTTCGATCTTTTTACCTTTTGCTCTAGCTAACACTTCCATCCGGACAGATAGTTGTTTTAAGGTAAAATTCATGACATCATCAGGATTTCCTCCGAATGAACTTACCTCCCTCCCGGCAATTCCTTCCTGATTTAACCGAATAGCTAACGGAGTCAGTTCTGCCATTTTGGCTGCAACAAAATCAAAGAGATGCGGATGTTCACAAATCAATCTTTGCAAAAGGAAGGTGCCGTAGCCGATATGTCTTGACTCATCCTTCTTTAAATTCCCTATTCCTTCGAGGAGGCCTGGCATTATATTTGACTTTTCTAACGCTTCATAAAACGAGTAATATCCCGTCTCTGCTAATACGCCTTCAACAAACATGTTGTACACGACAGATGCCTCGGCTATCGCTTCTGGAGACTGGTCGGTTATAAGGTGTTCCATCGTTGTTGGAAGAATTTCATAGAAAATTTTCTGATATGTTTCTGTATGAAAATGGGAAAGGTCCCCTTTCTCGCCAAGAGCATTTAGCACAAGACGAAAAAATTCGGTGTGCTTGGCTTCCTCATATAAAAAGGTGGTTAGAAACATTTCTTCTTCAAGACGGCCTTCTTTGGCAATTGCCATAATTAGTGGAAGAAGATCAAGTGTAACCGCCTCTTCCCCTGCCTGGAATTGCGAAATCAGCCTCAGGATATCCTGTTTTTGTACAGCGTTAAGGGTTTGCCAATCTTGTTCATCCTTGCTAAAATCGATATCTGCCGGATTCCAAGTTCCCAACCGCTTTGCTTTTTGATAAAGACGATAAGGGAAAGAATCTTCAAGTAACCCTCGTTTGCTTGTCGTTAAAATGGTCCTTTTTTCCATGCGTTTATTCCTCCTTTTTATCTTTAGGGTTTGATTACAATATCCGAAGCCGCTTTACGCAAATGAGTTTTCAAGATTTTCCCTACCCCATTTCGAGGCAAGGAGTCAAGAAACACTACTCTTCTAGGTGTTTTGTTTTTAGCGAGATGGTCCTGGCAATAACGGATTAATTCCTCTTCCGTCACATCATTACCCGGTTTCCTGACAACGCATGCAACCATTTCTTCACCCATTCGCTCATCTGGGACTCCGACAACTGCCGCTTCAAACACCTGTTCATGAGCATTGAGAATTTCTTCGACATCACGTGGGTAAACATTAAAGCCGCCGCGAATGATTAAATCCTTTTTCCTGTCGACAATATAAACATAGCCGTCATCATCAATCCGGGCCATATCACCGGTATATAACCACGAGTCCCTTAACACTCGAAGTGATTCTTCCTGATTTTGGTAGTACCCTGGCGTTACACTATCACCGCGAACGATTAATTCTCCCACGTCTCCTATTGGAAGCTCCTCACCATTTTCATTCACAATTTTCACTTCTACCCCCGGAATCGGAATGCCGACCGACCCCGGTTTTACTTCATATCCTTTTTTATGGGCCGTGACTACCGGTGCTGCTTCTGATAACCCATAGCCTTCATATACCTTTGCGCCAAACTTTTGTTCAAACGCATTTAATAATGCGACGGGAAGCGGTGCTGATCCTGAACCTACTGACTCTAATCTCGAAGTGTCATATCGGTCAGCTTCTGGATAAGAAACTAAGGCGTGAATCATCGCAGGAACGGCTGAAAAAGTTTTAACGCGGTAATTCTCAATCGCGCTGAACACTTCTTTTACATCAAAGCTAGAGAAAACGACAATTGAACTTCCCGTAAGGAAGCAAACATTGGAAACCGTCAGACCATAGACATGCGCAAGCGGCAGAACCCCAAGTGTAGTTCCTCGCTCTGTATCATTATGTTTGGCGGAATTCGCTGCATTAGAAAAGAGATTTTTATGAGTTAAGAGAACACCTTTTGGATTTCCGGTAGTACCAGATGTATATAAAATTACTGCTGTATCTTCTGGTTTCACTTCACCAAACTCACGGCTTTCTCCTTGCGCCATTACATCATAAAAGTTTTTCGCCCGGTCATTTGATGGCTGATCAACCACAATTAACTGTGGTTTTGCCTGTAATCCTTCTAAAGCTTTTTCAACATTTTGAAGTACATAGGAGGAAGTTATAACTGCTTTAGCACCTGAATTTAAGGCAATGTAATGAAGCTCTTTTGGATGAAGAGTGAACATTACTGGAACGATGATCGCTCCCGCCCTGGTAATTCCTTGATAAGCAACAAGGACTTCGGGACAATTTGGCATGCAGACGATTACACGGTCGTCTTTCTCAATCCCTAGAGCTTGTAATCCGTTAGCAAATTGGTCAGCAAATTGTTTCGTTTCCAAATTTGTAAAAGTCTTACCCTTGAAAAATAATAGCGGATACTCCCCAAACTCAGCGATATTGGTCTCTAGCAGGTCCTTTAACTTCATTAAATCCTCTCCTATTTAAAAAATGAAAGAATTTCCCCTTCTATGTGGCGTGGCAGATGACTATTGAGCCCTTTTGTTCATAGCGGACAAGCTGTCTTTCCTCAAGCAAATCTAAATGACCTTGAATTTGTGATAATCCTAAAAACACAGTTCTGCCATGTAATCGTGGATACATTTCAGAACAGATTTCAAATATTGTTTTTTCACCGCTGCGAAGAATTTGTATAATCTGGTCACACCGTTTTTCCTGTTCTTGCAATCTTGTTTTGATCAATGATAAATGTTCAGAAAATGCCTCTCCGTGACCTGGGTAAATCATCGTCAGTGGCAGCCGGCTTACTTTTTCGAGAGAGTTACGGTACTGAAGGAGCGGCTTTGGCCTGACATTCTCCCCCGAATTAGGCGGTTCGATAAAAGCATTTACAGAAAAGGCCTTTATAAGATGGTCACCTGCAAGCGCATCCCCTGTTTCGGGATTCCAGAGTAATATGTCACATTGGCTATGGCCGGGAACATGTACTAGTTCAAACCTATGTCCACCTAAATGAATTTCATCCCCTTCATTTAGGAAGGAAACATTTCGCCATTTTTCCTCTCTGAAGCGGCGTTGAATGATATGTTCAAAGGGATCTGCCCCACAGCTTTCTATAAAATTATTAAAAAACTTCTGCACTCTCTCAAACTCGTTAACATCAACATTAATCGAATCCTTCGCCTGCTCATGGACAAAAATAGGTATATCTATTTCTGCTTGAATATGTGGTATGGCTCCTGCGTGGTCTATATGAATATGGGTAAGCACAATTTGATCAATATCTTTTAATGTAACTCCATAATTATGTAAGTTTGATTTAAGCTTCTGAAAGGACTCTTTACCAGGATTTCCTGTATCTATTAACGTAACGGTTTCACCAATCGCTAAAAAGGCATTCACCGTACCTTCAGCAAAGTGCGTTTCTAATTCAAGGGGGACTATTTTAACCAATCCATTGCCCCTCCCTTCCAAAAATATTATTCTGCCACCACAATAAGCATGAGGTTTACCCCATCTGCTACCAAAACTATATTACTAGCCATCCTATAATATGATTATCTTCTTTCAAATTATGAAAATTATTTATTTTTTTCAAAAAATAATAAATCCCCCTTGTGTATAATCACGGCTGAAGCATTATCGTAATTTCTACAAGGGGGAAAAGGTTTTTTAATTGGCTATTACTCTTTTATTTTTGGATTATTTCACTTTAATTGGCACGATTTTACCGTTTTCAACCGCAGCAACTACTAACTCTGATTCGAAACCGCCATCCTCGCCAATTTTAGGAATATTGTAAACCTTTGCTTTATCTGGCATGTTATCAAGACCCTTTTGCATATTGGCACGGATTTTTTCAACATCGTCTACGGAACCCGCAGCCTTCATAGCTTCAACGAATGCATACATACCAATGTAATTTAATCCTGCTTCAGAGCCTGGATCTTCATTATATTTAGCTTTATAATTCTTCACATATTCAGGGACAGCAGCCTCATCAGAATCAACTAATGGCATTACACCAATTGCTCCGTTAAGTGCATCATAGCCGCCAGTAATCTTTTTCATCTCATCTAATTTAGCTTGGTCCATAACGATGAAACCGCCCTTAAATCCAAGCTCTCTTGCTTGTTTTGCCACCTTTGCTGTAGGTTCAGATGCACCACCGATAAATAATACATCCGGCTTTTCTTTAAGAGCATTTGTAACGATCGTAAAGAAATCTGTTTCTTTGGCAAAGTCAATGGAAGAATTGTAAACCACTTTTCCACCTTGTTTTTCCCAATATGGTTTAAGCTTTGCAGACCAGTCCTTCCCATATTGAGATGCAGTTGGAAGGAAAGCAATTTTCTTTCCGAACTTGTCCATTGCATAATCAGTAAACGGCTTTAGATAGCCATCATAACGAGGAGGAATTCGGACAGTTAGTTTGTTGCCCACATCAGAAACTTTCGGTTCACTCGTGTAAGCTCCAATAATGAATTTATCTTGTTGGTTGAATACTTGTAATGCGAATACGCCGCCGCTGTGCGGGGTAAAAATAATTGGCGTTTTGTTTTCCTGCATTAGCCTTTTCGCATTGGCTCCTGCTTCATTCGGTAAGTATTTATCGTCCAATGAGACGATATTTAATTTGTACTTTTTACCGCCAACTTCAAATCCGCCAGCGCTGTTAATTTCCTCAGCTGCCATCGAAATACCGTTTAGGGTACGCTTACCATAAAATGCTGCAGGTCCGCTTAATGGCCCAGTGTAACCAATGTTGACTGTTCCAACGTCTCCTGACTTGCTTCCGCCGCCATTGGATGCTGGCTTTGTGCTTGCTGTCTTATCGCTTGTACTATTACATGCAGCCAAACTGAAAATCATAACGAAGATAAAACACATCATTAATAAAGACTTCATTCTTTTCATTGGTTTTCCCCCTAGTAATATTATAATTCTCCAGATTCTGACTGTGATGAATGGTCCCTTCATCACCCCCTTAAAGGCAATGTTAGACTTTAAGCACCAATATAGGCTTTTCTAACCTCATCATTAGCAAATAATTCGGCTGAAGTACCTTTTAGGACAATGGAGCCGTTTTCAAAAACATAGCCTTTGTCAGCAATTTTTAATGCAGCGTTGGCATTTTGTTCAGCTAACAGGATGGTGGTTCCTTCTTTATTAATTTTCTGAATGACTTCAAACATTTGCTCAACGATTAATGGAGCAAGGCCAATGGATGGTTCATCCAGGAGCATTAACTTTGGTTTGGACATCAATGCTCGGCCGATGGCAACCATTTGCTGCTGACCGCCGCTTAGAGAACCCGCCGCGTCATGGCGCTTATCCTTTAAAATTGGGAATAATTCATATACATGTTCAAGAGATTGCTTGATTTGCGCTTTCCTCTTACGATGTACATAGGCACCCATATTAAGATTCTCTTCAACAGACATCGCAGGGAACAGTTTACGTCCTTCAGGGCATTGACCAATTCCTAATTGGACAATTTGATCAGCTGACTTCCTATTGATTTTTTCCCCTTCAAAGAGGACTTCGCCTACTGCCGGCTTGCTTAATCCGCTTATGGTTCTGAAAGTTGTACTCTTTCCAGCCCCGTTTGCGCCTAATAGGACAACGATTTCCCCAGAATTTACTTCAATATTTATGTCATGGACGGCTGTAAAGCTTCCATATTTGACAGAGACATTATTAAGGTTAAGCAATGGCGCTCCCTCCCAAATAAGCTTTAATAACCGTTTCGTTATTACGGATTTCCTCTGGTCTTCCCTCGGCAATTTTTTCACCATAGTTCAAGACCATAATTTTGTCAGCTATTCTCATAATCATTTGCATTTTGTGCTCGATTAAGCAAACTGTAATCCCTTTTGACACCATCTTTTGCATTAATTCCGCTAAGCCTTCGGTTTCATCAGGGTTCACACCAGCAGCCGGTTCATCTAGGAAAACAATTTCCGGATCGGTCGCTAGTGCTAGCGCAAATGCCGTCCGCTTCTTCTCTTCTTGAGTTAAGCTGCCAACAATGTTACCAGCGATGTTTTTCAAACCAACGAACTCTAACACTTCCATTGCCTTGTCACGGCATTGTGCCTCTTCTCTCTTCAATCTATGCGTTCTAAAAATTGCATCCACCAGGGTAGATTTCGTTCTCAATCTATGACCGACGATAACATTATCTAAAACGGTTGATTGTTCAAAAAGATTAGTAGTTTGGAAGGTCCTAGCGACTCCAAGTTCAGCTATTTTATTGGATGGCATGGTGGTAATGTCCACTCCTTTAAAAATAACCTGTCCGGAAGTCGGTTGATGGAATCCGCTGATCAAGTTAAAAAAGGTAGATTTCCCAGCGCCATTAGGACCGATAATCGCATTAATTTTCCCTTGTTCAATCGTAAAGTCGACATTATTAACGGCTGTGTTACCACCGAACCTCTTCGTCAGATTTTTTGTTTCTAAAAAGATCACGCCTATCCCTCCTTCACTTGTTTATCTGAGATTGTATTTTTTTCAATAACCATTTCTTTGGCAGTTCGAGCTTTAGGCACAGTTGTTGATTTCTGACTGCCTTTCGACTTGATCATATGGAAAAGACTAGAAACTCCTCCGACGATACCACGAGGGTAAAAAATAACCAATAAAGTTAATACAGGTCCAAATATGAGCATCCGTTGATCCTGTAAATCTTGCAAAAATTGGGATAACCAAACGATGAGCAGAGTACCAACAATAGGACCGCTTAATGTTCCAATCCCCCCTACTAGTAAATAGGTTAATAAGTCAAACGTAATAGGGATAGCACCAATGTCGGGTCCAATAAAGCGTACAAATGAAGCATACAAAGCACCAGAGAGACCAGCAAAGAACGTTGAAAGAACAAATACGGTTAATTTGTTTTTCATCGTTGAAATTCCGATGGTTTGCGCAAGATCCTCACTATTACGAATCGCAATATAGGTTCTTCCTGATAAAGAGTGAATAATTCGATACATAACTAGAACGACTAGGAGTAAGAACACTAAAACAAGATAATAATTTGATAGTTCGTTATCAAATTTGATTGGACCAATATTGGCTGGGGCAGGAATCCCAATTAATCCGCGGACACCTTCTGTCAGGCTCTCCCATTTATCAATCACTAGATAAAGAATATAACCTAAGCACAATGTATAAATGGCGAAGAAATGCTCTTTTGTCCGTAAGGCAATTACGCCAACGATAAGACCTAAGACACTTGTAATAACAAGGGCTAACAAAAAGGCCAGCCAGAAATTCATTTGTGCTTTAACTGTTAAAATTCCAAGTGAATACGCACCGATTGCAAAGAATCCGGCATGTGCCAAAGAAAGGTATCCCGTATAACCAGCTAGTAAATTGAGACCATAAACCCCAATCATCCAGATGAAGGATAAGGTCATGACGTGAATAATATACGTATTATTTTGTGTCATGAAAGGAAAGAAAACCGCAAGTAAAACTAAAACAGGAATGACGATTTTTTTATTTAAGATCGTTGACATTAATGGCCCCCCTTTGAAAACAGTCCAGTCGGCTTCACTGTTAAGATAATAACAAGGAGGATAAAGGCAATGATGTCCTTATAGTCATTAGAGATATACGTTGCACCTAAACTTTCACTAAATCCTAAAATATAGCCTCCTACAATCGCGCCTGGGATACTTCCCATTCCGCCAAGGATGATGATAACAAATGCTTTTAAAATGACGAGCTGTCCCATCCCTGGGAATACTAGATTTATAGGTGCCGATAATGACGAAGCGATCGCAGCAAGGCCCCCTGAAATCATAAAAGTTAACATGGCAACCTTATTCGTATTAACCCCAACTAAGTTTGCCCCTTCACGATTTTGTGACATGGCAATGATCGTTGCACCGGTATAGGTCTTTTTTAGGAATAGATATAACAACACCATAACGACAATTGCAGCGATAACAATTAACAGCCTTTGCATAGTAATCGTTAAACCAAAGATTTTTACAACACTTTCATATGGGGTTGGCATTGACTGGTAATCAGCACCCCAAAATTTTTGAGCGAATGCCTCCAAGAATAAGAGAATACCAATGGCAGCAATCTTATCATGGATTGGCGGTGCCTCTCTAAGCGGGTGGAAGACTAACCGTTCCATTAATACTCCGATGAGGCCAACTACAATTATTGAAACGAATATCGCAATCCAGTAATGAAGCCCAAATTTGGTCATCATGGTTAAAGTTACGTACCCGCCCATCATGTATAATGCACCATGAGCGAAATTTGGAATGTGCAAAATACCATAAACTAACGTTAATCCTAACGCTACTAGGGCATAAACGCTTCCAATGGTCAGACCATTAAATAACTGCTGAATTAAAATCTCCATTGCTCTCCCCCTTTTTGGTTGAAACACTGCTTGTCCACAAAATATTCCATCCGGTGGGCCCTCCATTTGAAGCTCACCGTTTGAAATTCACTCTTATTGAACTGTATTTTCCGCTTTTGCTTTTTCCTCATCCTGCAGAGTACGCCATAAAATCTTTCCGCTGGATGTCATTGGGAACTGCTTTCTAAATTCAATGTATCTTGGGTATTTATAAGCAGCCATATTTTCTTTTGACCACTCGATGATTTCTTCCTCAGTCACTTTCCCTTCATAGCCTTCATTTAAAATCACAAATGCTTTGACGGTTTCTCCTCTTCTTGGATCAGGAACCCCTACCACACAGGCCTGCTGAATGGCTGGGTGTTTATAAAGATAAGATTCTACTTCTGTCGGCCAAACCTTAAATCCAGATGCATTAATCATCCGTTTCACACGATCGACTATGAAGAAATAACCTTCTTCATCATAACGGCCAATATCACCTGTTCTAAAAAACTTCTTCCCGTCAATTTCTATGAATGAACTTCTATTTTCATCATCACGGTTATAGTAACCTACCATTACCTGCGGACCATTGACGATGATTTCCCCAACCTCACCGACACCTAGTTCTTTTCCGGTTGCAGGTTCGATGATTTTAGCATCCACATCAAAGGATGGAATGCCAAGGCATTGCATTTTAGGTCGTTCTGCAGGATTGAAATGGGTTTGGGCAATCGTTTCGGAAAGTCCATATCCTTCCACAAATCGTAATCCCGATAGTTTATATAATTTTTCACCAACTGCTTCTGGCAGTGCAGCGCCCCCTCCAGAAATAGAGGTTAATGTGGAAATATCCTCTGCAACTAATTTTGGATTCGCTAAGAAATCGACAATCATTGTCGCAATTGTAACCCAATGGGTACATCCTAAATTTTTAATGAAGTCAACAGCAGTATCCCGGTTCCATCTGGTCATGATCACAATGGTGCTTCCGCTATAGATTGGCATATGCATGCTATGCACCATTCCTGTGACATGAAAAAGAGGAAGCGTCATGAGGTGGATCGCATTTGGTGTTGACTGTGACCAATGATAACAGCCAACCGTGTTAGCCTGTACTGTCTTGTTCGTATGCATACAACCCTTTGGCAGCCCTGTTGTACCAGATGTATAAGGAAGGACGACCAGGTCATCACCCTTCGAAGTGTGTTCAGATGGGGTCAGATTTGCCTGGATGGCATCACACCAATGGTAATGGTTTGCTTCTGTGAAGGTTGCTCTTGGCAATTCAACCTCAGTCGGCAATACTCCTTGAAAATCTTCCCCTTTATAATCGGAATAAGCAGCAATTAATAAATTCTCAAGGGAGGTTCTGCTTAATAGAGGCTGGACTCGGTCATATAGTTCTTGGCCAGCTAGTGCCGTTTTAATTCCACAATCTCGGATATAAAATTCAAGTTCATTGGCAACCAGCATTGGATTGATCGGCACTACAACGGCATTCGCCCTAATAATTGCATAATAGCCAATGATGAATTGCGGCGAATTTTGCATGAACAGCAAAACATTGTCACCTTTACGGACGCCTAACTTGTGTTCTAAATACCCTGCTAAGGCATTGACTTCAGCATCCAGTTCCTGATATGTAAGTTTGTTTCCGTAATAATATATGGCATCTTGTTCTGGATAACGACGTGCACTTACTTGAAGGTTGTCATAAAGCGAAGTAGAAGGAACCTTCAAAGATTTTGCAAGTTTTGGCCAATATTTGTGATGAAGAGTTAACATGGTGCAGCTCTCCTTTTCATTAGAATGTTAAATGGAGTTTGACACTTTCTCCGGATTTGATATTCCGTTAAGGACCATATCTAGAAAAATCTCAACCACTTTTTCAACTGGGACTTCACCGTCAGGATTGAACCAATAATAGCTCCAATTCGTCATTCCAAGAATCCCCAAGGTTAAGATATCTGCTCGGAATTCCTTTTTGATTACGCCTTGATTAATTCCTTCTTCAACCAATTTCTGCGTATTTCTACGGAATTGAGCTCGTTTTTCTTTTATCTCTTCTACATGTTTTTCATTTAAATGCCTATTTTCTCTTGTAAAAATCCGGGCACTAGGGCCTTTAGATTGGATGTTGTTTATGAGCATAAAGATAATCTCATAAAGTTTTTTCGTAAAATCATAGGAATTGTTTTTTAAAATGACTTCCTGCTGTATCACAATCTCTTCAATATACGATAAGTGAATATCCTTCAGTAGTTCTTCTTTACTGCTAAAATAATAGTAAAAGGTTCCCTTCGTAACACCCATTTCTTGAACAATATCCTGCACAGAAGTGGATTTAAAACCATTTTGGTGAAATAAATGGATACCTGTTTCCATAATTTTTTGCTTCATAGGATGTTCCTTTCGACTATTAATCTAGGTGGAGGGAAGGGGAGGCAACAAGCTGCCTCCTTTTCCTAATGTTTAGTTTTGATATTATTCGCGTTCAATGATCGTAGCGATTCCTTGACCGCCGCCAATACAAGCGGTAATCAAAGCATATTTTCCTTCAGAGCGATGTAACTCGTATACAGCTTTTGTTGCCAGGATGGCACCAGTTGCACCTAACGGATGTCCATGGGCAATGGCTCCCCCATTAACATTTACTTTTGCAAGATCCATTTCAAGTTCACGATTACAAGCCAACACTTGAGCAGCGAAAGCCTCATTAATTTCAATTAGATCCATTTGTTCAAGCGAAAGGCCTGATTTTTCCAGTACTTTCCTAACCGCCGGAACAGGCCCAATTCCCATGATATTCGGATCTACTCCCGCTACGGCATATTGGCGAATTACAGCTAACGGTGTGAGATTTAATTCTTCCGCTTTTTCCCTCGACATGATAACAAGGGCGGATGCGGCATCATTTAATCCTGAGCTGCTTCCAGCTGTAACAGTGCCGCCTTTCAAGAAGGCTGGCTGAAGCTTTTCCAATGCCTCGATAGTCGTTTGCGGTCTTGGATGTTCATCGGTATTAAAGATCACAGGCTCACCTTTTTTTACCGGGATTGCGATCGAGACAATTTGTTCGTCAAAACGACCCTCTTTCATTGCTGCTGCCATCCGCTGTTGACTTTGTAGCGAAAATTGGTCTTGTTCTTCTCTTGAAATCTGATATTTTTCCGCCAGATTTTCTGCAGTTATTCCCATTGGCGGATTACCGGCCTCTTCAGTTGATACCTGTAATTTAATAAATCTTGGCGGTTCGGCATGATATGGTTTTTCCGGACGCGCCATCAAATATGGGGCACGGCTCATGCTCTCAGTTCCGCCAGCCACAAAGATATCTCCATCTCCTGCTTTAATCGCCTGGGCTGCAAGATTAATAGCATTAATGCCAGATCCACATTGCCGGTCAACAGTTACCCCAGGGATATCAATCGATAACCCTGTTTGAATGACTGATAATCTAGCGATATTTCCTCCACCCGACAGCACATTGCCAAAAATAACATCATCAATCATTTCAGGCTTAATTTTCGCTCTTTTTACAGCTTCTTTGATCACTTCTGCACCTAACACATGTGCAGGAACGCCTGATAGGGCACCGCCCTGCCTTCCGATCGCTGTTCGAACAGCTGAAACGATGACAGCATCTCTTTTCAAATATATCGACTCCCTTAGTCAAATTTTTCCGACTTTCTCCTACATTGCATGAGCGCCGCCGTCTACCACCACAATATCACCAGTAACAAAATCTGATGCTGGTGCTGCTAAAAATAGCGCAACCCCTTTTAAATCAGTATCAGAGCCAAACTTTCTTAATGGTGTACCTTCGAGGATGGATTCACCGCCC
Source organism: Neobacillus drentensis (assembly GCF_036965425.1). Lineage (GTDB taxonomy): Bacteria > Bacillota > Bacilli > Bacillales > Cytobacillaceae > Neobacillus > Neobacillus drentensis_F. Next base: position 2,058 of record NZ_JBALPP010000068.1, on the reverse strand, counting down.
TCATCAAGCAGTCCTTTAGACATTTTCGTTGGGAAGAACCCCGGTGCAATGGCATTAACGTAGATCCCATGTGGACCCCATTTTACTGCCAGATCTTTTGTAAAGGTTATGACTGCCCCTTTACTAGAGTTATAGCCAATGGCATTCATATATTTTGGATTGCTTCCCTGTAGGCCTGCAACGGAAGCAATGTTAATGATTTTTCCAGCTTTTTGCTCGATCATGACCTTTCCGACTGCCTGGGACATTAAGAAGGTTCCGGTTACGTTAACATTCATAACCTTTTGCCAGGCTTCAAGCGGCATCTCTTCAACAGGAGCTCCCCAAGAAGCTCCACTATTATTAACGAGAATGTCAATTCGTCCGAACCTTTCCACTGTTTGTTCTACCACGTTTTTTACATCTTCAGGATTGGAAACATCACATTTTAAAGCAAAGCTTTCAACCCCCAGCTTTCTAAGCCCTTCAGCCACTTCTTCACAGGCCTCAAGCTTTCTTGAACAAACAACAACATTTGCTCCCGCTTCCGCAAAGCCCTCAGCGATTTGCTGGCCAAGACCTCTGCCGCCTCCAGTTACAATTGCCACTTTTCCTGTTAAATCAAACAGCTTTTGAACATGCATGATCCTTCCTCCTATTAAAACCATTAACGGTATTTTTTCAATTCGTATCTTGCAATCGCTCGCTTGTGAACCTCATCCGGGCCATCCGCTAATCTCAGAGTTCGGATATTCGCCCAGCTGGCTGCCAGCGGTGTATCCTCACTAACCCCTGCTGCACCAAATGCCTGAATGGCGCGGTCGATTACCTTTAATGCCATATTGGGAGCCACTACTTTAATCATAGCTATTTCTGCTTTCGCTTCTTTATTCCCCACTGTATCCATCATGTATGCCGCTTTAAGTGTCAGTAATCTAGCTTGCTCAATATCAATTCTTGCCTCGGCAATCCATTCCTGAATGACACCTTGTTCGGAAAGCTTTTTACCGAAAGCTGTCCTCGATTGAACGCGCTTACAAAGTTCTTCAAGTGCACGTTCTGCAGCTCCGATGGTTCTCATACAGTGGTGAATTCTTCCTGGGCCGAGTCGACCTTGAGCAATGGCGAAGCCTTTTCCTTCATCCCAGAGCATATTGGAAGCAGGAACCCGAACATTTTTATATTCAATTTCCGCATGACCGTGCGGGGCATGGTCATAACCGAAAACCGGCAAAATCCGTTTAATCGTTACCCCCGGAGTGTCAAGTGGTACTAGAATCATAGATTGTTGTTCGTGAGTTGGAGCAGTTGGATCGTTTTTACCCATGACAATCGCTATCTTACAACGTGGGTCCCCGGCACCTGATGACCACCATTTCGTTCCATTGATGACATATTCATCGCCATCCCTGATAATACTTGACTGGATGTTTGTCGCATCAGAGGAAGCCACATCTGGTTCTGTCATCGAGAAACAGGAACGAATCTCGCCGTTTAATAACGGTTTAAGCCATTGCTCTTTATGCTCTTCCTTTCCATATCGAACAAGGACTTCCATATTTCCTGTGTCTGGTGCTGCACAGTTAAATACTTCAGGGGCAATGCTGGATCGGCCCATAATTTCACAAAGCGGAGCATATTCCAAATTCGTTAATCCTGCACCATATTCACTTTCTGGTAAGAACAAGTTCCATAATCCTTGCTGTTTTGCTTTTTCTTTCAACTCATCCATGATGGGAGGAACCTTTGAAAATGGAGCATTTTTATCAATTTGCTCATGATATACCTTTTCATTTGGATAAATATATTCTTCCATGAAGTCATTAAGCTTTTTTTGTAACTCTTGTACTTTTTCAGAATAAGTGAAATTCATCATTAACACTCCTTTTAACATACTAACTAGTTGGTATGTTACTAAATTTAATATATCCATAATTTTTAGAATATTCAACACACTGCTTTTCGACAAATTTCTCATTGATATAGTAGAAACATATTTATTTAGCCAAAAGTGCCTGTTTTTCTTATATTAATACTGATATTCTTATATTAATCTACTATTATTTGAAAAAGTTTTTT
>NZ_JBALPP010000067.1:36731-55505 GCF_036965425.1 Neobacillus drentensis | reverse complement strand
GAAAGATAGTGTAAAATAAGAGTGAGAATAATTAGACTACTCTATTAATTCATATTGTACTTGATTTTTGTTCTCGGCAAATTGGGGGAATTTTTCATCAAGTCGTTCTAACATCACTGCATAATTTGTCATGATTCCTGTAAAGCATTGTCAAATTTTGAAGAATTGAACGTTTTTTTTGTAAAATCTTAAACTGTTAGATTACTTTTATATGACATTTTTTGAACTATATTAAAAAAATCATCTTTGTACTTGGGGGAATCTTGTTTTTCCTAATTCTCGAACACATCAAGATAAAATTTTTCTAGAAGGAGAAATTCATTATGTATGAGGGGAAAATCATTAGGTTTTACCGCGAAAAATACCAAATTACCCAAGAGGAATTAGGATACGGGATTTGTTCTGGAACACATATTAGTAAAATTGAGCGTTTACATACTGAATATGCACCTGAAATTATCACTCTTTTATCCGAGCGTCTAGGAATAAATATCGAAAATGAAATAACAAAACTTAAAAATATAAAAAAGCGCTTACATAATTGGCATGATGTTATTATCATGCAATTATTTGAAGAAATGGATCTTATTAATCAAGAACTTGAGCAAGAAGAATTAATTCAAATCTCTGATTATATTAATTTTTATAAGTTACTTCGGGTCAGGTATTTACTAACGCATAATTTGACCGAGGAAGCATCAGACATCATCGCTGAAATCCAAAAGAAAGAAGATAAATTATCATCTTACGAAGCTAATCTGTTCAAACACGTTTTAGGAGTTTACTATTTAGCAAAACATGAAAACCTCAAGGCAATTCAAGCATTAAAATCAATTGATGAGGCAGTTTACGATAACAAGGAATATACCTATCATTTAGCAGTCGCTTATCATTCCATTGAATCACCTGTTATGGCTTATTTTTTCGCAGATAAGTCGCGTCAATATTTTAAAGAAATTAATAACTATCTTAGAGTGATTGATGCAGAAATGCTTATGGTGATTCAAGTAAAAGATGATGGAGATTTTAAAGAGACTATTCAGAGGTTTGAAAGCTTAATCAAAAGCTGTGACCTTTGTCATTCACCTGCTCGAAAAGCAAAGGTAATACACAACTTAGCTTTTGAACACTTTAGAAGAAAAAATTATGAACCAGCTAATAAATACTATAAAGAGTCAATGAGTCTTAAAGATCGTGTATCAAGCCCATACTTACTTTCTCTAGAAGGGTATATAAACAGTGCATATTATGGGGGGTTACTTCCAAAGGATGAATTATTACAACTGGCAAATGAAGGACTTGAAACAGCTTTAAATAAAAATGACCAATTATTTATAAACTTATTTACCTTACTTAGTTATTTAATTCAAGATAAAGAACGGGAATACCATCAATACTTGTCCGAACATTCATTACCGTTGTTTGAAAAATTGGGGATTGTCTATTTAATTAAACGTTCAAAAAAAGAATTGTTTAATTATTATTTTAAAAAGAAACAAAATGGTAAAGCCTTAAAAATGGCCCATGTTTTGATTAATCATTAAATAGAAGAGGCATGCCACATACAGTGACATGCCTTTATTTATAAAATAATTGTAACTAGGTCTCTAACAGTTTTTAAAGTTAATATTATGTGGTGCTGTAAATAAAATTCCTCGGCCAGAAAATTGTTCCAGATTTCTTACATGGTCATCAATAAGATAATCTGCATAAATCGTAAATTATACCTTGGGTATGAGTATCAGCAAATAAATGCTGCCTAAAAAAAGATAAGCGGGAAGGATTAGAATCCTTTCCGCTATTTCTTGTAAATAAAAATTATACAAGTACTTCCCCAATTTCCTCTGATCGAGCCGAAAGCCACTTATCCCAAACTTCAGCGAATACCCCGGTCAATGCAAGCGAAACATGTCCACCTTCATAAACCTCATAAGATTTATCTTTACTTGAAACAAGGTCCATCAACGGTAGACTTTGCTTCTCTAATATAATTGTATCACGTGAGCAGGAGAATACAAAAAGCGGGCAGTTTATATTCTTTAAATCCACCTTTCTGCCGCCAATCACCAATTCTCCCTTTATGAGTTTGTTCTCTTGATAGAGATCGTTAAACAGCTGTTTGAATGCAGCACCTGCAAACGAAGTAGAGTCCTTCGTCCACTTATCCATTCGGCGCCACTTTTCTACATATTTCTCATCATGTGCACGGGTGAAGAGATTGATTTTAGAACTTGCAATACCCGGTGATACCATCCTAAATATCAAATACATAATTTCTGATGGAATTGTCCCATATGAATCGGCAAAACGGTCAAGACCTAGCTGCCCTTTTTGTAGTGCTTCCAGTAATTTATCAGGAAAGATGCCGATACTAAAATCGATTGGAACGGCTGCGAGGGATAAATTCTTAATTGGCAGTTCTGTTATGGAAGTCAAGATAGCCGCAATGGTTCCACCCAGGCAATAACCGGCAAGGGATATTTCCTTTGCACCTGAATGTCTTAAAGCTCGTTTAAGGGCGTTCTCCAAATAATCAATGATATAATTTTCAAGGCTGATGTCAGCATCTTCAAGCCCAGGGGATCCCCAATCCAATAGGTAGACATCATAGCCGCGCTCGGTAAGTCCGCCTACAACACTGCTTCCTTCACCGATATCAAGAATGTACGCCTTATTTAACAAAGAGTAGACTAGAAATACTGGGATGGCATGTCTTTTTTCCTTTGCAGGATGATACCATAAGGTTGCTTTATTTTTCTTCCAGACTGTCTTTCTTGGTGTAGGCACAATCTCTGGCTTTGGCTCGGTCATAATTTTATAAAGCTGGTTCCACCGTTTCGTTTCTTTTTCTAAGTTTAAATTTGGAAAAAGGTTTGTTCCAAATGCGTTCATTATAATCACAGCTCTCTTCAATGTTATTTATTAATACCGGTGAGCACCAGTTCTTTATCCTGCTTCTTTTCCGGTTCTTTTTTCTGCTTTTCCCGCCGTATTTCGATGAGATCTCTCTCTATTTCTTTCCGCAATTCCTGAAGGTCAGCATTCATTTTTTGCGTTTCCGCCACCTCTTTGGACATCTTTTGGAATTCATTCTTCATTTGCATGACAATATTGACTACTTCTTCGAACATTCCTGAATTTTCTTTAGTAATGGAGCTTACAGTGTCTTGTAATTTCCAAATTTGTTCTTCTAAAATATCAATTTTTTCTTCTGTTTGAATAGATAGCTTTGCGGCATTAGCGACATCTTTCTTTGTCGGAATATTCATTAGTGCCGCAATTTGCTCTTGGTTCTTTCTAAGTCGCTCTAGATAAAATGAATAGGAATTGAGGCCAAAACCTGCTGTGCGAACAAATTCTTCGTTGTTTGCTAGGTTATATAATAGGCCATTTACTTGTTTGTCCCACATTTCACTCAATTGGTTGAAACCAAAAAATGGATCAAAGGTTTTTTCATTTGACATAGTTGCTCTCCTTAAATTAAGACTTTGTAGGTTCTTTTTCCATATATTTATTTAGCGGGAAAATAAGGTCTTTGAATGGTGTTGTAAACAGATTAACAAACCCTTTTTGAAATTCATAAATCGGATTTCCTGCTTGTTTAACAGCTTGGATATATTGCAATCTTCCTTTTTTCCTAAGATCCATATATTGATCAATCATTTCTAGGTATTTCTCAATCGCCTGGAAATTTGCAATCGTTTGACTAGGAGTACTTAAGGGAGTCAATACACTCTTTTGAATCTGATCCATTTGCGCATTCATTTCCTCATAAGACTGAATCGGAAAGAAATGCTGCAAGGTGGTGGTTGACATTAAAAATTGTTCTCTTGCAGTCTTTTCCCATTCAGTAAATTCCTTTGTAAATTGCTCTGCAATTGCTTTTATATTTCCCTGATTCCGTTGTACACCTTCAGAGAGTCGTTTCGAGAAGACTTCGTCGCGATGTTCAGCACACTTTGCCCATTCATCTAATTCTTGATATCCATATCTCCAGAGCAGGTCTAGGCTAGAAAGCGATGGTCCATTTACGCCATCGACAGTGATTTCTTCTGTTGATTTTTTTTGATTTTCTTTTTTTACAGCCACATTACGCACATCCTTAATAAAAATATATTTGGTTTAGTTTGAAATCTAGGTTCTTAATGATTCCGATTGAAATAATCTCTAATCAAAGTTGCCATTAGAGGTTGACTGTTCTTTTTTCATTCTTTGTTGCACTTCTTTGTTTTGGCTTTGCGAAAAGGAACATGCACATCGCTGTAACCACCATTGCAACAGAGATTCCATAAATAGATGAGCTAAAACCCACAGCTGGATTTGCACCTGAAGATTGAATGAGCTTTCCAAAAATAAGGGGAGCAAAAATACCTGATGATGTCATGATTCCATAATAAGTTCCTGTCATAAGGCCTCTCCGTTCAGGATATAAACTAATGATTACTGCTGGATTAAGATTTCCAGCTGCAGCCACTAACGTATACACGATAGAAAGGATAATGATGATTGAACCCTTTCCAGTAACTAGGGGATATAACGCGTATATAAAGCCTCCTAGGATCAGACTACTGGCAGAAAAAAGAATTCTCGACTTCCATAAATTTAGAGTTTTTTTGTAAATACGATCTGAAATGATTGCCATCACTAATGCGAGTATCGCGCCAATTAATCCAGATATAGCAATGATTTTTCCAGACTGTTGTTCAGTGAACCCCTTAACTTTCATTAGATAGGCGGGATTAAAGGTAATTCCAAAGACAATATAAGAAAAGCCGATACATGCAGCTAAGGATGTAAAAATAAAAATAGGAGATCGTAACGCTTTCCACTTGTCTTTTCCATTTGTCTCTAGTTTGTTTTCCCGTTTTCTTTCCTCTTCTTCAAACAAAACATTTGGTTTAAGTCTTCCGAGCCAGAGCCAGCCAATTAACCAGACAAAGCTAATAATGCCCGAAATTAAAAACGTTTGTTTCCAACCAAAATTTGACATTAAATAAACCACAGTTGGAGCTGAAACCGCTATTCCCACAACATTGCCAAAATTCAGGATGGATATGGCTAATCCACGTGATTCCGGTTTAAACCATTTACTAATATGACTGGTTGCGGTTGCTTGAAAAGGACCTTCTCCTATACCTAGTAATACCCTGCTAAATAAAAGTAGCGGAAGGCCAGAAACAAACATCACCATTGATTGCGCAATGGTCCAAATAATCGCCATAACTACCAATAATTTTTCTGTTCCATAACGATCAGATAAAGAAGCCCCTAATATTCCGGCTAATGGGAATAACCAAAAAAAACTGCTTCCTACCATTCCAAATTGAGAGAAAGTTAGATTCAAATCCTTCATAATATGAATTCCGGCTAACCCTGTAATGGATTTATCGGAAAAATTAACAATAGACAAAATAAAAAGTGCAAGTAAAATAACCCATTTGGTCCAACCTTTCATTCGTACCCCTGCCTCTCAACAAATATTTCTTAATTTTTAATGGCATTAACTTTTTATACCTAAGGAAGAAACACCTGCATTGTTCACCTTTAAGCGGATAAATTTAAGCAGGTGCTTATTGTTAATTAAGGTGTTACGATATTGGATAATCTGTCAAACTCGTCTAATAGTGATAAAAAGTCATTCAATTTTGTTTGATCACCAGAAATGTTTAATTTACCTGCTGCTGCTGCTTGTTCTGGTGAAAGCAAGCCGAGTCCAACCCCAAAGAATGTTAATCGTTCCAGGGTTAAGGAAACATCCGGATTAGCGTCTAATTTTCCAGCCTTATAAATCAAAACGGAGTTTTCTAAATAAATAGCAACGGTTTGGTTAATATCTGATAGAGTTACATTCAACGTTATTTTTTTACCTTCTGCCTTGGGTCCGTTTAGTTTAACAGCAATCAGCTTTAAGAAATCTTCTATTGGCATATGGTTGATAATTCCAGAAACATCTAATGGGGCAGGATCTTTATTGATTCCATTCCTTAGTTCGGAAGCACCAACAAGATAAATATTACGCCAATTGGCTGATTCGGCTTGGTATCCTAATTGTTCGTATGCATCTGCCAATAAATTTTTGGCTTCCGTATTTTCTGGGTCAGCCATTACGACATTTTTTAATACTTGAGATACCCAGCGGTATTCCCCATTTTCAAAATCAACTTTTGCTTTTTCCAAAATGGCGGTCGCGCCACCCATGTATTCTACATATTTTAGACCTGTTTCCACTTGTGGTAGTGGATCTAAATCGGAAGGATGTGCACTATAATAACCCAAATAATAATTGTAAATCCCCTTTGAATTATGCTTTAACGTACCGTAATATCCACGATTCCCCCAATACGTATCTAAAGATTTTGGAAGTTTGATTGTTTCAGCTATTTCCTCCATAGTAAATCCATGGTTGGCTAAACGGACTGTCTGGTCATGCATATATTTATATAAATCGCGCTGCAATCTCAAATGTCCTAAAGCACGATCTTTACCCCAAACAGGCCATGCATGAATCATGAGCAAGGCATCAATCTCTTCATGTTCAAATAAATCAACGGTTTTATCAAGTGAATTAGCCCAATGCAGGGCATCCCGAGTTTTTGCACCTCTAACCGTATAAATTTGATGCATCAATTGATTGGCATTCTCTGACACAAATAAAGCTTTATAATCCCGTATATAAAAATGCATTTCAGCAGGTGCTTCCGTGTTTGGGGTTAATAAGAATTGAAACGTTATACCATCGATTTCCATCGTTTGGATTTCGTTTTCTATTTCAACCGTAGGAAGCGCAAAACTCATTGATCCAGAACTCATCGTATTACCTATACCGATCGATACCGAACCTTCCCTGCCATCTGGTATATTTTTACCGAACTGATACTCGGCTCGACGCGCCATAATGGTACCCAAAAGCACATTTTCACTTAACGCTTCTTTTGTAAAATGTTGAGGAGCGATAATTGGAATTGACGGATTATCCGCATACTTTAGAACGGCTTGGATACCACCAAAATGGTCCGCATGGCTTTGACTAATAATAATGGCTGAAACAGGCTTTCTTGGACGATGTTTATAATATATTTCCATTGCAGCTTCAGCAGATTCTGTACTTCCTGCTGTATCACAGACAATAACTCCTTGTTTTCCTTCAAAAAAGAAAGTGGTAGCCATGGATTGTCCACGCACTTGATAAATTCCTTCTACTACTTCAAATAATCCAGATATAGCTTGTAATTGAGCATTTCGCCAAAGACTAGGGTTCACTGTCTCTGGAGCAGTGTCGATTAGAAATTCTAACTTATTAATGTCCCAAACGACTTCCCCAGAATGATCTTTTAGGATAGTAGATTCCAAAGGTGCAATAAAACCGCGGTTCGCATCCTCAAAATCCTGTAGATCTTCGAAATTTAGAGATTCGTACACTGCTAGGTTTGCCTTTTTTGTAAATAAAGTAGCGGATTTAGATTGATTTAATAGTTTGCTTATCATGTAAACCTCCAAGGATTATTGATTTTTAAATTCACAAAAAAGGAAAACACTTTTGACTTCCTGGCCATAATGTTGGTCTTTGACCATACAAGAACAGGAGGTTTTCAAGTGTTTTCCGTATTACAAGATTACCAATGTTCGTGTTAAGCCTCTATTGCTTCTAACGCGAACACTTCATTTATCACTTTGGTGATAGTAGGGGCTGGGATCTTGAAGAAAACTCCTGCTGGGTCATGGTGAACAGCCGGCACCAAAAGTTTTAGCTTATCTTCATTACATTCAAATTCCACAAAAGTGTCAGGTAAATTCACAGCTTTGCGGAGATCTCTTATATATTGGATAACTTCCTCTAAACATTTTTCCGGTTGTTCTGATGGATTCGCAATACCTAATGCTTGAGCAAATCCTGTTACTCGCGGCAAATAGTATGCAGGCAAAGATTCCATTACATTAGGCAAAAGCACAGCATTAGCCAGTCCGTGCGGGATATTGAATTTTGCCCCGATCGCATGTGCCATATTATGAACTGGAACGGCATTCAGGCATAAGCAGAAAGCAGAAATGGCCATCGAACTTGCCATTAGCATATTCGCTCTGGCTGAAAGATCGTCCCCATTGTGAACTGCAGTACGCAAATTGTCTACAATCATCCGAATTGATTGCAGGGCATAGGCATCTGTCATCGGATTGGCCTTCGGTGAAAAATAAGCTTCCACTGCATGTGTCAAAGCATCAAATCCAGTAAACGCGGTGATTTTAGGAGGAAGTCCTAATGTTAAATCCGGGTCCAAAATCGCCATATCCGCATTGATGAATGGATGAATCAGGTTTGATTTAATTCCTAGATTTTCATTAAGGATAACTGCTACTGGTGATACCTCCGCACCTGTTCCCGCCGTTGTCGCAATGGCTACATGCGGAATCGGAATATAATTGGCTTCTGGCCACCATTCCATCACATTTCCGGTAAGAAGAGAATCACGAATATCATCTAAGCCTTTATGAAGCATCCACTTAATCCCTTTTACTGTATCCAAGACGCTGCCGCCGCCAAGAGCGATCAAGGCATCACCGTTGCACTCTTTAAAAAAACGTGCCCCCCGATTAATAATTCCGCCCTTTGCATCCTGTTCGATTTCATCAAACACCCCGACTAGCGCTGGCGTACCAGGCATGATTTCAAACAATTCTTTAATTTTCTTTGTAATTCCGGCTTGGGTTAACCCTTTATCCGTGTAAAGCACAGCCCTTTTACCGCCAAGCCCTTTAATCATCTCAGGAAGCAATGTCCTAGATCCCGCCCCGCTATTGACAACCGTTCGTACAGAAAATTGAAAAAATGATGTCGACATTAAATCACCTGCTTTTTAGATTTGTATTGATAAAATTATCACAATAATATTTGATACCATGGTCTTTGGCTTACTTCAGGCACGAGTGAGCAGTGGACATGCTTGAGTTGAGAATATTCATCCAATGCATGGCGTCCTAATTCCCGGCCAAAACCGCTTTGCTTGTATCCGCCAAATGGCGCATCACTTCGGAGCATATGCCAATCATTGATCCAAATCGTTCCTGCCTTTAATTCACGGGCAATTTGCATGGCTTTATTTACATCCTTAGACCATACGCCGCCTGCTAGTCCATAAATGGTATCGTTCGCAATTTCGATTGCCTCCTCAACAGTGGAGTAACGAATGACGGAAAGAACAGGTCCAAAAATTTCCTCTCTCGCAATCTTCATGTCATTTTGAACATCGGCAAAAATGGTCGGTTCAACATAATATCCATTTTCAAATCCTTCTACGATCCTGCGCTTTCCTCCGCAAACCAATCGTGCCCCTTCTTGAATACCAGATTCAATATAAGAAAGAACGGTTTCCAATTGCTGCTGTGATACGAGCGGCCCCATACCTGTTGCGATATCTAATGGATTTCCAATTGTAATCGAGCTGGCAAGTTCAGCTAATTGTTCAATGACTTGTTCATATATGGAATCATGGACGAGAACACGAGTGCCTGATTCACAAACTTGTCCAGAGTGTGATAAGAATCCGAATAAAATGCCTGGAATAGTAATACTCAAGTCAGCATCCGGCATCACGATGGCTGGTGATTTACCGCCTAACTCAAGGGTGACGCGTTTTACCGTTCCGGCTGCCATCTGCATAATGCGGCTCCCGACTTCGGTAGAACCGGTAAACGCAACTTTGTCCACACCTGGATGGGTCACTAGCGCTTCTCCAATGCTGGCTCCAGGGCCAGATACCACATTAAAGACACCTGCTGGTATTCCTGCTTCAGCAGCCAATTCCGCTAATTTCAAGGTAGACAATGGTGTATTGGATGCTGGTTTGACGACGATTGAGTTCCCCATTGCGAGTGCCGGAGCCAATTTCCACATCGCTAGAATCATAGGAAAATTCCACGCGGTTATGGCAGCTACAACTCCAAGCGGTTCCCGCCAGACCTGGTTATTGCTTGGTCCAGGGAATGGTAACGTAGGAAGGGATTCGACATACGGATACTCAACAGTGAACTTTGCTGTTTGCTGTAAGAGATCGACAATGGATAAGATGTCCATGTTTGAGATTCGTCGAACAGTTGCTCCTGAACTAATTGACTCCAAGTAACCCAATTCTTCAGCATGTTCAATAATCTTGTTGCCAAATTTGATTAGTACTTTAGCACGTTCCTGTGGGGATTTTTTAGACCATACTCCCGTATCAAAAGCCTGGCGGGCAGATGAAATAGCCGCCTCCACATCTTCTTTCCCGGCTTTTGCCACCTTTGCTGCCACTTCACCAGTTGCAGGGTTTATTACCTCAAACGTTTCTCCGCTTAACGCAGGCTTCCACTCCCCGTTTATAAAAAGTGGAAATTCCAATGTTTGCACTGCTGCTTTCATAGCAATTCCTCCTTATTTTTTAAAAACCAATCATATTTTTTTTAAAAAAGTTCCCGGTCAAACTAATAAACTTCCACTTGTTCAACACGCAAAGCTCTTCTCAAAATCTTTCCTGTGCTGTTCTTAGGTAATTCCTTCATAATTTCCACTTGTTTTGGCAGCTTGTACTTTGCAAGCTTGTCCTGGCAGAAATATAGGATGTCATCCATCGTGATACCCTCATCATTAATGACCACAAATGCCTTCACGATCTCTCCGTATTCTTTATCCGGAACTCCGATCACCGCCGTTTCCACTATGGCCGGGTGTTGGTATAATACCTCTTCGACTTCTCTCGGATAGACATTGTATCCTCCAACGAGAATCATATCTTTCTTACGGTCAACGATATAAATGTATCCTTCATCATCCATTCGTGCTAGATCACCGGTATAAAACCAGCCATCTTTCAAAGCAGAAGATGTAGCTTCCTGCATTCCTAAATAGCCAATCATCACATTGGGACCTTTTACAATTAATTCGCCGATTTCGCCTCTTGGAACTTCCACTCCATTCAGATCCACCACTTTATTCTTCACTTCCGGTATATCTATTCCCACAGAGCCTGGTTTTCTTGTTCCCCGTAACGGATTGAAAGCTGTTACAGGAGCCGTTTCTGATAGGCCATAACCCTCTAATACGTGGACATTAAACTTCTCTTCGAATCTATGTAATAATTCAACTGGAATCGAAGCACCGCCTGAAAAGCAAGCCCGTATCGCCGAAAAGTCTTCTGCCGTCGCCCCTGGCACCTGTAACAAAAAGCTAAACATGGTCGGAACCCCAGCAAAAAGCGTCGCTTTCTCTCTTCTAATCGTGTTGATCACTTCGGTTGGGCTAAATTTCGGAACAATGACAATGGCTGCCCCGCAAGCAATCGGAATATTGATACATGTCGCGATACTAAACACATGAAACATCGGAAGAACCGCAATGATACGATCTTCTTCAGTAAATTCGGTAAGCTGGGACATGGAAGCTACATTGGATGCCATATTCCGATGGGATAGCATCGCACCTTTCGGCTTACCTGTTGTACCGGAAGTATAAAGAATGACCGCCAAGTCATCATCTTCGATGAAAGGGCTTTCAAAAGCTTCTTTTGGTTCCTGAATGAGACACTCCCAAGGCCAATCGTTTTCACTTGAATCTGTATAGATGGTCATTTTCAACTTTTCTAGTTTTACTCTTAACGGAGCAATTGTCACTTCCAACCATGAATGAGCAATAACACCTACTGCTTGGCTATTCGATAAAATATAGGAAATTTCTCCCGCAGTGTAAGCAGGATTAATTGGAACAACCACTGCACCTGCCCGAAGAATCCCATAGTAAGCAATTACAAATTCAGGACAATTACCAAGCAATAGAGCGACTCTATCACCCTTTGCGACTCCTGCGGCAGATAGGGCTGATGCAGCACAATCTACCAATTTATCAAGTTCTGCATATGTTTTACTTTGATTCAGAAATGTATAGGCAGTGCGATTTGGAAATCTTGCTGCACTGTTCTTTAAATTAACATTCAAATTCAAAGACATCCTTTTCCTTTCCTCCTTTTATTTTTTAGAAAATTAAGATTTCCTTGAATTTATTATATATATAATTTACACTGAAATAAATCAACCATTAATGAAGTATATAGAAGTTCAGCTTCTATATTTAAAGGAGAAATTTATGCATATCGAGCAATTGGAATATATTGTAAAGGTTGCAGAAACAGGATCTATTTCGATCGCAGCAGAAACCCTGCATGTTTCTCAATCGGGAATCAGTCAATCCATTACTAGATTAGAAGAGGAGTTGGGCGTAAAAATATTTAAACGCCACCGACGACTTGGTGCCGTTCCAACCGATGAAGGAAAAACGCTGATTAAAAAGGCATATGAAGTAATTATGAAGCTTCAAGAATTTAAAGAAGCAGCTCAAACTTATAACACAGTCAATTCTGGAAACTTAAAATTATCATCTATTCCCGGATTTATGCTGTTCCTGTTAGAACCTTTATCTTCTTATAAACATGCCTACCCAAATGTGGATATAGAAATTTCAGAAAAACCGGTCCAGCATATTATCGAGCATGTGCAAAATAATCAAATTGACATTGGGCTAATTACGATTTACGAAGATTTATTGAAAAAAAGAGAAGATTTACTTTTTGAAGTAATCCTTGAAGGAAAGATGATGGTATCCGTTAGCAAAAAGTCACCATTTGCAATAACTAAAACCATAACTCCTCAACAACTGATGTCTCAAAATGTTATTTTATATAATGGTGATTATGTAAAACAATTTGCAAGTAAGTTAATAAGTAAATTTGGACCTATGAATATATTATTTACATCAGATAATACAGAAGTAATTAAAAAGGCGATTGCGGAAGGCTTAGGAGTTACTATCGTACCTGATTTTACTTTGTTAAATAATCCAGATGTTTTAAGCGGTGAAATAGTCCCTGTTGAAATAGTAGAGTATGACCAAGAAACAATAGGTCTAGGATGGGTCCGCTCCGTTCATAATAAATTTTCAAAAAACACAAAGAAATTTTTGGAACATTTTAAATTCCACTCCCGGATGCTGACCTATTCATCTCAAAATGATTAGTGTTAAAGAAAACTCCCTTCCAAATGAAGGGAGTTTTTATTGTAGAACTCATTTATGAATTAAAACGTGTTTTTAATTCTTATTGGTAAAAATCAGAAGAACCATATCCATTTTCTTAAAACTAAAATAAATATTTATTCATTATCATTTTTTTACAAAAAGCTATTAACATTATTTCCCCTTTATTTGTTTACCAAAATAATGTAAGCAGAATAATATATGTAAATTTGAATAAAATCCCCCATTTTACACAAAATGAAAAAAATGATTTTAGAGGGATTTAGATGAAGATAAAAAATGGCGATAAGGACAATAGCAAGACCTCCCACAAAACAAATGATCAAAATTGGCTTGAAAGATTATCCAAATCGAATGATTTCGTTCATGAGCATACTTCCTTAAGAGAAGAAGAGCCTTTTTGGATTTCATATTATCGTACCCTTATTTCATCGGACATTTTACACCAGGATGTTCTGCCCTATTTACAGGAACCACTTCCACTAGAGGAATTAAAAAGTAGAATCCCTGTCCAGGAGATTATCTTAACCAGGGATGAAGAGAAAATCATCCAAAGCATTATGAATGGGTCCTTGGCTGTTCAAAAGCAACAACATGATAAAGAATGTTTATTAATCAATATTGCAAACAGTAAATTTCGTGATGTTGGCATGCCAACGATGGAATCCTCTGCATTAGGCCCGCAGGTTGGATTTATTGAAGAATTAGACACCAATATTAATCTTATCCGTAAAAGACTCCCTGTTCCAGAACTGCTCGTCCATGAAATGAAGGTTGGCGAACTATCAAAAACTAGAGTAGCAGTACTATACATGGATGGAATTGCTGATCCGGAAAATGTAAACACCGTCATCCAAAGAATAAACGATATTCAATATGACCATATACAAGATAGTTCTTACATCTCTTCGATGATTGAGGACAATTCAAATTCTTTGTTTCCTCAATCGATTTCAACGGAACGAGCAGATCGGGTAGCTGCTGGATTAACAGAAGGAAAGATAATCATTGCTGTCGATGGTTCACCAAATTTAGTCATTCTTCCCGTTACCTTAATGGAATCTTTTATTGCAATGGAGGATTATACTTACTCCTGGATTATTGGAAATTTCTTTCGTTTATTACGATTACTAGCCATATTTCTCTCGGGTATGGTAACTCCGATGTATGTAGCCATTATGACTTATCATTATGAATTGATTCCTGCTCGATTATTGGAGACGCTTGTCGGTTCAAGAGAATCGGTACCCTTTCCCCCATTCTTGGAGGCACTTTTTTTAGAATTAATGATTGAAATGGTAAAAGAGGCCGGAATCCGACTTCCGCTTAAAATTGGCCAATCCCTTGGGGTTGTGGGTGGAATAGTAATCGGGCAAGCGGTTGTGGAAGCCGGCTTAACAAGTAATGTTTTGCTTATTCTTGTTGGACTCGGAACTTTGGCGTCATATACATCACCTATTTATAAATTTAGTAATACCATCCGATTTTTAAAGTTTCCAACCATCTTTCTTGCCCAATGGTTTGGTTTGTTTGGAGTGTTTTTAACCTTCCAATTTATACAAGTTCATCTACTGCGATTGACGTCATTAGGGCGTCCTTATATAAGCCAGTATCCAATACGTTCTACTTCCTTTCAAGATTTGTGGGTGAGACTTCCTTTTTCTATGCAAAAAGAAAACCCCAAAAACTTGAGGTCCCAAAAGAAGAGGAAATCTACTGGTACCGGAAGGAAACCAGAGCCAATGAACGATTTTTATGAATAAATCGTAAAGGAGAATTTCATTTGCAAGCGAATACTAGGCATCAAGTTTCTCCTTATTTAGTCTTCTTTATTATCTACAATTCTCAGGTTGGTGTTGGAATATTAGGATTTCAAAGAACGATTGCCGAAAAAGCAGGATATGATGCCTGGATTGGTGTACTCGCTGCCGGTTGTTTAGTTCAAGCTTTTATATGGGTTAGTTATAAACTTCTGGGAAAAGTCGATGGGGATATAATTGATGTTCATACAATTCTTTTCGGAAATGTTCTAGGCAAATTATTTAGCTTTTTCATCATCATTTATTACTGGCTGGCCAGTGTATCTGTTCTTCTTGGTTTTATAGAAATCGTTCAAGTATGGATGTTTCCTACCATACCATCTTGGATTCTTTCATCTTTACTTCTAATATTAGTGTACTACTCTGTATCAGGAGGATTTCGGGCAATTGTCGGCGTTTCTTTTATTTCGTTTATTTTTCCGCAATTATTGTTAATCTTCCTTTATATATTCCCGTTAAAAATAGCTCATTTTGCCAATTTGCTGCCGCTTATGAACCATTCTTTCATGGATATGATGGATTCGACCAAAAGCTCGATGTATACTTTAGCGGGAACCGAGGCATTATTGATGTACTACCCATTTATAAGGGATTCTAAAGCCTCGAGAAAATTTGCTCATTTAGGTGTACTGTTTACTACTTTACTATATACGGTCTCTTCTATTGTTTCCTTTACCTTTTATAGTGAAAAAGAGTTAAAAACAACGATTTGGCCGGAACTTTCTTTAACGAAAATAATTAAGCTATCCTTTTTAGAGCGGTTTGAATACTTATATATCTCTATGTATTTAATTATTGTCACTTCATTGATTGCACTTTTATTATGGTGCTCGAGCAGAGGCTTAAAGAAGATATTTTGCAAGAAACAAAAGTATACATTACTCATCCTTAGCTTGATAAGTGTGGTCATCTCTCAATTCATACCCGAAACCTTCAAGGAAATGCTGGATAAAATGATTACTCAAATGAATTTATATATTTTTTACGGCTATATCCCTATACTCTTACTTGTAATTACCTTTTTACGGAGGAGTAATCAAAATGGTTAATCGGTTAGTAATTTGGTTATTTCTTATTTTATTATTATCAGGATGTTCCTTCCTCCCCACAAATATCGTTAATGAAATTAATATGTCACAGGGGGTAGGGTATGATCTGGCCGGAAAAAAGGGCATAAAGGGCACGATAGTATTTCCTATTTTTAAAAAAGACAAATCCTCCTATAACGAAGTCAAAACAGCCCTTGGCCATTCTAGTAAGGAGATACGTACCAAATTAAATAACGAATCAAGATATCCATTGGTAAGCGGACAGCTTCGATTGGCACTTTATGGGAAAAAATTAGCAACGAATGGTATTAATGATGTTGTCGACACGTTAAACCGTGATCCCTCTATTGGAAGCCTTGTGCAAATGGCTGTTGTTGATGGTGATGCAACTGAATTGCTAAAGATAAAGAAATACAAATTGGAGAATGTATCGATTTATTTACAAGAATTGCTCGACCAAAATATGCAATATGGCTTGCTTCCTCGAACAGATTTACAGACCTTTTTATTTCAATATTTTCAAATAGGACAGGATCCCTATTTACCATTACTAAAGAAAGCAGATAGTAACATCAGAATCACTGGATTGGCCATTTTTAAGGATGATCAATATGTTACCTCTATTTCAAGGAAAGACCTTTTTATTTTTAAAACATTAGTTGATAAAAACAGGAATGGGTTACGCCAATTTATTTTGGAAAATCGTGATAAGGTGGTTCTTGAAACTATTAATTCAATGACAAAGTATAAAGTAAAAATTGTAAACGGCAGACCAGAGTTTTCGATTTATCTCAAAATAAAAGCAAAACTTCAAGAGTTCGCTCCTTCAAAGAAACAAAGACAGACATTTGATAAAAAGAAATATCAAAAACAGGTTGAACAGGAATTGGAAAAAAGCGCCTTAAAAATCATCACACATTTTAAGAACCATCAAGTAGACCCTCTCGGTTTAGGA
The DNA here is from genome assembly GCF_036965425.1 of Neobacillus drentensis. Lineage (GTDB taxonomy): Bacteria > Bacillota > Bacilli > Bacillales > Cytobacillaceae > Neobacillus > Neobacillus drentensis_F. The sequence goes on along the minus strand of NZ_JBALPP010000067.1, from coordinate 38,627 downwards.
GCAAAATATAAAGAGCATTATCGCGGATTTAATGAAAAACAATGGAAAATGTATTATCCCAACGTAAAAGTTCGTATAAATGCGGATGTAGAAATCCGACAAACGGGAATTATTGATTAACTTTTCAATAAAATAACCCATCAATCGCGGAAAGGATTATGTGCCTTCACCACGATAGATGGGTTATTTATTGGAACTATCTGTTCAAAATATAATCCCTCTTTTCACTGTTTCAACCTTGACGTTTATTTTAAAGGGCATGCTAGGATATTCATCTTCCCAATTTAGTTTTTTCCACTCTTTATTATGATTAGCGATTAAATATCTACCAATACCAAATGCATCACAATTAGCACTTTTTAGCGTATCCACCATTGCATTCGCTTCTTTTTCAATGCTTTGAGCTACTTTTTTATTAAGTTCTGACTCCTCTTTTTGACCATATAATGACCCTTTTGGATATTCATTTATTTCGATAAACAGCTTAAGGTTTATGGTTGCAGCTGGCTTTCCATTTTCCATTTTTATATTCATCTTTCTTTTCGTTTTCAAAACGGAAAATGAGACATAATTTTTTACTTTTTTACCCTCATTGGTTTCTAGACTTTCTGTCAGCTTAATATCCTTGCGCTTTTCTCCTTTTGCCATTAAAAATATTACTGGTTTGTTGCCTTTTAACGTTCTGCCTGTAAAGCTTCTCTTGTGAAATAGAGCCACTCCGGTAACTTTGACCGTGTCTTTATCTAATTTTTCCATATACGGAAGCGTAAAATCCTCTCCATCGTCAAACATACTTGTTAGAATCGTCTGTTGATTTTCTACAGGAACAATCGTATGTTCTTCCGCACTTTTTAATAGCTCAATCAAGGCTTCACTTATTAAATTTTCCTTTAATTTTTTCATTTTGATAATATCTGATGCTTGGCCTTTCACTACAGCTACTTTTGCTGCAAGCGAACTTCTAGGATCACGAAAAAAGACATCGAAGTAAGGATAAAGGTCCTTTCTTGCAATTTTGTCCCCAATTAATAAGATTCTTAATTTATTTGGTTCATAAACACCCGGAATTTGTTTGTCCACTTCTAATCTTGTTTCCCTAATAGTATTTGATATTTCCTCAACTATGTAATTAATAGACTCACTTTGACCGCCAGAAATGATTTTGCTTGTTCGGATTGCAGTTGTAGCTTTAATTTTGTCGTTTTTCGCTAAATCGAGACCAATACTTAAAACAAGCGAGCTATCCTTTAAGAGCTTTTCATCCCAGCATCCTGTCAGGACAAGCAAAACCATCAATATTAAAAAATCTTTTCCTCTCACCATAGAGGTTCCCCTTCATTCTTTTCTTTCCGTTGGAAAAGGAAGGACGAAATGATAGCCAATAACGGTATTCCTACTGAAAAAATGGAACTTAAAATAGTTATCATTTTAAACTGCGTAATAATTGATTCTTTTGATACCGGAATGAACAGAACAAGAAAATAAACAAGAATTGTAATGATGGTTGTTGGAATGGTTCGTTTATTTAAATGAAATAGCGTACAAAATCCAATATTTGTTAGATAAATATAGGAAACATAACTGGTCATCATCATAACAATCCATAATGAAACAATAATAAGATCCAACCTCTCTATGACTCCAAAAATTGTAATTGATTTAAATAAATATAAAATAGGTTGTGGAATCAGAATCAATTCTTTTGAACTAAAAAATAAAATACAGGTTAACATCACATATATATAGGTGAATGTTATGAATGAAATGGAAAACATAGAGGACTTAGCCTTACTTTTTATAGTACCCTTTACAAAAGGTAAAATGATTAATAAGCTGTCAAACCCTAAAAACGACGGAATGCTGCTTCGACTTCCTTTTAAAATTTGTGGAAAGCTA
>NZ_JBALPP010000067.1:0-36647 GCF_036965425.1 Neobacillus drentensis | reverse complement strand
GTTCATAAACATGAGAAAAATAATAATCCAAAAACTAAGCTGAAAAAACCGTGTAATAATTCTTAAGTTTTCTTTTCCTAAATACATTCCTAACATTAACATTAGCAACAAAATCACGGATGGAGGTGTAGAAGTTAATATCCAGTTTCTGATTGTTTCCATGTATATCCGATTAATATTCATACATATAAGGAAAAAATAAATAAGGTAACCGACTATGATGAACCTTCCTAGCCATTTTCCAAATACAATCATACAAATTTCATAAATGGTTTTCTGTGGGAATCGACGATGCAAATAAACATAGGTCAATCCCAGAAATAAAGCAATAAAACCAGTTATCAAGATGGATATCCACGAGGCTTGCCGGGCATCTTTGTAAATCAAATTTGGAAAAGATAAAATGCCTTCTCCTATTGTTGCCAATACAACGAAAAAGAACATCTGAAAGGAGGAAATACTCTCCTTCTTATTCTCCATCCTCAGCCCACCCCTTTTTCCCAGTGGATTGTTTTTCATTAATAGGTTTTGCTGTACTAGGCCTGTTCTTCATTTTCCAAAATGGTACCCTGATTAAAGTGTCTTTCAAATCAGACATACGAATTGGACCAAGTGGTGCAAAATAGGGAGCACCAAAAGATTCTAATTTTACCAAGTGAATCATTAAAAACATTAACCCTACAACGATTCCTACTAACCCAAGCATCGACGCTGCAAAGATCATGGGAAAGCTTAATAAACGAATCGATGAACTCATTTCATGAATAGGCACTGTAAAGGAAGAGATTGCCGTAATGGCAATAACAATAATCATGGTATTCGAAACAAGATTTGCTTCTACAATTGCTGTACCGATTACTAATCCCCCTACAATGGCTACTGTTTGAGCCATGGATGTAGGCAGCCGGATTGCCGCTTCTCTTAATAATTCAAGTGTAAGCTGCATAATCAAAGCTTCAATAACAGGAGGATATGGTACATATTCCAAACTCGATTTAATATTTGTCACTAATTCGTATGGAAGGACCTCATAATGAAAGGAAACAATTGCGATATAAATCGATGGTAAAGTAATGCTAATAAAAAAACCTAAAAGTCGGATTACTCGTATAAATGACCCTAAAATAAATCTTGAATTATAATCATCCGGGGATTGATAAAAGGAAAAAAATGAAACAGGCATGATGGATGCAGTTGCGCTTCCCTCCACCAGGATTACAATTCGACCATCCATCAAGTTTGCAACAACACGATCAGGTCTTTCAGTTTCTAAAATTTGCGGAAATGGTGAGAATGAGTTATCCTCAATAAACTCTTCCAATTTTCCAGGTGTAAGATTATTCTCAAGTTCAATTGAAGAAATCCGTTTTTTAACTATGTTAATGACTTTTTGATTTGCGATATTCTCTAAATAAAGGATTGAAACATTTGTTGTTATGCTCCCTCCCCCTACACTTAACATTTCACTCTTTAGATTTGGTGTCCTAATACGATTCCTTATAATATTAATATTTTTGTTTAAACTTTCAACAAACCCGTCGTGAGAACCATTTACGATTTTTTCTGAATCAGGTTCCTTTATGGAGCGGGTTTCAAATAATCCGGTATCCAGCAGGAAAGCGATGTTCGAATTCCCCTCAAAAATTGCGACTTTACCGTCTATAATACCAGAATAAATTTTTTTAAAGTTATCAGTTACACTAATATTCGCTATGGGTATATCTATGATGGAGTCCTTATAATCTAACTTATAAATTTCATTTACAATTCTGCCGTTAACGATATCCTTATTCGTAATCGAGTCGATAAAAGCAATCCCAATCTTCCGTTCTTTTATATCGAAAACTCTTGTCATAAAATCATGTATCTTAGAAAATGTATTATTCACCGTTTGAATATTTAAATGAAAATCCGAATGAATGGTTTCTGTTAATGTTTCCTCTGACATCCTAATCCTCCACATAATAGGTAGTTATAGGTTTCTTCATTTACCTAAGACCTATTCGTCCATACTTCAACTTAATAAAAAAAGACACCACATTAATAATGTGATGTCTTCAGAATTTAAACCCAGCCAAAGAATCTTACTGTTTGCGTAATCACCAATGGAACAATGATAGCAATAACTGTTGGTATTAGAAATGCTAAGAAAGTCCATTTCTTACTCTTTGTTTCTTTATAAATATTAAGCAAAGTCGTTCCGCACGGATAGTGCAGCAGTGAAAATAACATCATATTCAATGCAGTCAACCAAGTCCAACCGTGTGCTAAAAAGATTTTCTTCAAATCTACCAAGCTATCAACTTCAGTTAAAGAACCGGTTGATAAATATCCCATCAACAGGATTGGCAGTACAATCTCATTTGCCGGCAGCCCCAATATAAAAGCCATCAAAATATACCCATCTAGACCTAACATTTTTCCAAATGGGTCCAAGAAGTTCACTGCATACATAAGGATACTCGTATCGCCAATATAGATATTTGCAAACACCCATGTTAAAATCGCAGCTGGTGCCGCAACTTTAACCGCCCGGACTAAAACAGACCATGATTTCGTTAATGAAGAACGAATCACTGTGTCAAAGATTTTTGGTTTACGATATGGCGGTAGCTCTAACGTATAATGGGTCGGAACCCCTTTTAGAGCGGTTTTCGATAGTACCCACGAGACGAAAAAGGTTACGATGATTCCGAACATGACAATTCCGACAATAACACCTGTAGTGACAAGTGATGCCATCCCGCCTGTGAAACCTGCTGCCATAAATAACGAAGACAAAACAATTAAGGTTCCCCAGCGTCCATTACATGGAACAAAATTATTGGTCAAGATCGCGAGCATACGCTCCCGCGGAGATTCAATAATCCTGGTTGAAATGACGGCAGCGGCGTTACAACCAAAACCCATAGCCATTGTTAAGGACTGCTTTCCATGGGCCCCAACCCTTTTAAACAATCGGTCCATATTGAACGCTACCCTTGGCAAATACCCATAATTTTCGAGTAATGCAAAGGTTGGAAAAAAGATCGCCATTGGCGGCAGCATGACACTTATAACCCATGTTGTACCACGGTATAACCCGAGTACAAGAATTCCATGGAGCCATTCAGGAGCATGAATAAAGGTAAAAAATTGGGTGATATAACCTTCCAGATAGCCAAAGAACTCTGCTATCAAGGAGGATGGAATATTGGCGCCCGCTATTGTTATATAAAACAATAATCCAAGCATCGCAATCATAATCGGAAAACCAAAAATCGGGGACGTAAAAATCGCATCCAGTTTTTCCGTTCTCGTATCTCGTTTTGATTTTGTATAGGAAATGCCTTCCTGGCATAATTTATAGCTGCGATCATAAAGCTGTTGAACAATATCATCCCTCAGCTTTGGTGTCGACAGCTCTTGAGCTTCAGCAAAGATGTGTTGAATACTCATACTCTACCTGCCTCCCGGACAACCTCTGATTGATTTCATTTAATAGCGTTTCGTCCCCATCTAACAATCTCAAAGAAACCCAGCGGGAAGATAATTGATCGCCAACGATTTCACGAACTTTTGGTTCAATTTTCTTGATTTGCTCTTCAATTTCATCGGAATATGCCATTCTTACCGGGTTACATTCAATAGCTCCTGTTACTATCCGGTCAAGGGTATCTAATAGCATTGGAAAGCCCTTTTTGTTCCGTGCAGAGATCTTGATGACAGGAACCCCTAAGCGATTGGTCAGCAGGCGTTCATTTATTTGAATCCCTTGTTGTTCAGCAACGTCAATGAGATTGATTGCAATGACAACGTTTTTTGTCATCTCTAAAACTTGTAAAGCAAGATTCAAATTACGTTCTAAAGATGTTGCATCGAGAACTACGAGGGTTACATCAGGTTTTTCAAAAACAATATAATTTCTAGCAACCTCTTCATCTTTGGAATTGGAAAAAAGCGAATAGGTGCCAGGGAGATCGATAAGTTGAAACGTTTTATCCTTGAACTGCACAGAGCCTTGGGCAAGGGAAACCGTTTTGCCGGCCCAGTTGCCAGTATGCTGTCTGAGTCCCGTTAAGGCATTAAACAACGTGCTTTTACCCGTGTTAGGGTTACCTGCTAAAGCAATTCGATATTCAGTTCCCATCGGATACCAGCTCCCCTTCTATTTTCGAACTTTCCTCTTCCCTTAAAGCAATCGTTGTTTGGCTGACACGAAAGGCAATTGGGTCACCCAAGGGGCTTTTCCGTACAACCTCAACCAATGCGCCAGTCACAAATCCTAAATCTAATAATCTTCTTCTCATCACACCGTCCAGATTTAAAGAAGTAATTTTTATAATATTTCCTTTTTCACCATTCACTAATTTCATTATTTTAGGTTTATCCATCTCTCTTTCCCCTCCTTCAAAGTTTTTACCTTGTGCAACTTTTTGTTAATTATATGACAAAGATTCCGATTTTGTCACCTTATTTACAAAAATAATTAAGAATTATTTTAAAAAACGTGACCCTTGTCCAAGCAAGAAAAAAAGCACGCATCAAATACGTGCTCAAATAATCGTGTATTCCCGCCATTCATGCGGCAATAGATTTTGATATTTGGAGTGTAGAAATCGGTCATCGGCAAGTACAATAGTTCCATGGTCTTCTTCTGAGCGAATTAGCCTTCCTCCAGCCTGCAACACCTTGTTCATTCCAGGATAAACATAAGCATAGTCATACCCATTTTTTCCTTGAGTGTTAAAATGATCCTTAATAAGATTCCGTTCAAAACATACCTGCGGCAATCCAACGCCGACAACCACTACACCATTTAAACGATCGCCAATTAAGTCGACTCCCTCCGAAAAAATCCCGCCAAGGACCGCAAAACCAAGCAAAGTTTCTTTTTGATTTGGGGTAAATGCCGCTAAAAAAGCTTCTCTTTCTTCTTCGCTCATGCCTGCTTCTTGTAAAAGTGTATTCGTTTCAGGATCTGCCAGTTTAAACTCCTCATAAACAGAACGTAAATATTGATGGGACGGGAAAAAAATTAAATAATTGCCCGGCTGCCGGGTTTTAATAAATGATTGAAGCATTTTCACTAACGGTTCCTTCGTCCGCTCACGATCTCGGTAACGTGTGGATACTTGCTTGATAAGAATGTCCACTTGTTCTTTTTTAAAAGGCGAAGGAATTGATAAGAAGTAATCTTCTTCCTGTCCGCCAAGGATATCCTGGTAATAGGTAAGTGGCGATAAAGTTGCTGAAAAGAAAACTTTAGAGCGATACCCTTTCCCCATTTGCTTAAGCAATTTTGAAGGGTCCATGCAAAAAAGCTTCACAATTAAATCCGTTTTCTGCTTTTCGCCATAAATCATATAATGTTCGTCGAGTAAATCTGCAATTTTTAAAAAGTTGTTAACCTTGAAGTAGGCTTCCAATAGATGATTAGATGCTCCATTTTTTAAAAGATCTTCTGCTGCATCCAAAAATTGAACAAGATGAAGATGTAGGTTTTCATCCAGTTTTCGAATAGAAAACTCATTTTGATTGGCATGTTCTTTTTTTATCGAAATAAACCAGGAATTCAGCTTGCTGGCCGTCTCATAAATATCTTTGTTTACACCTTTGTAGTCCTTTTTTAATTGGAGAAACATCTCTTTGTTGATGAAAGCTGAAAACATTTCCCGCCCGCGGTCAACTAAATTATGAGATTCATCGATTAGTAAGGCTGTCGACTTTTTCTGTTCCTCAAAAAGCTGCTTTAACGAAACTTGAAGGTCAAATATATAATTGTAATCACATATAATCGCATCGACAGCATTTGCCAGATCAATTGAAAATTCGAAAGGACAGACTTTATGTTTTCTAGAATAAGTTTCAATTACAGCTCTTGTCATACCTTGTTCATTCGCTAATATATCTAGTATGGCAGCATTTATCCGATCATAATAGCCATCTGCAAATTCACAATGTTCTTTTTGACAAATGGTTTCCTCTTTAAAGCACATCTTATCTTTCGCTGTGATAGTGACCGTTTTCAAACAAAGGCCGCTTGTTCGCATTCTGGCGAAGGCATCTTCGGCAGTGGTTCGAGTAATGGTTTTGGCAGTAAGATAGAAAACACGGTTTAAGTGGCCTTCCACCATCGCCTTAACTGCCGGGAATAAGGTGGAAATAGTCTTACCAATTCCTGTTGGAGCTTTCGCAAATAAATTTTTCCCTTCAGAAATCGTTTTATAAACAGCACCGGCTAATTTCCGCTGACCTTCACGATAGGTAGGAAAAGGAAAGCTCAATTCCTTACAGCTTGCGTTTCGCTTTTCACGATGCTGTAATTGCAGCCTAGCGTATGGTGCATACCCTTTGAGACAATCGAAAACAAATTGCTCGAGTTCTTCAAAAGGAAAGGTCTTTTTTATGTATTTTTTCTCTCCTGATTCAACATGAACATAAGTTAGCTGAACATTTATCTCAGGTAATTGGTGGCCCTTGGAATAAATATAGGCATACATTTTTGCCTGTGCCCAGTGGACTGGATATCCCTCTCCATTAAGGAGGTGAAGCGGCTGGGAAAATGACTTGATTTCATCTATTATCACTTCTCCCTTTTTGAATAAAAGCCCATCACATCTGCCGTCTATAATGAAAGAAAGGTCCTCAAATGGAATTTCAATTCGGAGATATACTTCCTTTTGATCTCCCTCTTGATAGGTTTTTTGAATTTTTTGATGAATTCTTGTTCCATCTAGTAATGTCGCTTGTGATCGAAACCGAGAATCGATACTGCCGCTGCGGTAAACATATTCAACAAGTGTCCTAACTGAAATTTGTACATCTTTTTTCACTAAATCACCAACTCGAAATAAGAATGCATGTTTGTATATTTATTTTAACAGAAATAAGCAAAAAAGTTGAATTTCTCACCGTCATTTTTAATTTTTCATATCTTGAGATTGAGAGGTGGGATCTTAGTGAGTATCTATACAAAAGAAACGCTTAAGCAAATGGCTTTAGAACATTGGCAAAAGGATGCAATTGAAAAATTTGAAGCAAAAATGACGGATAAATCCAAACCCTTTCCTTGTATTCCTGCCACCCAAGGGTACCAACTCCATCATTTTCGCTATGGTTTCGTAAGAAATTACAATGCAAAACAACTTGCCATTATGCTTGAAGACTATTCAAACTGTTATCGAGAGCTGGGTGCCTTTACATCCTTAATTATTTTTTATGAACCATTGTGCGAATTAAATGAAAAAACTCCAGTTGAAAAATTTGAGCAGCTATTTTGGGAACAGCTTAATGACCTTCATGATTTAGATCAAAGGAAATGGCCAAATCATATACCCTCAAGTGCTCATAATCCACTATGGGAATTCTGCTTTCATGGTGAACAATATTTTATGTTCTGTGCAACACCTTCCCATAAAAATAGATTCAGCCGGCATTTCCCATATTTCATGCTTGCGATTACCCCGCGTTTTGTACTTGAACAATTTTCTTCTAATGAAGTAATGGTAACTAAAATCAAAGCATCGATTCGGAAACGTCTATCAGAATATGATACTATTTCCATTCACCCTAATTTGAATACTTATGGAAAGAACGATAACTATGAATGGAAGCAGTATTTCTTGCACGATGATGACACAACCTTATCCCACTGTCCCTTTCATTCAGTAAAAAAAACAAGTAAGGACTAACAAAGCCCTTACTTGTTCTATTATATTCTAATTTGTCCTGTTCCCTGCACAATTGCTTTGGTTGTCGTGATTGCCTTAAGTCCCATTGGGCCGCGGGCATGCAGCTTTTGTGTACTGATGCCAATCTCAGCGCCATAACCGAACTGTTCTCCATCGGTAAACCTTGTAGAGGCATTATGATACAAGACAGCAGCATCTACAGCCTGGAAAAATAAACGGACATTTTGCTGGTTTTCACTGATAATTGCTTCTGAATGCTTTGTACCATACTGATCGATATGGTCAATGGCTTCGTTTATATCATTCACTAGTTTTATCGCTAATACTGGTGCTAAAAATTCTATTTGCCAATCTTCTTCAGTCGCCAAATTGACAAACAAATATTTGGAAATTAATTCTTGATCGCCCCGCAGCTCGACCTCTTTTTCATGCAACATATTTATTAATTCAGAAATATATGGCCAATCTTTATGAATAAGAAGAGTTTCCGCTGCGTTACAAACAGATGGCCGGTGCAATTTCGCATTTAAAGTTATCTCAGTCGCCATTTTTTCTTGTGCTGATTCATCTATAAAAACATGGCAGTTTCCGACACCTGTTTCTAACACAGGTACCGTGGCATTGTGGATAACCGATTGAATTAAACCTGCTCCTCCGCGTGGAATAAGAACATCCAAGTATTGGTTTAGCTTAAACATTTCGGAAGCAGTCTCGCGGCTTGTATCCTCTAAGAGATGAACTGCGTCAGCAGGAATCGCTGTTTCAGCAAGAGCTTCCCGCATTACTTGCACAAGCGCCATATTGGAATGGAGGGCAGAAGAACTTCCTCTTAAAAGAACGGCATTTCCGGCTTTTAAGCATAAAGTTGCGGCATCAACGGTCACATTGGGACGTGCTTCATACACCATGCCAATTACCCCAAGCGGGACTCTCACTGTTCGAATATGCAACCCGTTCGGTCTTTCCCAAGCCTCGGTGATCTCCCCGATGGGATCATCCAGATTAATGACCTGATGGATGCCCTCAACGATTTGGTCAATTCGTTCATCCGTTAACAATAAGCGGTCTAATAATGATGACGAAATTCCATTTTCTATACCAGCTGAAATATCCTCTTGGTTCGCTAATAAAATGCGTTCTTTTTCCATTAAAATTTGATCTGCCAGTTTGGCCAGCGCTCGATTTTTTTCTTCGCTGGTAATCATTCCTAATTTCTTGGAAGCTACTTTTAATTTTTTTGCTTTTAATAATAATTCACTCATTGAATGTTCACTCCTTTGGCATAATGACCCAATTATCGCGATGGATCACTTCTGCATGTTGATTTATCGAATAAACCTTGGATTGTTCACTTGGTAATCCCTTAACTTTAAGCAGGTCTTGAGAGGAATAATATACTTGTCCTTTCCCGACAATTTTTCCTTTTGGGTTGCGTACTTCCACTACATCAAGGGCATTAAATTCACCAGTTACATTCGTTACCCCTACAGGCAATAGGCTTTTCCCTCTTTGGACAATGGCCTGTTCTGCTCCTTCATCAATTTCGATGACTCCACCAACTTGGGAATGATAGGCTATCCATTGTTTTCTCATTTGCATCTGTGTTTGGAAGGGTCCTCCGATATACGTTCCATCTCCTTTGCCAGCAAGGATATCAACCAATTTTTCCTTCCCTGCCCCCGTTCCCACAAAAACACTGACACCAAGCGATAATGCTTTTTTTGCTGCTAACAGCTTGGATCTCATTCCACCGGTACCAACCATCGAACCGCTTTCGCCTGCGATTCCCATAAGTTTTTCTGATACTTCCGGGATAAAATGATATTTTTTTGCTTCCTTTGATACTTTTGGGTTACCATCATAAAGTCCATTTACATCGGTTAAGATTATGAGAGCATTTGCATGTAAAAACCCACTAACAAGCGCCGAGAGCATATCATTGTCTCCGAAGGTCAGTTCTTCAATCGATACCGAATCATTCTCATTTATGATCGGAATGACACCCCTTTGGAGGAGCTCCTGTATCGTATTGAAAAGATTGTGGAACCTTATTTGACTATAGAAGTCCTCTCGAGTTAATAAGATTTGCCCTGGAACAATATTAAACTCTTTAAATAGTTGAATATAATTTTGCATTAAGAGTGCTTGCCCGACTGCAGCTGCGGCTTGCTTCCCTGCAGTTGTTTTCGGACGAATTGAATATCCAAGTGAACCGAATCCAGCAGCCACGGCACCTGAGGAAATTAGGATGACATCATGCCCCTGCTTTTTTAATAGTGACAATGCCTCAACATGATCACGTATTTTTTCCTCTGATATCGCTCCTGAGGCATTTGTTAACGAGCTGCTTCCAATCTTGACAACTACCAGCTGTTTTTTCATCGTACTAACCCTCTTTTTTTAAAATTGCACCAAATTTAATTGGAATTTTATCTAGATTCCATGCTCAATGAAGACAGTTTTACTAGATTTATAGCTAGTTTTTGTCTTCAATCGGACTTATTGAGGACCTTTTCGCTAGTTTTCTAACTAGTTTTGTCCTTAATCAGGGTTATTGAGGACATTTCTGCTAGTTTCCAAACCAGTTATGTCCTTAATCTGGCTTATTGAGGACATTCCCGCTAGTTTTCTAGCGTTTTTTGTCCTCAATCCTGAGAATTATTATCATGGACACTCTTTCAGTTAACGCCTAAAGAATAAAAAACGACTCTCCTGTCCTAAATTAAAGGACGGAAAAGTCGTTTCCGCGGTACCACCTTCATTGATGCAGAGCATAAAAGCTCGCATCCACTTTCAACCCGTAACGTGGGGCACGGCTTATGTTTTCATAAGCAGCTTTACAAGGGCAGGTTCAATCCTCTTTCAATGAGAAACCTTTCAGCCGGTGGGTTTCATTCTCTAACACTTTCCAAAGATTTACTAGTCCCTTACCATTACCAATTTAATTTTCTTTGATTATCCTTAGAAATGGCCAAAATGTCAATAGAATTTTTAGAAAATTTAGTTTAAAATAAAAAGAACTAACTGGAAATTCCCAGTCAGTTCAAACGTTAGCTATTGATTCGCTTTTTTCACCCATTCTGCAACCGTAACGGTCCGTTTAGCCTGATGCTTTACAGCAGCTTGTACATCTTCCACCATGTTTCCGCTCTGATCAACCGTTACACTCGTTCCATAGGGATTGCCTCCAGAACCGAATATAACCGGATCAGTATATCCAGGCGCTGCGATTATCGCACCCCAGTGGTACATCGACGTATATAAGGAAAGAATGGTGGCTTCCTGTCCGCCATGAGAGTTTTGTGCAGAAGACATCGCACTTACCACTTTGTTCACAAGTTTTCCATTAAACCAAAGCCCGCCTGTTGTATCTAAAAACTGCTTCATTTGCGCTGGCATATTTCCAAAACGGGTTGGAACACTGAAGATTATGGCGTCAGCCCACTCCAAATCTTCCAATTTAACTTCAGGGACATTTGCGGTTGCTTCGACATGCGCTTTCCATACAGGATTACCTTCAATAACTGATTGAGGTGCTAACTCAGGAACCTTTAATACCTTTACTTCAGCACCAGCTTCTTTAGCGCCCTCTTCAGCCCATTTTGATAACTGATGATTCGTTCCGCCCATGCTGTAATAAATAACGGCTAATTTAACATTTGTCATTGGTGTTTACTCCTTTGAAGATGAATTGAAAAATCAAACATCAAAATTTTCTCCATTTTTAACTTCACTTATTCGTAACAGTCACATACTACATAGAATTTTCGATACCCGAAAGGAATAAGATGGTAATAATGAAATATTATTCTATAACCAAAGGGAGCGACTTAAATGGAAGCAACAAACCATAAAAGATTATGGGGTTATGCAATAATCGGAATGTTAACAACAATCGTCGTATTAGCATTTGCAAGACTTTCCTATGGAGTTATCCTTCCTTTTATGAGAGAGGGTCTTCATATCTCCTACAAAGAGGCTGGATACTTAGGTACTACCACTTCATTAGGATATTTGAGCACGATCATCTTTGCAGGAATACTCGCTTCAAAATGGGGAAGTAAAAGGACCGTTTTACTGGGAATTTCTCTCGTTACATTAGGACTAGCTGGTTTATCCTTCACTTTTTTCTATCCTGTAACCTTTATTTTTATGCTCCTCCTGGGTATTGGAACATCCTTTACCTATACACCTTTTATCTCCTTACTCGTTGCTTGGTTTCCACAGCGAAAGGGTTTTGTCATCGGCCTTACCACCAGCGGCGCTGGAATTGGGATTCTTCTTGCAGGAATCATCGTCCCCTACCTAAGCAGTATCAATGAAGCTATCGGCTGGAGAATCGCTTGGGGGATATTCGCTAGTATTGGACTTGTAGTAGTGATTTTAACGCTAATATTTATTAAAAATCCTCTCCAGGAAAAACTAGGAAATCAAAACCGACAGCAATCTTCAGCTAAAGAAATTTATAAAAATCCAAAAGTAATTAATGTCGGTCTTATTTATGGAATAATTGGGATTACCTACATAGTTCAAATGATCTTTGTTATGAGCTATATGATCGAATCAGGAATTAGTGTAAAATTTGCCGGCCAGTTAATGGCACTCAATGGAATCTTATCAATTTTTAGCGGGCCCATTTGGGGATTTATTTCCGATAAAATTGGCCGCCGAACATCCTTGATTTTAACGATGGGTTTGACAGCTTTCTCGATGCTTCTTCCGGTAATTTTTCCAACAGTCATTGGTTTTACCATTCATACCGTTATTTTAAGCTGTACATCTACAGGATTATTTACTTTAACGCAAGCTTCCAGTATGGATCATGTGAAGCCTGCTGACATGCCTGTCGCCTTTAGTTATGTCACCTTCTATTTTGCCATCGGCCAATTTATTGGGCCGGCAATTGCTGGATGGCTGATAGAGGATTGGGGGGGGTTTAAAAGTGCATTCCTTTTTTGTTCCATCTGTTTGCTATTAGGTTTAGGTCTAACACTTAAAGTAAAGAACTCTGTTCAAAATCAACTGGCCAAAACAAACATAAAAACTGAATTAAATGAAGAAGTATTATAAAAAAAAGGAGAGTACTAGATATGAAACTAGCACTCTCCTTTTTTATACTTTTTCTGTTTCAAATTCTTTTATTAATTCCTGACGAATTTTATATTTCTCAATTTTATTCGTTGGAGTCCGAGGCAGGTCAATGGTAAACCGGATATACTTTGGCCACATATATTTAGGCATTTTATCTTTCACCCATTCCCGTAACTCTTCCTCGTTTAAAGCGGCTCCGTTTTTCTTAACGACATAAACTGCGACATCATCTTCCTCTCCAACTTCTGCTGGAACAGGGAAAGCAGCACATAGGTCAATATCAGGATGACCGTTAATGATATCCTCTAATTGATACGAAGAAATCTTTTCACCTCGGCACCGGATGACACTGCCAAGCCTATCAACAAAATAGTAAAATCCATCCTCTCCAAGGTAACCGGCATCTCCACTGTGAAACCATAGATTCTTAAAGGCCTTATTTGTTGATTCAGGTTTATTAAAATATTCTGTTAATACGAGGTGAGGCAACCGCGGCCGAAAAGCAATCTGACCTACCTGCCCGACAGGAAGTTCTATGTCATTTTCATCTAATACTTTCACTTCAAAATAAAAGGTGGGTTTCCCCATGAAGCCTTTTTTCAAGTCCTGGTCTCCATTAATAATGGGAATATTCAATTTATCACAGACAGTGATAATTTCCTGTCTGGAAAGACCTTTATATAATTCCTTCGGGGTCCCTTCACCCTCTTTTGTTTCAAGAATGACACTGGCAAGCGGATTCCCCGATTCCGTTTGCCCAAATCCGGCGGTCACATAATCAAATCCAAATCGCTTTGCAACCTCATTATGATATTTGGGAAGCGGCTGCATATGAACTTTATTAATGGTATTCAACCTATCGTCTTTTGACGGTTTGGCATTCATTAGCCAAGGAATCATCACATCCAGTAAAATTGCCGCAGTGGATCCGCTTTTTTCAATCCGCATCCAAAATTGATTGGGACTAAATTTATCCCATAATGCAACCGTACACCCCGTATAGGCAGATCTCGCAACATTGGCAAACGCTCCACCCACATGATAGAGAGGCAGATCATTATATACCACATCTTCAGAAGACATACATGCCCTCATTCGGAGGGTATATCCATTAATCCAGCGATGCGATTGGACCACTCCTTTTGCTGGCCCTGTCGTTCCAGAAGTATAAATGATATTGGCTGTATCCCAATAGTTCAATTCTAGGTCGAGGTTTTTGGTCTCCTCCTGTAAAAATCGATCGAAGGAGATTTCGTTATAGTTTAAATCCAGAGAAATTTCAGCAGTTTCAGCAATATAATCATGATCTCCCTCTTGGGGATTATAAACAGCCGCGCACAAATGGCTTACTTCGGAGGCAATTTCATTTAAAATGGGCACCATGGACCGCTCGGTAAAAAGCAGCTTTGGTTTTGTATCATTTAACTGATAACTAAGAAGTTTACCGCGATAATTAAAATTAATCGGACTAAATATCCCTCCGCATTTCCAGATTCCAAACATAACCATAGTGGTTATTAATGGGTTCTTTAAAAAGACAGATACACGGTCTCCTTTCTGAACTCCTTTAATTTTTAATGAATGTCCAATACTATTCGTCATTTCATTAAACTTTTGATAAGTGATTTGTTTATCAGCTTCTCCATAGTATATAAAAGTTTTCTCTCCTGCTACCTTCGCCCAATGCTCAAGGCATTTAGAAACGACTTCCTCCTTAGAAGAAAGCTCCTTTAACAAATCCTCCTGTTTCATCGAAAGGCACCTTCCTTTTATATGAATAATTATGAAAAAATCATGGCCTCATTCCATGGCGTGAAACACCTAACTGTTGCGGGAGAAGTTCGTATGCATCTTTCACCCATTCACAGAGCAATGGACGGGTATCACGGGGGTCAATAATTTCTTCAATGCCAAAAGCCTCTGCCGTTCGAAATGGAGATCTGCCTGATTCCATTTTTTCTAGTAATTCTTTTAATAGTGCTTCTGGATTGTCACTAGCCTCAAGTTCACGACGATAAGCAACATGAACACCTCCTTCAACCGGAAGTGAACCCCAATCTCCTGATGGCCAAGCATACCTCAGGTTCAACCCATGACCGTTTGACATTCCTGCACCGCCTACACCAAACACTCTTCGCATAATGATTTCAACCATTGGAACAGATGCTTGATAGATAGCGGAGATGGCACGTACCCCTTTTCGGATGGTTCCCTTCTTCTCTGAAGGAAGTCCAATAACCATGCCAGGTTGGTCAACCATATTCACAATTGGTAAATGGAAGGTTTGACACAGGTCGACAAAACGCTCTATTTTCTCAGAACTCTCTGCTGTCAGTCCACCGCCATTTACAAATGGATCGCTTGCTAATACTCCAACTGGATAACCATCAAGCCGAGCAAAACAGGTAAGCGTCCCTCCTCCGTAAAATCGTCCCATCTCGAAAATGGACTCTACATCAAATATCATGGTGAGAAGTTCACGAATTTTATAAGGTGCTCTTCTATTTTTAGGTATAACTGAAATCAAACGTTCGTCCCTTCTGCCAGGATCATCCTCAGCTGGTTCCACTGGCGGCAGCTGCCAAACACTTGATGGTAAATAGGAAAGGAATGTACGGATTTGTTCAAAAGCATCTTCTTCTGATTTGGCTATATTATCTACCGCTCCACTAGTGCGGTGAACCTGCACCCCTCCAAGATCTTCTTTTGATAAATCCTGCCCCATACCAAATTTTACAACTGGAGGTCCAGCTACAAATAGTTGGGAAGTCTCTTCCACCATCACAGAAAAATGGGACGCGGCAACCCTCGCAGCACCCAGACCGGCAACGGAGCCTAGGCAGGCTGCAACAACAGGGACCCGTTCCATATTGGCAACGACTAAATCCCATGCAGGGTTTACAGGAACATATGTATGTCCCTCTAAATCTAGGAATTTTACACTTCCTCCACCACCAGTACCATCCACTAACCGAATGATTGGCACCTGAAGGTCATGAGCCATTTGCTCTGCGTATATCTGTTTGCCGCGGATCGCTCCATCCGCCGCACCGCCTCGGACAGTAAAATCATCCCCGCCTACAACTACCTTGCGGCCTTTAATTCGCCCTGTTCCCAGGATAAAATTTGCTGGTGTAAATTCTATTAAATTCCCATTTTCATCATATTTGCTTTTTCCAGCGATTGCCCCGCGTTCATGAAAGGTGTCATGATCAAGGAGTTTCTCAATTCTCTCACGTACCGTAAGTTTGCCTTGGGATATATGTTTTGAGACTCTTTCTTCTCCTCCCATTTGGCGTGCTAAAGCTTCCCGAAGGTGCAATTCTTTAATTTCCGGTTCCCAGGTCACTAGATTTCCTCCTTAAACTGTTTTCTAAATCTATTATTCTTAATAAAAACACGCTGTCCATCTTCTCTCCGCCGCTTCTATAAGAGGAGGTTCTTCTCGTTGACAGCGCTCTGTAGCTAAAGGACAGCGAGTATGAAAGCGGCAGCCACTTGGAGGATTGACTGGACTTGGGAGATCCCCGCTTAGAAGTATACGCTCGCGGTCACGCATCGTTGGATCAGGCTCTGGGACTGCAGAAATCAATGCTTTGGTATAAGGGTGCAGCGGGTTCTCAAATAATGAATCCGTTTCGGAAATTTCGACCACTTTTCCTAAATACATCACCACAATACGATCACTGATATGCTTTACTGCCTGAAGACCATGAGCAATAAAAATATAAGATAAGCCCAAATCTTCTTGGATATCTTTCAGGAGATTTAAAATTTGAGCTTGAATGGATACATCAAGGGCGGAAACAGGTTCATCGCATACGATCAGCCTAGGATTTAATGCCAATGCTCTAGCTATTCCAATTCTTTGACGCTGCCCTCCGGAAAATTCTTCTGGATAACGCGCGCCATGTACAGTTCTCAGTCCTACACGTTCTAATAATTCATCTACCCGTTTTTTCCGCTCCTTACTGGTCCCAATCTTATGCAGAACTAAGGGTTCTGCAATGATATCGGCAACACTCATTCTCGGATTCAGAGATGCATACGGATCCTGAAAGATCATTTGAATTTTTTTCCCTAAATCCCGCTTACTTCGTCCTTTTGATAAAAGTGAGCTGCCTTCAAAATGAACCTCCCCATCCGTTGGTTCAAGCAGCCCAACGACCATCCGGCCTAAGGTCGATTTTCCGCATCCGGATTCGCCAACAAGTCCAAGAGTTTCTCCTTGTTTCACTTCAAGGTTAATCCCATCCACCGCTTTTAACCATTTGGTTTTCTTTCCAAATAATCCACTGCCAATGGGATAATATTTTTTCACATTTTTAATGGAAACCAATGGTTCAAGCATGCTTTGTCACCTCTTCGATTGGCCTTTCCTGTAGATTCCAGCAAGCTGCCCTTCTTTGTGGTCCTATATTCTCCAGGTATGGAGTATTACTACTACATTGATCGTTTGCCTGACTACAGCGTGAATAGAAATTGCAGCCACCTGTCAGCTCTAAGGGGCTAGGAACGGTACCAGGAATGGCATTTAAGCGTTTTTCCGATTGTCCTCTTAACTTTGGAACACTTGCTAACAAGCCTTTAGTATAGGGATGCTTTGGTTCCTGGAAAATCGAATAGACATCGCCTTCTTCTACAATTTTCCCGCAGTACATGACAAGAACCCGATCCGCCATTTCCGCTACAACCCCTAAATCGTGAGTAATCAGAAGAATGGATACACC
This sequence comes from Neobacillus drentensis, assembly GCF_036965425.1. Taxonomy (GTDB): domain Bacteria; phylum Bacillota; class Bacilli; order Bacillales; family Cytobacillaceae; genus Neobacillus; species Neobacillus drentensis_F. Next base: position 19,153 of record NZ_JBALPP010000067.1, on the reverse strand, counting down.
TGTTTCTCTCTGAAGTGATTTCATGACATTCAGAATTTGGGCTTGAATGGTCACATCTAATGCTGTGGTGGGTTCATCGGCAATCAACAGAGATGGATTGCAGGCAAGAGCCATTGCAATCATAATCCTTTGCCGCATCCCTCCTGATAACTGATGGGGATAATCTTTTAGCCTGCTTTCAGCGTCAGGAATCCCAACCTTATTTAACAAATTGATGACCGTTTGCTGCGCTGTTTTGTAACTAACCCCTTGGTGGAGTTGGATTGGTTCTGCGATTTGTTTTCCGATTGGATGTAAAGGGTTTAAGGAAGATAGCGGATCTTGGAAAATCATTGAAATTTCATTGCCGCGAATTTTCTTCATTTGCCTCTTTTTCATCGTAAGTATATTATGGCCTTTAAACGAGATGATGCTTTCTTTGCCATAAGTTATGGTAAGAGCATTCAGTCCCATAATCGATAACGCGGTTACACTTTTACCGCTGCCAGATTCCCCCACCAATGCAACAATTTCACCTTTTCCAATTTTAAAAGAAATATCATTAACCGCTTTAACAACCCCTCCAGTTGAAGGGAAATACGCTCTAAGATTACTTACTTCCAAAAGTGGTTCAAACTGTTTACTCAAACCGCTTCCCTCCTAAGTTCGCTTGATTTTTGGATCAACGGCTATCCTTAAACCATCTCCGAAAAAGTTACCGGCTAAGACTGAAAGTAAGATTGCCGCTCCAGGGAAAATCATCATAAATGGATTGACAAAAATCATACTGTAGGCTTGATGAAGCATGCCTCCCCAACTAATTTGCGGTGACTGTGCCCCCATTCCAAGAAAACTTAATGATGCCTCCACCAAAATCGCCAAACTAAAACTGAAGGATGCTTGAACAATGATCGGAGAGGCGATATTGGGAAGGATATGCCGATACATGATCCACAAAGGACCAGCCCCAGAAATTTTTGCCGCTTCCACATATGGTTCACGCCGGACTTGAAGGGTTTGTCCTCTTGCCAGTCTGGCAAATTGCGGAGTGAAGATGATTCCAATCGCGATCATTGCGTTCCATAGGTTAACCCCTAAGGCACCTGTAATTCCCAATGCGAGAAGAATTGCAGGAAAAGATAAAATCGCATCAACAACCCTCATGAAAAGATCATCGACGATGCCGCCAAGATACCCTGAAATAATTCCCAAGGGAACTCCAATAAAAAGAGGAATTAGGATTGCGATAAGTCCTGCTTGTATGGCTGCCTGTGATCCAAGAAGCAATCTTGTAAAAATGTCCCTTCCCAGTTCATCTGTTCCAAACCAGTGCGAGCCATTTGGTGCAATCATCACTTGGTTCAAATCCTGTGCTTCTGGGTCAAAAGGGACAATGTATCGGGCAAAAAAAGCAACTAGGACTAAAATGAGCAAATAGATCAAACTGACGAATGCCAAGCGTTCACGTTTTACCCTTTGTAAAATAATTCGAAACTGCATGTTGTGCCCTCCTTCTTAATCAAATTCAATTCGAGGATCCAAAATGCTATAGAGTACATCGGTAACAAAGTTAATGATGAGGACCATTACTACCATTACCAAGACGACTCCTTGTAGCATCGGAAAATCCCTTTGCAGTATTGAATTGACTGCCAGCTGCCCCATTCCAGGAATGGCGAAAACGCTCTCAATCACAACCGTTGCACCAAGCATGTTCCCAAATAGAAGCCCCGCCGTTGTTACGACAGGTAAAAAGGCATTTCTAAGTCCATGCTTCCAAATAACTGGCCATAATGATAATCCTTTGGAATAAGCAGTACGAATATAATCTGAATCCATACTCTCAAGCAGTGAAGATCGTAATTGTCGTGTGATTTGTGCCGCGCCAAATGCACCTAAGCAAAAGGCTGGGAGAAGAACACTTTGTAAAAAACCGCCCGTATTTTCAAAAATACTAACAAATCCTGTAGCAGGTAGCCATCCCAGTTTGACACTAAATAGGGCTACCAGCAGCATCGCTAACCAAAAATTTGGAATAGCTGTCCCCAGCGTGCCGAAAAACCTGGCCACATAATCCATCCAACTATTCGGCTTTAAAATAGAGGTAATGGCAAAAAACATCCCTATCAGAAAGGAAATAATCATTGCAGAAATAACAAGCTGAATCGTAACGCCCAGTCTTGAAAACACTGCATCACTGACAATTTCCCCTGTAAAAAGGGATCTCCCTAAATCTCCCTGTAAAGCATGTAATAGCCAATTCCCATACTGAATGAGCACAGGTTGATCCAGCCCCAGTTGACTTCTCAACTGGGCTAGTTTTTCTGCGGTTGCATTATCTCCAAGAAGCGCAAGAGCAGGATCACCCGGTATAATCAAGATTAGGGAAAAGACCACCAAAGTCGTTACAATTAACATGGGTATGACATACATCAGGCGGCGTAACAAAAATTTATAAAACATTGGCTCTCTCCCTTCCTATCCTCTTTATTATTGTTCCAGCCACAAGTAGGAGAACTTTGGTTTCCCTAGTAATGTTCCTTCAAAGCCCTTAACCTTTGGCGACATGGCCGCAATAGAAGGAGTAAACATAATAGGAATCGTCATCGCTTCTTCTGCCATCGCAATCTCATTTATTTCGCCATATAACTTTGCTCGCTCTTTTTGATCATATGAAGCTGCTGCCTTTGAAATCAATTCTTCTTTTTTAGCCGTTGTCTCCCCGCCAACATTGTAGAAACCTTTTCCACCAAGGAATAAACTGATTGTTTGTTGCGGATCGGGACGTCCTGTCCATGCCGTAAGATTTGCCGGCAACTGCTTTTCATTAAAGTAAAGAGCTACTCCTTTTGTGAGTTCCATTGGCAGTAAGTTAATCGTAAAGCCCGCCTCCTTGACTTGCCCTTTTATGGCTTCCGCCAATCTTTGATAGAATGGTGCAGTTGGCACGAACATATCAAATTTGACATTTTCAACTCCTGCCTGTTTCAATAATTCCTTTGATTTTTCAGGGTCATAGTTAATTTTCATTTCAGGACTTGCTGCCCAATAATCACTTGGAAATGTTTGATTAGCCGACTCGCCTTCCCCAAAAGTTAAAGCTTTTACAAGGGAATCACGATCGATGGCATATTGAAGCGCCTGCCTGACTTCCTTTTTATCAAATGGGGCCATTTTGGTATTTAAATAAATATTATAGAACGCTACCTTCATTTTCGAATCTAACACTATATTCTTATCATTCTTTAAAACTTGACTATTGTCAGGTGATACATTCCAATAGAATTGAATCTGACCTGATTTAAGTGCATTTAATCTTGTATTTTCATCAGGCATAATTTTAGCTGTTATTTTATCAAGGTATGGCAGTCCTTTTTGCCAGTAATCCTTATTAGCTTCAAACTGAATTTCTCCGTTTCGTACCCATTTGACCATCTTATAGGGACCTGTCCCCACTGGGTTTTGGCTGAAGTCAGCACCAAATTTTTGAACTGCTGCAGGCGAAACCATCATCCCTGAACGATCAGATAGGGCAAGGATAATGGAGGAATCTGGCTGTTTTAAATGTAATTTCACTGTTTGTGGATCGACAACCTCTACCGATTCTACATTAGATAAATCGGATACTTTTGATTCTTTCGATCTTACTCGTTCAAGGTTAAATTTAACGGCATCTGCATTAAATGGGGTTCCATCATGGAAGTTTACCCCTTTTCTTAAGTGTAGAATAATGGTTTTATCATCCGGGGTGTCCCATGATTCCGCAAGGCCTGGTTGAGGTTCAAGATTCGCATTATAGTTTACTAATGTGTCATAAACTGGATACAGCAGCGGATGATCGTTCCCGGAATTGCCGAGGATGGGATCGTAGTTACTCACATCAGAGTCATAGGCAACAACAAGGCTGCCTCCTTTCCTCGGTTCGCTGTTTTTTGGGTTTTCTGCCGTCTGGCCTGCTGTATTTTTACCAGCTGTAGAACTGTTATTGGAGCAGCCAGTCACTAACAATAATGTGGCTATTAGGACAACGAATAAGACTTTGTTAATTTTTATCATGGACAACCTCCTTATAATTTGCCTTCTCTTTTTCTTCATCTGCAAGCAGCCTTCGAAGCAATTTGCCAGTCCCGGTAACTGGCAGACTCTCCCTGAATTCAACATAACGGGGATATTTATAAGCTGCCATTTTTTCCTTGCTCCATCGGATAATCTCCTCTTCCGTAATCCTAGTTTGGAATTCCGGTTTAATCACCACAAAAGCCTTTACTGATTCTCCCCGAACGGGATCTGGCACACCAATCACAGCTGATTGGGAGATGGCAGGATGGTTCATCATCATAATTTCAACATCTTCAGGAAATACACTGTATCCAGAACACTTGATCATTTCTTTTATACGGCCGAGAAAAAATAAATATCCCTCTTGATCCAACTTGCCAATGTCACCTGTATAGACCCATCCATTGCGAAGCGTTTGGGCTGTTTCTTCCGGTTTATTCAAATATCCTTTAAAAACACCGGGATTTTTTACAATAATTTCTCCTTCTTTCCCAATTGGAACCTCCCTCCGCGGCTCATCAATAGACATGATTTTTATTTCTGTTTCCAATACGGGCTTGCCGGTAGTACCAAATTTGACAGCTCCTTCGGACATCAGCGTATCGGCCGTATGGGTTTCACTTAGCCCGTATGCTGATTCAAATAATCCTACACCTGTAAGCTCCTTCCATTGATTCGAAATTTCCTCGGTTAATGGAATGCCAAAGCTGGTGCATGCATTCAATCTAAGAGAACGAAAGTCAACCCTATTGGCATCTGGATGCTTCATAATGGCTATATTCATTGGAACAACAGTCTGAGCTACTGTGACCTGGTACCGCTCAATAACGTCCATTGCCGATTCTGGAGTAAAACGATTAAGTAAGACCAGGGTTCCACCAGTAAAAATGACGACGTTCATGCCTAACATGCCGGCAATATGGCAAATTGGCATAATGGATAATGATATATCATGTGCTGTTGTATTCCTTGTTTGCGCAACACAATATGATTTATATAATGCATTTCGATATGTCAGCATCGCCCCTTTCGGCTGTCCAGTCGATCCGGACGTATAAACAATAAGAGACACATCATTTTCCACATCAATCTCTATTCTTGGAGGGTTTGCCATTTTTGATTGAAAAATCTGTATTAAATCGATGCAATCAGCTAAGCGTTTCTTTGGGGGTATTTTTTCTGGAAACTCTGGCTGTGGGATTTCTGGAAGAAAATCTATGTAGCTCGTTGTAATAACCAATTCAATCGAAGAATGATTTCGAACCTGGTCTACAATGGGGTGCAATTGTTCCAAGGTGACGATTGCTTTCGCTCCTAAATCATTCACTTCATAGGCCAATTCCCATTCCTTAAACATGGGACTGCATGGACCCACAATTGCTCCAATTTTCTGAATTCCAAAATGACAAATAATATATTGAGGACAATTGGGTAAAAAAAGCGCAACCTTGTCTCCCTTTTTAATTCCACGGGAATAAAGAAACATCGCAAATCGATCTGATAAATCATCCAGTTCCTGATAGGTAATCGTTTTTCCATAAAAGATGATCGCTTCTTTATTTGGTGTGAATCGTGAATAATGGCGAAGATACTCATGCAACGGCTGGTTAACATTATTCCAACTCAATAATAATATCCCCCTCATTAACAAATTCTCCTTCTCTTACTTTCACATCCTTTATTACTGCTTTTGACTCAACTGTTATCGGAATCTCCATCTTCATTGACTCAAGAATAACAACTTCATCACCAGACTCAACAATATCACCTGTCTTTACCAGCAATTTGAAAACATTTCCCGCCATATAGGATGAGATATGTCCCAACCTTTCCACTCCCTCTCGACATTAATGAATTGATTTTTTTACAAAAAGTAAGCGTTTACAACATTATCTAACTATTTCTGAAAATTCTGTATTTACAGTAAGTATATGAAATTGATAAAATGAAAACAATGTTGATTCTCATAGCTTTTCATCTAATAAACTATGGAAGTTCACAGTGAGGTGATAAATCGATGTTAAATCTTGCACAGCTCCGATCCTTTTTTATTCAAAATCTCGGAATTTCATGTTATGAGATTTGGTTTTATACTCCTGTAGAACATCGATGGATTTTAACAGATAGACAGGGTTTTCGTGCTTTTCCTTCCCCAACCACCAAAAAGGGGATTCAACCGTCCAGCTTGGACAACCCCCAATTGTTAACACTGGATTATCCACAAGACTATAAGGTTACTATCCTCTATACTGAAACAACTACGCCATTAGAAAAGGGTAATATTAACCTTTTATACCACCTGATGTATCCCTTTTACACTGATCACTTGATGAAAAGAAAAGGAATAGAATTGGAAAAGCTGATCGAGGGTGTGCAAAACATAACGGTTTCACTTGACCTTGATGAATTATTGGCGAAAATTTTAGATAACGTAGCCGCTGTAATTCCGGGATCGGAAGCCTGTGTTTTTTGGATGTATAGCCCGGCATTAGACCGTTTAGTATGTAAAGCCTATAGAGGATGGAAAAAAGAAATAGAAAAAGTACGATATAAAATTGGAGAGTCAGTAACAGGCAAAACATTTCTCGATGGACAACCAAGAATCTATTATTCATTTCGTGAGGCTAATGAAGCGATGGAAGGAACATCTGACGAAAATTACAAATATTTAAAGCATGCGTTTCACAATCACAGGGTAAAAGTATCTGTCACAATTCCGATAAAATTTCGGGATGAGATTATTGGAGTTTTAAGCATTCATCAAGATGACCGAGAACGGAATCTTACTGATTGGGATTTTCAACTTTTACAGGGTTTAGCTGCACAAATTGCGATTGCAATGGAAAATGCACGGTTGTTTACGGAAATTAAACGAAAGAATCAAGTCCTAATCAAACGAAACGAAGTCGATTCTACACTTTCACAGCTCTCTGTCCAAAATAGAGGAGTTGAAACGATCACTCAAGAATTAAATCGAATGCTTGGTTTGTCATTAATATTTGTGGACATGATCGAAAGTGAACACTTTCCAAAGCAAAAAGAACATCCTTTTTCGATGGATGAACTAACAAAACTCCTAACCACCCGAAAAGTTCCCATTTACGTTGAACTTTTCGATCAGGATGAAAAGGCATTTTACATTTACCCAATTTTAGTTGGATCTGTTTGTAACGGATGTATGATTATTGTTATTAATCGACCATTAACACAGCTGGAACATATCATCATTGATAGAGGGGCAACGGTGCTAGCAATGGAATTAGCCAAAAAGAAGTCATTGGCAGATATCTATTATAAAAAGACCCATGAATTTTATAATGACTTATTATTAAACGATAACCCTGATTTACTAACCAAAAAAGCAATGAATCTTGGCTTGGATCTTAAATCAAACCTGTTCACGGTTATTATTACAATTGCTAATTTTAAAGATCTTCAAATACTAGATAGCATTGTTCATCGATTCATATCCCGTATCAAACAAGTCCTATTAGATCATAAAAAAATCGTATTTGGTAATCATAACAAAGTTACCATTCTATTCTCTCCTACGAACCCTGCAGACAAACGATCGGTAATGAAAAAATTGGATACTATTTTAAAAGAAAGTGAACTTAACGATCATATCCATCTGTTTGTCGGGGTTGGTTCGGTTTATCAAGGAATTGAATCTGTTGCCAAATCACACAATGAAGCGAACAAAGCCGTCTCATATCTTATCTCACGCCAAAAATCAGGTATGATCCATTTTTCCGAGATAGGGATAAACCGCCTGTTTATTAATCAGTCTTCTGAAGAAATTGAAAGGTTCCTTGAAGAAATTTTCACACCTTTGAATTCCATTAAAGGTAATAATAATGATTTAGAAAAGACCCTCATAACCTTTATACAAACAAATCGCTCGTCAGCTAAGACAGCTCAGAAGCTGCATATTCATGTAAACACACTTTACTTAAGGCTGAAAAAAATTGAAGAACAATTAGGCATGTCCCTTGAAGAACCTGAGAATTTTTTAAAGGTACAGCTTGCCTGCCATCTGCGTGAATCGTTTTTATAAATTGTCAGTCTTCCTCCTTCTTTAGTTTTATCTTCTAGATGAATCTTCCTTGCATATCTTTAATACAAAAGGAAAAAAATGAAGGAGGAATACGTCTTTGAGTAAACTGGAATTTTTAGAAGCTAACCGAAATTTCAAAAGTTATTATAAAACACTTCGCGATTTGAACAATTTTCTAAGCAGCTCTCCTGAATTACAGGCTGCAAACCAAGCCATTACCCAATTAATCTTTGAATTTATTCGCATTAACGGTGTGACCTTTAGGCAGATGGACAGCAGCCAATTCGAAAGAGAATATCAGATTTTTCAAGAGGACTTTTTAAATGTTATTCTAAATAGTGGAGAAAACAATGTTGATTTCAATAGGTTTGCAGCCCTTTTAGATGAAATTATCGGAATCGCAAATCTAAGGCAAGATGCACTTGGAAAAATACAACGAACAAAACAAGAATCTCCCTTAGGGGAGGACGATGAGGAAAGCTCAGATGAAGCCATCGATATTAATGTGGAAACTCAAACGGAAATTACCGAAATACTCAGCACTTCCGTAGTAGATACCAATGAAGAAAATAATAATGATCCTGCCGTAAACACCAATGATGTTAGCAATGAAATAGAGAGCAGTGACGGGTTTGCCACAATCGAAAATGATGAGGAAAGCAAAGAGGAATCAATCGAAAGCAGCAGTGATAGTAATAAATTCAGATATCGGAGATTTCGATAGCAGGGAAATAGAAAAAAGCATCGGTGATGCTTTTTTCTATTTCCAACGTCCATGGAACTGACTTAAAATGTACTCCGAAATCTTCGCTGATTCGAGCCGTGCTGCAATATATGGAGGCTTAATAGCCTTAATTCCCTCGATCATCATCCCGAGCCAAAAAATCTGCTTGTCGATCATTATAAAGGGAAATGGGATTCTCGCTTGTATTAATTGAGTTGGCCCTAAATCCGTCCAGTCCTCCTCCGAAAAAATAATGAAGGACGTTCGTTTATCTCTATTTTTCAATTTTAGCTTCCAATCCTCCGACAGTTCGGCTCCATCTGGTAGTGAGAGTATGATGGACGATCTGGCCGAATTAATATCCTGAAATACTTTTTCAAGCTTTCTAGCATGCATCCATTGTAATTTAGAATGTTGATTTCTGATCCAGCTGCCAATTTCATTCTTTCTAACTGCTTGATTATGTCTCATTTGATGTTCGACTAACTGCCTTAATGTTTTTGAATGATATACATGTTTCTTTATAAACGCTTGATTGCTGACATGGATGAATTTTCCTTTCGTCCTGGTGATGGCAACATTGATTAATCGTTCACTATCTGCGCCCGTTAATAGCATGCCAGCACGTTCCTGCGGTTCACCATCAACTGTATCGAAAACCATCACATCCCTCTCGCTGCCCTGGAATCGATGCACAGTTGCTGAAATAATATCTGCGTTTAAGCGTTCGTGTTCATATACATCCTCTAATAACAATTCCATTAAATTGGCTTGAGCCCTGTATGGTGTTACAAAACCAATAGAACGTGCTCCCCCTAAATAGGATTCATGAATAACCTGAAAAGATAGCAGCAACTGCCATAGATTTAGCCTTGAATTAGAGTTTATTTCTGATATGCAATGTGCTCCAGTAAAGCTTGAATCTACTAAAATAGAAGCACGTCCAGGAAATGGGTGAATTTCAACAATTGCATTGCGTGATTTTCGAACACTTTCATGATCACCCACAAGCGAATGATAAATGTATTGATTGGTAAAGGATGAAATGTCCGGATGCATCCTTCGCTGTTCTTTTAGTAAAAATAAATGCGGATGCAGCTTGCCTTCCTTAACCCACTCAACCACTCCGGCCCGATGAAATATATCTTCTTTCAACCATTTGGTTACTAAAGCATCTCTGGATGCAGCAATCGACGGCAGCTGCTTAAAATCACCGCAAATGATGACTCTTTTTCCTAATGATGCTGCAAAACCTGCTTGAGGAACATATGCCATGCTTGCCTCGTCGAGAATAACTACGTCAAAATCCTTATCATATATCACGGGATCACTCGCAGCTTTAGCAAGTGTAGTACCTACAATATACGCATTCTTGACAAACTCAATCTCCTTTTGGCGAATTTTCTCAAGGACCTTCGCAATCTTGGTCTCCAGCTCCAGCAATGAATCGGTGTCTCTTTTACTAAAAGAACGCGCTAAATCATGCTTAAGCTTCCGTCTTTCCTCAACTAAAAGTTCTTTATCCGCTGCAAGCTCTGGGTCTTGTTTCTCGAGCAGTTGACTGGTTGTAACCGTATCATGATTGGCAAGCTGGTCACCGGTTAGAAACCCATAGCGAAGGATGTCCCCTTCAATAAATCGATTTTTCTTGGTAACAAAGCTTGAAATCTCACCTATCAGGACATCGACTGCTTGGTTACTATGTGATAATATGAGCACTCGCTTTTCCTGGAAATATTTATTTGCGGCCACTCTGGCAAGGGTATACGTTTTACCAGTTCCAGGAGGTCCCCAGACAAAAGTGACAGGATTATATTTTGATCGTAATAATAACTCATGAACATTACTTTTTATCTTTTCCTGCGGGTGCTTTGCCGGCATTGAGGGATCCAACAATGTCTTTATCCGGAGACGTTTCTGCTTATTTTTTTTTATTTCATCCAGGCGCAGAATTAGCTGTTCGAGTAATTCCCAAGGATCATGAATTAGATAAGCCTCATCTACTAAATCGCCGAATGATTTCTCTAAGGATAGCATGACCCCTTTACCCTCTGAAGACAGGACACGTCCTGATTGCTTCATACTGCCCCATTCTAATTTAATCGCTGTACCTACTGGTATCCGTAAATTACCAAAAGTATCAAAATAATAGGTATACGAGCCTTCAGTCGAGAGCAGCCTTCCATTTGTAATGAGGTATTTATTACTGCCATATTTTTTTAAATAGTTTATTTCATTTTGCAGTGCCTGCTGCCATTCTTTGATATAAGCTTTTGTTGATGTCATATTTCTCTTCCTTCTAAATAAAAAAAGCTCAATCATCTTAAGATTGAACTTTTTGCTAATGGAATTACTATACCATGTTGTTTATTTGTATTCCAATATTATTATATAGATACATCACCAATTGAGAATGTGCAATTTAATACATTGGATATTTTTGCTAATGTGGAAATTTGTACATCCTGATCGCCTTCTTCAATGGCAGCGATGGTTTCGGCATTTAGGCCTGATAATAGGGCAAGTTTTTCTATTTCAATTTCACGATTTAATCTAATTTTCTTTAATTGATGTCCAATATTGTTCATTCGAAACACCCCTCGTGTATGTAAGCGATTACATTTCGTTAATATCATTATAGTAAAATATCTAAAAATTATCAATACTTTTATAATAGGAAAATAAGAAAAATGAGTTTTTCATATAGAAAAAAAACTATATGAAAAACTCATTTATTCCAAGGAACATTTTAATATCCGGTTCCTTGTCCGCCAGTAATAATCGCAATACTTGAACTTGCACCAATTCTTGTCGCGCCAGCTTGAATTAGTTTTCGTGCTGTATCTAAATCTCTAACACACGCTGAAGCTTTTACACCCATATCTGGTCCTACTGACTCGCGCATTAATTTGATATCTTCCGCTGTTGCACAGCCTGGTCCAAAACCGGTTGATGTTTTAACAAAATCAGCACCGGCCATTTTTGCTAAAATACAAGCCTTTTTCTTCTCTTCAATTTCTAGCAGTCCTGTTTCAATAATAACCTTAACTGGAGCATGACCTTTTGCGGCTAATACTACACCTTCAATGTCCTTTTTAACGGTTTCAAAGTCACCGGATTTTAGTGCCCCAATGTTAATGACCATGTCGATTTCAGTTGCACCGTTCGCAATCGCATCACGAGTTTCTGCTATTTTAACAAACGTGCTAGTTGCTCCTAATGGGAAGCCAACAACTGTCGTAATACCTACACCAGAGCCTTTAAGTTCTTTTGCCGCAGTCTGCACCCAATACGGATTCACACAAACAGTCGCAAATTTATGTTCCTTTGCTTCTTCACAAAGCTTCACTATTTGGTCCTTTGACGCTTCTGGCTTTAATAATGTATGGTCGATCATTCTTGCAACAGATGGACCAGTAATGATATTAGAAGCAGAACCTTCTTTATAAGTTACGTTTCGGGAAACAACTGGTTTTGTTTCCTTCAACTCTTGTTTATTAGTTAATTGCTGCATAATTTGATTAGTAATTTGTTCCACTAATGCTTCGATTTGCATCTTGCTCACCTCACGTTATTCTAATCGATCAACGATTCCGGCAATGACGGCATCAAACGAACCCTTAGGATCTTCTAATATGTCACGTGCCGAACCACCTTCCTCAAGTAAAAGCACATAATCGCCAACCCCGGCATGGAACCGATCAAATGCAATGATCGGTTCGCCGATTTCTTTACCCGCGGCATCAACCGGAATGACAACCATTAGTTTTTTGTTTTGATGGCTGGGTGTCTTTATCGTTGAAACGACATTCCCAACGACCTTTGCTAGTTTCATTACTTTACAACTGGAAGAATTTTTTCGATATCTGAATGTGGTCTTGGGATAACGTGTACTGATAAGAATTCGCCTACACGCTGTGCAGCATCTGCACCTGCTTCTGTTGCCGCTTTAACTGCACCAACATCTCCGCGAACCATGACACAAACTAAACCGCCGCCAACATTAACCTTTCCTAGTAAAGTTACGTTTGCTGCTTTTGTCATCGCGTCTGCTGCTTCAATTGCCCCTACCAAACCTTTGGTTTCGATCATTCCTAATGCGTTGCTCATTTATTATTCCTCCATTCGTTTCGTCACATTATAGTAATCAATGATTCCTAAAATCCCAGCATCAGATGGGACTAAATCTTTGTTAAGCGGTAAGGAAGACTCCCGGCTTTTTGCCAGATAAACGAGATCTCCTTCCCCCGACTGTCCAATCGTATCTATAGCCACAAGTGGTTTGCCTTTATCCTTCAACTGGTCATCAACCGGTTGGACAATCAGAAGCTTTAAACCTCTTAAATTATCATTTTTATGAGTACAAACCATATTTCCAATCACTTTGGCTACGAACATAGTTTAACCTGCCTTTATCTGTATAAAAACCGACTTTCAATTTCCATGATTTTAGTAACGCGGCGATCATGACGGCCGCCGGCAAAATCAGTTTCCAGCCAGGTTTTCACTAATTGCTTAGCCAGACCTTCACCGATAAACTGCCCGCCAATCGATAACACGTTGGCGTTATTGTGCTCCTTGCTGTTGATGACTGAGGATAAATCCCAGCACACTGCACCGCGAACACCTGGAATTTTATTTAAAACCATGCCGCTGCCGACGCCGACACCATCAATCATGATGCCAACATAGTCATCATTTGTGGCAACTGTTTCGCCCACTAAAAAAGCGATATCGGGATAATCTACTGATTCGTTTGCCTTACAGCCAAAATCAAGATATTCATAGCCTAATTCCGTTAAGTAGGCTTTTAACTTTTCTTTCAGTTCGTATCCACCATGGTCACTGCCAATTGCAACTTTTTTCATTACCTTTGTTCTCCTTTGGCAAATACATTGATAATTCCATCAAAAGACTGGGGATTTAAGCTAGCGCCTCCTACCAGAACACCATCAATATCCGGCTTCGCACTGTATTCGGCAGCATTGCCTTCATTAACTGAACCACCATATAAAATCGAGATGGTATCTGCATTTCCACCCAGGATTTGTTTTAAAACAGAACGGATATAAGCATGAGTTTGTTGAGCTAATTCAGCTGTTGCTGATTGCCCTGTTCCAATGGCCCATACCGGTTCATAAGCGATAATAAAATTGCTGGTATCTATATCTCTTATGGCTCCAACTAGCTGGGTTGATAAGACGTGTTCTGTTTGCATCGAATTTTTCTGACCCAGCGTTTCTCCTATGCAGATAATCGGGATGAGTCCGGCTTTGATTGTCTGCTTCACTTTTAAATTCACTAAATCATCATCTTCACCCGCATATTGTCTTCTTTCGGAGTGGCCAATTATCACATATTCACAGCCAACATCCTTCAGCATATTTGTGGATGTCTCACCAGTGTATGCACCTTTCTCAGCCCAATGGACATTTTGTCCACCAAGATGAATCGGTTTTCCTGATTGTTTAATAAAAAGATGAGCGGGATAAAGCAGCTGGGAAGGCGGACAAACCACCACTGAAACGTCCATGCTGCTGTTTATTTTTTGAAAAAATTCTGCTGTCGTACTGAGTGTATTGTTCATTTTCCAATTGGCAATAACATAGGTCTGCCGATCGTTTTGGATTTGCAGCTCGCCGAGTGTGTGTACAATCGTGTCCCTTACGAGATTTTTGATAAAGCTTTCAATGGATTGTTCCATTTCGCTTCCCCTTATTCACTCTTTGGCAGGATACCTTCAACATCGCCGTTTGGACGTGGAATCACGTGTACTGAAAGAAGTGTTCCAACGCGCTGAGCTGCTTCTGCACCAGCTTCAGTTGCGGCTTTAACTGCGCCTACATCTCCGCGAACCATAACGGTTACAAGACCTGCACCCACTAATTCTCTGCCCACTAATGTAACATTTGCTGCTTTAACCATTGCGTCTGCTGCTTCGATTGCACCTACTAAACCTTTTGTTTCAATCATTCCTAATGCTTCTTGACCCATGATATTTCCTCCTTTAGGAACCTCTAATTTTTGTTTTATTTGCTTTTTTGTTTTTTCTGATTGTGAAGTGACAGTCTTTTCATCTTTAGATTTTGCCAATTAACACACCCCACTAGATAATTCTAAATCCATCTACTAAAACACAACGGCGCTGACGTGTAAATGTTTTTGCGCTGGTTAAACCTTCACCAGTAGGACCAGCAATTGTCAGGGTTGTGAAGCCCTCACTTTCAAAGCCTAATCCCGAAACAGAAGGACCATTTTTCACAAAAATAGTTGCTTGAATTTCCTGTGCCATTTTGGTCAAATTGGTGATGTTTTGTGAATGCATAATCGCAGTGTGGCGGTTGCCTTTTTCAGCGATTACCGCTAATTCAATGGCTTTATCAACGTTAGGGACTCTGACGATTGGTAAAATTGGCATTAACATTTCTGTCATCACTAATGGGTGATCCTGGTTGGTCTCCGCAATAATCAATCTCACATCAGGATTGGCCTGAATGCCAGCTGCTTGTAAGATAACATTCGCATCCTTACCGATAAAGTCACGGTTCGGATAAAACTTATCACCTTTCTTAACAAGGACTTTTTCAAGCAGTTTTTCGAATTGGAAGCCTTTAAGCTCAATCGCTCCATTCTTCACCATTTCAGATTTAAGGGCATTTGCCACTTTTTCAACAACAAAGACCTCTTTTTCAGCCGTACATAAAACGTTGTTATCAAAGCTTGCTCCCTTGACAATATCAGCAGCTGCCTTTGAAATAATCGCGGTTTCATCCACGACGACCGGAGGATTTCCAGGACCGGCAGCAATGACCTTTTTGCCTACAGCCATCGCTGCCTTTACCACAGGACCGCCTCCTGTAACAACCAGTGCATTTACCTGTGGATGGTTCATGACCTGTGCCGAAGTTTCCAGATTTGGCGCCGCTACCGAGGTCAAAGTATTTTCTGGTCCTCCCGCAGCCAAAATGGCTTCGTTGAGCAGTTGCATCGTTTTAATCGAAACTCGTTTAGCACTTGGGTGCGGGTTGTAAACAACCGTATTCCCTGCTGCAAGAAGAGAAATCGAGTTATTGATAATCGTTGCAGCAGGGTTTGTGGATGGAGTAATTGACCCAAATACACCAATTGGTGCATATTCCACAAGCGTTAACCCATCATCACCTGAATAAGATGTGCTGTTTAAGTCTTCCAAGCCAGGTGTTTTGTTCGTGGCTAGTAAAATTTTTGCAACCTTATCTTCCACTCTTCCAAGGCCCGTCTCTTCAACAGCCAGCTTTGCCAGGTCATTGACATGCTTTCGGCTTACTTCACGCATGTTCTCAATCATTTGTCTTCTTACAGCCACTGGAAGCTTGCGAAGCTTTTCCCATGCAAGTCTTGCTGCTGCAGCCGCTTCGTCAACAGTGGTAAACACACCATTTCCAAAGTTGAATTCTGGTAATGTAGAAACCGGGCTGCTGTCTGGCTGACTTTGACCTAATTGTTGCAGCACTTGTTCAACCATTTTTTTGATATCGGTTTCATTAATTTGCAAAATTAGCTCTCTCCTTTGTTAAAGGTTAAGGTTCCTTGAATTTCTATTTGATCGACAATTCCTACAATAGCCGCATCAACCGGAACTCCGTTTGTAATTTCTGTTTGTCTGGCCGAGCTACCGCTGACCAGCAGGACAACTTCACCAACACCAGAGCCTACAGTATCTATCGCCACTAAAGGTTTTCCGTCTTCCTCAATCGTTTTCATATCCAGAGGCTGAACAATGAGGAGCTTTTTCCCTTTTAGCTTTTCTGCTTTGGTGGTTGAAACAATGGAACCAACCACTTTACAAATGATCAAATGCGTCCCTCCTTTCAAAGAGAAGTTTTTATTATTTGAATTTTGAGTTCCTTCGCTAAGTCCTTAGCAGAAGGTGTCACCCTGCTCTTATCAGGAACCACGATTTCCTTCAGTCCATCCTGAAATGCTTTTTCCACATGTTTGGCGAGAATGAGAGACTGCTTTTCCTTGTATGCCGTTAGCTGAGCATCGACCGTTTGCGCAAGTTTACTGAGCGGTACCCATTTCACCTGATCCGCTTGAATTTGCCTAATGTAGGACTGCAAGCGTTCCTGAACAGAATGGGGCGCATGAATTTGCTGGTATACATTTGGCTCGATATAATCTTTAGCTATTACAACCGGCTTACCAAGCAATTGATATTGTAGAGCCAGCCATACGGCCAATTCATCATCCATTGTTAAGGCAAGCTTAGATAATAAGCGATAAGAAGCAACCGGGACAACCAAAGTACTGCAACTCTCAACAATTCTATTTAATTCCTGCTGCGAGGTCTCATCTAACAAAACATATGGCTTTCCACTAAACGCAGCATGTGAAGGCAGCCATTCTTTTGATAAAATCAATGTCACCTCGTAGGAATCGATTAGTGGAGTAACCGCTTCCAAAACCACTGATGGATTTTGAGATTGATAGCCTAAAAGAATGGCGATTGAATGTTTTTCTTTTTCTTTTCCTTGCAGTTGTTCTTTTAAGTAGGCTTCGACTACCTGCTGGACAAGCATTTTCACCTTCGTTTTGACATCCACCAGATTCAGCCTCCGCTCACTTGATTTCGACTTTCAACCGCTATAATTTCACCTAAATATCCATTTTTGATGTTGGCCGCATTGGCTTCATCAAGGTCGATATGCATCTCAAGCTTGTATTTAGGTGATACCCGAATAAGCACATTTGAAAAAATAGTTCCTCGAGGACCGTCGACCTTTACTTGTACCACATCCCCATCTGCCACACCAAAAGCTTCACCATCGCTGGTATGCATATGGATATGGCGCGCTGCGCAAATTAAACCCTCTTTAATCGTGATTTGGCCGCGCGGTCCCTGAATCGTAATAGATTCAGAACCTTTTAGATCACCAGAATTACGTATCGGCGGCTTAACTCCCAATGTGAAACCATCAAATAAAGATACTTCGACTTGTGTATTTCCTCTTGCCGGACCAATAACACGGACGTTTGGGATCTTTCCCCTTGGCCCGATCAAAGTCACGGTTTCCTTTGCGGCAAATTGATTCGGTTGTGACAAAACTTTAAGTTTAGTTAACTGATATCCGCGGCCGAACAATCTTTCAACATGTTCTGGAGATAAATGGATATGCCGATTGGAAGCAGCAATAGGTACCTGCTTTGCTTTTTGAAGCATATCTTTGACAATTTCTTTGACTAAATCCCTAATTTTTTCTTTATCCATTTATGTTATCACCCCCCATTTCGAGTAAGGCTTTTGCAGTGTACTGATCGGTTATTAGGACATTGGCGTGCCGTCCGTGAAGGGCACCATAAATACCGTCCACTTTTGAATTTCCACCTGCAATTAAGATGCCATATTCTTTTTCAGTTAAATGGGAGAGTTCAATCCCAATGGTACGGTCATTTAAAGCCTCGTGGCTTATTTTCCCTTCGATATCAATAAATCGAGAACAAATATCACCAACAGTTTGATTCTTCCGTAAAATTTCAATGTCATTATCCAAAAAGTACCCTGCATGCATCAGCGTTGATTGTTCACCCGGTTCCCCTACCGTGAAAATGGCAATATTGGCCTTTTGACCTAGTTCCATAATTTTTTTCACATGCCGATCCGCAACAATCGCTTGCTTTACGACAATATGATCCACTACCGCCGGTACGGGCAGGAAATGTGGAGTAGTATGAAAGGCATTTGCCAAACCGTTTATGATTTCTGATGCATACGTATTAGATTCTGAGTAACTCACCCCACCATTTAGCTGGACGATCGTAACATCCTTTACATTCTTTGGCTGAAGTTTTTTCACGAGTTGATAAAGAGTTGTTCCCCAAGTTATTCCGATGGTATCGCCACTTTGTACAATTTTATGCAAGTATTCGGCAGATACATCTCCTAGTTTCTCTTTTATTAGTTCGTCCTCATATTCAGGGATTGAGGCGACAATGCAATGCTTTAATTGGAATTTTTCCTTTACCTGCATTGCGAGCTCCTGGACATCTTCAGCGGGATCGCATATTTTGATATGAACAACACCTTCTTGAACAGCTTGCAAAAGAAGTCTTGAAACGGTGGGACGGGAAATACCTAACTTTTTCGCGATTTCTTGTTGGCTGTAGTCTAATTGATAATACATTTTTGCTACTTCAACAAGGCGCACAATTTTTTCATCCGCCATAATCAAGTCACCTTTTCAATTAAATTATGAAGATTGCAGTCTTCTATTTTCAAAAAGAAAACGGTTACAACCTTTTGTAAAAAAATATTTTTACTTAGTTTACCTAGAATGAAATTATGTAAATCTTCA
>NZ_JBALPP010000066.1:0-16943 GCF_036965425.1 Neobacillus drentensis | reverse complement strand
TATTAAAGAAAGAATCCATTTTGAAAAAAGATTTCATCAAAAGGGATTCTTCGTTTGTAATTGCAGATTGTGTTTTAAAAATAATTTTCTTTTCTATTAATTATTTACTCCTTGATCCATTGTAAAACCTGTATTCCCGTAGGAGTGATCGTTGTACCTTGCTTCTTGACACCTACTTCGACACATCTACACCGTTGGAGGATCGATAGCTTATTGCGAATTTGAGCTTCGGATAAAGGACGGGAGATCAATGAGCATAAAACGGTCCGTCCCACTCGCTCCTGGCGTTTACTGAAATTCCACAGGATTGTCAATATATCCTCATAATCCATTAGGGAACCGTGACGTGACAAGAATTGAAGGATTTCCTCTCTTTCCACGGTTTCCCCTCCGGCTGTCGGACCGTGAGGGCGTGACAAGATACCGCTGCTATTCAATATACGATCAGGAATATGTTGTAATTTCACTGTATCTCCTTCTACAATTACCTTCAGATACTTAATGAAATTTTCCAACTCCCGAATATTACCTGGCCAGCTGTATTTTAAAAGAACATTTTTTACTTCAGGTGTAAATCGCAGCTTTCGCCCATTATCATGAAGGAAATTGTCAATGAGGATAAAAAGATCCTCTTGCCGTTCTCTAAGATTTGGGATATCTAACGGCAAAACATTGAGTCTATAGTACAAATCTTCCCGAAAAGCACCCTTTGACACCATACTATTCAGGTTTCGGTTCGTGGCAGCGATCACCCTGACATTGATGGGAATTACGCGATTTCCTCCTACCCGCATCACTTGCCGCTCTTGGAGCACACGCAGCAAGGCTGCCTGAATACTGAGAGGAGCATCTCCAATCTCATCCAGAAAAATGGTTCCATTATGAGCCAATTCGAATAGCCCCATTTTCCCTCCTTTCTTAGCTCCTGTGAAAGAGCCCTCTTCGTATCCAAACAATTCACTTTCTGCCAAACTTTCTGTAAGGCCGGCAAAATTGACCGGGACGAACGGGCCATCCCGCCGGGTGGAATATTTATGAATCGCTTGGGCAAATACTTCCTTGCCCGTACCGTTTTCTCCTGTGATCAATACGGTAAAATCACTTTCTGCCAGTCTGACAGCAACCTGTTTCGTAGAGGTGATGGACCCGCTTACACCGATAATATTTTCAAAAGAATATTTTGTAGTTAATCCCAGACGGCTGTTATTTTTGCGGATTTCCTGTTCAATTCGTTGAACAATCGTGACGTCTTGAAACGTAACAACGACGCCCATCAAATGCCCGTCCAGCATCATGGGAACTTTGGTAACCAGAAGAACTTTGTTCCGTATCTCCAATAATTGATTGGACTCCTCCGCGTGGGATTGAAAAATCTGATTCAGGTTAAAATCAGAGATTACATCCCAGCACGTCTTTCCAAGGCAATTCTCTGCAGACAGGCTGAGTATTTTCTCGGCTTCTTCATTAAAAACCGTAATATATCCCCATTCATCCATACTGATAATTCCTTCATGAACAGCATTAAATATGGATTCCAGCTTTTGATTTAACCGCTTCTCATTGTTTACGGAATTGGCTAAATTTCTTCCAAGGCGGACAAAATCACGGAAAAACTCCGCTGTATAGAAATGCGCATTTTCTATAGGAAGATTCAATTGTTGAGCAATATCATAAATCGTTGTCAAATCGATCGGGCGTATACCCAAATCAATCACTTTACCAATCGTCTCCGGGACAAGTTCTTTTAATCCATGAGTAACCGCCACATCGATATCCTCAAGTACAGGCCGGATTTCCGCTGTCTGCGGAACATATGGAATAAAGTCCAAATGGTCAAATCCCAGGCGATTCAAAAGCTCGATGGCATCTACAATTGTGTCCATACTGTTCGAGACAAATAGACATTGGGTTCCCGGAGCCAAATCCATCAGTTGCTCGAGCTTTGGCAAATGAACGGTTCTTCTGGCAAACAGGGCCCGCTCATGTAGTAGTTTCGGTAAACGCTCCAATATACTTTCGGAGGAAACTAGAATCAGTTCACACTTATCCACTAATTGGCTTTCCAGCTCCCCGTGCTCATGAACGATATAAATCTGAATATTGGTACCGAAAAACATCCTCAGGTTAGTCTCAAAGGTTTGTGCTAGCTTTTCCCCTCTTGTTAGCAGTAAAATACTTGGTCTCTCCATTTTTCTCTCCTTTTAAAACCCCTTTTTTAGGGTAATAATAACCTAAACACAAGCCTAAAACTATACCTAAATAATTCCTATTGGAGTATTTCAGGGAACGAGACGGCTATTAGAGGAAGTTATTTATCCCGATAGGAAAATTTGTTTGTTTTTCACGCTTTTTCTAAATTAAACTTTCCTATGCGAAAAAAATGCAAGTACCAAACCGGCACTTGCATTTTTGTTTATTTAAAATTATAGCTTACGAAGAAGGTGGGTAATCAAGGTTGCCCTAACGGGAAGTTGATCGATTTCAATATGCTCATTTTCGGCATGGTTACCTTCTCCCACTGAACCTAACCCATCTAACGTAGGAATGCCTAATACGGAAGTGAAATTCCCATCACTGCCCCCACCCACTGATTCCTCAGTCAAGTGAAACCCTAATTCAGATGAACATGTTTTTGCCAGATTAAACAATTTTTCATTTTGAGCTGTTCTTTCCATAGGCGGGCGGGTAATTCCACCTGCAACTTGTAAGGATATCCCTTCCAGATGCGGCTTTAGCCCATAAATGATTTTCGAAACACGTTCCGCTTCACGGAACTGGCTGATTCGCAGATCCACAGCCAATTCCGCTTGTTCTGCTACCACATTTTCGACGGTCCCTCCTCGTACCGCGCCCACATTTAGAGTTGTATCCAACTTATAATCAGTAAGTGAGTGCAAGAATAAAATCTGATGAGCCATTTCCTGTACCGCGCTGATTCCATCCTGATGATTTTGCCCTGAATGCGCTGCTTTTCCTTTAATCTGGATCGAAAACCTGCCAACTCCTTTTCGGGCTGTTTTAAGTGCACCTGTATGTGGCGCTGCCGGCTCCGGAACGAGAACAGCCTGGCTCTTTAAAGCTTCCCGTTCGATTAATGCCCTAGATGTTTTGCTTCCAACCTCTTCATCGCTTGTACATAAGAAAACGATTTTCTTGTTTAAGGAAATCCCCAACTCACGGCAAGCTTTCAGCGCCCAAAGAGCCTGGATAATTCCTCCTTTCATATCGAGGATGCCCGGCCCATACGCTTTGTTTCCTTCTACACGGTAGGAAAGCCTTCCTACCTCCTGGACAGTGTCAAAATGGCCTATGATCAAGATTTGGGCATCGCCTTTCCCATAACTAAACCGCAGGTGATTCCCCGCATGCTCCTGGGGAATAACTTCCGCCTCAACGTCAAGATGCTTCTTAAACAGCTGTTGAATCACTTCTCCACATTGATCCACCCGTACTTTCGAATGCGAAGGTGACTCAGCCAGCACAAGTGTTTTTAGATCCTCCAGGATCTCTTCTTGGTGTTGCTTAAAGTATTCTAGTAATTTATCCATATTTGAAATCCCCTATATTTATCTTCTAGTTCTTATAAAGGTCCCCAGTTGATCATCATACCGATAATGATGAAAATTAATCCGAAAACAAACCAAACTGCCGTTAATGGAAGCATGAACTTCAGCCATTTTCCATAAGAGATGCCGCTCATTGCTAGTACACCCATCAGCACACCTGATGTTGGATTTATGGTATTTACTAACCCCTCCCCAAGCATAACCGCCTGGACAGCTACTTGACGTGTAATATGCAGCAAATCTGCCAAAGGGACAAGAATCGGCATCAACACGGTAGATTCCCCGGAACCGGAAGAAATCAAAAAGTGCAGAGCCGCACTTCCGATATACATTCCAATCGAAGCGGCAATCGGAGACAACGGTTCAAGGAGTTGGACCAACGCATTGACGATGGTATCTAATATCTTTGCATCATCAAGGATTAAGCCCACTGCTCTAGCCATCCCCACAATAAGAGCTCCATAGACCATTTGTTTACAGCCTTGAATAAATGTGAATGCAATGTCATTTGCACTCATTCGTGCGATCAAACCTGCGCCGATGGCAATAAAAATGAAAAGACCAGCCATTTCATTTTCCGTCCATTTAAATATCTGAGAGAAAATCATAAAACCTAGCAAAGATAATCCCGCAAACGATAAGATTAGCTTTTGCTGCAAGGAAACCGTTACCGTAGTCTCCACTTCAGCACCTTTCACTGCATCAGAAGAGAGCGATTCTGGGCCAAGGATGCTCTTGGTCGGGTCCTTTCGAATTTTGCGCGCATACAAATATACATATAAAAGAGTACAGGCGAGAAATGTTAGGTAGATAATGATCCGGTAACCCATTCCCGAGAAAAGCGGAAGTTCGGCAATACGCTGGGATAGTCCAAGCGTTTGAGGAGCAAAAACAGGTACGTTCCAACCAGCATAGGTTCCTAGATAGATAAGGGAAACGCCGAAAATAGCATCCAATTTCAATCCACGTGCGATAAATAATCCTAATGGTATGAAAGCGATTACCGAATTAACCACAATTCCAGTCGTTCCCAAAACAGACAATATCAATCCTACAGGGATAATTAAAAACAGCAAGCGATTCCTGAATCGAGTAAGGGTTGATTTAAGAAACGCATCGATCGCACCCGATTTTTCAATGACAGCTAAGGCTCCGCTTGTAAATAAGATAAGGAAAATAAGCGGTGCGCCCATTACCATTCCGTTTTGGATCGTAGTAAAGAAGTCTACGAAACCAGTGGGGTTTGAATGAACAAAATGAAAACTTCCAGGTACCGTTACGGTGATATCTCCTTTTTTTATCTTTTCAAATCCACCTGCCGGTAAAATGTATGTAGCAATAGCGCAGATCAATGCCACAAAAAATAATAGAACATAAGCGTCAAGCTGTACGAATCTTCTTTTCTTCTCCACTCTCTCCTGATCAGCTGTCTTTGCAACTGCTATCTCTTTCCTAATTGATTGCATTTAGTATCCCCCAATTACGAAATTCTTTTTTCATCTTGCGCCTCCTCTATCCATTGGAGCTTTTTACCTCATTATTTTGATTGGCTCCACTATAAGTCGTCCACCTCATTTCATTGTGTTATAAAATTCTGAAGTTACAGTTTTTATAAAGCAAGAATCATGCCAATTTTAATTACTACAAATAATCGATTAAATGCTTATCTTTAGTCAATTTTTAGGTTGTTTTATTAGTTATGGATAACCTAAAATAAAACCATTATTATAAATTGAACAAGGTTCTTAGAAAAGATTGGGTCCAATGGTTGAAAGTAAGGTACTCTTGCTGAAAATGCGGATTCCTATTTGAAAATTAAAAAGACGATTCTCCTACTATAATGGCAGAAGAACCGTCTTTTATATTTATTTTCCCCAGGCTGCCCTTTATTAGCAAAAAATAATTTAGCACTTTTTGAACTAAACCCCTGTCTGTTTAAGTACAAACCTTCACAATGTCTTTAATCTAGTAAAAGCAGCCGATCATGTTCATGCTTAGTTATTTCAATAATCCGAGAAACAAGAAAAAAAGTTTGCTTCAATATTTATTGAACGCTAAAATGATTAATAGTTTATAAAGAACGAGGAAATAGAGATGAAATTGCAATTAAAAGCAGATTTAGCGCTACTAATGATTACGTTTTTTTGGGGTGCATCCATCCTACTTACAAAGATTGGCCTCAATCATATTCAAGAATATAATTTAATCGCATTACGTTTTCTGATTGCCTTTTTCATTTCAGGCATCGTATTTTACAAGCATTTAATCAAAATCGATTTCAAAACGGTCAAATATGCATTTATATTAGCTTCGATTTTGTTTCTCATTTATATTTGTGCTACGTTTGGCACAAAGTATACATCGGTTTCGAATGCCGGATTCTTAATGAGTCTGACTGTCATATTCATCCCCGTACTAGAATTTGTATATTTTAAGAAAAGACCCGAAAAAAGAGTAGTGGTCGGAATCCTGTTGACCATAGTGGGAATCAGCTTATTGACATTGAACAGCGAATTAAGGATCGGTTTTGGGGATGTGTTATGCATTTTATGTGCCTTATTCTATGCCGTTTATATCCTTGTGACGGGCGCGATGACTAAACATGCCGATTCCATTTCACTCGGGGTTCTACAACTAGGTTTTGTTGGATTGTTCGCCTTTGTTTTTTCCATGTTTATGGAAACACCCAAACTTCCCGAAACGAATGAATCATGGTTTGCAATCCTCGTTTTAAGCATATTTTGCACTGCAATCACGTTCATTGTTCAAATCATAGCCCAGCAGTATACCAGCCCTACGCATACAGGTCTTATTTTTACGTTAGAGCCGGTGTTTTCGGCAGGATTTGCCTTTGTTTTCACAGGAGAAACGCTGGAACTTAAAGGTTACCTTGGGGCAACACTTATTTTATTGAGTGTATTAATTGCTGAACTCGATTTTAAGAGTTTATTAAAACAAAATTACAGCAAAAATATGGAGTAAATCATTTTCTGCTATTCCCTATTGAGCTCCGTGGTTGTCTCAAACCTACATGGCTAAGCAGCCACCACCACAAATGAAAATGTTTTAGGCCTGTAGCCTAGCTAAATCTATTATGGGCAATAATGGATTTAGCAGGTTACAGGCCTTTACTTTTTTGGCGGACAAAACCCCAACCCGACAACCAGTATCTACCAAACTAAGATAACCATTGGCTATCAAAACAATACGAAAGATCCTAGTCCGCTTGTAAATCAATGGAAAACTCCTTATTTTACTCTATTAATGGAATATATGAATGAACAACCACTTGATCCGGCCTTAAGCCTTCTTCATCAAAAATAACAACTTCATTATGTTCTTTTAATAAGGATGCCGGAATCTTATATTCCTCCTGCGGGCCAATGTTCCAGTACCGCCCTAAACAGTGTCCATTCACCCAAAAACAGCCTTTACTCATACCATCCAACCGAATTTTTACAATCGATTCGCTTTCTGGCTTCCAGTCAAAAGAACTTTTATACCAGCGTGGAGAAATGGTTTGTGGATCCACAACTGTCCATTCCTTTTCCTCTTGAAGCTGAGCAAATGATTTTGTTTTCCAATTGCGGATTTGCTCCTTTTCATTAAACAAATAGAGATCAAACCGCCGAATACTAGAAAGGTTTTGAGCATCTAAATCGATTACGTTCTCCCCTTGCTTTAAAGCATCGCTGATATCTGCAATCCCATAGACTGCACTGCCGCTGGACCAAGCCGTTTGACTTTCCATCAACATTTTTACGGACCTTCCATTCACCTGAACTCGTGAAACTCCCTCACCAACAAGAACTGCACGATCATAGCCGTCATTGAAGAAGGAATTCAAAAAACCAATACGACCTTCAATTTTTGGAATATTGGATAAATGATGAGGTATACCGCACCCTTCTACCTGCCATCCTTCCCGTATTGATACATACTTTCCATTAAGAGCAGGCGCTTCACTCATCCCTTTTGGTTCGCCGAGCGCTTGAGTAAAATTGAATCTTCCCATATTCTGGACAAGGCATGTTAATGTATTTTTCCCTTTCTTAACAGGAACATCAATGGCTGCAGCCCCAATCATGCTAAGCTTGCCGACATATTGACCATTACAGAAGACCATGACGGGATCCTCGATTCTCGTAAAAACAATCGTCATATCCTTCGATTCCACAGTAAAAAATTCACTTTCATAACCTAAATAGCCGCTAAACTGTCCGAAGCTGCTAAAATCAAGCGGTTTGTCAGCCTCTTTCACGTTTCCGCTTAAAAAACAAAGCTTTTCATCTGCTTTTTCCCATTGTAAAGGATGAATTGCCGAGCTCCTTTCCAAATGAGGAACCGCTATTTCTAAAGATTTTCTTGAAGCAACTTCAATCGAATAGCTGGTACCATCTTCAAACGAAAGCTGAACGGTTTGCGGCTGGCTTCCATGGAATAAATGAAACGAAACCATGCCATCTTCACTGATTTCAAAGCGATTCGGCATTGGACATTGAACTTCAGCCTTTCTATTAAGCTGTAATTTCAAAAATGAGCGCTGCCCTTCCTCATGATAAATGACCGCCTTATCGGTATTGAACCCAGTCGTCTGACCAGTGAGTGTCACAATGGAAAAGCTGTTTCCTACTTCCACATGACGGACAATCGGTAAAACTGCATTCGCCTCAATCGTAAATGGAACCGTTTCATCATCAAGTAAAGCCTGAGATTGAACTCGCTCCTGTCTATGATTCTCGATAAATATCACTTCACCATAAGGGCTGACGACCCGCTGAGATTTTAGATAACTAGGAAGTTTTAAATCCGTCTCCCTTTGATCTGCATTGGTTAATACAGGTTCGAGCCACTTTGTAAATGAATGAAACCTTTTTAAAACCTCATATTTTCTTGTTGGCTGTAAATATTCATCAATCGCAACATCATAATCGTACGATGTGGTCGAAAAAGTCTGTTCTCCAACGGTTCTGCCCCCCCAATGATCAAAATTGGTGCCGCCGAAATACATGTAATAATTGATAGCAGAGAATCCATTAATTAAGAGCTGGTAACACTCAGTTTCAAGCTGCTCCGGTGTTTTTTGATTCGCTTTACTTCCGCCCCAATGTTCAAACCAGCCGATCCAAAACTCCATAACCCCTTTCGGCTGATTGGCAAACCGCTCATCTAAGATTTCAGCGGCTTGTTTGGCATCAGACCAAAAATTGCGGAATTCTACAGCACCATCAACAGCTCCGTAGCAGGTGACTAAAGGAACATCAATGCCTCTTGCCAGCATACCGTCCCTTAAATATTCCATATACGTTTTATCTGGTTTGCCATAAGCTTGGAACTCGTTTTCAATTTGGACCATTATGACGGTCCCCTTTTTCGTCAACTGAAATTCTTCAATGATAGGTATGACCTTATCAAAATATTTATCTACATATTGTAAAAATATTGAGTTAGAGGAGCGATATTGAATCCCCTTTTTCGTAGAGAGCCACCAAGGGAATCCGCCAAAATCCCATTCTGCACAAATATATGGCCCCGGTCTTGCTATCACATACAAACCTTTGGCCGCACATAGCTGGAAAAAATGCACTAAATCCTTGTCCCCGGAGAAATCCCATTCCCCTTCATTCATTTCATGAAAATTCCACGGTATGTACGTTTCAATTGTATTGCATCCCCCTGCTTTTGCCTTGTCTAAGACTTCGCTCCACTCCGCTTTTGGAAGGCGGAAATAGTGGATGGCAGCTGATAAGATAAAGATTCTTTTGTTATGAATCTTCCAGCTTTTTTTATCGTAGGTAATCATCTAAACGCCTCCACAATCTTATAATCTATTGATATCGAATCCTTTTTTACACATATTTTCGATTGTAATCATAAAGCAGCCATAAGAGACCGGCTAATCCAAGCAGCATCAAGCCCAGTTCAAGTTTAACCACTGTCTTTTGGCCGATGATAATCAAAGAGAGACAAATGATTAAAACGACGAGTTTTAGGATCACGACTATAGTAGTCTTCATTGGATAAGTCCTCCGATCGGATTTCAATTGGCGGCTGTTAGTCCTTCAATCCGCCAAGGGTCATTCCTTGTGTTAATTTCTTTTGTACCATGATGTATAAAATCAAGGTGGGAAGCATGACGAGTACCATCCCTGCATACATTTGGCCGTAATTAGCTGCAGACTTTTGGGCCGCCATTAAGTTCATCAGCCCCACTGGCAATGTCTTATTTGGCCCCGGAATTAAAGTTAGAGCAATAATGTATTCATTCCAAAAGGCAAGGAAATTAAATAAAATAAGAGCTATAATACTTGGACGGGCCATTGGAATCATAATCGAAATCATAGTCTTAAAGTATCCAGCACCGTCGACGAGCGCCGCTTCCTCATAAGTGGTAGGCAATGATTGAAAATAGCTGGACAACAAATAAATGGTGAAAGGCAGTGCCGTCGAAGCATAAACAACAGCTAAAATAAATAAATTGTCCAGCAGGAATCCATCGCCAAATTGTCCCCTTAAGAAGGTATCCCCATCTAACAACAGTAGGAATATCGGAACAACAATATAGTTTACATTGATAAATAATCCTGCTTTAAACAAGCCATTCATAAATAGACTGCCTTTAAAGTTGTATCTGGCAAGCACATAGGCCGCTGGCAGGGCAACAGCCAATAATATGAGCAGCGCCAAAGCAGTCACGAGGACGGAGTTTAACATATAGGTACCCATGTTTGCCTTTTGAAAAGCATCAATGAAATTTTGAAAATAGAAACCTTTTGGCATGGCCCATGGGCTTCCGTAAAATTCCGAGTTTTGCTTCACTGAAGCTAAGAAAACCCATGCTACAGGGATAATGATAGAGACGGCTAATGTAATGAGAGCAACGTAGATAAATATACGGTAAACTGTTTCAGCACTCATTCCTTTTTGTGACTTCATCGTTCATGGACCTCCTTAATACTCCAACACTTCCCGTTTGGTGACAAAGCTGACGAGCGCAGATAAGGCGAATGAGAATAGAAAGATCACCACGCCAATCGCCATACCATAACCATAGGAAGAATTGGTATAAGCCTGCTTATACATATAGCTTAAAAAGACTTCCGTCGCTCCGTCAGGCCCGCCGCCCGTCATCGCTTGGACGAGTAGAAAACTTAAATTAATCGTACTAATTATGAAGAAGGTTAACGTTGTCCGGATGTTATTCCAAATTAACGGCAAGGTAATACTAAAAAATTGCCTGATCCTTCCCGCTCCTTCCAAGGCAGAAGCCTCATAAAAACTTTCCGGAATACTGGCCATACTTGACATGTACATGACCATATAATAGCCAATTGCCTGCCAGACGAGCGCACCGCCGATGCTGTAAATAGCAATTTTTTGATTGCCGAGCCACATTTTTTGCAAGTGCTCCAGATTAAATACTGCAAGTAAATTATTCAACAAACCTGTGGTCGGATCATAAATCGCAGAGAAAATACCAGCAATGACCACCACCGATAAGATATTAGGGATATAGAAAATAATTCGGAAAAAACTGTTGCCTCTCATCTTTTCTCTCGTTAACAAAGTGGCAAACAAGATGGCCGCCACCATGGTGAGGAGTGTAACGATTACAATCAATACAATACTATTTTGAAGGGATCGGAAGAAGTTCATATCATTCCACAGAATTTTGAAGTTATCGAGCCCGACAAATACCTTATTATTAGAAAATCCGCCCCACTTATATAAAGACATCCTGAACACCTGAATCGTAGGAATAATCATAAAAATGGTTAACAAAATCAGTGCAGGTACCGTACAAATAAAAATAAAAATCCTCTTTTCAGTCGTTTTATTCATGACTATCACCTCGATTAATAAATATAACGGTGAGGAAGATTTCTCACCGTTATACTAGTGAATTATTATTTTAATGCTGACCGTAATTGGTCACTCACCTTTTCAACGGCTTTTTGCCAATCTTTTACTTTCTTATCTCCAGAAACAATACTGTCGACCGATCTGAATAATGTATCTGCCATGCTGACACCCTCAACAGCTTCTGTTGCGGCAAATCCACCCATACCTGCCTTTGCTCCGGAATCATAAATACTATAGAATAGTTTATTGTCACCCGTCAGTTTTTCAGAAATCCCTTCGATTGGCTGAATCGCACCAGCTTCTGCAAATATTTCAGCTGCTTTATCCGAATACACAAACGTTAAGAAATCCTTTGCTGTGTCTTTATTTTTCGCTTGTGCTGGTACCCACATTTGTTCAAAGAACGTAAAGGCATAACGGTCACCGCCATCTTCAATAGCCGGCAACGCTGTCATTCCCCATTCAAAGCCATCAGCTCTTGGGGCATCTTTCATTTCGCCCACGACCCACGTACCATTTGGCATAAACAGTGCTTTATTATCGAGAATCAATTGCTGGTTTTTCGTGAAATCTTTATCATTGGCATTGGCAACGGTTGTTGGCGCAGTGTATTTCGCTAATTTGCCGACAATCTCAAAGACTTTCGTTGCTTCTGGAGATTCCCAAATGCCATCTTCATATTTCATTGCTTTATTGTAAAAATCAGGTCCTCCTACTTCTAATAGTAGGGAATAGAAGAAGGCATCAAAGTAACCTGTCGTCGGATACGTAAATAAAGAGATTCCTTCTGCTTTTGCTTTATCACCTAATGCCCACATCTCATCCCATGTCTTTGGTACTTCCCAGCCTTTTTCTTTTAATAAGGCAGCATTATAGAATAACCCTGTTGGACTATAGAACATCGGTGCCATATACGTTTTTCCATCATTATATGGATTAGTGGCGAGTGTATCAGTGAAACCTGGTACCAGCTTATCCTTTACTTTGACATCCTCACCAAAAACATTTTTATCCAAAACATCTGTAATGTTTTCTAATGCTTTATCTTTAATCAATGTTTCGGTCAGCGCCAGTTTTCTTCCCGTTGCCAATAACACTACATCAGGATAGTTGCCCGCTTTCATATTCGGGCTGATGACTTCTTCAAGATTTTTATCTGCCGTCAACTCAACCTTAACATTCGGATTAGCCTCTTCATAGGCTTGTGCCACTTTGGTCCACATATCTTTCCCATAAGCTGATTCAAGTGCTGCAATGTGAAGAGTTTGGTTCTTACTTGAATCTTTACCGTCCTTCGAGTCATCCACCTTTGAGGTTTCATTACTCTGACAAGCTATTAAACTAAGAGATAATAACGCTGTCATTCCTGACAAAAAAAGCTTCTTTTTCATCTTCATCTTGACCCTCCTCTTTCTATTCCCTTTATGGCTAAATTATACGGGAGGTAAAAACGCTTTCACAATAAACATCTTGTTCTGTTTTTTAGATATCTTGCTTTCCATTGTAATAATTCACTAAAATATCTATAATATGGAGAAAAGTGTTTATGAAGGAGGCGTTTATTTGTCCAATGAGGTTTATGAAGTTCCAAATTCAGAACGCGACCATCTTCCTATCAAACTTCTCTATGTAACAAAATCAAAATTTGATAAAGATTGGCATAGTACAAATCATACTCATCACTTTACAGAAATTTTGTATATTACCAAGGGGAAAGGAACTTTTATCTATTCAAAAGAGGAAGTCCCCATCAAAGAGCATGATTTAATTGTGATTAATCCGAATATCGATCACACCGAAAAGTCCGGCCCCGATTACCCGCTCGAATATATTGCACTTGGTATCCAGGGACTCGCCTTTTCATCTCCAGATGACTCCGGGAAACAGGCTACTTTTTTTAATTTTAAAGAGGAGCATAAGGTCTATCTCTTTTACCTTCAGCAATTGTTGGAGGAAGTGGAAAATCAAAAGGAAAATTATGTGTTGATCATCCAGAATATTTTAGAAATCCTACTCCTTAAAATGATGAGAAAAAAGACTTTTAACCTTGAGAAGACCTCTTCTGAAAAGATTAGTAAAGATGTGGCATTTATCAAAAATTATATTAAGGAGCATTTTCGTGAAGCAATCAATTTAGATACACTTGCAGAGGTTGGTCATATCAATAAATACTACCTTTCCCACTCCTTCAAGAAAGCCTTCGGCGTTTCACCGATTGAATATTTAATTCAAATCCGTATCCGGGAAAGTAAAATTTTGTTAGAAACTACTAATTACCCAATTTCTAATATATCAGCCATTACCGGCTTTTCTTCTCAGTCATTCTTTGCACAATCCTTTAAACGTGTTACGGATCTATCGCCTTCACAATACCGAAATGCCAAAAACACCAAGAAAAACAAAACTAAAAAAACAAAAACAACAAATGAAAAAGTGAAGCAAATAACGTCACAATAGACTTTCTTTCTTATCAGCCTTCCAAGTATAATTAGTCCAAAGACTAAAGGAGAATAAACTTTGGAAAAGGACCAAGCTATATTTTTATCAAATTATATTGAACAATCAAATTCATCCATCTACGAAATTAGAAAACTTGATACGGTCGGCGGCACCTTACAGAAGTTCCATCAATGGACGAACGGAAAGAAAACATTAGCTGCCTATGAGGTGACTCGTCCAGAAACCGACACTGGTTATTATTTTGTCTTTATTGATTGGCATCGCAATGATATATATTATTTGGTGATTTATGCCCATGATAAATCAACGACAGTAGCCGAGCTGCGGCAAGTTCAGGATATAGGCGGCTCCCCGCACATTGTTTGGATGTACAAGCCGTTTAAACGGGACGGGAAAAACGATCAGCGGAAAGCTTATTTTAAACAAATGTTTGGCTCAACCACGGTACAGGTCAAACTCCCTTCATCCGCAAAAGAAGTGGACGGATTTTATGACCAATTATTCCGGCTATGCCAAAACCGTATAAAAGCAGACCGAATCATTGAGGTTTTTGATTTTGAAAAATAAGAAATCTTCTTAAGCCCGAAAGATGGAAGCAATAGTATAAAGCACAAAAAAAGTGAGGCTGAATCAGCCTCACTTTTTCTTATAATACTTTACTCAAAAATGACTTTGTCCGATCTTCTTTCGGATTTTCGAATAATTCTTTTGGAACGTTTTCTTCAACGACAACTCCACCATCCATAAAAATGACGCGGTCGCCCACTTCTTTTGCAAAGCCCATTTCATGTGTGACAACGACCATCGTCATACCTTCTTTGGCCAATTGCTTCATTACCTCTAAAACCTCGCCGACCATTTCAGGGTCGAGTGCGGAGGTTGGTTCATCAAAAAGCATAATCTTAGGTTCCATCGCAAGCGCCCTGGCAATCGCCACACGCTGCTTTTGTCCACCCGATAAAGAATCCGGATAAGCTGCCGCTTTTTCTTCTAACCCAACTTTTCTTAATAGTTCCAAACCTTTTGCCTTCGCTTTTTCTGCTGGGACATTTCTTACCTTCATCGGGGCCAGCATAATATTTTCAATTACTGTTTTATGAGGGAACAGGTTAAATTGCTGGAATACCATCCCAACTTCTGTCCGCACTTTGTTGATATCCGTCTTTTTATCGGTCAAATCGATTCCTTCTATATAGACATGGCCGCCTGTAATGGTCTCTAGCATATTTAGACAGCGGAGAAAAGTCGATTTTCCAGAACCTGAAGGTCCAATCACCACCACTACCTCTTGCGGCTTGACGGTAACATTAATATCTTTGAGAACTTCATTGCTTCCAAATGACTTTTTTAATTTTTCTACTTTTATCATTCGGTTGCCAGCCTCCTCTCAAGGCGCGTTAACAGAAAGCTTAAAGAAAGGGTTAATACAAGATAAATAATCGCGGCCGTTACATACGGCTCCCAAACACGAAAATATTGTCCCTGCATGGCTTTCCCCCAATACATTAGCTCTGGGGCGGCAACAATTGATGCCAGCGATGATTCTTTAATCAACACGACAAATTCATTTCCAAGCGGAGGAATCATTCGTTTAATTGCCTGCGGCAGGATAACATGGCGCATAGCTTGTACATGATTCATCCCGAGTGAGCGTGCTGCCTCCATTTGCCCCCGATCAATCGATTGGATACCCGCGCGGAAAATTTCTGCGATATAGGCTGCAGCATTTAAAGAAAGGGTTACAATAGCCGCAACAATCGCGTTTGTTTCCCCAAGAAATAGGGGAACAACTGCAAAGTGTATTAATAAAATTTGTACAAGTAAAGGTGTCCCTCTAAAGCAGGTAACGTACACACTAAACGGTAATGCGAGAAGCTTATTTCTCATCATTTTCCCTAATCCAATAAACAAGCCTAGTATAGTTCCTATTAAAATACTTGCAATTGAAAGTCCTATCGTTAATAACGTTCCTTTAAGAAAAAATGGAGCATATTCAGCTAAAATGTCCCATCTAATATCCATCTAACATCCCCCTGCCTATTCATCATGAAGCCTGTTTCAGCAATATAACCAAAAATTGCGTAACTGCTATTAATTGAGTTACGCAATTTCCTATTGTTAACGGTTCTTATTCTTTTGGTAATTTACTTAAATCCGGATCTACTTTAAACCACTTCTTGTAAATTTTTGCATACTCCCCATTTTCCATAAGGGTATTAATCGCTTTATCCAAATCTGCTTTCAGCTTGCTTCCTTTTGGCAGCATTAGTCCGTAAAACTCCTGTGCAAAAGCAGCAGAATCCTCAATGACAACAAAGTTATCTTTTGGATTGTTTAAAACGTATTGTTCAATAACAGTGTTATCGGCAACAACCGCATCCGCTCCGCCGCTTTTCATTTCTTGAATGGCTAGATTGTTATTTTCAAATTTTTTGATTTTCTCATTATTTTTACCAAGAAGGCCTTCAACCGCTTCCTGACCAGTCGTTGCATTTTGAACGGCAATTGTTTTATTGTTTTTCAAATCTGCCCCGCTCTTAATATCGCTGTCTTTTGGAACAAGAATCTTGTTGGTAGATAGGAAATATGGTCTTGTAAAATCATATGATTGCTTTCTTTCATCATTAATGGTAATCGCTGACATACCGATATCAGCTGTTTTCTTGTCTAATTCCACAAATAAAGGATCCCAGCCTACATTCTCAATCTTAATTTTTAATCCAGCTTCTTTGGCAACTGCATTCATAAAATCAACATCAAACCCGACTACTTTTCCTTTATCCAAGTATTCAAATGGCGCATATGCTGCATCTGTTACGACCTTTAGAGTTTTGTCATCACTGCTGCCTCCAGTCGTTTTGCTCGTCCCGCATGCAGAAAGAATAAAAACAAATGCGGCTATTAATACAGTAGAAATAAATTTCATTTTTTTCATCTTTTGACCTCCCAAATATTTTTTTATAAAAATAATTTTACCAAAGATTAATAATATTTTGAATAAAAATAAATATAATTTTTTATGGAATTTTATTCATTATTTTAATTCATTACTAT
>NZ_JBALPP010000065.1:9984-20059 GCF_036965425.1 Neobacillus drentensis | reverse complement strand
TGATATTTAGTGTCCCTATGAGTATTGCTCAATGGTATTTTGAAAAGAATACCAGATTATTCAAATGGAAAAAGTGGAGCGCTTTGCACACGTTTGGAAGCATAAATTTTACTTTGTTTACGATTAGAGGATTTTTTGGATTACTAAAAAAAATAGATATGTTTAAGGCTAATCGAAATGTAATCGATTAGTAAAGCCCTCCTCACTTCAAAAGGGCTTGTGCCACTTCCACAAACTTACCCATCCCTTCACGCAGCTGCTTTTCATTTACGTAAGAATAACTTAACCGAACCCAGGAGGATGGCTGTTTTAAGGGATCACAAACTTGACCCGGCACAAAGGAAATCGATTGCTCAATACTTTTGGTCAATAAAAGTTCTGTAGAAAGATGATCCGGCAGCTTCACCCATAAATTTAGGCCGCCGTTAGGACTGGTCCAGTGCCAATCCGTTACCTTCAAAGCTTCCTCCATAATTTCTTTTCGAATTTGCAGAGCGATCCGGAGTTTTTCCAGATGCTGCTGCATTCTTACGGATGAAAAATAATGGAGGAATATTTTTTGATTAAGAAGCGGCGAGCCATTATCGGATAATGATTTTACCGTGATAAGTGATTTCATTAACGATGATTGGCAAATAACCGCGGCAATTCGCAAACCTGGTGATATATATTTGCAAAAGCTTCGGATGTAAATGACAGTTCCGGCTGTATCAAATGTATATATGGGCGGCGGCGGTGCCTGGTCGAAATAGATGTCATGATAGGCATCGTCCTCAATTAAAAGAGAGCGATATTGTTCCGCCAATTCGACCAGCTTTTTGCGCTGCCAGGCAGGAACCGTATAGCCGGTCGGGTTGTGGAACGTCGGGTTAAGATAAAACAGGCGCGGTTTATTATTTTTGAAAAATAGTTCAACCTCCGCTAAATCGTACCCATACGGATGAATCTCCACCACTTCGATTTTTGCTCCATATGCTCGAAAAAGGTCAATTGCCGCACTATAACTCGGACGTTCGAACAGTACAACGTCCCCTGGCTTAATCAAAGCTTGTGCAACTAAATGAATCGCTTGCTGGGAGCCGGAAGTGATTAACAGATGATCGGCAACAAGATGGGTTTTATAGCGGCTTATGAAATATTGACTAAGGACCTCGCGCAGCTCTGCATCCCCCTGCACAGTTGAATAGGTGGCAAGGACCTTTGGATAAAGGTCAAACACGTTCTTCACATAATCGGAAAGAAAATGATTCGGCAAAAGATTGGGATCGATCAAGGCCTGAGAAAATTGATAGGAAACCGGTGATTGATGGATTTCCGATAAATGATTTTTTTGGACATAGGCCGAAACGATAGGGTTATCGAAATGTTCCAGGTTTTCCGTTCCATCGCGTTCGACGAAGTAGCCGGCCTTATCCTTTACATATACTTTGCCGTCTTGTTTCAGTAATTGGTAAGCCTTTAAGACTGTTAAGCGGTGAATATCCATTTCAGATGCTAACTTTCGAACTGAGGGCAGTTTGTCATGTTCTTTCCATTCTCCGCGTTCGATTCGGTTCAGCACATAATCATAAACTTCTTGAAAAAGCGGTCTCACATCTACCCCTCCTCTGTAATGCGATTGTACCACGATTCCGGCAAATCTGTTCTATTTGATTCCATCTGTTCTAATGCTCTTCTTTTATGATAGAAAAAAAGGGGGAGTTATAGGAATGGTTATAATGAATTATATTTTCATGTGCTTGATTTTTGGAACGACGTTTCTGGGGATTAAAGTTGGCGTGGACGCAGGGGTGCCGCCATTTTTATCAGCAGGACTCCGTTTCTTTCTGGCAGGCCTATTGCTGTTTGGCTTCATGATTTGGAAAGAAAAAATACCGCTGCGGCTGTTATTTCGGAAAGAAATGTTTTTTACCGGGGTCTGTTTAACGTTTGGGACGTTTGCAACGCTTTATTGGGCAGAACAATATGTGACATCTGGGATTGCCGCTGTTTTATCGGCGACAGGCCCGATGATGATTTTAGGGATTCAGACCTTGATTTTAAAACAAAAAGGGAACCGGCAATCTTTTATTGGCTGTATGGTGGGGCTCATGGGGGTCACGCTGTTAATTCTGCCTAGTTTTTCAATCGAATTAAACCCCTTTTGGATGATTGGCTGTTTCGCCATTCTAATTGGAGAGGTTTTTTATGCAACAGGGGCGATTTATACAAAGCGGGTCGTCCAAAAATTTGAAACGGTATCGCCGATTGCCTTGAATGCAGCGCAAATGATGCATGGGGGGGTCCTATTAATCCTGTTATCTTTGTTTACCCAGGACATTCAGCCCGAAAAACTCTTAACCCCGGCTTCCGTTGGCTCCCTTGTTTATTTGACGATTTTTGGTTCGATGATCGGCCATACCATTTTTTATTGGCTGGTCTCACGGACCAATCCGGTTTTTCCTTCGACATGGCTGTATATCTCACCATTGATTGCCGTATTCCTCGGCGTGATTTTCTACGATGAATATATTTCTTGGCTGACCGCGCTCGGGACGTTGACGATTATTGTTGGAACTGTGTTAGTTAATATTAAATGGGCTGTTTTTCGAGGCGTTAGAAGCTTTTCTTTTAAAAAATAGGGAAGGGACCCTTTTCGTATAGGGTCCCTATTTCATCCTAAATTCACCAGATCCTTCAGTTCGTCCGTGGACAGTTCGGTGATCCAGTTTTCGCTTTGAATAATTTGGTCGTTTAAAAATTGTTTCTTTTCAAGCATAGCGTCGATTTTTTCCTCAAGCGTTCCTGTGCAGATTAGCTTGTGTACATGGACAAACCGCGATTGGCCGATCCGGTAGGCGCGGTCGGTAGCTTGATTCTCAACGGCCGGATTCCACCAGCGGTCGTAGTGGATAACGTGATTCGCCGCCGTCAAGTTCAAGCCGGTTCCACCAGCCTTCAGGGACAGTAAGAACACAGGAAACTCGCCGTTTTGGAACCGTTCAATCATATCGTCACGCTGCGTTTTTGATACGCTGCCATTGAGGAACGGTACCTCGATGCCAAAGTTCTTTTTCAACGTGCTTCGAATCATTTCACCCATTTCGATGTATTGCGTGAAAATCAGACAGCTTTCGCCTTGCTCGAGCACCGCTTCAATTAATTCGACCAGCTTTTCCAATTTATTGGAGCGGTCCAGGAGCTGCCGGTCTGCGGATTTTTCTTTCAAATAAAGTGCAGGGTGGTTGCAGAGCTGCTTTAAGCGGCTGAGCATTTGTAAAATTAACCCCTTGCGCTCGAAGCCGGACAATTTTTCGATCTCCGCAAACGTATCATGGATGAGCTGCTCATACAATGAGGCCTGTTCGGCTGTGAGCGGGCAGTATTCCTTTTGCTCGAGTTTGTCTGGGAGGTTGAGGGCGACCTCTTCATCCTTTTTCGTGCGGCGGAGCAGGAATGGCCGAATCAAAGACTGAAGCTGCTGCACTTTTTCCTTTTTCTCATCCTTTTCAATCGGAATCACGAACCGCTTTTGGAATTGCCCCAGGCTGCCTAGGTAGCCGTGATTGGTAAAATCAAAAATCGACCACAGCTCGGACAGGCGGTTTTCCATCGGTGTTCCCGTCAGTGCGATGTGATGGCGGCCGCGCAGCTTGCGGACCGCCCTCGATTGTTTCGTTTGCGCGTTCTTGATGTTCTGCGCTTCATCGATGGCAATGGAACTCCAAAGCTGCGACTCGAACTCCTCGGAATCCAGGTGGCTCAAACCATAAGAGGTGAGCACGACGTCGGCATCTTTGACTTTTTCGGAAAATCCCTCCTCTTTCAGGCGATTCGAACCGTAGTGGAGGTAGACGTTCATCTCCGGAGCAAAGCGCTCGAGCTCCTTCTGCCAGTTTCCAAGCACAGAGGTCGGACAGATGATCAATGCCGCCTTCGTCGGTGTTTTGGCATGTGCTTCGTCTTTTGTTTTCTTGCTCCGTGTAGTGTTATTGGTGTCAGGCACCAATGTCTCCTCATCCTTCACCTTCAACAAATAGGAGATGAGCTGGACGGTTTTGCCGAGGCCCATGTCGTCGGCGAGGGTGGCACCAAATCCGTACTGGCGTAAAAACCACAGCCAGCTCATACCGAGCTGCTGGTAAGGTCGGAGCTCGCCGTTCAGCCCGGCAGGAACGTCTACCAGCGGGATTTCGTGCACCTCGGATAACTGCTTCATCATTTGCTTCCATTGACGGTTCAACTCAATTTGAATTTTCGCAAACGCCTTCGGATTTTCTAGTTCATCCTCTGATTCGCCCGCCTCAACCAGCTCCTGTTCGAGCAAATCGCGGACATGCAGGCCTTCTTTTTCAGCACGTTTCATCAAATCCTGAATTTGGCGGATGAACTGCGGATCGAGCTTTACCCAGCGGCCGCGGATATACACGAGCTTTCTTTTTTCCTCCACCAGCTGGCCGAATTCTTCTTCAGACAGATCGACTCCGTTCATCGAAAAGCGCCAATTAAAGTCAAGCATGGCCTGAAGTCCGACGAACGAAGGACGGTGGCTGGATGTTCCTTTCAGCGACGCTTTCACCTTGAGGTTAGCATTTTTCATGGCCTGCCACCAGGAAGGAAGGAGAATCTCGACATCAAGCGCGAGCAGCGTCTCACTTGCCTCCGTTAAAAATATCCACGCTTCTTCCTCGGTAAGGTGTGTTTTAAAATAACCGTCCTCGCTAAGCCATGGAATCAGACGTACCCAACGCTCCTGCTCGCGATCCACTTTTTCTAAAAATGGCCGCCACTTCGCAGGTATTTTTGCGACTCCTTCAATATCATAAACTTCATCGGTATTTTTTTTGCCACGCAAAAAGACATCCAATGTCCAGGCGCCTTCACCCTCAATCGGTTCATCGAGCCGGAGCCCGATGGTGAACGGGGTGCCGCTTTCCTTAATGCCCACCCACTCGAGCCAGCTTTCTTCATCAAAATAGCGGGACAGCTCACGGCCAGAGATATTTTGCTTTTTCAAGAGGTCGAGCTTTGGTCCGAACAGCTCTTTCATCGCCGAATTTCTGGTGAGATAGGCATCGAGGGCGCTATTGTATAGATCAGAAATGTAGGTGCGTGTGGATAGTGATGCATTTGGTTCGACCTCTTGTTCCCAAAAAGACGGGTCAAACTCATCCTGGACCCGTTCCGGCAGCTTCCAGCGGAAATCGCCGTTCTCCCAGACCGAGAAGTCGGGGAGCCAGTCTTTTTCCAAAATGCCTTCATGCAGAGAATGAGCCGCAGCAAGGCAAAGCTCGGATTGCTCATTCCAGTCCCATTCAATAAAGCGGTTGAATGACTCCTTGGCAAAAAGGGAGACCAGCTGCCAGCCGCTGACCGCCACACCGGGGGCATCGTCGACTGTCTCAGTCTCAAGGAGTGTCCCGAAGAAGCTTTCCGCATGGCTGCTGAAAACGAGATTCTTCCAGATGGATGGGTCCATATTGTTCCCATGCTCATCCTGAGCCGTCAGGAAAAATCGGTCCTCACCTAATTTAGTTGTCAGCAATTTCATAAACCTTGTTTTAAGCATCGTTATGTAAACTCCTTTAAGGGGGAAAGAACATCATAGACGGCTATTTGGAGTTGGAGGGGTGGTGCTGATTTTCCAAATAATGTCTAAATGTACAAAACACCTCGAAAAATAGACAAAAGCTATTAAAAAATAGACAAAGTCATCAAAAAAATAGACAAAACCACTGAAGAAATAGACAAAACCCATCAAAAAATAGACAAAACCTCAATAAAGTAAAAAAGTTTGTGTTAAAAACCCTCTATAATATGCCTATAAATACTATTTCACGAAAAATAGGTAAACTTTGGATACCTTATTTGCGCATAACCCAATTTTATTTGCGAATCCAAGACGTTTATTTGCGAATCAAATCAATCTATTCATAATGTCCATCCGACGTGGACAAAATGGGGGAAGTGTCCACGCGCGGTGCCTGACACCACCAACGACACCACAGCGCACTATTCCGTTGAAACCTCAATTAATTTGCTCCGCTTGCATTCTTCATGAAAAGCTCGCAATCTCTTGGTGCGTTCCATCAGGGTATCTAAAAAATACTGCCAGTCGTCGACGCGTTTCAGCTTTTTGTAAATGGTTCGGAGTTTTTTTAGATGCCGTACGGCCATTCGGTAGCTCGCCCGGTTTTTCTGGTCGATTTCGCGCTGAGCGGTTTGGTGGAGCATCGCCAGCAGCACCTCTGGACGCTCCTTCTCGACGATTTTCAGCTTATCCTTCGGCAAATCATAGAAGTCCATGCCGACAAACGCATGGAGCTCGCCCCAGCGGTCGTACTGCCCGCGTTCAAACAACAAATATTCATATTCTGCAAAACTATATGGGAGCGTCTGCAGTAAAGCCCGTTCATACAGATCCGCCCGGTCGTTTTCCGCACAATAAGAGGCAATCGACCGAAGCGCAGTCCTTGTGAACGTCTTGCAGCTGCGATATCCGCCCAATACCTCTAAATAGCCTTTTATTTTTTGTAAAAATAAATCTACTACCGGCCCGACGCGTCGCCACGCTTTCAAATGACTCAAATAGTCAATCCAATATACCAGA
The DNA here is from genome assembly GCF_036965425.1 of Neobacillus drentensis. Taxonomy (GTDB): domain Bacteria; phylum Bacillota; class Bacilli; order Bacillales; family Cytobacillaceae; genus Neobacillus; species Neobacillus drentensis_F. The sequence continues at coordinate 13,470 of NZ_JBALPP010000065.1, read as the reverse complement.
TAGGGCGTGAACGTGGCATCGTTAATCATCCCGAGCATTTTCAAAGCCAGTTCATCGTTTTGGAGCAGAAAATTCAAGTGAATCCTGCCAGCCACAAGCGGAAGAGGATTTTCCCAGTCCTGAAGCTCCTTCCCGCGTGTTTGAATCTTCTCCAATTCGGCTTCACGCCAAGGTTTCTTTTTAAAAAGCGATGCCCACAGAAGGCGGTACAAGTAAATCCGCTCATATTCCAGCACCGAAGCACAGGTCAGAATCTCGAACGCATCGTCCTTCAGTTTCTCGATAAACTCATCAAAGGCAAAAGGCAGTGATTGCACCCCAAATTTTCCGACTAGTTCCTCGGCATCATCCATTAAATTATGAAAGAGATGAAGATAGACGCGCTTAACCATTTCCTCACCGTGCCCAAGCTCCTCCGTCAACACAGCGAGCTTGCGGAAGGAAACCACAATCCCGATCAAGTCATAGAGCATGCGCCATTCTTGTTCGACAGGCGCACTGGCTTGGATACGCCTAGAATAAATATCGAACAATTCGGGAATGACGTATGGACTCGTGTATTTTTTCGTAGCGAGCAGGGTATCAAAACTGACCTCAAACGAATGCACCCAGCGGCTGTACTCCGGCTTCATCACACCGTTCGCCTTGATTAAATCCTTTGCAGTCTGCATGCCCCAGCTTGAGAGCTCCTTCTTCTCCTGCATCGGTTCGCGCCATGCTGTCACCCAGTCCGAAACGCTGCCCACCTTTGCATAGGCCGCAAAGAATACAGCCATCTTGTGGCGGCACCAGCCCTCTTGCGGACATGAACATTCGCTCAACGTATAAAAACTGAGGTCGAGAAGCACCTTTACCGGCGTCACATCCTGCACAACCGCTGTAACCTCATCTTTTTCTATATGTAATTGGGTAACCAGTCCCTGTCGGTACAACATTAGCCCTTTTTGGACGAGCCGCGCATCCTCGGCAGAATTTGGGCTCAGCAATTCCCGAATTTCCTCTGTAAAGTCATCCATTATTTTATTTTCAGGTGTCGACTCCAAGGCCGCGACCCCCTTTATTTGAAAAATAAATACATTTGTTTAAAAAAATCCATATTCCTTTATTATACCCAAAAACTTGCGGTTAGAGGAAGGGGGCGCTCGAAAAGCGTATTCAGGAAAGGAAAAAGATGATACAAAAATCGCTAGGGCTATAAGCCTATTATTTTTTTACTAAGGAATGGAATCTTACGTCCAAATCGGCAATATATTTTTCAATGTATAACAATTAAGGAGGCGATAGTTAGTTTGGGGAGAAAGATTTTTCTATTGGTGCTAAGCCTTTTGCTGCTGCTGCCGGGAGCGGGGCTGGCGGCAGCTACTGGCTCAAAAACTATTTCAAAATCCACTAGCAATCAAGTAAAAACTCAAGCGGTCACGAATGCCAATGAAACGACCGCGCCGGTTGTGCAAAATTTTCAGACTTCACCATCAATAGCAAAGCCGGATGCGACTGTGCAATTTACGGCTGTGGTGACAGACGATTCAGCGGTAGAGGGAGTAGATGTCCATCTTTACAGCAGTTCTGGGCAATTCCGTTACATCTCATTGTCCGTCGATCAAGCTTCCGGAAAATGGACGGGTACGTATAAAGTGCAGTCCATCGACGAAAATGGACCGTGGACGGTAGAGGTTTCCGCATGGGATGCAGCCGGCAACTTTATGCAGCAGGAACAAGGCAAAGTGACCATTTTAAATCCGGCCGTGGATGCTACACCGCCTGTAGTAAAGGATCTGCAAGTCTCTCCGAAAACCGCAAAACCAAAGGAGACCATTAACTTTACGGCAAGTGCGACAGATGAAACAGGCGTAACGGCAGCAACTGTTTACCTGACAAGTGACTCCAGGGATTTCCGTGAAATTCCGTTAAAGTATGACGAAGCGGCGGGAAAATGGGCCGGCTCGTATCAGGTACAAGAAAATGATGAAGCTGGAGCTTGGACAGTGGAAGTGAATGCCAGCGATGCAGCCGGCAACAACACTTGGTTTAGTGATTCAAGCGGCATTACGATTACGAATGCAAATGCTGACACGACCGCTCCAGTGGTCGATAGTGTCGAGCTTTCCACAACCCAAGTCAGTCTTGGACAGGAAATTAGTATTTCCGCAGCATTGCACGATGATCAATCAGGAGTAAGTTCAGCAGCAGCTTCTTTAGCAAGTCCGAGCGGCTTAATGCGTTCTGTTGACCTTACATACAATGAGCAGTCACAAAAATGGGTCGGCACGTATAAGATCAGCCTTGCAGATGAGCCAGGTGAATGGACTTTAAGGGCGCTGGATGTTTCTGACAAGGCCGGCAATCGCACTTGGGACTGGCAGGATGGGAAGACTTTCACCGTCACGAACCCGGATGCGGATACGAAGGCTCCAACGTTTGAAATAGTAACAATCAGCCCAGCAAACGTAAAAACCGGCGAAAAAGCAAAAATTGCGGTGACAGCACTCGATGATAAATCCGGCGTAGCAACGGTAGACGTGCGATTATCAAATCAGGAGCACAATGCACAGGATACAGTGAGTCTCACTTATGACGATGCTTCTCGCGCGTGGGTGGGCTGGTACCAGGCTGCGAAGGATACGATGCCAGGTGTCTGGAAAATAGATTCTATTTTTATAAAAGATAAAGCGGGTAACAGCGCGACCGTTTTTGCTGATGGATCGTTCACAATTGAATCGGACACAACCCCGCCTGAAAAACCGGAAGTGAAAGAAGTAACGGATAAGGATCAGACGGTCACAGGTACAGCGGAGGCCGGTGCAAAGGTAGAAGTAAAGGCTGGCGGGGCTGTTTTAGGCTTTGCAGCTGCTGGTGAAAATGGTGAATTTTCGGCTCCAATTACACTTCAGGTGTCAGGCACCGAACTGAGCGTTACAGCCACCGATCAGGCTGGTAATGTTAGTGATGCCACAGCGGTGGTGGTAAAAGATGTGGATGCGCCTGCGAAGCCGGTCGTGAATGCCGTAACGGATAAGGATAAAGCGGTCACAGGTACGGCGGAGGTTGGTTCCAAGGTAGAAGTAAAGGGCGGAGGCCAAGTAATTAATTCAGCGGAAACTGGTACGGACGGCAAGTTTTCGGTCACGATTCCGACGCAGGTGTCAGGCACCGTATTAACCATTGTCGCTATTGATATGGTTGGAAACGTGAGCGTGGCCGCAACGATTGTCGTCTCAGGGACAGCGGCAAATCTTGCTGGATGGGTCTTCCGGGATGGCAAATGGTACTATTATGATCCCGTCAGCTTCAAGCTGAAAAAGGGCTGGTATAAGGTCGGAGGCACTTGGTATTATTCCAATAACGATGGTGTTATGCAAACCGGCTGGCTGAAGGATGGCGCCAACTGGTATTACCTCAAATCAAGCGGCGCAATGGCAACGGGCTGGCTGAAGGACGGCGGTGCCTGGTACTACCTCAAGCCAAACGGTGCAATGGCAACCGGCT
>NZ_JBALPP010000065.1:9666-9894 GCF_036965425.1 Neobacillus drentensis | reverse complement strand
GATTCTGGTATTACCTCAACTCGAGCGGCGCAATGGTAACAGGCTGGGTGAAAATCTCAGGAAAATGGTATTTCTTCAATAATAATGGGACTTTAAGAGGATAAGAGGACTCCCTTGGCCGGATGGCTGAGGGGGTTTTTCGTTTGGGGCGGGGGATAGCGGGTGGCAATTAGTAGATAACGGACGGTTGTCAATTGGCGGATGGCGAGCGCCAATTAGTGGATAACG
>NZ_JBALPP010000065.1:0-9590 GCF_036965425.1 Neobacillus drentensis | reverse complement strand
GCGGATAGCGAGCGTCAATCAGCGGATAACGCAGCCTAAGCAGCAACTTTTAAAAAATATCGGGTTCTTTCGCAAACTTATCGGTTACTTCTAGTCCCACTCCCCCAAAAAAGACAAGCTCATCCAATTCATGGTATGATAAAAATACAGAAAATTCAAACTAACCAAATGGAGGCCATGGCGATGAAGCATTATAATCAATTAAATAAGGTATTAACCGGAGATGCTCCTGGAGCACCGATTACGCAGCTGCTCGGGATTGAACTAGTTGGACTGGAAGAGGGAAGAGTGGTCATGGAGATGGAAACCACGGAACGGCTGTACAATCCAATGGGGACACTACATGGCGGAATCCTCTGCGACCTATCGGATGCGGCGATGGGGTATGCGTTCGCGAGCACTTTGGCGGACGACGAAGCTTTTACCACAGTGGAAATAAAACTAAACTTCCTGAAACCAATTTGGAAATCAAAGCTTCGTGCTGTTGGACAAGTTATCAAAAAGGGGAACTCGATCGGCCTGCTCGAATGCCGTGTTTATGATGAAAAAGAAAGCCTTGTTGCCCATTCCACCAGTACATGCATGATCTTAAGAGGCGACATGGCCAAGGGCAGATCGACAAAAGAATAGCCTACGACTTTTGATGGAGAAATAATCCCACCAAAGCACAATGTTTCTAACCCATAAAACCACTAAAATGAAATCATCAAATACAGATTGGTGGTATATGCAATGAAAAATGTGAAACTATATGAAACCCATGTTTACTGTAAAAACCTAGAAAAATCAATCGAATTCTATCAATCAATCGACCTGGATCTTGCCTATGTGCTTAACGAAAGAAGGGTCGCCTTTTTCTGGCTTGGTGAACCTGGTACAAAAGAGCAAATGCTCGGAGTTTGGGAAGTCCCGGAGGACCAATTTTTCAAAAAGCACTTCGCCTTCGCACTATCGGTAGAACAATTACAAGAACTGCCGCAATACCTTGAAAGCAAAGGAATCGAGCTGCGGCCTGCGTTTGGATTCGATATATCGGAACCGGTTGTCCATGCCTGGATGCCGGCGGCGTGTTACTACTTCGAGGATCCGGATGGGAACTCGCTTGAATATTTGGCGTTACTAGAAGGAGACCCGCAGCCAGAACTTGGTGTTATCCATCTTAGCCACTGGAAGCAGCTGAAAAATGCATAAAGCAACGATCTCCCTGGTCATATGGGCCAAGGAGTTTTTTATGTTATGGAATAAAACATAAAAGATAGGAAAAATTAGATTTGAATTCCAATGCAGAGGTCGTGACAACATGTATCAACAAATGGAGGATCTACATAAAAGCCTTAACCAAATACAGAAAGAATATTGGATTCATACTGATTTATTTTCATTTCAATGGTGGGTTATTGCGGTTGTTAACTTCGGGCTATTTTTCCTATTCATTGTCCTTATTGACCGACAAAGAATATTACCCATCACCATTGCCTTTCTTGTTGCCTTTATTATAGTTGGTACTATGGATGAAACAGGAGTTAAATTCAACCTGTGGGAATATCCTCACCAATTATTGTTTTTTACAGCAAGATTTAATGCGGCAGATTTTGGAATAGTGCCGAGCCTTGTCGCATTGCTTTACCAATATTGCAGTAAATGGAAGCCCTATATCATAGGCAATCTTCTTTTATCTGCCCTTATTTCCTTCGTAGGGGCACCTATTTTTTCAAAAATGGGCATATATAAGCTCATGAACTGGAACTATCTCTACTCATTTTTAGTTAGTCTTGTAAGCTTGATGGTTATTAAGGCAATCGTAGATTTCATTGTAAAAAAGAGTAAATAGTACAATTAATACGATTATAAAAAAACGGCTCATTAAAAATAAATAAAAAAGTACAAATAGCTCATGAAAAGGATTCCCTTTGAATATATTTTTTTCGTATGTAATTAAGAGGGGGTTGGGTTCTTATGAGCTGGAATCAAGGAAATGCCAATTCAAATAGGAACAGGAAAAATTCAAATAGGCAGACAAATGTAAGTCCTACTGAGAATACTGAAAACACCGTTCAAACCCACGTGCATGAATTCACCGCTAGTACGAAGTTAGCAGAGGAAGATGACGATCGGCATAATCATCGTTTCGCAGGTGTGACCAGTGAGGTGATTCCGATGGGAGATAGTCATGTTCATACCATCATGGTGAATACGGATTTTTTAGATCATCATCATGAAGTCGCAATCCAAACGGGTCCTGCTATTGATATTGGTGGCGGAAAACATATTCATGTAGTTCAAGGTACGACCACACTTGACGATGGCCATGTTCATGAGCTCTTCTTCACCACTTTAATCAACGCGCCGCTTGTATGAAAAAAGCCAGTCCCAAGGTTGAAGGGACTGGCAATTCATTTAATTATACACATAATCATATTTAGAAGAATGATAGTGATGGAATTTATGGTTCGCATCGAAATAATCCATTGACACCTGGAACGCCTTCTTCGTGCTATCCCAAAACACAAGCACAATGACATCGGCAGACCCGTTCGCTAAATCCTCCGCGCCGAAATCATCAGCATCCCAATTCACCGCTTTATATGTGCCAGGACTGCTGACCTTCAACGTATACAACCAATACTTTTCGCCCTCAATCCCTACCAAATCATGATACCCGGCACCCAGCCGCGATTGCAGGTCAGACTGCGTCAACCCCACATCAATCCACTTTTTCAACCCTTCCACAACCGAAACAACATCCGCATTGCCAGCCATTGTCATCCGGCCGTTATCCATCAAATAATATCCATCAGCAAAATTCTGCCGCAACATCCCGCCATCACGCAAACTGAAATAATACCAGGCCGAGCCAATCCATTTCCAACCCTTCACCATTGCGCCCTTTGAATCCAAGTAATACCAGGTACCTGACACTAGCACCCAACCGGTCTTCATCGTCCCATGCTGATCGAGGTAATACCACTTGCCGCTATCCAGCACCCAACCGGTCTTCATCGCACCGTGCTGATCGAGGTAATACCACTTGCCGCCATCCAGCACCCAACCGGTCTTCATCACGCCATGCTTGTCCAAATAGTACCAATGGATCGCGTCCTTCACCCAACCCGTCTGCATCGCGCCATCCTTACCCAAATAGTACCAGCGGCCGGCATCCAGCACCCAGCCCGTCTTCATTACACCAGCATCATAAAAATGCCACGTTCCACCCTCCAACTTCCAGCCCGACGGATTCTCCTCCGCCGAAACCACACTAGGAAACACATGCAGCAGAACAAGAGCCACTAGAACAACCAATAACTTTTTCATTTTAAGCAAACGAACCCACCTCACGTTTCTATTACTGGTTTAGTCTTAATATTAGTTCTAAGCCCCGTAATTCCTTCCAGAATCGTCAGACAAAAACTGCACCCTAAATTTAGCTAGGAACTAGCAAAATTAGATTTTTTCCGGGGAAATACTACAAAAAAAGTCAAAATTTCAGAAATAATACATAGATATTCTATGTACCAGTGTGATACAATTACCAAAAAATGTAGGGAAGAGTGATTTCTAATGAAAAAAAGAATAAAGCCTCTTTTAATAACATTAATAGTCTTATTTGCTGTGTTTATGTCCGTTAAATATTTATTGGATTTAGTATTTGCAGATGCATGTGGGAATCAAATTTCAAAAAGTGTCCCATCCCCAGGCGGAGATAAAGTAGCTTATGTTTTCTTAAGAGACTGTGGAGCCACAACGAACTATTCACCGCAATTATCGATATTAGCGAAAGATGAAGATCTTGAGAATGAATCAGGAAATACATTTATTGCGGATAAAAGTTTTTCAATTGAATGGCTTAATGAAAGGACTCTAAAGGTTACGTATAATAAATCTTCAAAAACATACGAAATGGATACTAGTGTAAATGGCGTAAAGATTAAATATATTGGAGAATAAATATTTAAAAAGCCAGCCCTCACTTCGGGGCTGGCTCTGTATTCATATTGTCGCCTTTTGATAGATTAGAAAATACCTCAAACAGCTGCGTGATATACCTATTAAGCTCGAAACCATCTTCTGTAGCAAACTCAGATAATAACAATTTATTCTCCTTCATTAGCCATTCCCCCTCGATTTCTGAACTATCATCAGTATGGGCAAACTAGTAGTCTCTTATACATGGAGTTATTCTACAAAATTCACTGGGTATTCTACAAATTAAGAGGTACATACTACAAATCTAGATGGATATTCTACAAATTTCTTCCCCTATTCTACAATTGCTCATAATCCTAATAAAAAAACCCCTCAAAAGGAGGGGCAAAAAGGGAATAAACTCTTGGTATCTATATGATTACCATTCTTGCTGAATCTTATACCAGCCTTTTAAATTAATAATAAGTGAATATGGGAAATATTGTAATATTTCCCTTCCAGATGGGCTTTTCTGTATAAATGCAGGAGGGCTCTTTTTATGGTTGGAAAAAATGGAAATTATCTTATGGTATAATTAGGAAGTTTGATATAAACTCATAGTTAGGCAATCAGCTTGACAATCAAAAAGGGGGATTCCTATTCTGTGAAAAATATAAGATTATGGGGGCTTTTATTAATCGTTTCAATCATACCTATACTGCTTGTATATAACTACATTAAGGAAGAAAAGGCGAAGGCGGCAGATTTAATGTATTTGGACCAAGCACCAAAAGTTCGGGTTGATAATCATAATATAGAAATTTATTCTTTTAATAGGTGTACTTACAGGGATAATCCCAGTCCAATTAATCCTTGTTCGACGACTTCAAAAGAAGAAGTCTTAAAAGGGAAATCTCCTATTTTTTTAGAGAAAGGGTCTATCCTTGAGATTACTAGTCCCATCCCGCCTTGGGGATACCAAGACGCAAATACACCTAGGGATGAGATGAAAGGGAATTGGGAGCTTTCTTTAACAAAGGATGGGCGTAATTTAGGACCAACCGATATTAAACTTTCATACAAAGTAACAAAAGAAGATTATATCAATATTACAGAATTGCCAAAAGGTGCAGGTTATTATTTAGGGGAATTAAGGATTAGTACTCCTTCTGGGAGTATCGAATATGTTTTTCAGTTTAGTATAAAGTAGTGCATATCAAAAAGACTGCAATATGCAGTCTTTTTGTCTTCATAAATATCAGACTATGATTGTAATTTTTCCAATCCTTTCAATGCCTGTTCCCAGTCATTTATGTTTGAACTATCCTTCCGTGGTTCCTTGGGTGCCGATTCTTTGTTCGAGCGAACTTTACCGCTCTTCCAATATAGTTTACCCATCCAATAAACAAGGGTTCCGGCCATCATAATCGGTAGGACAGGAAGAAAGCCGATGAAACTAATGATATATCCCAGCCATTTTTTCTTACCAAACCTGCGAAGGTACCAGCCAACTACTAATGCTGCTAGAGTAATAGAAACGAGTAAAACACTGAACAAAGATAATTCAAAATTGCTAATCCCCAGCTTTACGCTCCATTGAGAAACAATGGATCCTAAATTACCTGGCACCAGCTCTTTCACAGCAACTAGTTTTGCTTGCAGGCCAGACTCCAAGGTATTGATGAAACTAGTAGCGTTCATTACTTACTTTCCTTTAGCGAGGCCAACTCACGCTCTACCGCTTCTTGTATTTCCAAGTTTACCGCTTGGGCAGAAGGGATAAAGTAGGAAGCAGCCGAAGCCTGTGCCTCTAATTGTTGGACATAATCTTCTACTCGGCGGAACCCTTTCAAGGCATTGTCCGTACTGAAGGAAGCGACCGCTTTTTGCAGCTGCTGTTGTGCCTTTGCGGCATGTGCACGTGAGATTAGCACCAGTCGTCTGTTCGATAATTCGTTGTATTTTTCAAGCAATGTATCAATTTGTTCACGAAGAGCTAATGTTTGTTGTTTCATTGCCTCATGCTGCTCTTGATAGAGTTTCAGTTTTGCTTCCTGCTGTAATTTTTCTTGAAGAGCCATTCTTGCCATGGTGTCTTCACCTTTTTCAACTGCAAGCTCAGCTTGACGTGTACGTTTTGCTACCACTGCCGAGGCCTCTGCGACAAGCAGCTCATGATGTTTTTCTAAATACAGCTGATGGCCTAATGTTTTCTTGGCCCTCTCAACCTGCTCGTCCAATTCACGCATATATTGATTCAATAGACTGATTGGATCTTCCATCTTATCCAATAATTCATGTAAGTCCGCCATTACGATTGTTTTTACTCTATTAAAAATACCCATTTTACTTTTCCTCCTTAGTAATATTCTTTTCCCATGCATCTAAAATTTGTGAGTTGCTGCTAACCACAGGGGCTGCTGTATAGCCGATAGGGCTGAATCCCTTTTGCTTAGAGGAACCTGCTTTCTTAAACAACCAGTAAGCACCTGCCCCAATGGCCAGAACCGGAAGGGCTGCCTTTAAGGCTGCTGCAAGGCCGACACCAATTAATCCATAACCAGCCCACTTCTTCCAAGCTTTATCTCCGGCATGTTTGCGAAGGGAGACACCGAAGAGTGTAATACCTACACCGATAAGGGTTCTTGTCCAACCGAAGTCAAAGCCAAAGCCATGCTTCCCTCCATGCCCCATCATGCCATGACCTCGACCGCCCTGCATCATCCCTTGACCAGGGCCGCCCTGGGCCATACTCTGACCTTGACCGCCTTGCATCATGCCATGACCGCCGAAGTGCCCGATACCTGGAAGTAAATGAGAACCAGCCCAGATTGCTGCTGCTCCGACTGGAAGCCAAAATAACCATTTTTTCTTCATTGTGTAATTCCTCCTAAAACTGACCTGTATATGTTTTTTTGTTGTTATCTCGCTTACAGGATTGATTATGCACAATGCCCCTTAACTTTTTCTTAATAAAAAAAGTTTTTAAAGGTTCTGCTTTTTTTATAAAAAGGGTGAAATCTGTAAATACAGTAATTGTGGGGGAGGGGTATGGTTAAATAAAGGTATACTGGTTGAACTGTGGGGAAAATTACCAATACAAAAAAGCGTGAAAATATCACGCTTATCATTGTCTTTTTTATTCGACTTGAATCATAATTTTGGTGACGTAATGTTCCTTATGATTCATTACAACTGTATCATAAATATACTCTTCAAAAACATAATCGCCTAAGGCTAAATTTAAACGTTCCATCTCTGAAAAAAGTCGCTTATATGTTTTAGGTATTGTTTTCTCATCCCCAATATGATATCCAATGAGAAAATCACCTTTCACAGCTTGAAAATACGGATAGCCCACCTTTGGATCTGGTTGCTCAATATATAAAAAGCTATAATTAGAGAATTCTCCCTTCATAACGTGCTCCCGTTTCGTAATACCACCTATTGGATATCCTGAATCAAGATGAGATATGTTCAATTCATTAATAAAATCTGAAATAACTTCTATAAATTCTTCATCAGTTACATTTTCAATGTTTTTACTTAGATAAAGCGTTGCTTCCGGTAATTGTTTAAGCGTAATTCGTTGAAAATCAAGGTGTGATGCTTCTTCCATTAAGGCAATTTTTGCATCAATCATTCTTTCCTTCATTTCAATCTCCTTACGCTTTTTCATAATCTCTTCTTTTTTTTGATGCATTAATGATAAAAAACTTTCAGGAGATTTATTTTGTGTATATTGTTGAATATCGTTCAGCGACATACCAAGCTCCTTTAATAAATCAATAACAAAGAAAAGCTCTATTTGGTGAATGGAGTAATAACGATAACCTTTTTCATTTTTCCATAGGGGAGACAAAAGACCAATTTGATCATAATAAAAGATTGTCTGTTTGTTTACCTTACAAAGCTTCGCAAATTCCCCAGTAGTTAAATACTTGCCATGTTTTTTATCCATTTTTTAGAGCACCCCCCCTTGACTATATAGTTACTATATACACTAGGATGGAAATTGTAAACAAATGAAAATAATGCAAATAAGTTTAAGTAATTTGTATTGTTAAGGAGAGTGGAAAAGATGAAGACTCATAAAGTCACCTTAGGATTATTATTAATGAATTTATTCATAGCCTTTTTGGGAATTGGTCTTGTAATTCCAGTCTTACCTACGCTGATGAATGAATTAGGCATTACTGGAACAACAGTTGGTTATTTAACAGCAGCATTTGCCATATCTCAATTGATTGTTTCACCATTCGCAGGGAAAGCGGCAGATCAATTCGGCAGAAAAATTATGATTGTTATTGGCTTATTTATTTTTGGAATTTCAGAATTCTTATTTGGGATCGGAAAAGGAATCGAAATGCTATTTATTTCCCGCGTTTTAGGTGGAATTAGTGCTGCTTTCATTATGCCAGCAGTTACAGCCTTTATTGCTGATATTACAAATTTGGATACTCGCCCGAAAGCACTCGGGTTTATGTCAGCTGCCATTAGCACAGGATTTATTATTGGTCCAGGTATTGGTGGATTCTTAGCGGAATTTGGAACACGTATACCATTCTTCTTTGCAGGAGCACTTGGTACCATTGCGGCTATACTTTCTATTATTTTATTATCTGAGCCGAATCGTAGAGAAGATAATAATGAACAAGTCTCCGACGGTAAGGTTGGTTTTAAACGTATTATTGCCCCAAAATATTTCCTTGCGTTTATTTTAATTTTTATTGCCTCATTTGGTTTAGCAGCTTTTGAATCGTTCTTTAGTCTATTTGTGGACCATAAATTTCAATTTAAACCGTCCGATATTGCCATTGTTATCACAGGTGGTGCAATTTTTGGTGCAGTTTCACAAGTCCTATTATTTGATTGGCTTACAAAAACTTGGGGCGAAATTAAACTGATTCGATATAGCTTAATATTATCAGCCGTACTTGTCTTTTTAATGACTGTTGTCCATTCATATTTCTCAATTTTACTTGTTACATTTATTGTTTTTGTAGGATTCGATATTTTCCGACCAGCAGTTACTTCATACCTTTCAAATATCGCCGGGAACGAACAAGGTTTCGTTGGTGGAATGAACTCTATGTTTACAAGTTTAGCTAACATTAGTGGACCAATTCTAGGGGGTATATTATTTGATATAGATATTAACTACCCTTACTACTTTGCGACTGTGATACTATCTCTGGGAATAGTTATCACATTGTTCTGGAAGAAGCAATCAAGTGATTCTTCAAATGAAGCGAAGACTAGTGTAGCTAATTAAGCAAATTGAAATAATGACGAAAATGGTGAAACATTGTACTTAAACTATAGGGTGCAAGAGTTGTAGAGCAGGTCTGTCAATGTGGCAGCTTTTTCTTTCTTATTTAAACTAAAGTGTTCAGCTCACACATATAATTTCAGGTTTAATAAAATATTTGCTTTTGTAAGGGGGAGTTAAAATTAAGCCAAAAAGTATTTTTATTGCTGGCTTTATTTTTTCTTTGTTAGGGATAATTTTTATTTCTTTAGGAGTATTGAAAATAGGTTTAACAATATTAGTTGTTTCTGCTTTAGTTAAAGTAATTGAATTGTTGTTTAGGAAATAGGAGTATCACATTGGGTAAATTCCTAGCCACCTTGTTCAAGTAACGGGTGCAAGAGTTAAAGAAAATGATCGCTGCTGCGGTCTTTTT
>NZ_JBALPP010000064.1:0-37667 GCF_036965425.1 Neobacillus drentensis | reverse complement strand
GAAAATGCAGAACTTGCTTCTTTATCCGAGCAACTTGAGAAACTCTCCAATGATTTTTCAGAATTAAAAAAAGAACTAGTAGAACTAAAAGAATTAAATAATTATATGATTAAAATTTTTAAGAAACTATATGATAAAAAGAAATAGTGTATGATGACTATAAAAACCTTGAATTCAAGGTTTTTTTATTTAGAAAGTATTGTCATCAACACTATCTATATTTTTCATTTAATGTTTTCCTGGATGCTTTTTCTCATCGTTTTTCATATGATTAGAGTCTTTTTCTTTCTCATTGTTTGCAGCATCAGTTTTCTTTGAAATCTGCGAAGAATCCTTTTCCTCTGCAACTTGTACTGCTTCTTTCTTTTCAACAACCGGTTCAAGTAATAATTTTTCTCCAATATCGCGTGGGATTGCCTTAGTTTCAACAAGTTGTTCCAGACGATTGATTCTTTCTAGTAATTGAGCACGCTCTTGTTCCGCTATTCTTCCTTTCGCGGAATAATACGGATCGCTCTCCCACCAATCCATCCCTATTTCTTTCGCTTTATCGACCGATGCGACAAGCAGCCTGATTTTAATGGTGAGTAAATCGACATCGGCTAAAGCGATTTTAATGTCACCTGCAATCACGACTCCCTTATCCAGTATTTTTTCTAAAACTTCTAGTAAATTCGTAGATTGTGATGAATGCTGAATGGGCATATCCATCTCTCCTTCAATGGTTTAAAGAAGTCTCCCCAGCGGGCCTAATTCTATATTGAGCTGTTCATGTTCTAAACCAAAAATTACCTTTAATTCTTCCATTTTTTCCTCAAGCCTCATTAAGGTTAATCCCAATTCCTCTAGCTGCTCCTCTGTGAGCGAATCACTTTCAACCCGCCTCATTGCCTGACGTTCCATTAACTGGCGAAGAAGTTCAATGATCGTGAGCACTAATTTCGCCAATCCTTGCTCTACCTTGCTCGAGTCTAAGGGCATCCGTTCCATTCATAATGACCTCCCCTCCGTTATTCCGTTCCCTTGGGCCAAAAGCACTTTCAATCGATGAGATCAGTAGCTTAAGATCGACAACAATTAAATCAATATTGGCAATCGAGATTAAGATTTCTCCCTGAACTACGACTCCTGTATCAATAATGCCATCCAATAAATCCAGCAGGGTCATTTCTTTATTTTCAAAAAGATGATACCGCTCCATCTTAGGTCTCCTTCACCATTTTGGAAAAATGATAAGGCGGCCAAGGACCGGTAACATGAAACGTACATCCTAGTGTTGTGTAAGTTTTTTCTATTTCCTGGACTTTGTTTAAAAACTGTTCTGCATTATTGGTTTCTACTAGGTAATCTGCATTCATAATCATGTCATCTTTTCGTTCGGTAACTTCTTTACCCCAATTTTTGCGAAGATTGACATCCTGGACAATCGATGAAAGTTCTTGATTTATTTCCTGCCACCATTTCATATGTTCCACTTCAAATTGGGCTGCTATCAAATTTTCTAGCTTTTTCCTCATTAAAAACTGCTTCCCCTTCGGCATAAGCGTTAATTTTTCTTTTAATTCCAATACAGCTGGATTGTGATCTATGACATATTCTAAGGCTTTTTCCGTTTGACAAAACATTTTTACATTCCACTCTTGCTTACTTTTAAGGGAAAGGAGTTTTTGATAAAAATCATTATATTGCTCTGAGAGGAAACTTTCTAAAGTTGTTTCTTTTTGAAAGATGGTGCAAAACGACAAGGGAAGGACGGTAGCATTGTTTTGTATTGCGGCGATAACTTCATGATGATGAAAAGCTTTTTCCTTTAACCATTCAGCATCCTTAACAAGAAGGTCTATTTGCTGTTGAGAAAAATTAGGGGCATTGACCGGGGTAATAACGGCTGCTAAATCTTTATACTTCTTCGTATAAATGGGTTTTTGATCAATCCCCTTAAGTGAAGGAATTTCTGAATATTGAAGTTCCTCTGTTAAAATGACCCCGTATACATATAAAAAGTCTGTTCCAATCTTTGTTAGAGTCATAGTGCATCCTCCTTATTAAACCTCTAATCCTCTAAAAACTCATTTTTTTCACGTTCTTTGGCTATTTTATATCTGTTTAGCAATTCCTGTTCCCGAATCACATAGGCTTCTTCCTCAATTTCCTCTAATTCGTACATCATATGCAACTCGATGAGTTGTTGTTGAATATATTGGATATCGTACAATTCTTGGTCTGCTTCTTCTTGAATTTTTTCCCCAAGCTTGATAATGGAGCGGATCGGTAGTGTAAATAATTTAAAAATCATTTTCCTTCAATCCTTAATCGAATATCGACAAAGTTATAGGCCGGCCATGGGCCCGTATACTTAAAGTCTACTTTTTCCTTCCATAATTCAAATAAATCATTTACCCTTTTGTCAAATGCTTCTTCCATATCACGATCGACCAAAAAAGCAGCATTTAACAGAGTTTTTCCAGGAATTGTCGCATTTTGTTTCCCTGCTGCCGCTAACTCTAGTAAGGAATGGTAGATTTCTTTTTCCACCTCATACTCCAAACCTAAAACAAAGTTTTGGGCGTGCTCTCCTATTTGAATCTGGTCATAAAAGGATGCCGGATTGGTAATGTCTATTTTTGAGTCCTTTAGTTTTTTTAACATCGGATTATTATTCATTTCTTCCTTTAGCCATTCTTTTTTAGCAATGACCTTTAAGCCGACCTCGATTTTGTTCTCCAAATGGGTGAACAATTTTTCAAATTCATCATGCATATGTTTTGTTATCAACAGCACATCCTCTTCTGAATGAAACACATTTCCAAAGCTCATAGGGATTAAGCTGTAATCTTTAATGATTTCAGAAATAACCTGCTGATGGGCAAATAAATTATTTCGGTCTGGTAAAACCTCACCATCCACCCTTGCCACAACCATGGCTATATTCTGGTGGTGAATGGTATAAACATCATTGTCTAAATCATTGAATAGTACTTTTCCAAATTTCTTTGGCTCCTTTTCAGATATGGCACAAAAAACATACACTCCATTTTGGGTACTCATTACTGCTCTCCTTTCTTTAACAATTCTTTTAAAATAAGTTCCTGAACAGCTTTATTTTTTAACTCAGGGAAACTTTGGTTCACTGGTCTCGTTAATACATCCAAACATAGGGCTTGGTACTGTTTATCTTCAGCCAAAATTGGAATGCTTGCTTTTTGGGCTATTGTGGCAATCATCAGTGAAGCTCGTAAACTTGGACAAAATCCCTTTCCATAGGATCTTAATTTAGTAACAAGCCTTACAACTTCCTTAGCTTCTTCCTCGTTGATACCTGTTTTCTCGTGGAGAATTTTTATTTCATCTTCTGTATCACATGTATCCAAGCTGATGGTTATTAATCGATCGAGGAGTGCATCTTGAGTATGAAAGGTTCCTGCATATTCATCGGGATTACTTGTGAAAATGATGGAAAAGTTTGGATGACATGGAATAAATGAGTCCTTTTCTTTCCCGTAAAGAGGCAAAACCTGTTCCTCTAAAAGGGCTAAAAATATATTATTCGTTTCAGGCAGGGAACGTGAAAATTCATCATAAATGACAACATGTCCATGTTTGACCGCTTCAATAAGCTGTCCTTGGACCCAAATTGGTTTAATGACTTGCTCTCGCTTATAAACTGAATGAATATAATTATCGATAATCTCTTTTTTTGTTATTCCATAATGTTGCCCTAATAAATCCTTATTCGATAATTCATGGTGGCCGCGTATAATGGTAACCGGCCTGTTCAATTGAGAAGCAATTTGGAGTGCCAAGCTAGTTTTTCCGATACCCGATGGCCCGACAAAATGTACGGGATAACCTGCCTTGATATACTTTATCGTTTTTGTAATGATTTCCTCTGTTTTTTCAGTCTTGACGAACATCATCACACCTCCTATTCGCTGGTTTTTTCAAAAAAGGAGCCAAGGCGTGACCTGCCTTGGCATCACCTTTCCTCCTATTTACGATAAAGATTCTACTGCAGTCTCTTCGTCAAAAAGATGATGAGGACTGTCAGATAACAGTCCAACCGCATCTGCATATTTCAGCCATGTCTTAACGCTGGCAATGACAATCCGGGCTTCAATTGTCAGCAGTTCAATTCCAACCAATGAAACAACAGCCCAAATGTCAATTACGACACCTTTATCCAATATGCGGTCAACTACTTCTGCCAAACTGGATGTATTTACACTCTTTTGTATAGCAGCCATTACTCATCTCCTCCTTTCGTTGGCTGCACTCAAGGGAAATCCATATAGATTATTCTTCATTTCTTACACAAGTGATGATTCTTACCCTTATCAACAGCTGAATTCTTCGTCTATGACGAATTACAATATTATATGTTTTCTAGTAAATATGGTATGGACATGTGTATAAGGTATGGGACGCATATTTTTATAGAGGAAAATTGAGAGAAAATTGACTTTACAATTGTAAAAATTGTTCTTACTCTAAATGTAGTGAAATGATAGGAGGCCTATTAATGGAGGAATTTGTTTATTTGATTAGACCGAACCGCCATGATTTTATTGAGACTATGACACAGGAAGAAGCTATAATTATGGATGAACATTTCCAGTATCTTAAAGATCTGTTAGCAGAAGAAAAATTAGTTTTGGCAGGCCCTTGCTTAGACGGAGCTTTTGGAATTTGCGTATTTAAATCCGAATCATGGGAAAATGCTGAGGAAGTAATGAATAATGATCCTGCAGTTTCAAACGGAATCATGAGTTCAGAATTACATAAATATAGAGTTTCTCTTATGCAAGGGAAATAAAATTATGTTAATTTCACATAGCAGGCGTCAATTGACACCTGCTTTTTTACGCTTAGACAGGGTTTTATCTTTAATTTCACTAAACATTCGACCATTTTAACTCCTTGTCCCCCCATTTTTGATTCAAATCAAAACAATATTAAAAAAGTAATCATACAATAACTTATCCACATTTATGTTAGGGGGTAAACAATGGAAAGTTTTTTTCGCTTAAGGCGGGATCAAGATAGCGAAGGTGTTATAAGACTGCACCCGGAGGTTGCCAAATTTATCGGTATCACCCGCTGGACTGAAAGAATTTTTTTCTTTGGAAATCAATCACTAAGGGCACCTGTTTATACGTCCCATAACCTTCAGGAAAATGAGGTGGGCATTTCTTCAGATATTCTTGATCATTTAAACATTCCTCTTAACTGCCATTATGAAATTCTACTAAAAGGCGATGAAATCCACTTCGGTCCCTTTATTGGGATACTAGCTGGAAATTCATTTAAATCTATCAATAGTCAATTAGAGGACCTATTGGATTATTTATTATATTACAGTGAAATCAAGGGTGCTGTTCTTGTTTTTCCACTTGAAGGTGTAAATAAAGACGATCAAACCATAAAAGGTTATCTATTTAATCCTAAATCGAAACAATGGGAAAAAGGGACGTTTCCTTATCCTTCCTCTATTTTTGTACTGACGAAGAAGGCAAGCTCCAGATGGATTAAGCATTTTCAATCTGTTATCGGTGATGCGGTTTTTAATGATTTTCATTATAATAAATGGAATATTCATAAGATTTTAGAGTCCTCCTATATTGTGAAGGATTATCTGCCACATTCCGTTTTGTATGAATCTCCTGAAGAATTGTACTCATTTTTAGAGAAATACTCTAAGGTGATGGTTAAATCTATCAGCACCACAAGAAACTCCTATATTTACAAAATATCAAAAGAAAATAACTACATCATCTTCACGGATCCACAAAAGGGAGAATCGAAGAAAATACGATATTCTGAAAAGAACCAGGTCTATGAAGTGTTTGCTAAGTATTTTAAAGCAGGAGAATATATGATTCAACAATCAATTGAACTGCAAACTACTCACGACAGGACCATTGACTTCCGGGTGATTGTAGTCAAGAATTCAAAGGGTAAATGGCAGGTCATGAACCTGTTTGCTCGACAAGGTAAACCGGGCACTGTATTAAGCAATATATATCCGTTTGTTGAATTAGGAAAAGAGACGTTGAAAGAAGTTTGGGATCTTAATGAAGTGAAAACGGCCATGCTAGTGAAGGAAATAGCCGATAAATCGATTGAAGCGGTTAAGGTAATCGAAGAAAAAGGAGTTCACTTTGCCAATGCCAGTGTAGATGTAAAAGTTGATGAGAATGAAGCTATTTGGATTCTGGATGTACAGCATCGAAACCCTTCCCATGAAATCGCACTCGTTGCCGGTTTCCCCGACCTTTACTACGAAATCCTTAAAACCAATATGCTCTACGCCAAAAAACTAGCAGGATTTAATTAATTCATTATTAAACACATCACTAAAACTTATTAGATGTAGGTAACTTTAGTTAACATAATAATATTATGTTAACTAAATATAAATAAACAAGGCAAATGTCCGCGTGAGGTGGACATTTGCCTTGTTTTGTCTTTTTTTGGTGCCTGACACCTATCTTAACATTACCCCTGTTGCAAAGGTCAGAAATACGTGGGTGCCAAGTTTGACGGTTGGTTGGACGTTCGTGTCCTTAAGCGGGTCCAGGCAGACGATGTCCATGGCTTTTACTTTTGGATGGCGGCCTGCTGCTAGTACTCCTTCTAGCAGTTCTGCGGTTGTCATGCCCCCCGGCGTTGAGGCCGGTACCCCTGGAGCATAAGCAATATCAAGCACATCCATATCAACGGTTAAATAAATTGTATCTACTTTCGCAGAAAGCTCATCTAAACATTGAAGAACTGTCGCTTCGATACCCTTCTTCCGAGCGCGGCCCAAAGTAATATAGTTAACGCCCTTTTCATCCGCATATTGCTTTAAATCCTTGGTATTAAAAAATCCGTGCAATCCGATGTTGTACATATTAGAGCCTTCAACTACACCACTTTCAATTAGGTTACGCATTGGTGTACCGTTTGAAGGGCCATTATCACTCATATCTCGTAAATCAAAGTGAGTATCAAACTGGAGAATCCCGATTCGCTCCCCAGGCTTCGACTTTTGGAGACCCTTCACCATCATCGCCGTAATCGAATGGTCACCGCCAATGGCACAAACCTTCGAATTACTAAAATGACTGTGAAGTGCCTCAGAGGCCTCAATAATATTCTCATGACAGCGGCGGATATCAGTGACATGCAATGGGACGTCACCAACATCCAATGCTTTCATCTTCGCTAAGTCAATATCCTCATCAAGATTGTAGGTGGTAAAGCCTTTCCAAGCACGTCTAAAAGCATCCGGAAATTCCGACGCTCCAGAGGCGCTAATTGATGAGCGTGACAAAGGCACACCGACAACGATAATCTCCGCTTCTTTGCTCTTTTCAGGATCAGCCGCTCCATCGAGCGGCTGAATCCATTCATGAACTTTCTCCGGAGCACGACCCTCCGGTCTTACCCATGCAAAGCTGTGAGGATTAATTTTTGGATAAAGAAAGCTCTTCACTGAGCTGACCTCCCTTGACAACCACAGCACCATTTTTCACAACCGTGTCCACGTGGTTAACCCCATAGGAGTATTGAAGCTTCATATAGTTTGGCACATTAAAAATGGTCACATCACCTTTTTTGCCAACCTCCAAGCTGCCGATCTCAGCAGCCCGATTAATCGCATGTGCCGCATTGATCGTGGTCGCCGAAATGACTTCTGCAGGAGTCATCCCCATTTTCAAACAGCCAAGACTCATGATGAACGGAAGGGAAACCGTGGGCGATGAACCTGGGTTGCAATCCGTTGACAAGGCAACCGGTACACCCAAATCAATCATTTTCCGGCCATTTGCAGACTCTGCCATTAAAAAGTACGCGGTTCCTGGAAGTAATACGCCGACTACTCCCTTTTCCGCCATTGCCTTCATGCCCTTTTCAGATGCCTTCAATAAGTGGTCTGCAGAAAACGCCCCTACTTCAGCAGCTAGCTCAGCCCCTTCATACGGCTCAATTTCATCCGCATGAATTTTCGCCAGCAGCCCGTGGCGTTTACCCGCTTCAAGGATTCTGCGTGATTGCTCCGGTGTAAACACACCATGTTCACAGAAAACATCATTGAATTCGGCAAGGCCTAATTCAGCCACTTTTGGGATCATTTCGTCAATCAACAAATCGACAAACGCATCCGGATTTTCTTTATACTCTTTCGGAACTGCATGGGCGCCCATAAAGGTAGAAACAACATCAATCACGTGCTTTTTATTTAGTTCTTTGGCCACTTCCAGCTGCTTCAATTCCGTTGCCCACTCCATGCCATATCCGCTTTTTGCTTCTAATGTGGTAACACCGTGACGAAGGAACGCGTTTAAACGCTCATAACTTTCACTAAAAAGCTGTTCATGGCTGGCAGCCTGTGTTGCCCTTGTCGTTGCGTGAATACCGCCGCCGGCATTCATGATTTCCATATAGGTAGCCCCTTGAAGACGCATATTAAATTCATTTTCTCTGCTTCCGGCAAAAACAACATGGGTATGTGGATCGACCAGACCAGGGGTCACAAGTTTACCTGTGGCATCGACAATCTCAGCGTCAGCTAAACGAGCCATATATTTTGCTGCTAATTCCTCATCCGTCCCAACAGCCTGAATCACTCCATCTTCAATCCAAACGCTGCCGTTCTCAATTATACTTAACTCAGACATCGCACCCTTAACAAGGGGAGCCTTAGAGCTCCCCTTTAGGGTAACGAGCTGAGAAGCCTTTCTGATAAAAAGTGCTTTACTCATTCGTTTCCAATCCCTTCAATCTTAGTCTTGTTGCAGCATTGGCATCTTGATGCCTTTTTCCTTCGCTGTCTTAATGGCTAAATCGTAGCCGGCATCTGCGTGACGTACTACACCCATACCAGGGTCAGTTGTTAATACGCGCTGTAAGCGAATTTCTGCATCCTTAGTTCCGTCCGCAACAATTACCATACCAGAGTGCTGGGAATATCCCATACCAACTCCGCCGCCGTGGTGAAGGGAAATCCAACTCGCACCACCAACTGCATTGATCATTGCGTTAAGAATTGGCCAGTCAGAAACTGCATCACTTCCGTCCTTCATTGCTTCTGTTTCACGGTTTGGCGAAGCAACAGAACCAGCATCCAGATGATCACGGCCGATAACAATTGGTGCAGAAACTTCACCAGAAGCAACCATATCATTGATGACTTTACCAAAACGGGCACGGTCTCCATAGCCTAGCCAGCAAATGCGGGCAGGAAGTCCTTGGAAAGCGATTCTTTCTTGGGCCATTTTAACCCATTTACAAAGATGTTCATCATCTTTGAACTCACGAAGTAATGCTTCATCAATTTTGCGAATATCTTCTGGATCGCCGGATAAGGCTGCCCAGCGGAACGGTCCTTTACCTTCACAGAATAATGGACGAATGTAAGCAGGGACGAATCCAGGGAAGTCGAACGCATTTTCAACGCCTTCATCTTTTGCAACCTGACGAATATTGTTACCGTAATCAAAAGTAACGGCGCCTTTTTGCTGCATGGTTAACATGGCTTTTACATGTGTAGCCATGCTTTGTTTAGAAAGCTTCACATATAATGTCGGATCATCATTTCTTAATTTAGCTGCTTCTTCTAAAGAGTACCCCACTGGCACATAGCCGTTAAGCGGGTCATGTGCAGATGTTTGGTCTGTTAACACATCAGGGGTGAAGCCTTTTTCAATCATTAATGGTAAAATTTCTGCCGCGTTACCAAGAAGACCGATAGAAAGTGCTTTGCCTTCCTTTTTCGCCTCAAAGGCTAATTTTAACGCTTCATCAAGGTCTTTTGTTTTTACATCCAAATATCGTGTTTCAATACGACGATCGATTCGCCATTCCTCTACCTCAATAGCAATACATACGCCATCGTTCATCGTTACAGCAAGCGGTTGAGCACCGCCCATGCCGCCAAGACCTGCGGTTAAGGTGATGGTGTGTTTTAAGGAGCCGCCAAACTCTTGACGAGCAAGCTCTGCAAATGTTTCATAAGTACCTTGAACAATTCCCTGGCTGCCGATGTAAATCCAGCTCCCAGCTGTCATTTGACCGTACATCATGAGGCCTTTTTTATCTAATTCATGGAAATGCTCCCAATTTGCCCAAGCTGGTACGAGGTTTGAATTTGCCAGTAATACGCGTGGTGCATCCTTGTGGGATTTCCAGACAACAACCGGCTTACCAGATTGAATTAAAAGTGTCTCGTCCTCTTCTAACTCTAAAAGCGTTTTCACAATAGCATCAAAAGATTCCCAGTTTCGAGCTGCTTTTCCGATTCCGCCGTATACCACGAGGTCTTCTGGTCTTTCTGCCACTTCCTGGTCAAGGTTATTCAATAACATGCGCAGCGCTGCTTCTTGAATCCATCCCTTTGCGTGAAGTTCAGTTCCTTTATAGTTTTGAATAACGCGTGGTTTTGCCGTATTTGTCGTTTCCATTATCGTCACTCCTTAATATGATTCTATTAGTATTATAAAAATATAATCTTCTGAAAAATACGGTTGAAAAATTGGATGAAGGATAATATTTATGTTTTCATCTAGAGGATATTTAGGGGACAAGCTAGTAAAACTATAAAATTTTTAGAAATGAGTACTTTTTTTAGAAAAAGAAAGACTCAGAGCTTATTCTGAGCCTTTTTCACTGTGGTGTATATTCATTTTTTTCATTCGAAATTCCCTTGGTGCGATTCCAACAGCTTCCTTAAACATTCTGCTAAAGTAATTCGAATTTTGATAGCCAGCAAGCTGCGAAATTTCCTTAACAGGTAAATTGGTTTCCGTTAAGAGCCGTTTTGCCTCCTTCATTCGAATCCTAGTCAAAAAAGCTGTAAAGCTTGAGCCCGTTTTTGAAATCAGCAGATGGCTAAAATAGGATGGATTTCGGTCGACATATTTGGCAACATCTTCAAGTCTAAGATCGCTGTTCGAAAAATTTGCCTCAATAAAAGCAATGCCGCGCTCAATCGGGTCTTGCTTAAAATTACGTATGCTTGCTTCGGCACCTAAAAATAATTTTTGCACGAATAGGATGAAATTTTGCACCGTACGGTAAAGAACGGTGTCATATAAAATGGAATTAAAAATATAACGGTATTCCTGTTCAAAGCTTTGGTCTGCATCCAGATTATAGGTCATCATATATCTTCTCACTTGAGCAAGGATACTGGTTAATCTGATTCTAACCAAACCTGGATCGGGATAGCGCTCTTTTAATTGAAGAAATTCATCATAAAGCCATTTTTTTATTTTTTCTAAGTCACTGTTGGCTAGCATGTCCACCCATTCACGCTGCTCAGGAGGCGCCAAGAAGGGATCGATATGAACCCAATCCGGCGAATAATCAAGTTCAACTACTTGCTGGTATCCCTTATAATAAGTAAATTCGAGCATTTTTCTCGTTTGCAAATATTTTTGATTAAGCGTTAATGGTGACGAGTTCCCCTTATGGACTACAATCGCAAGGGGTTCGGAGAATTCCTCATCCCACTTTCTCATCGCTTTTTGACATTGTTCCTTTATATTAGGGCAGATTTCCTTAAAGAGAAGAATCACCATGTCATTTAAGGCAAAAATTCCGGGCAAATCCTTGAAAGGATACTCTGTTAAAAAAGAATGCAAGATAGGAATCGTCTCGATACTTTCTGTTTGGAACGCAGCGATATGGTAGTTCTCCGAGTTTATGGTGTGTGGAATAAATAGCGCTTCATAGGAAATATCTTTATATGAATTTGAACGATAATTGCTGTTAAGATTGTTTTTTGTGCCAAGCTTCCTCGATGCCTTCTGATAAGCGGACTTAATCTTGGTTGTCGAAAAAGGTTTGATCATTAACTCTAATGCCTGCATATCAATCGCAAGCCTTGCCTTTTCGAAGGTCGCTTCGGCACTAGTCAGCAGTAGAATGGGGTCATAAATTTGCATGAGCTCACGAAAGCTGGACCATTCCTCCTTGCTGACCATATCCAGCTCCATCAGCACAATATCCGGGGATTCTTTTTCAAAATGAACGATGAATTCTTGAAAATTCGATGCTAGAATAATGTTGGTTACTGGAATGGAGGAAGTTTTCAGCAGCCACTTTAATCCTTCTCGCTCGTTTAAATCGCGGTCGGCAATCAGCCATTTCCCTTCCATCTCTCGCTCACCCCTTTCAGAAACATTATACATAAAAAAAGGCTCCGGTGGTAAACGATAATAAAAAAGGCTCTTTTCGCAAACTTTGTTGCTTTTAGAACTTATTAAGGGTTACTTACAAAGTTTCTAGGCAATTTTCGCAAATGATCTTACGAAAAGATGCCACGATAATCATTTTATAAGGGTTGATGAACCTATACGAAAAACAACATTCTTTGCGAAAATAGCCATAAAAAATGAAAAGGAGTGAGCATATGAGGAAATTTGTTAGTCTATTCATCGTCCTGTTTACATTTTCAATAAATACCCCGATCTCTGCCAGCACTCAAGAGCCGATAAAGGGGATTTATGTGAAAGCCGAAAACACACAAGGCCCAAAGTTTGAAAAATTAATGAATCTGATCAACCAAACAGAATTGAATGCGATGGTTATTGATATAAAGGATGACCACGGCAATCTCACCTTTCAGCCCTCTAAAAATTCACCCTATTATACGGCCAGTCGTCCTTATATTAAGAACTCATCTGCATTAATGTCGACACTTAAGAAAAATAAAGTATTCCCGATTGCCCGGATTGTCGTTTTTAAGGACAATGTTTTAGCTAATGCTAATCCCGATTGGTCATATAAAACGCCACATGGCATTTGGAAAAATTCACGGAGTGATTCGTTTACAAACCCTTTTGTCAAAGAGGTTTGGGACTATAATATCGGCATGGCGATGGAAGCTGCCAAAGTGGGTTTTAAAGAGATACAGTTTGACTATGTTAGATTTCCGGAAAAATTTTCGACGTTTGAGGGTTCGTTAACCTACATTGGTCAAAGAGAAGGAAGCAGTCGTGTCACTGCCGTAACTGGATTTGTTAAATATGCGAAGGAAAAATTGAAGCCTTATGGGGTCAAGATGTCAGTCGATACGTTTGGAAATGCGACCGTTATACCAGAAGCACCGGGAATTGGCCAAAATTTCTCCAAGATCGCTGAGAATGTGGATGTCATTTCTGCGATGATTTATCCAAGTCATTGGACCGGCATTTTCGGAATTACAAAGCCTGATTTAGAGCCATATCGTCTTGTTTCCGAATATGCAAAAGTTGAAAAAACCCGATTAAATAAATTGACCTCCCCTCCTGCTTCAAGACCATGGCTTCAGGATTTCACCGCTGCCTGGCTTGGAAAAGGGAATTATAAAGTGTACGGAAAGCAGGAAATTGAGGATCAAATTCGCGCCCTTCATTCACAGGGCGTCAATGAATATTTATTATGGAACGCGGCCAACAACTATACACCAAATGTGGATTACACACCGTATTAACGATAAACAAAAGGGACAAATACTCATTGGAGTGGGCTTTGTCCCTTGGCTTTTTTTAGATAGTTGAAATAAATGGTTTAGTATCAAGTAAAGATTCTATATTTAGCAGACTCCGGACCTCATCAGGAACTTTAACCTTACTTCTTAATTTTCGATCGATAGTGGTAAGGACTGCCTCTGAAGAAACGACAAGTTCTTGTTCATCCCTAATTATTTTTTGTGTCAGCGTAAAGCTGGTATTCCCTACTCGTTCAAGCGTCGTTGTGATAAATAGTTTGTCACCTTGGAATACTTCCTTTTTATAATCAACGCCAATATGTACCGCTACTGCTTCGACACCAATCAGTATACAAAAATGGTACCATTCCTTTCTTGCCTGATCCAAGTATTCATAGAGTTTCACATTATTTACATGACCCTGTTTGGATTCGGCAATGAGTTCTAATTCGGTATAAGTCAATGGGACTGCTCCTTTCATTTGAGTTAGTTCTTCAGTAAATCCTCTTATTTATACTGTATAACAATCTACTAACATATTAAAGAAAGAATCCATTTTAGAAATAAGAAAAACTGATCCTGTAAATAGATCAGCTTAAAGCGGTCTTTTCTCAATGTTTTTTACACTTGAAAACATACTTCCCACTACAACACCGAAAATAACGGAAATAAACTTTATTAAACCTGTGGAAAGAGAGAGAAAATTTAGGGTCATTCTGTTGCTTTCATTAACCACTCTTAAAAGAAAAGTCTCCATCAGCGGCTCGTATAGGATTAAACATGGGATTAGCACCAAGGGAACAGCCAGCCGATTTCGAGTGATTATATTTTTGGTTAAAAATATAAAAATTATCGCAAAGACTATAGCGAAGCCATAAACAAACCAGTTCATATACTGAAGTGCACGGCCTGGCTGATTAAAAAAAGCCAAAATAACGAGATAGACAATCCATAAAAATGAAACCAACACTGCTAAAATTTGTGTTCTAATTAAAAATTTCATACTAAACTCTGCCTCAATTCCCTCTAAATTCATACACTTACCATAACCAAAAACAATCCAATTAACAACACTTACCGTAACTATTTAACCCGCAATAGCAGAATTTGTCCACCCCAGGCGGACAAAAACACAAAAATGTCTTTCTGTGGTGCCTGACACCATAGAAAGACATTTTTTTACTCTCATATCCTTTATTTAGCTTATGTCCTCAACTTTGAGAATCATTTCTTTTTCGATGTGGCTGGCTCGTATTCCAAATTTAGGTGTCATTGGGCTTAGTGTTTCTCCGAGCAGGATTTTAATTGCCTGATATGGGAGGTTGATTCCTGAAAGGCAGCTTATATGCATTCCGCCGCTCATCCTTGGATTAATCTCAAGCAGCTTCGGTACCCCGTTTCCGTATTTCATTTGGATATTGAAAACATAGGGCAATTTATATTCCTCATGAAAATCACGAGCAAGTTTCATCAATTCAAGGCTTTCCACCAGCTCCCTTACCCGGCCATCCCCCTTCATCCTTGGAATTGCCGCAAACAGCTCGTCTTGGGACGCCAAGCAATCAATACTATATTCTCTGCCATCCAAATATTCCATTACCATTAAATCAGGAAAGGATTCCTGCTGACTAAAAATTTCACAGGCATATTTGTACGGCATCCGAAATCGAATTCCATGCTGGAATAGCTGCTGAATGGAATCAACCTCTTCCTTGATCATACGAAAACCATTTGCTCCTTCACCAATGACTGGTTTAAAACAAACTTCATGTCCTTTTTCTTTCAAGGACTCATATGCCATTTTAAATCCATCAATATTATTCACCACATAATAATCGGGTATTAAAAAGCTGGGAACCCGCTGAGCTATGGATTGATAGGTGGCTGCTTTATTGTCAACAGTCTCCATTAAATCAGCATCAGGACAAACCAACACTTTGACACCTAATGCCTCAAACTTCGCCAAACGTTTCGAAATGAGCACATTTTCTTTTCGGGGAATAAAAAGATCAATACCATGCCGCTGACAAAAATCAAGACAAAAAGCAATATATTCATCCCCTGACACTTCCGGCTCAATAAATGCGTAATCACAATTTTGCAGATATAGTGCATCCTTATTAGGATGTGTACCATAAATAAGAAATTTCCGACCGTCATCGTTCGTACGAATCAAATCCATATAATGCGAAACCGTCGTAAACCATCGATTAAACCAAATCTTCATATGAAACCTCTTTCATGTTGTAATTTAGGACTTTTCCATTATGTTCCAACATTATCAATTTTATAACACGAAAATTATATTAAAAAAGGAAAAACGCTCCTGCGCAAGCAGAAACGTTTAAACAAAACTCTTTAAATGATTGATTTTTGCTGCAAAATCCTTAATAGCCTCGAAGTCTAAATTTGATTGTTCAGTAGTGACTCCCACAACTTTTTTCACAATTTGTTTTTCAAGGAAATTCATCTTAGAAAAAAGAAATTCCCCGCCAAACAGGCCCAACGCATCTGAATTCTTCCGCAAATCCCGGGGAAAAGCGTTGTTAAATTGCTCGATAGCAGTGTCACCGTCACGCATACAGCATAGGAAAAGTCCGAGGTCTGTTTCGATAAGTGCATCATGATGCAATTCAATAAATTTTTTTATTCTTCTTTGGATTCGCCCGGCATGAATCGACCCGCCAACAATTACCTTATCATAATAACTTAAATCCAAATCAAGCTTTTCACGCTTCAAATCCAATGTCAGAATGTCCCCTAAAAGCTGTTCTTTTAAATATTGTACTGCTTTTTCTGTGGTCCCATGGGATGAGCAATAAACAATTAAACATTTCATTGTATTTACACCCCTTTTTTCAAAAAAACATTTGGATAAACTATAAGTTCATTATATAATCCGAACAGCTCGTAGTTTTGTATAAATTTTGGTAATATTATTACAATTTACATACGATTGATTATTCTCTTCACGAATGCCCCAATTTCTTGAATCGCGTTTCTCGCTTCCGGCAAAAAATCCCCACTCATTTGCCAAACATGCCACATCCCATCCCAAACTTTGAACGAAACATCGACTCCAGCCTTTCTTGCATGGGCGGCGAGCAACTCTGCATCACTTTGCAAAATTTCATGATTTCCCACTTGGATAAGCAATGGCGGCAGTCCTGTTAAATCAGCGAAAACAGGTGAAATCAAAGGGTGGTCTAAGGATTCTCCGCCAGCATATTCACGCGCCACCTTCCATACACCCTCTACATTCAAATAGGGATCCAAACTTCTGTTTGTTTCATAGCTTTCACCACTGCTTGTTAAATCTACCCATGGTGAAAGGCAAACAATCCCAGCAGGGAGCGGTCCATTCTGATCCCGTAAAACTAAAGCGGCAGCAAGACTTAAGCCCCCGCCGGCAGAATCCCCTGCAACAATAATATTAGAAGCTTGATACCCCTCTTCAAGCAGCCACCGATAAACACGGACGGCATCTTCAATAGCCGCGGGAAAGGGATGCTCTGGCGCCAGCCGATATTCCGGGAGCAAAACCTTCACCCCAGCAGCCTTCCCAATTCCAGCCGCAAGCGTACGATGGGTTTGAACGGAGCAGTATTCATACCCGCCGCCGTGTAAATACAGAATCACCTTATCATTTAGAGAGTCTGGTAAGGAAATCCACTCAGCATACATTCCTTCTATATGAATGGATTCAACGATACTGTTTTTCGGCATCTTTAACCTTTTTGAAGCTGCATCAAGTTTTTGGCGCCTTTCTTCAATCCCCACATCCAGCATCTGTTTGCCCATTACTCTTTTAACAGAAAGTTTAATTACTTTTTCTAAAAAATAACTTTTGAAACTTGGCATGATTCCTTTCCCCTCTTTAAGACAACGATTTATATATTTACATTATACTAAAAAAGTCATTATTACATATTATTTCCAATATTAATTTTTCAAAGACTCCGTAAATATTTTATAACCCTTCTTCCATTTCTACCTTCCTATAGTACAATTGAATTAACTGGTACAACCTTATCCGGAGGTTTTTCATGAATCGTCTTACTGACCACCTAATAATTATATCCTTTGATTGTCTCTCAGCTTTAGATTATCCCATCATTAAAGACCTGCCCCATTTTAAGACCCTTCTAAACACCGGGGCCTACGTCCAGCATGTTCAATCCATCTACCCATCTGTCACATATCCCTGTCATGCTACGATCGTGACTGGCAACTATCCAATCCGCCATGGAGTCATAAATAATACCCTGCTCCAGCCTGGAAGGCTTTCCCCGGACTGGAATTGGTTTCGTGATTCCATTCGCGGCACAACCCTCTTTGATGAAGTCAAAAAAGCAAACATGACTACTGCAGCGCTGCTATGGCCTGTTACGGCCAAAGCCAATATTGATTTTAATATGCCGGAGATTTTCGCCAACCGCCCATGGCAAAATCAAATTCTTGTATCTTTAATGAGTGGGACCCCGCGGTTTCAATGGGAACTAAATAAACGCTTCGGACATATACGCAGCGGTTTGAATCAGCCCGAATTGGACGACTTTGTGCTCGAATCAGCAGTAGATACCATAAAAACAAAGAAGCCGAATTTAATGATGATTCACTTTACAGATTTAGATTCCCAGCGCCATTATCACGGATTTTCCGGTGATGAAGCGATCGCAGCGATTCACCGCCATCATACTCGGCTCGGCAGAATCCTCGATGCACTAAAGGAAAGTGGAATCGTAGAAAACTCAACCATAGTCGTATTAGGTGATCATAGTGCCTTGGATGAAAATAAAGCGCTTCATCTAAATGTTCTTTTGAAAAAGCAAAACCTCATCACTACCAATCCAAAAGGCAAAATAATTAATTGGAAGGCCTACTGTAAAAGTTGTGATGGGTCCGCATATATTTATCTTAAGGACCAGGAAGATCTAACTACAATCCGCGAACTCCAGGCACTGCTGGATTCCCTGCTTCAAGATCATGACTCTGGAATTGAAAAAGTTTTCACCGGTGAACAGGCTGCGGAAAAAGGGGCAGACGGACATTGTGCATTTATGTTGGAGGCAAGGAAGGGATATTACTTTCTAGAAGACTATGAAGGAGAATATCTCAAATCAATTACACAAGAAGAAGTAACTCTCGATAAAAAATACACCCTGGCCACTCACGGATATTCACCGGAAAAAGAGAATTATGGAACGATTCTAATGGCAGCAGGAAAAGGGATTCGGCACATCACCCTTCCTGAAATCCGACTCATTGATGAAGGCCCAACCTTCGCAAGATTACTAGGTGTCAGCTTAGGCAATACAGATGGAAGCGTGGTTGAAGAATTACTAGATTTATAAAAAAATAAAGGGGGATACGAGATGAGCCGGATGACAAAGCAAGAAAAAAGCTGGGCTTTATTTGATTGGGCCAATTCCGCCTATTCAATTATGATCACCACAGCCGTTTTTCCGTTGTATTTTAAGGCAGCTGCCAATGAGGCAGGACTTGCGGCGGCAACTTCCACAGCCTACTGGGGCTATGCCAATTCGTTTGCGACCTTGCTGATTTCCATTTGTGCACCTGTTTTGGGCAGCATCGCCGATTTCAAAGGGTTCAAGAAACGATTTTTCACCTTCTTTTTTGCTTTAGGCATTATTTTTACCTTTTTACTGGCAGTAGTCCCAAGCAACCAATGGCTAATCCTGTTAATCTGTTATATGGTCACGGTCATTGGCTTTGGCGGCACGAATATTTTCTATGATGCTTTTCTAGTCGATGTGACGACGGAAGAACGAATGAATCAGATATCATCAAAAGGTTATGCGATGGGCTATATCGGCAGCACGATTCCCTTTATTATTGGGATTGCCCTTATCATTCTTGCGCAGCAAGAAATCCTTCCTCTTTCCGTTTCAGTTGCAAGCCAAATCTCATTTGCGATCACAGCGTTGTGGTGGGGCTTATTCACCATCCCGATGCTAAGAAATGTAAATCAGATATATTATAAAGAACGAGTTCCAAACCCGATCAGGAATGGTTTTAAACAATTTTTTGGAACGTTTTCCAAAATTAAATTATACCGCCCGCTATTTCTATTTTTACTTGCTTATTTCTTTTATATTGATGGGGTTAACACGATTATTACCATGTCAACCACATATGGAGCAGATTTAGGAATCGATTCACAAAGTCTATTAATCATTTTATTTGCAACACAAGTCGTGGCGGCTCCCTTTGCTGTTTTATATGGGAAACTAGCCGATAAATTTAATGCCAAGACCATGCTGCTCGTCGGTATATTTGTGTATATCGTCATTTGTACGTATGCTTATTTCCTAAAAACGACGTTAGATTTTTGGATTCTTGCGATGCTTGTTGCTTCTTCACAAGGGGGAATTCAGGCATTAAGCCGCTCCTACTTTGCCAAGCTTGTTCCAAAGGATCATGCAAACGAATTTTTCGGCTTTTATAGTATCTTTTACAAATTTGCTGCTATCCTAGGGCCTTCTCTAATGGGATTTACAGCCTATGTAACAGGAAATACAAACAGCGGAGTATTCAGCTTAGTCGTTTTATTCATCATCGGCGGTCTGATCCTCCTCAGAGTACCCGAAACAACCAACATCTCAAAATCAAATTCTATTTCTCAATAAAACCCTGTCTATGACCTCGTCCACAGCGAGGTCTATTTTTAAAAAAAACAGGAGCTTGTCACCATAATTTCAGATAATTTTCTATATAATGTTACAAACCGATTTTCTTTTTGATTCGTTTATTTTTGTAAAGGAACCAGGGAAATGAAGAGGGGGATTGCCTTTTTTATGCAAAATAAGAGTGATGTCGAATTGATGCAATTAATTAAAGAAAAACATCGCCCTGCTTTAGAGGAATTATATGATCGCTATATTAAACTTGTATACTCGTTTAGTTTAAAAGCGACGAAAGATCCTGATAAAGCTAAAGTGATTGTCCAAGCTGTATTTATGCGAATTTGGACGACGGAGACTGGTTACAATCCGGAAAAAGGCCAGTTTGTGAATTGGCTCCTTACCATTACACGGAATATCACCATTGACCATCACCGGAAAGAAAAAAAGGAATCTTCCTTTATCGCATTCGGACAGGACCAATTGGAGCAAATCCCAGGATACCCTGCCAATAATCCTGCTGAAATTGTGTCAAGAAAGCTGTTGAGAGAACAAATACAAAAAGCCTATCAATATCTATCAAACAGCCAAATTGAACTTATTCAGTGGCTGTACTGGGAAGGCTATACGCTCCGCGAAATAGCGGATATGAAAAAAGAACCAATCGGAACTATTAAAAGCCGGCTGCATCAAACTCTTAAAATCTTACGAAATCGTATGGTTACGGAGATGGGGGAATGAAAAAATGACGATTAATCACAGCTGTTCATTGTCCATTGAATTAGTCTCTTACTTACTAGGCGAAGCAACAGAAGAAGAAATGATTCTATTTGAAGAACACCTTTTAAATTGTTCAGATTGTCGCAATGAAGTCCAAGAAATGCGGGAGGCGTGGAATTTGATCCCTTTTAAATTGGATGATGTTGAAGTACCTTCTGAATTAAAGTCAGAAGTCATGAATGCCATTTTTCAAGATGACAGGTCTAGTAACACCACGCCTCTGGAAAATAAACCTCGTCCAGAATCTAAACTGTTTGGAAGTATTCGGCAAACCCTAATTGGAGTTGCTGCTGCAGTCCTTTTATTAACCTTTGGCGGTGTTTTGTGGAACAATTTTCAACTCAGGGAAGAGCTGACCGAGGTAAAAGAAAAAACGCAGCACACTGCTGAAGTCATAAAAGTCTATTCATTAAAATCTGCGGATCCCGCTTCAAGCTCCGCACAAGGAAATGCCTGGATCTATCAGCAGGGGGATACAAGACAGCTGGTATTCAAGGTTCAAGGACTGGCCTCCACTCAAGGTTCAGAAGCCTATCAGGTTTGGTTAATCCATGATGGAAAACGAACCAGCTGCGGTACATTTCAAGTGGATCAGGACGGAAATGGCTTCCTCTCCTATCCCTTACATGATAATGACTTAGCTTTTGACGCGATAGGTGTTTCACTCGAACCCGATGCCAATGGAACACAGCCCCGTGGGAAAAAGGTGTTAGGTACCTAGATGAAAAAAAGCCCCTGATTCTCGGTAATGAGATTCAGGGGCTTTTTGCTTAAGTATTTGGGTATTCCGTTATTTTTTGATACTGTTTGATGGGGATGTGATCACCCAGCCAACAGGGGCGCCACCAATCCCATGAGTTAATGTTCTACCTTCAATTACGGCAGGCACCTGATTCGGAGCAATGGCCCCGTCTGTTGTCACGTTATTGTAAATACTCCACTGATTAACATCCTTATCTTTAAAGCTGAACATAACTGGTTTATTAAACTTACCAATAATCTCATTTGTCTTTGAATCTATTACTCTAAAGGCAAAATTCATAATCACGGTTTGACCGGTAGGAGCATTCGCTTGGAAGTTATTGTTATCTCCTTCCAGCACCTGAAATTTTACATCATTTGGAAATGCGCCCCCTGGAATATCAATTTTTATCCCGCTATGACTAATTTTCGCCGCTTCCCCTGCTTCGATTTTCTTTTCTGCCACTATTTTTGGAAAACCTAATTGCGTAAAATCCGGAACTCCTGCAGCAAAGGCCACCGCACCAAACAAAAGCATAGAAATTAATGATAGTACTGTTACTAGGGTAAAACGAATTTTCATTAACCGACATCTCCTTCGTATTTCGTTTTTTTGGGCTTTCGTTATAAGTTAACGAAATGTTCGCCTATACGGTTCGAAGAATTGGATAAAAACAAAAAAATTTCCTTTAGTAGAAGACAATTAAATCCAGTATCTTCTACCAAGGAAATTTTTATTTTTTATTACTTACGAACAACGTTACCAATGTATTCTTTTGTCCCCCCTGAGCTGGAGGAAATCTTGATTTTATAATTATTTCCAGTCGGTAACACTATTTTACTAAGTATACTTCTAAACCTCCAAACCCCGGCAACATCCACATCTGCTTTACCTAGGTTTTGAACTATTTGTTCCCCTTTTGAATTTTTATATTCCAAATCAATGGCGATTGTAACTCCTGGTCCAACAATATCCGTTTTTCCATCTATCCTCCACTCGCTAATCCTGGTTCTGTATTGAGCAGAAATAATGACTGGTTGATCTGGATCCGTTGATATTGTCATTTCATCGGAAACAATAGTGCCATTTTCACCTTTTACTTGCAGATTAAATTTCAAAGCAACATTCTTTTTAGGGAATGTAAAGGTTGGATGCACCGAATCTGCTTTATCTAGAGTTACCGTTGGTACATTTGGGTCCTTAACCTGAACCCAGGTGTATCCCACTGCATTTTCTGATCCGCTGCCATCAAGTGTGACCGGTTTCCCTTGTGTTACTTTTTGATCATCACCTGCATCGGCGACCGGCAAAGGTGCAGCTTTATCCTCTACCTTTACTTTAACTGTGCTAGTTGAAGTAAGACCATCTGGGTTTATAAGCTCTAATTGGAATTCCAACACACCCATTCCAGTTGCCGCGGTAAACGTCGGAGTTAACGTATCGGCACCAGTTAAGTTAACAGGTGTAGCTCCAGGTGATAATTGCGTCCATTTAATTGTTGTCGTGCCATCCACAACTCCAATTGACTGGTTACCATTTAGTGTAACCACATCTCCAACTTGAACAGTTTGAGGTGATCCAGCAATAGCCACTAGCGGATCTCCTACGATATCAACAGGTATTGTCACCGAACCGCCTCTACCTGAAGTAATGGTAATCGTCGACGGAACATAGTTAACTGCAATGGCACTTTTAGTCCCAGTAACTACTTTGTCAAATTCCTCCACCTTAAGCTCTGGATTATTTACTTTATCGCTAGACTCAGCACTAACTATTAGCGCATTACCCGCTATATTATAACTGGCACTTCCTGTTATTTTATCAACTACTGGTAAATCATCTTTAATGGTAACAGGTTTATCTGTTACATTCGATACATTTATATTTGGCGGAGAATCGGTCGTGAAAGGAATTCGTGCAAAATACTGACCATTTGCCCCCTTCATGCGAATTGGCTTATCTTCTGCCCCCACAGTGGTTACTTCAATGTCGTATCCATCTGGTTTATCCCCTTCGGTATTAGCAAAAACATCAATCGTTCCGCCAGCAATAGGATTTTTATCTTTGTCAAGTTTACGACTATAAGTGGCCCTGACAACATCCACACCTGCGGTAGCAGCTATTTTCCCCATTAAACTAAACTTATCAGTTTGGGCACAGTTTGTTTGTCCCTCTGGGCAAGCATTACCGATGCCTGGTCCTTCAATTCTGAAAACGTTTTGGCCATTGAAGCCGCCTGTTATTGTATGCTCCTCATTTGGATCACCTATATATCCAGGAGGGGCTTCACCTTTATCCCATTTTAAAAATCTCCCAATTCGGCTGCCCATAGCTGCTGTAAATCCACCTGAAACACCGATATCTTCTACGAACCGTATTTCTCCATCTGGATTTGTTGGATCCTTCTTATCTACTGAAGTAGCAACTATAGAATCCACACCATATGGGTGAGTGATAGTGTACTTCTCTCCTGTCACTAAACCACTAATTCTAAAGCGGATTCTGCCAAATACGATTTGGTCCCCCTTCTGGACTATCCCATTTGCCCATGTTGCTTCTAGCCCAAAGGTTCCAACTGCTCTCCCACCATTAGGCAAATCAAAGTCGGCACTGGCTAACTGATAAAAGAGTTCTTCCGGAAAATTATCTGGAAAAGAAATTGGTTTAGTTTCATCAGGTATATCCCCTGGCAAAAAACCGCAATATGGATCATCTTTATCCAAACAAAGCTGTAATCTTGTCGCTGGCACGGTTGGATCTTTATCTGAATCTTTATACCAGACAGGAAAACCATTATTAGGGTCGATTGGGCCTACTTTTGACAATCTTGGTAAATCTGGAGGAACAGTTTCAGCCTCTGCCCAATATTCCCAATATAGTCCACCACTTAGTAATACTAGTAGGGATAAACATACAAGGAAAATCCTCTTTAAAGAAATCCTTTTAGTGATCGTTTTTTTTCTAGAATGAATACTTTTTCTAGGTTCCAACCTTAACCGCCCACCTT
The DNA here is from genome assembly GCF_036965425.1 of Neobacillus drentensis. Classification (GTDB taxonomy): domain Bacteria; phylum Bacillota; class Bacilli; order Bacillales; family Cytobacillaceae; genus Neobacillus; species Neobacillus drentensis_F. The sequence continues at coordinate 13,038 of NZ_JBALPP010000064.1, read as the reverse complement.
TTCAATTAGAAATATTTTTTTAAAAAAACTTATACGAGGAGTTTTCATATTTTTTATCTCGTACTTCAACCGGACGGCTGAATCCTGAAAATTCTTCACCTATTTTATTAATCTCAATTCTTGCATTTTGAAACAAAGGTTCTAGGAAACTCAAATCCTCATTTTTTATCTCTAGATATTCGTTAGGCTGCATGGTTTTATAGCTAAACATGTGACCAGCTTTATTGAGCTCTTCCTTTTTACTCCATATCGTTTTTACTCTGGATGGACTGGTGATTATTTCCTTGCAATATGGCGATTCATTTCCGTAACGATCGACCGAAGTAACGGCATAATAATAATTTTTCGGAGGCAGCGGATCTGTTTCAGTAAATGAATTCGTATTGATGATCTCGCTATTTACCTTCTTAAAATCCTTTTCAAGAATCGCTTTCCGATAGATGTTGTAACCTACAATATCTTTGCCTACTAAGCTATCCCAAACGATGGTTTTGGATTGTTTCCCTTCTCTAACATTTAGAGGTGGGCTAGGCTGTCGGTCAGGAAGGGAGAGCAATTGACTTTTCGGCTTGTCATGTATGCGGAGAATCCCCCATAAACCGCCCTCCAAATATCGTCTCAGCTTCATCTCTCGATAGAGATAATCACCAGCCGGATTTAGAAAACCTTCTTTTTGAATTGGAATAATATCAAGCGATTCTCCTGTCGTAAGCGATCCTTGACTCGAAACAAGCTTGGAATTAGGATCCGTCCACTGATAATGCCAGCGATTGCTATGAAGGGTAAAGACACTTCCTCTTGAGCGGTCTGCTGTCTGCATTATTCTTAAACGAATTGGGTCCCCTACATAGCCTTCCGGAATTGGAGTTGAAGGGTCACCATGAATAACCGAGCTGAAAACGAGAGACTTATCTGGGTTGTTAGCCAGACGATGTTTAAACGGCTCAGAGCTATAATTGATCCCTTTTTCACCACGGTCTTCCATATCGGCATGTTCACCCGTTTTTAGATCCACTTCCCCAGGGGTTGGCGCACTTCCATCCTTTCCAATTGTATAAAGTCCATCCGAAAACATAAGCGCCTGTTCCCTGAAATCGGGTTTACCAGGGACGATGATATCAGCACGAGCGCCGGATAATAAGGATTTCCCGGTCATCGGATCTCTGTACTGTGAACCCTTCGGTTCTATGATGAGTGACCCATAGGCGCCGTGCAATCGATGACTGCGAATGTCCCCATAATCATAAAGGATTGTGCCCCCGTACTCTTTGTCTGCATACCAATTATAGGTAATCACTTCCCCAGGACCGATGGTTTGATCATAGTTATAGCCTATGGTTGCACCATCCGACCCCTGGACATCGTATTGAACCATTTGCGGGTGAAGGGAAACACGGTTTGAGTTTTTCCATAACACCTGCCCTGCCATTAGCAAGTCTGGGTCATTCTTATTTACTGGCGGTTTAAATGGCAGGTTGTTTTTCAACGTCACTTGAATGCATTCACCTTCATTAGCTCGGATAACAAGGGGCTCGGCACTTTTTTGGCCTTTTAGAATAGCGGAAACATCTTGAGTTAATGCAAACATGATTCCAAATGGATCATGGTCCCCCGCTTTGTTGTACTGAATATCCTTCATAAAGGCAGTCACATCAAATTTTTTCACTGGTGCCGAAGGCGGGCATAGATTGCCGCTATTTTTCGGCTTAAACGGATTACGATTGGTTTTTTTCATTTGTTTCATTTTTTCCGGGTCCGTTTTCGTTTTCAAAGCTACTCGGTCCGGCAGGCTCTTCAACCCGGCATTTTGCTCGCCCCAAACTCTCACAAAGCCCCATAATCCGCTCCATAAATCTTCGATTGGCTGCGATGACCATAAATAATCCCGTTGTTTGACGCCGACTGGATTCGGCTGAATATCCATAGAGAACTGCTCTGACATCCCGATGGATTGCGTAGAGGTTATCTCTGAATCCTTGTTCCCCGATTCTTTTTTCCAATTCAATCCATGGACATTAAAGTTATGCTGTGTTTCATGGGCACCTTGAATTAACCGGATTTTAATCGGATCACCAGGGTAGGCTTCAATAATAGGTGTTTGCGGGTCACCATGAACCCAAGAACTGAATACATAAGCTGGATCCGCATTATTTCTCCTAAAGAATGGCTCGTTCGAGTAATTGACCGCGGCATACCCATGGGCTTTATATACTTCCGAAGGATCTGCCTCTAATGGAAGTAATTTTCCGTTTTTATCCCACATCCGGGCAAAATCGTGATATAAGAGGACCTGCTCACGAAAATCCTCTTTATTAGGCGGGACAATCATGGCTTCCGTTCCTGATTGAATTTCCAGTCCTGTCTTAGGATTGAGAAATTTTGAGCCTTTTGGTTCTACTATTAATGCCCCGAACGTCCCATGAAAGCCTTTTTCGCCTGCCGACATATGGTCATGGAAGAAAATATTCCCCTCTTCATCGGCATACCAGCGATAACGAATTTTTTCACCTGGTAGAACACCTTGATTATAGTTCCAACCGACCGCTGTTCCATCTGACCCAAGCGGATCAAAGCCGACAAAATGGATATGGATTGAAAGTCTGTTAGGCTCTTTTGCCTTATACAAATGGTTTTCCAATGTCACTTCGACGCAGTCCCCTTCATTGGCGCGAATAACAAGTGGGCGAGGCCTCAAGGTTCCGTTTAGGATCTTGGCCTCATCTTCTGCAAGGACATACATCCTGCCTTCCTTGTCATGATCTCCTGCGTTATTGTAGACAATGTCCGTTTCAATCCCTACAATGTTATATTTTCGAACGGGAGCATTCTTTTGACAGCGGTCAAAATTGGGAGCCCCTGGAACCAATGCCCCTAAAGCAGCTTTTTCACCTTCTGTTGGCGGACGCAGTTCAGGATCCGGAGGCTTTGGAGCTTGTTTCCCTAATTCTCCCGGAATGTATTTCGGAAATCCTGGGTTCGCTGCGGTTGGACTTTCTGGAACCTTTCTGTCCTTAAGCGGCAATAAATCCGGTTGTAATTTATCAAAAACCCTTAACAATCCCCACATTCCTTGTAAATAATGAGGAAACAAATGACAATGCCATAAATAATCACCTGGTGCCCCTTTACCATCCTGAATATAGCCTGCATTATTGGTCAAATCGAGCGTTTCGGCACTCCCGATATTCAGAGTTTCGGAGTCCACCGTATTTGTCTTTTTCGTTTCACTTTTCCAGCGGTGCCCATGGAGATGGAACACATGGTTTTCATCTTGATTGGCCCCAATTATTCTAAATTTAATCGGATCCCCGATGTAGGAAGGAGTAATCGGGGTTGCAGGATCCCCATATACCCATGAAGAATAGAACATCGTCGCGTCTTTTCCATCTTTGGTTAGTGCATTTTGCATTCGTTCATCTAATGGCTCGGCCCGGTAATTTACCGCATATAGTTCTTTTTCAATTCCATTCACATCCTGCCCGTCTCCATCTGGCGGCTCTGGAAGAGGGTTTTCCTCCTCTTGCGTTTTAGGTGGAACAGGTGTGGTGCTGCCTGCAATTGCATCAATACCATCATGGAAAAATAAAGCATATTCTCGAAAATCCGGTTGATTAGGGAGTTCAATATTGGCGTATAGTCCGCTGTTAATCTCTTTCCCCGTTTGCAGGTCCGTCCATTTGGCTCCTTTTGGTTCAACAATTAATGCGCCGAACAAGCCATCTCCCATTGTTCCTTTACCACGGGCAGGGTCAGTAAAATAAGTAAAGTCTGCACCATTGGAAAAAAGGAACGTACCTTCTTCATCGGCATTCCAGCGGTAGTGAATTTCTGTGTTTGGCGCGGCCGTGGAATCAGGATTATATCCGGCGGCCGTGCCATCCGATCCCTTAACGTCATAGCCCACGCCTTGAATATGAATCGAGGACTTCTCTTTTAACTTATTGGTAAAAGTAACCTCAATACAATCACCCTTATTCGCCCGGATGGTAAGCGGCTGCACTTCTTTGACCGGTTTGCCGGGATACCTGGCAATCGAGCTTTCTATTTTATCAGCCTCTTCTTTTAAGGCATAAATCTTGGCATCTGGATCATGGTCTCCAAATTTGTTGTATACCATATCTATATTGAGAGCAACTATTTCGAAATAACGAACACGTGAGGCTGGTTCGCATTTATTTTGTAAATTATTTGTCAGTTCAGTTAAGGTTGGGGTTCCCCCCTGCGTAGCATTTGTTCGTAAAATGGTATAGTTTTGATTGTTCGATTGTGATGGATTATGGTGGTTGGATGAAGAGACCTCGGCACTTGAAAGACTTTGATTGGTGGACGCCACCCTCTCTGGTGCCTTACCAGTCTTCTCAAGGGCAAGCTTTTGCGGCGGCTGTGATGATTTCATGATGATACCTACAGATATTGCAGAAATGGTCATTAAAATAATTAAGCTAAATACAAGCATAAACAGCGACTTTTTATTCAAAATTTGACCACTTCACCTTCTATTAAAATGATAAAAATTTCCCAATAGGCAGGTTAAAATTTAATAGCATAAATAACTGTTTAAAACACTACAAAAATTTATATGTTTAGGACTTATCTAATATTACTTTTATCATCCTGTCTCTTAGATTGTTATTGTTACAGAGAACATTAGTCCTAAATATATTGTGAGAATAAAACTAAAAGCAAAAACAATAGCAAATGCGACACTCGTTTTTTTAAAGCTTAAAAGGATGAGGGATAAAAATAGTAATGAGATCAGCATCAATATTGCTGATGGAACGGTTGGTGCAAGTTCTACTTTGCTGAAGGGAAGTATATTTTTTGCTAGAAGCCAATCTATCCAGGTTGGTTTCGCCGCTGTAGAAAAACCACTGGACACTTCATGCGGAGGGGATAAATTTCCTAATACCCCGGTGCAAAAGAACACAATCAATAAAATAATACTTTCAGCTCTTAACCATGTTCGAGGATTGAAGTTTGACAGGTTCGTAGAATTTTTGGATAGAAAGCGGTTTATGAAGGCAAACGCCAAGACAGGAATAATGCTGATGTGTTTCAAAAGTAATATTCTTCCGTATGGGACCTGCCAGCTGTTTAAATATTGCCCACTTTTCATTACAAAAAACATGAGGAAAAATCCACTAATGACAATGATGATGAAACATCCCATGGCAAGTGGTGAGAACCAGCGTAAAAAGTCGGGCCATTTATCCCGGTCCCGAGAAAACCAGCCAACATTTAATAACACCCCCACCCATATCGTCATCGCGAGAAAATGGATTGTATGGGCTAATATTCCTGGCCAGAAAGCTAGAGAGGCTGCATGACCAGCATTACCAATTGCAAAAATCATTAATAGCAGCCACTGTGCCCGAAAAAATTTAGAACCATTTACATAAATGGTTACCCATAAAAACATCGAAAAAAGACATAAAAAGATCCACGCCCGGCCAATTTGAAAACTGGTAATGACAGAAACTGTGGCAGATAGTAAGCCAATCCTGTTTTTATAATAAAGGACAGCTTGTAAAATAGGGGCAAACGTACAAACGATAATTCCAAGCGTGCAAAGCAGCAAAACAGGTTTAGAAATAAAAGTGGAAGGTCTTTTATTTTCCGGAACAAACAGCAGTACAACATGCCCTGCCAATAAAGAAAATAATATATACTGTCCAAATTCAGTAAAGGGAATTAGGTAGCTCATTGCAGGCTCACTTCTTTCTAAATGACAAAATTACAGCCAAACCTAGGATGACTAAAAAGCCGATAATTAACATAACAATCATCCAATTTGAATTCTTTTCCTGTGGCTCTAAACTACTTTTTTCTATTTTTTCCTCATTGTTAGTAACGGCAGGCATGATTGGTTTGTCCTCATCAAGGGTAATCTCCTCTTGATTAGCAGCCGGTGCATTCTTGCTCTGATTGACTTGTTCCCTTTGAACCTGAAAATTTATTTCACCTGTAATTGGATGTCCATCATTTCCGGCTATATTCCATTGAATATGGTAGGACCCATTTTCCAACGGTTCTGGTAATATGCCTTTCATTGTTGCTCCTTGGATTTGAACCTGATTAAAAGGAATTTCCGTACCATCCTTTAGGAGTTTCATAGTACTAAGATTTTCAATTTTTTCCTCAAAGCTTAGCGTAATCTCTTTAAGCTCGTCTGAAATAATCCCTCCTTCGGCCGGGGTGGAAGCTTTTAGCTGCGTATGCGCACTCGCAATAGATGGGATCAACAAAAAGGTAATGAAAAATAATACGATTAATTTGTTCATAAAATGCACCCCCTTCTATCTTCCTAGGAATAAAGGAAGATTATCTATTTTAATTCTCACAATCTTTTACAAATCCTCTTTAAATTAGAAAATTCTGATAAATAAATTTATTCTAATTAGGAAAAAACTAGTACAAATGTCCTTTAAAAAAGCCCCCCTATCGCCTGGGAGGCTGTCTGCCAACGATTACTTAACTATAATCGGAATCCTGCCATTTAAAAGAAAAGCATCGCTCAAATGATGTCTATATTCTACTTGAGCAAAGGTGTTCATTGGTTTTTCAGTCCTGAATAACACATCACACCTTTGAGCCGTACTCATCTCAAATGGAGTACCAGCCTTAAGCGTGTATGGATGATTATATTTACCAAACGGAGGAACACCGAAGGAGCGTCCATCACAGGCAATCACAACAACATCTACCGGGAACGTAATTTTGATCTTCACATACGCAGCACATAGCATCCGAACTAGGACTGTCTGGTTGATCTTTGCATTGATGGAAACCTGCATTCCCTCAACTCCACTATTATAGGCGGCAGGTACGGTAACACCAGAGCGCATAGTCGCAGTCCCCCCAACACGGCCAGGGAAATATTCACCGGTAACAACAAAATAGTCTGGATTATAATCATTAAAGGCAAAGAAATTATATTTTCCAGAATCATTAAAATGAAAATCATCATTGACACCAGGCTGATCCCCATGCTCAGGGAAGGTCTGGTGAGCATCTTGTGCCTGTTCACGCCAGACGGAATCAATGTCATCAATAACCCATAAGGCCTCGACATCATATGGAACCGTCATCGCATGTGGATCACCACTTTCAAGACTGCCGCCAATAAATCCAGGGAATTTCGGGAAATTTGTAAGATTCGCCGCTGTCCGGCGAGGGTAACCCCCTACATTTTTCCCATCCTTTGGATCATATGCATCAGGCGGCTCAATGATAAGAAAACCATATAAGCCATATTCAAAATGCTGAAGGGTGTTCCTATGACAATGGTAAAAGTAACTGCCAATATGATTCGGCTGCCATTGATAGGCGTAGTCCCCTATCTCCATGGAACAGTGACCCACCCCATCATTCATCGCAGTAGGTTCAATGCCATGCCAATGAACCGTATGTGGCGGCTGCCCATGCCCTTTAACCTGGCCATGAAAAACAACACCACGGGGAACACGTATTGTTGGGCCTGGAAAGATCCCCTCTGCTGCTTCTGGTACATCGGGATTGGCAATAAGAAAGAATTCCAGTTTCTTTCCATCCCACGTTTTTAAATCCGTGCCATGCATCAAATCAACCCTTTGCGTATTCGGAATCAGCATGGAGGCACCCGGAATATTTGCAGCAACAAAGGCAGGTACAGGATTTGTCGGCGCTAAAAGCTCCGGCGTGGGCGGACTGGCTTTTGGTGGGTTGAATGATTTTACCCAGCTGGCCTCATGGCCTTTTACAGACCTGCGCGGGATTTGATAACCTGGTTTAGATGATGACATAGCATTTCTCCTTTGCCCATTCAAAAATATTTTTCTAGAGTATGATTCTTTTCCTAGTTTCCATGTAATTGGTGTTCATTCTTTACGGGATCGGTGTTAATTGGGTTATTGATTATCTGCGTTCTTGCATTTGTGTTTGTAGTATTGGATGTCATGGTATGAGATCCATCCATACCCATTTCTGGTCCTGCAGCCCCCCCTGATTTTTCCGGACCATGATAGGTTGGAGCATTCGGAAAAGTCGTTACTCCTCCAGGTGTATTCCGATCTCCTATAAAATGAATTCCACTCATCATTCCCAGGCCGTAGTTTCCGCCCTGCGAAGATTGGCTTGCTTCCGAATGGTCATGCATTGGGTAACAAATGGGTGATAATTGAACGGCGAGATCATAATCACCATCCTTTTCACCAATGTCTGGCATGTGTATGTTTAGTTCCTCCGTAGGCGGCCAAACAGGGTGCGGGGTCGAACCGACAATCCTTGGATTCGGGATGGACATTAACGGATTATCAGGAAGCCCAATTCCACGTTCATTTGGTACATCAGGCGGCCGAATATATGGAACGGCCCATTCATATATCTCAAGCGGATCAACGGTTAAAGTGTCCATCCAAATCGGATTCTCTTGAACAACGCCATTTACACCAATTCGGTAGACGTGGTTTGCATGAATGTGTAAAGAATGCATGGACAGCCCTGCATTTAAAATCCTGACTACAACTGGCTCTCCAACTCTATGGTTCGGTGTAATATAAGGATTATGGGCGGCAAACCAGCCTGAATGTCCATTAATTGTGAAGAATTCCGGTTTTTTGTTTAATCCATCCGGCCTGTACCGGTCATATTGAAAAGCTTTCATGAACTGAGCTGCCGGATAATCTTTTCCAGGTGTATATTTCCCTACTTCTTCAAACAAACGGGAGCTTGCCTCATGAAGCACCCAAACATATTGTCTAAATGCAGGGGTATGGGTGGCATCATCCCCTTGCTCCCATGCTAATCCTGGGAAATGCTCAGTTGAACCAAAATCATCAAATAGCTGTTGGACAGACGGAGTTGGATTAGAATATGGGGTGAATCGGTGCCCGCTCACAGCCTTACTTGGCATAACTACTAATGCCCCGTGAAGTCCCATCACCCGGTTCACAGGTGCGTTTAAATTATCGTAATATAAATAACTCCCCGCTGTTTGTGGGGTAAATTCAATTGTTTTTGTTTCTCCTGGACGTATGGGCCCACTATCTACCATTCCGCTTATGTAAAAAGCATGCGGTTCATCGAGGGAATTGGTTAGCGTTACTTTGACGGTATTACCAGCCGTTGTAAAAATATGAGGACCTGGAACCTCCGCTGGAAAAGTTTTCTCTTTATAAAACCAAAAATAACATTGTGCTTTGTTTATTGAATTGTGCGTTGCCATTTCTTTTACGGCATCCGTAATGGTAAAATTAAGTTCGTCAACTTGTTTTGTTGTGGTGGCCAGCAGCGGGTTTTTGGAGATCCAGGACGGCATGGCGCTCCCTACAATTAATGATGCAATGCCGCCCCCCGCATACTTTACAAAATCTCTTCTCTTCATGTTTTCCTCCTTTTACGCACATTAAAGATCAGATTTTTCCATATTCCTAATGGTGGGCTATGAGCCGTCATCAGTAAGGTCAAACCTCCCTATCAAAAAATACTCCAAAAGGACCATTTCGTCTCCTGGAGTGTAAACTTCCTTTTCTATTCTTGGATTTTTTTCTATTTGACGGTACTTTATAACTATTCAGTGCTACTTGGGAAAATTCCTAATTTAATCTTGAAAGATTCATAGGTCAATTCTACTACTTTAATAATAGAATGACCCAGGCTTTATTCACCAGGGTCATTTATTTTACTTTATAATAGGTATCTGAATAGCCTTCTTTCGAATTTGGAGATTGTTCGACCAGGAATAGGAGTTGGGATTGTTTTCGTGGATAAGCATAGGCCTGATAGGTTTCACTTAAAAAGTTATATCTAGTCTTCTTTATGGCAAAATCATGATGGTATTTTTCTTCTAAATATTTTTCCATATTCATCTCTTGTTGTTGTTTCTCCCATGGTGTTCCATAAAATTGTGAGTATACATAAAAGCTAAATCCGAGTAAAAGCAAGGATACCAACCATAAAATTATTTTTGTGGCCTTAATATACCTCACCTCATAATTATCTGAATATTTAAAATATAATATTCGACGTTTTTTTGAATTATTCCTTCCCACTTTGCATTAGGACAGACAGAAATATTCAAAAAAAAACGAACCCTCCGGTTCGTTTTGTTGTTATCTTTATTTTACATCGTATCCTTGATCATCAATGGTTTCTTTAATAGTGTTTACGGATACGACATTTGCGTCAAATTCTACATCAACTTGGCCTTTGTCCAGTTTAACTGCCACTTTTTTAACTCCTTGAAGAGCTCCGACGCTGCCCTCTACGGCTTTTACACAATGACCACAAGACATTCCGCTGACATTTAACGTTACATTTTCCATTTTGATTCCTCCATTATTTTTTCATTAATTTTTGGATTGTTGTCAAAACCTCATCCAAAACTTCATAATCCCCATCTTGGATTCGCTCCACGACACAGCTTTTCATATGTCCTTCAAGTAATACTTTGGCAACACTATTAAGTGCTGATTGGGTGGCGGAAATTTGGTTGATTACGTCATCGCAATACGTATCTTTCTCGATAAGTCCCTTAATACCGCGAATTTGGCCTTCGATCCGGTTTAGCCTTGTAATCAGATTGTTCTTTACTTTATCTGAATGGTGGCTTTTCCGTTGGCTCCCTTCAGGTTCACAGCAGGATTCTTCTTCTTTGCCAAGTTCTAAAGACATCAATACCGCCTCCTTTTTCGCCATTATATCATACCCCGGTATCGTAATTCGATGAAGATCGTGTGACATTGTCTATCCGAATCCATTATATTACTTTATTTCTATGTCATGCCTTAGATCGATTCCCTTTTACTAAAGTTTAACTCTTTGTAGTCTCAGTGCATTTAAGATTACGGAAACGGAGCTGAAGGCCATTGCTGCTCCAGCGAGCCATGGTGCCAGAAATCCAATTGCGGCGATCGGTATTCCAAGTGTGTTATAACCAAAAGCCCAGAATAGATTTTGCTTGATATTGCTGATAGTTTGTTTACTCATATAGATGGCATCGGCGATACTAGTTAAGTCGCCTCTCATTAAGGTGATATCGGCCGCTTCCATTGCCACATCTGTACCTGTTCCAATGGCCATACCAATATCAGCAATGGCCAGTGCAGGCGCATCATTGATTCCGTCGCCAACCATAGCGACAAGTTTTCCTTCCTGCTGCAGGCTTTTTACTTCAGCCGCTTTCCCTTCCGGCAGCACTTCCGCAATTACAGAGTCAACTCCCACTTCATTCGCAATTGCACTGGCCGTGCGAATGTTGTCACCTGTCATCATGATTACTTCAAGACCCATACCCTTTAATTTCTTTATTGCTTCCTTTGAAGTCTCTTTAACAGTATCGGCCACTGCAACAATACCAGCGAATGAGCCATCAATAGCGACCAGCATAACTGTTTTTCCCGTTTCCTCTAGTTTGAGCATCAATTCGGAAGATTGGAATGAAATGCCGAATTCATTTAGTAATTTACGGGTACCGATTACTACTTCCTTGCCTGCAACTGCCGACTTTATTCCGTATCCTGGAATCGCTTCGAATTCTGTTGGTTCAACAAGCTCTATTCCCTTTTCTCTAATTCCTTTTACAATCGCTTCTGCAAGTGGATGTTCAGATTGCTTTTCAGCCGAACCGACCAATTGCATAAAAGTTTCTTGATCAAATGGTCCTTCCACTATGACATCTGTTAATTCTGGTTTTCCGTTTGTTACCGTACCCGTTTTATCAAGGACGATTGTGGTGATGCGATGTGTCATTTCTAAGTGCTCGCCGCCTTTAAATAAAACACCGGCTTCTGCCGCACGGCCGGAACCTGCCATAATCGAAGTTGGTGTCGCAAGTCCCAGCGCACATGGGCAGGCAATGACAAGCACTGCAATCATTTTTTCTAAGCTTTCCGCAAAGTTTCCTGGGCTGACCCAGAAAAACCAAATAAGGAATGTTAACACAGCAATTACAATGACAATTGGTACGAATATTCCTGAAATTTGATCGGCCAACCGTTGAATTGGAGCTTTCGACCCCTGGGCTTCTTCCACCACTTTAATAATTTGTGCTAAGGCCGTATCCCGGCCAACCTTGGTCGCTCTGATTTTAATGAATCCGTTTTTATTAATGGTGGCGCCTATGACTTGGTCTCCGATCGTTTTATCAACTGGAACACTCTCACCTGTCAACATGGATTCATCAAGGGCCGAACGGCCTTCGATAATTTCTCCATCCACGGGGACCTTTTCACCTGGTTTTACAAAAATGATATCGCCAACGATAACTTCTTCGATGGCTATGGCTTGCTCGTGGCCATTTCTAAACACTGATGCAGTCTTTGCCTGGAGACCCATTAGCTTTTTAATGGCTTCCGAGGAGCGTCCCTTCGCCCTGGCTTCAAACAATTTTCCTAATATAATCAGCGTAATGAGAATAGCACTTGTTTCAAAATAGAGCTCTAAGGAATGCTGCCCCTTTCCAATTGAGAGGATAGATACATACAAACTATAGAAATAAGCGGCTGATGTGCCAAGTGCAACAAGGACATCCATATTGGCACTTCCATTTCTAAGTGCTTTAAAAGCGCCCACATAGAATTGCTTTCCAACAATAAACTGTACAGGAGTAGCCAGGGCTAATTGCACCCATGGATTCATTAACATTTCTGGCAGATAGATAAACGAGGTAAATTCAAAATGACTAACCATTGCCCAAAGTAGCGGAAGGGATAAGATTAGTGAAAAAATAAACTTACCTTTTTGTTTTTCGATTTCTTGTTGGCGTGTGTTGGTGCTGTTATCTTCCGTTATTACGCCATACCCGAGGTCGTTTATTTTTTTAATAAAATTTTCAACATTTGTTGCTGCAGTATCATATTTGATGGCCGCTTTTTCAAGCGCCAGGTTTACATTTGCTTCATGAACCCCATCTAGTTTATTTAACCCTTTTTCGATTCGGTTCGCACACGCTGCACAGGTCATACCTGTTATCGGTAATTGAATTTCTTTTAAGTCAGAACTCATTTTTCTTTCCTCCAATTTATTTGGAATTCCTTTATTATTTATCTTATACTCTTATAC
>NZ_JBALPP010000063.1:7987-11732 GCF_036965425.1 Neobacillus drentensis | reverse complement strand
TGTGAGAACTGCTGAAATCCTTCCGTATTTCCAGATTTGGCTAAGTAAATCGAATTCGCATTTTTCATTTTTGAAGCCCATTTTCAAACGAAAAAAAGAGCCTTCAAAAAATTATTTTGAAAGGCTTTTTTTTGCAATTTGGTGTGTTTTTTCTATTATTTTTACGGTCTGACACACTAACAAGTTTGGAGCTTAGCAAATTTAAGACCACCACTATGGGTTTTGTTGAAAAAGGATTTTATAACTGCTTGAGCGAATTTTAAGTGATCCTATTTGATTTACTTACAAATAATCCTTTCTTTTATTCCACAAAATGGCCTAATTCAAAAAGGACACATTCTTCTTCAAGAAGTATGCCCTATCGTATTGCAGAAGTTTCTCTACTTTCCCTTATTTCTTTGAAATTAAATTGTCCACAGGTAAAAAGTCAAAAATTGCACCGGACTCGATTGAATCCACCAGTTGTTGGAGCCATAAACAGTATTTCTTGTAATCCTCTAATTGTTGTAAGTCAAGCCTAGCTCTCTCTTTTAACCTATCTTCGGTTTCTTCATCTTCCATTACTGCTTGAAGTCGATGCTCCGCTTGTTCAATGGCGGAAAGGTTTAAATCAGCCTCTCTTTTCCATTTGCTTCCGAAAAATTGGCTAAAATAATTAAAGAAGTTTTTCTCAGCTACAAAATGGTCCTTCCTGGAGCCTTTTTGCCATACCTTCTGAACGATGTTGATGTCCTGTAATTGGCGGACTGCTGTGCTCATACTAGGTTTGCTCATACCGACTTCGTCTTTCATATCATCTAGAGTCATCGAATGATGTTTAAAGTACATAATGGCATAGAGCCGGCCAATTGACGGGGTGATACCGTACAAATCCATTGTTTCGGCAATGGCTTGAATGACTATTTCCTCGGCCTGGTTGATTTCTGATTCAGCAGACGATTGTTTATTTTTGTCCATGGGTAACCCCCCTTCAAATTATTTCATAGGTTAGGACGCTCACGGCTTTAGGGCTTGATTCCGGTCGCTATTTAAGTCCCGCGCGCGATTGTCCAACCACGTTTACCTAAATCATAACCTATATAAATTAGGCAAACCAGAAATAATTCACTTTCTTCTTTTTTTCACTAACCTGCTCCGTCTTAGCAAAGAGCCTCAAGCTAGCTATAAGCACAGTTCCGATTCAGAGGCTTGCAAAGGTTCCTTTTTAAAAAGATTGGATGGAAATGTATTTGGTAATTAAAAAATGCTGTTTATGGCGTATGTTTTTTGAGTATAAAAAAAACCAAAAAATATGTATGAAGTGAATGCAAACTTGCCATATTTTCGGCTTATTTATAATTTGTGAAATTGAAGAAAAGCGCCCAATTGTTGAATAACAGATTCAAATTTATTGCACCGTTTCCTCGTTTTTGTATTCACACAATATCTCTCTTCATTTAAAAATAAACTCTGTTTTAATTACGGTGTCCAATGTGTTTTGTCTTCATTTCACACTGAATGATATCTACTGCCTCTTCTACCATCTCTCTATTATTTCTTTTTAGGCCTTCCAATAATAGTACAACGTTATCAGCTGTCAGGAAAAAAGAGAGCTTTTCGAACTTATGTTGAACGTTTTCTTCCTTTCTCAGTTCCATCACTTTTTTTGTAAATTCTTCTCCACACTCTTCCAACAAATATAAATATTCATAATCAGGGTCACCAATCTTCATGTCACCAAAATCGATGATTCCAGTTAATTTTTGTCTTTCTTTATCAAATAATAAATGGTCCATCGATAAATCAGCATGAAGGAGCATAGGTGAATATCTGAAATGGTTTTTATTTTCTAGGTATGTTCCAAATCGAAAAGAAATATATGTTTGCATATCTTGATTGATTTTAGTAAAGGCTTTTTCCTTCACCTCATTGAAGGTCTCTAAGTAAAATTGATAGAAATTCTTTTCAGGTATATTTAAGTTTTTCGCCTGTTCAACACTGAATGAACTGATCTGATCCATAAACTCAGCGATTTGATGGGCGATTTTGTTCTTTGTTTCTGATGGTAATGTGTAAAATAGTTGTTCATCCATGGGCTCACCTGGCAATAATCTGTAGCCGACAAAAGGATAACCATTATCTTGTTTCCCACAATAAATAAATTCCGGGATGTTAAGAGAAAGATGTTTTTTTAGGTTCGGTAACGCCTTTATTTCTTTTTCTGTATCAATGGCTCCGGCTTTTTCCTTTGGAAATCGAAATACGACCTCATGATTGATCAGGTAGGCACGACTCATCCAGCCCTCACCAAGTTGCATTATATGATTAATTTTCATGTTTTCAAAATTGCTTATAATCATTTTCTTAATCCATTCAAACTCAGCATTCTCGATACCGCTATCCATCATAATAAGTCTCCTTTATATAGTATGGGCACTTCCACTTGCAATAAAATCGACCTTTAATTAATCAAAACATAATCCATGAAAAAATGTTTATTATCTCTTAATATTATGAAAAAAGCATTTCGCCCCACTCAAAGACTATTATATACATCCAAATTCTAAACTTTTACTCACATCCTGCTTTTTCGCTTAATAATATTTTTATAATGCTTTAGATTTTCAAATGGTTATTTAACAAACTGGCCCGTTTGTTGAATAAGCGCAACTTCAAAAGCAAGGTATAAATGTAAGTGTTTATACAGTTTGTTTTTTAAAAATGATTCAAAAATATTAATAAACATACTGCAAAAACATACATGAGTTAAATGCCAGAAGCAGATGGAAACATATTTTGACAATTTTTTCATCCGTTAAGAGGGATAAACTCACATTTGAAGCATCCTAATGCCGTTTTTAATTGAATGATAATACACCTATGAAATTATAAGAATAAGGTAGTAACGTTGGAATATTCCGGATGGAAACCCTTTTAATAATTGGGGCTAATAAAATAGAGATGGAAGATCGCCTGTTTATTTCTCCTTCTTGAAGAAGGTCCCAATTTAGGCAGAGAAATTTTAAATAGTTTAATATTTATAATACAGTTAGTTTTATTTCATTTTGCTGACAGGGACCTTAAAGAGCAATAACATTCCTAAAATGATCAGTACAGACAGCCCATAGGCTAATAATGGCTTTTTGTAATGGAGCCGTATAAAAGGCAATTGAACAAGATAAAAAATCACAGACGACCCGAAATTCCAGCCATTATGGTAACTCATTAAACCAAATATGTAGTTTATTAACTCGACAACAGACAAAAGGGTCACCCAGAAGATGATCCAGGCAACCTGTTTTACCCTTCCCGTTGGATACCGTCCTAAATATATAAACACAATGGATGGATAAGAGAGAAACGCTACAAGCAGATTGTTAAAAGTATGATTTGGAATAATATCGGTAGGGTCGTATACCCACAATGGATAATTATATGTAAGAAAGTTATATAACAAGTCCAGCAGAATGACAAAGAGAAAGGTGGACTGATAATTCTTCCAGTTCCGCGAATCTCCCCAACGCCATGCCGCAAGAATCCATAACATCATGCGTACAATAATGTACATTTACACCATCCTAATACAATAAATTTTCCGCTATTATATTATGATTAATTTTAATTAATATATGTATTGCCTCCTATTGCTAACTATCCGCCAACAGGCAATGCTCCTTTTTAAAAAGGTTGGATGGAAACATATTTTGACAATTTTTTCATCCGTTAGAAGGGATAAATTCACATTTTAAGCATCCTAATGCCGTTT
>NZ_JBALPP010000063.1:0-7925 GCF_036965425.1 Neobacillus drentensis | reverse complement strand
AAAGTTGGAATTATAACAGAACGATGTAAGTTTAAGAGAAACGAGTCAAGTATTGCGGAATGGTGGTTTTTTATCTGTAGTATTCGCATGTGGTTCTCGACAATCTTCTTTCCTGCTTGGTAGGATTGAATCTTTATATATCAGTATTTGCAGCTGTTTTAATCAATCGATTGATTAGTATATTCCATATTGAATTTTATCGAAAGAAACAATAAAAAAAGTCAAAAATATTGGCAGCAATAACTTGCCCTAAGGCTCTATTTGTATCAGTAAGTTTTGAAGGAAAATAAAAGCAGTGGAATTAGTTAATTTATAAAAAAGGGGGCTTATACTATTTGCGGAAATGGTTTGGTTCGTCGTGTGTTTGTATTAATGAAAAGGGTGAACGGCTAAAGGTCTTACAAGGAAAAAAATAAAGAATCAATAGAAAGCCACTTATCGAATGATAGGCGGCTTTCATCATTTTATATCGAATAATAATCGAAAAACATATCGAGGAATGAATGCAACACCTCAGATTTCTCATCATGACGGTATGCTATTGCTAAATCCAAAGTAATTGACGTATCCACAAGTTCCCTGAAGACAACTCCAGTATTATGTGTTTGACATTTAGCAGAAAGGGAAACCCCCATCCCCATGGATACAAGAGTTATAACCGTTTGGATGTCATGAGTCTCAACCGTGATCTTTGGAGAAAACCCAGCTTGATGACAGATTTTTGTAACCACATCGTAGAATCCCGGTCCAATCACCCGGGGGGTAATAACAAATGATTCGTTTGCCAAATCTGTTATAGAAATGGGTCCCCCTTTCATGGCCAAAGGATGTTTCTCGGGCAGCATGGCTTGTATAGGTACATGCATATAGTTTTTTACGATTAGCTGTTCGCTATTAACAGGTGGGGTGAGAAGTCCGACATCAATCTTATTCCCATGTAACGCATGAAGTTGGGCAGTTGTACCCATTAGCTGTAGATCCAAGTTGACCGAAGGGTACTTTGCCCGATACATCTGTACTATGGGGAGGATATTTTCTCCAGTCCCGGTGAAACCGATTACTAGTTTCCCATGTTCTGCTCTTGCAGACATTCTTGCGGTGTCACATGCTTCTTCAACTAGATCCAGCATTTGATAGGCCTTTTCCAGAAAAGCCTTCCCTGCATGGGTCAATTCAACCCGTCGATTGGTCCGATAAAACAGGCGAACGCCGACTTCCTCTTCCAACTGTTGAATTTGTCTACTAAGCGGGGGCTGGGCAATATGCAAACGTTCAGATGCACGACTGAAGTTAAGTTCTTCCGCAAGTGCTACGAAATATCGAATATGTCTGAGCTCCACTTTTTCCCCTCCTATTTTTCAAATAATACTTATTAAGTATCATTATAGATAATTCCAAGTATTTCAACAATTCTTTCTTTATTTATATAATAACCTTAAAGTTGATTTTGTAAGGACATGTTTCGAAAAATTCCAGTGAATTAAGGAGGAGAACGAAAGATATTTTTACTTTAAAGGTATATAGCAGGGAGGCGAAAAGTTTGAATGCAGGGTTGTCAAAACAAAAGGGGATTATTGTACTACTCTTCCTAGGATGGTTTATATCTTCCATTGATCGTATGTTCATAAACCTAGCAATTTTACCTATTGGAAAAGAATTAGAAATGGATGCAGCAACATTTGGGATCGTGCTAAGCATTTTTTATTTAGGCTATACACTCATGCAAATACCAGGAGGTTTGTTAGCAGACCGATACGGGTCCAAAATGGCCATTATTGTAACAATCCTAGTGTTCTCCTTGTTTGCCGGTTTGTCGGGTGTGGCTTGGTCGGTCACTTCTCTCTTGGTTATCCGATTTTTCTTTGGATTGGGAGAAGGGGCGTTTCCAGGAGCAGCAACCAAGCTAATGAGTGAGAATGTGAGCCCTGAAAAAAGATCTAGTACACAGTCAGTATTACTTGTCGCAATCGTATTGGGTGGGTTCGTGGCAAGTATAGCGGGAGCCTACTTCATTACGCAAATAGGTTGGAGAAACGTGTATATATGCCTTGGAATTATGGGGGGGATTACCGTCCTGCTGTACATGCTATTTCTCCGGTCAGACAAAACCGGTCCTAGTGAAATCAAGCAGCAAGAAGGGAAAGTATCCTTTGTTTCCCTGCTGAAATCCCCTTCCATGTGGAAAATCATGGTGGCTCTGTTTGGATTGTATACTGCGATTTGGGGACTGACTAGCTGGGTGCCTTCCTATCTCATGAATGTCCGTAAACTCAATTTGCTTGATACTGGGATTTACTCATCCCTTCCGGCAATTGCAGGGATGATTGGTTACTTGGTTGGAGGGTGGCTGGTTGACAAAGTCTTTGTGAACCGTGAGAAACTATTGATCGTCTATGGCAATTTACTATCAGCCATTTGTATTTTCGGCATGTTCAATGTTGAATCTCTGACAATGACAATCCTCTTCCAAAACATGGCGGCTTTCTTCCTTCAGATTGCATACATGGGCATTTTGGCTGTGCCATTGAGGTTGTTGCCCTCTACGATCATGGGAAGCGCTTTTGGAATGATAAATACTGGAGCGAATCTAGCAGCATTTATCACTCCAGCAGTTATGGGTGCTTTGATTCAGCTGTTCAACGGATCTTATTACATCGCGTTCAGCTATTTGATTGTAGGCACTATTTTGTCTCTTATTATGGGTCTTCTCCTTGGGAATGTGCGTAACGATATTGTACAAAATCATGCTGGATCGAAGACGGCCTAAATTCATTGAAATTTGGTTTTCATCATTGTTGTTTATCATTTGTTATTGTTGTGTTATTTGTTTTTCAAAAAGAAAGACAATTTTGAAAGCGTTTCCTGATTTAATTATCAGAATATCTGATTTAAATTTTCTCTGGTAAGACGCAGGACTGTTTTGTAAGGGTAAAAGGTTTAAAAGAAGAATTTTAAGGGGCTGATCTAATGAATTTTAACAAACGGTTAGACAAGTTACGAGGTTTTATGGAAAAGGAGAAACTTACAGCTGTATTATTGACTGATCCAAATAACCAGTGTTACATGACTGGATTTGAAATAATTACTTATTCCCGTCCAATTTTCACTATAGTGACCAAGAATGACTGTATCTTAATTGTTCCTGGTCTAGAGGAAGAGCATGCTAAATTAAATGCAGAATTTGATCAGTTAATTGTATATTATGAGCATCCTGAAAAAGCAATGCAGGGTAATGATCCGATTGCATTGATAATAAAATGTTTACAAGCTCTAAATGGAGAAAGAAGACTCGGAATTGAGTCTCGCTCCTTACCTTTAGAATTAGCAAATATCTTCCAGAGAGAAAACTGGAAATTAACAGATGTTACTTCCGAAATGATTAAAAATCGGGCAATTAAAGATGAGAAGGAATTAGAAAAAATGCGCCAAGTATGCTCATTAGCGGTGGGCTCGGTACAAGCAGCATTTCGAGCTCTTAAGGTAGGAGTGACTGAACGGGATATTGAAGAGGCTGCAGCCAGTGCTTTTTATCAAGAGGCCTCCAACCTTTATCCCGACTCAAGCCTTTTTACTGGAGGAATGAGTCCATCTGGAGTAGAACGCACGATTCTGCCTCACGTGTTTTCAAATTTGATAAAGATAGATTTAGGTGATGGATTAATTATTACAAGAATTACTTCGCTTGATGGATATAAAGGTGAATGTGAACGAACTTGCTTTGTTGGGGAGCCAACTGCTAAACAAAGAGAATTGTTCAGAGTGATGGTGAATGCCCAAAGAGCCGCGCTTGAGATTATCAAAGCAGGTGTAAAGACAAGTGATGTAGATGCCGCAGCACGCTCAGTTATCCAAGAGGCAGGGTATGGTGAATATGCCGTTCATCGTACCGGACATAGTATCGGTATAGCCGTCCATGAGGCCCCGTTCTTCCGTTTTGATGATAACTTCATATTACAAGAGGGGATGACATTTACGGTCGAACCCGGTATTTATGTTCCTGGGATAGGAGGCTTCCGCCATTCGGACACAATCCTTGTTACAAAAAATGGATATGAAATGCTAACCGAGTGTCCGCGTACCATCGAAGAATTAATTTTTAGTCCTATAGCCTATAAATAGTAGATTATGAGCATGGTCAGGAAAAAGAAATTCGCTTTAGATACAGTTTATGGAATATAACCCGATAGAAGAAGTATGATGTATCATTTAGTTCAAAAAATAGTATTAAAGGAGATCCTTTTTCATTTCATATTAATCTCATTATGTAAAATAGGCAGACAAAGAAATATGTTATTCTAATTCCATAATCGGGCGCGATTGTTGAATAAGCTACCCTTTTCTTCTTCAACTAAGGGTGCAAGAGTTCAAGAACGGAGCTGTCATTTTGGCGGCTTTTCTTTTTGTGCCAAAGAATCAGGTTGGAAGTAGGAAAAATAAAACCTTTATTGAATATGAACAACAGGAAGTTTAATAAAGGAGGCTATGAGAATTGAATGTTTGATAAAAAAGAAGAGAGTTCAATTTTAGGAACAGTCATAGCGGTTAGTTTATGTAAGAACCATTCGTTTAGTAAAGAAAATCAAGAGATTATAAAATTAGTGAAGGGATTAGGGGTTGAAGGCGATGCACACTTTGGCTCAACGGTTAAACATCGCTCGAGAGTGGCACAAAATCCAAATCAACCGAACCTAAGACAAGTGCATTTAATTCAAAATGAGTTATTCGAAGAGTTAGCAGACCATTTTACTATTAAACCTGGACAAATGGGTGAAAACATTACAACACTCGGAATAAATCTTCTTGAATTACCAACTGACACGATATTATCTATAGGTGAGTCTGCAATTATTAAAGTAACAGGCTTACGCAATCCTTGTGCTCAAATTGATAATTTTAAACCTGGTCTTTTAAAGGCTGTTTTGGATAAGGATTCAGACGGAAATCTTATAAGAAAAGCAGGAATAATGGGAGTAATTTTGCAGAGTGGAGAAGTAAAACCAGGTGATACCATCCGTGTTGAATTCCCTCCTCAAACATTTAAAAAGCTTGAACGCGTTTAAATTAGCGTACCATAGCCTTTACGCTGGCAGAAGAACTAAAGCCTCAAGGCATTTTTGTTGGTACGGCTTCTATTGGCGGTGCTGTTGCTCCTGGTACTGTATGAAAAACGCGAAGAGAATGAATTGTGTATAGCTAAGGCGTAAAAGACTAGGGGGACGGTTCCTCTGGCTTTAACCAACCTCATCAGAAACCAAGAGAACCGTTCCTGTGGTTTTGAGGAAATCCGTTTTCTTTTATTAGGAAACGCGTTTTAATCAGGTATTAAATTCAGAAAACTTACGTATTTTTATTAAATAAAAAGTTTTCACTTGAAAGGAGAAAAAATGTGGAATCATCCAAGTAATCAATTTTACCCCCTAAATATTTATAGTTACTTTGTAGGTCCCAATCCCCAAACATCTGCTAACCCCTCTTTAAAGTATCCAACAATCAGCAAAACCGCTTTCTTAAGTCCCTTTACTTTTATCGTCGGGGACGTTACCATTCGGAAAAATACTTATATTGCTCCATTCGTAAGTCTTCGTGCTGATGAAGGAACTCCTTTTTATATTGGGAGGAATACTAATTTGCAGGATGGGGTAATCCTTCATGGGTTGAAAAATAAATACATGGAGGTTAACAGTATGAAGTTTTCGATCTATATTGGCGATGGGGTATCTTGTGCCCACGGGTCCATGATTCATGGGCCATGTCGAGTTGATGATCATGTTTTTATTGGATTTAATGCAATTGTTTATAACGCTTGGATAGGTGAGGGCAGCTTTGTTTCCAAAGGTTCAGTTGTTACGGGCGGGGTAAAGCTTAAGCCCTATAGCTTTGTACCTCCAGGAGCCAGCATTGATACACAGGAAAAAGCAAATGTATTATCCCAAGTTCCTATAAGTGAGGAGAAATTTGCTAAGGAAGTACAAAGGGTCAATCAGGAATTTCCTTCAGCCTATTCATTGTTTTTTGGTGAAAATAGATGTTCATGCGGGTTATCCTGCTGAAAACAAACTGCCTTTTTATTTGCCAACAACAGTTTGACTTCGTTTTATAAGAGAATCATGTTCGTAGAGGCTCTTTAATCGCAGGATTTCATAACCATTGATATAGGAATAACATTAGAATGGAGAAGTTCTTTTTTTATGATATATTGGCGGTGTTGTAACTCCTGGTACTCACTTTGCGTAGGACCTAATTGCAGAAAAGTTTTGGGAGCAGTATGAAAAACGTGAAGATAATGAAATTGTGTATAGCTAAGGCGTAAAAGACCAGAGGGACGGTTCCTCTGGTTTTAACTAATCTCATCAGAACCAAGAGAACCGTCCCCGTGGCTTTAGGTCTCAGAACGAAAAGTTTTTCCTATCTCTCTTCCTAGACCAAAATAATGTCTGAAATTATAAATGAGCGGGCTCCACTCAACCGGATTAATATAATTTTCATTTTGAACAATATTTTCTGCTGCATGGAAGTGTAACACTTGTGTCTCTACAATAGCAAATAGTGAGTTATATTCTGGTATGCGAATATCCTTGACCACTGCTTCAATCTGTATTGGGCATTCTTTTATTCGTGTTGGCAGGACTGTTTTTGACTTTAAAGGTGTTAATTCCGCTGCCTGGTATTTATCTTTTTTAAAGGTAAATCCAATCTCTTTTTTATAATCAGGAATTTCTCTTATACCCGTAAAGGAAGAGATTCTTTCAACATTTCTCCATAGATTGGGACTAGGTAAATTGATTACACATTCCTTATGCCTTTTTAGATTTTCAATTGCTTTGCCACCTAACCCAATTCCAAGAACAATACAGTCCCCTAGAGCCCATGATGAAGACATAGGGCTAATATTGGTTGAGCCATCCTCATTTAGTGTAGTTAAGAGCAGCGTTGGTGTCCCGTAATACATGATTTTTGGCTTGATTTCTTTAAAGTTAACAATGTTCATTTTGATTCACTCCTAAAGTATGAGTTACACTGTAATTGTAAAACTTCAATAATTCCATGTTCATCGAAATATGATTGCAAGGGGGAAAAAAATGAATCCAGATATCTCAAAAATTGCTTCACTATTATCTGACCCCACTAGGTCTTTAATATTAATTAGTCTAATGGACGGAACGGTCCACCCTAGCAGTGAACTTGCAAATATAGCTAAAGTAACACCACAGACAGCAAGTTTCCATCTGCTTAAAATGCTTGATGCAAATCTTGTAAGCGTTGAAAAGCACGGAAGGCATCGTTATTATAAGTTGAAAAACAGCGAAGTTGCGAAGGTAATAGAGCAATTATTAAATATATCACCGAGCGCCTCAGTCAATTCCTTCAAAGAGGCTAGAGAAAAGAGTGCAATCCATTTTGCTAGAACCTGTTATGACCATTTAGCGGGTTATGTTGGTGTACAAATCACTAATTCATTCGTTCAACAAGGTATACTATTAAAAAAAGAGATGAATTTTGAAGTAACCACAAAGGGGGCTTGTTTTTTAAAAGAGTTTGGGATTAATGAGGAGGAGCTTACTAATAAACGAAGGACGTTTGCCCGTTGCTGCTTAGATTGGACCGAACGGCAGCACCATATTGCTGGAGCTTTGGGGAATGCTTTACTAGAAAAGATGCTTGAACTTGAGTGGTTTTCACGTATGCCGCAAACTCGTGCCGTAAAGGTCACTCCCAAAGGAAGAATGGAACTGGCAAAGCGATTATCCATCCATCTTAGTTAAAACCATGGGGACAGTTCTTGTGGCTTACACGAACATCATTAAATCCATGAGAAAATTCCTTCAGTTTTTGGTGCATTTCTAGTAAAGCAAGAATTGAAGGTACCCAAAGGGATACCCTCTCTATTTCATCATTCCGTTGCCTGTGGTCAAGCCCCTAATAAA
>NZ_JBALPP010000062.1:1320-10230 GCF_036965425.1 Neobacillus drentensis | reverse complement strand
TGACGGGGTTAAGTCCAATGATTGGTCTTTTTTTTTGCTTTTGATTGTACATTTGTCCAATCATCAATGAGAGAAAATCATATGTTACTCGTAAGGGGGTGAAGAACATGAATTATGCAGCTGGTTTATATTTAGCGTGTATACTAGCAGGCTTTGCCTTAATAAAAATGCCAACTATCGGTTTTTTAGCAGCCCTTTATCCTTTTTTTCATATCGTTGGAGCCCTTGCCATTCTAATTTTTGCTTTTGCACTTATTTATTATGGATTAAAAGCACTTATTAAAAGTTAGTAAACGCTTTCGATTCTGGATTAAAAAAAGATCAGGTTGTCCGTAACCTGATCTTTTTTTATGAAATCCTTTATTTCGATTTAATCATAATAATTTCTTCTTCAGCTTTCGCTATTTTGACTAAATGAGAATCGAGCCGGCGATTAATATTTTGAATTTCGCTGCTCTTTGCCTCCTCAATTCGCTGAAGCGCTTCTTTAATATCAGATAGATCAATTTGGTTCACAGCCACTCTGTGTTCGATACTATCTACTTTTTCTAATCTTGTAAGTCGTTTTTCAATATTATCTAATGTTCCATTAAATTTATTAATTAAAGTTTTGATATCATTAATGTTCTCTGTCAAGTTTTCAAGTTCACGATCCATGGTATCATCTCCCCTTCTGGTTGTCATTATTTTATCATCGTTTGCACTATGATGAAGTTGTTAAAAACAACAACAATGTGAACACTTCGAAACAAAAACGTGAACATTTTTTTAATTTGTCCTAAATGGCAGAAGTCCGTGAATATTATCACAGGCAGAACACTAAAAAAATTATATTCTTTCAATATAGGGAAAAGATACTTCTTTCCTTTTTAAAGTGATTCTTAGAACGTGAAAAGGTTGGTGTAAAAATATGCTCATTTCAATTGATGAAAAGGCTGCCAGATGGTTCACTAAAGAGTTTGAATTTAATAAGCCATTTAGTATTCGAATGTTCCCAAGATACGCTGGATTTGGGCAACAGCATAAAGGCTATAGTCTTGCCTTCTCTGTGGAAACTCCTGAAGACATAGGTTTTACAAAAGAAATAAACGGTATTACTTTTTATATTGATGGAAACGATGTATGGTTTTTTGAAAATACGGAAACATATTTGTCAGTTAATGACCTAATAGATGAATTGCAGGTTGCCTTTAAGGAAGAAATCGCAACCGCCATTAATTAAAGGAGATAAAAAAAGCAAGCCAGATCAATCTGGCTTGCTTTTTTCACTTGTTTAGTTTACTTGTTTATCTAAGCTTGGAGCAAGCAATTTTGCCCCCTCAAATACTGCAGCAAGCTTCTGTTCACCTTGTGCAAAGGTTGCATCAGCTGCTTCAAATGCTGGCTTATCTTTTTTCAATTCATCAGCCTTCGCTTGGTAAGATGCAGCATAATCCTTAACAGCAGCCTCAAGATCCGCTTTCTGATCCTTTAATTCAGCAGGAATTTGCAGACTATTTAGGTCTGCCGCTACTGCTGCAGCAGATGCACTAGCAGCAGCTCTATCCTCAGCTGTAGGCAATTCCTCAGGTTTCGCATCCTCCTTTGAAGCCTTCGCAACGTAAGCATTTAAATCAACATCTTTTGCGTTAATACGCTTACCAAGATCCATATAAAATTTGACTAATTCTTTTTTTACATCAACTTTAGGAGCAGCTGCTTCTTGTGATTCTTTTGTGTCCTTCTTAGCTGTCTTCTCCTCGTTGCTGCTTGAGCAGGCTGCAAGACTAGCAGCCATTGTTAAAGCTGATAATACTAACAAAAACTTCTTCATATTGTTTTCCCCCTAATTTTTCTTTTTATAAGCCTTGCTTATTTTACAACATTTAATAAGACGAAAGATATAAAAAAAGGTTTCAAAGATAATAATTTTATTACCAATTACAGAAATCAGAACAAAACCTCCTCTCATTTTGAGAGGAGGTTTTGTTTATAGGTGCTGATTATTGAATCCAGACACCATCTTTCCCAATTTTATACTTACCAATCATGGTATTGACAGCCATATGTCCGTCATTGTATAAATAGTACCACTTGTTGCTCACTTTAATCCAGCCGGTTGCCATAGAACCGTCAGTATTTAAGTAATACCATTTTCCGCTTAATAGAACCCATGAACTTGCCTTCATGATTCCTTTTGCATCAACGTAATACCATTTTTTGCCTGAGAGAATCCATGAATTTGTTTTCATGACTCCTTTATTATCTACAAAGTACCATTTGCCGTTGGAAAGAATCCACTTATTAGTTGCCATTTTTCCATTTGCAGCAACATAATACCATTTACCGCCTGATGATACCCATGCATTTGAAAGCATTGAACCGTTTCCTGCAAAATAGTACCAAGTGTTGTCAATTTCTTTCCATCCAGTAACCATGGTATATTCTTCTTCGTCAAGGAAATATTTCTTTCCGGCAATTTCTAACCATCCAGTTACTAAGTCACCAGTTGCAGGATCAATATAAATCCAGACATTCTTATCGACTTCAATCCAACCGGTTTCAGCTTTAATTACTGTGGTTTCTACTTTTTCACTTACATTACCAGCAGCATAAGTAGCTGTCAGAACTAATACCGTACCTACTGCCTGTGCTGGGATTTCAATTTCAAAGTATCCATCCTCGTCAGCAATACCTGAACCGATCAACTTATCTTTTACTCTTACTTCAACTTTTGAACCTGCATCTGCATAACCAGCTACAAAAGTATCGAATTGTGTTACATCATAAATTAATTCTGGCACCGAAGGCGCAATTATGTTCATAACAATTACTTCAAACGCATTACTTTCATTCCCTGCAGCATCTACAGCTGTTACAAGGATTTTTGTACCTGCAGCCTGCTTCTCAATAGTAATTGAGTATTTTCCATCTGCATCTGCTACTGCTTTTCCGATTTCTTTGCCGCCGACTTTCGCAATTACAGTTGCGTTAACTTCGGCAGTTCCAGTGATGACAACATCGTTTTTCGAAACCGGATTGGCTATCGGTGTTTTTGGTGCTGTAGCATCGCTTACAGTTACAATCACTTCAGTACTTACGTTGCCTGCTGCATCGGCTGCAGTTACGACAATCTTTTTACTTGCTACTTGTTTTTCAATTGTTATAGTAAATTTGCCATCTGCATCGGCTGTTGCTTTACCGATTTCTTGGCCGTCTACCTTCGCAACGACTGTTGCTCCTGCTTCCGCTGTTCCTTTAATGACAGTATCTGCATCCGTAACACCATTTACTACTGGAGCCTCTGGTGCTGTAGCATCGCTTACAGTTACAATCACTTCAGTACTTACGTTGCCTGCTGCATCGGCTGCAGTTACGACAATCTTTTTACCTGCTACTTGTTTTTCAATTGTGATAGTAAATTTGCCTTCTGTATCGGCTGTTGCTTTACCGATTTCTTGTCCGTCTACCTTCGCAACAACTGTTGCTCCTGCTTCCGCTGTTCCTTTAATGACAGTATCATTCTCAGATACTGGTTGTACTACTGGTGCTTCTGGCGCCGTAGTATCTGGAGCAATGGTTCCAACTAATTCTTTTGTATCTCTTACACGAATACGTGTACCCTGTGCAAATGCACCTGATAAACCGACCGCTTCAAGCGTGTCACCTTTTGAAAGAACTGGTACTGGACCACTTTGGTTCACAATGTAACCGTCCGTAAAGACTAATACATCACCAGAACCATCATTGATGACATAAGAATTATCATCGAACTTAGATACAACAGTTCCTTTTACCTTCACAAGCAGACCTTGGTTCGCAGCGGATGTCGCTTCACCAGTAGCTACTTGTTTCGGCTGTACAGGATCTCCTGAGCTTAGTTTAATAACATCATTTGCAAATGTCGTAAACTCTAATTCTTTGTTATTTTCGAACGTCTTAATATGACCATATACACGTACCTTGTCGCCTAGTTTAAGAGAACCTTCTGGAACCTCTTGGAATGCCATAATACCGCCAGTTGCATCCTGCAGATAGAAAGCATCAAAGAAATTGCCTGCCCCAGTCGTAACTGTTCCTTCTACGACCACATCTGTACCATCAGCTAAAGAACGTACATCCTCAATCTTCGCAACCTTCGCTTCACGATGCGCTAACCAGTTGATGGCGTTAAAAGTGAACTCGTCGTTGCCTTTTGGTTCAAACGATTCATCCATTTGCTTATCATTGAAAATATTCATACCTGATACAATGACACGGCCTTGATCGCCAATTTCCTCTGATGCAATCATTGGAATCGCTGAACCGCCAGTTGTATCGGATACGGAATCGTAAGTGTATCCACCCTTGATATTGCCCTGGTAGGTTGTTTCATTACCTTTTGCCAGGATGGTAACCTTACCGCCGTCAGTCAACGGCTGATTATCCGCTCCTGATAAACTTGTACCACTGTAGTAATCGATAAACGATACACGGTCAGTGATATAGTTAGATACTAATCCGGGGTGTAATCTGACTGCATATGGGCTGACCTTTGGATCGCTCCAGAAGTTACCGGTTTTGCTGTCATCAAATACTCCATCGTTACCCATACGGATGGCAGAGCCGATATCCGTTAATAGTGCATTGTTGATGGTTGGGTCTACGCTGTTATTGCTCTTTCCAGCCATTAATAGGGAACCGCCGTTTTTCACGAACTTCGCTACAGCTGCTCTTTCATCATCTGTTAAAGCTGTTCTTGCGTGTGTTAAAACTAATACTTTCACACTGCTTAATACTTCATCAGTAATTGCCACTTTATTTTCAACTACTGTGTAGCCTTCTTTTTGAAGCATAAGTGTAAATGCTTTTAAATTGTCTTTATACGTACCACCGTCAGCACTCGTATTTTCGTTGCCGTGGTTTGCATCGATTAATACTTTAATGCCAAGCGGCTCTTTGATTTGAACTGGTACCGTAAAGGTTGTATCACCTAAGTCTAAGCCATCAAGCGATGTGACAACGGCAATGAGCTTATGGTCACCTTTAATTGGGCTTGCCCAAGTTGCTGTTGCAACAGCTGATCCTTTAGAAAGGATGGATGAAATTGTGTTTGTTCCAATGAGATTCTCTGGTTTTGCTTCATCATAATAGAAGTCTACCTTTAGATTTTTCACTGTTTCTGTACCATTATTTGCAACAGCAGCCTTTAATGTAGCAGGGTTTCCTCCGACAACTACGCCACCATCGACATCAATGCTGTTTACTTTAACGTCGACTGCCTCTTCTTTTGACCAGATTGGTGCAGAGTAAATGCGTTCGCCGTCCATTTGTGTAACCTTTACCACAAACCATTGCTGTCCGCCAGTTACAGTGTAAGATGGATTCCAAGTGAATTCTTTTTCCATCGGTGTAACGGAATCTACCACTTTTCCACCGTTTGTAATCAATTCCACTTTTTGAATTCTATCATCAGACTTATAAGATGTTGGAAGGTAGTTATAGTCGCTGTCATTATGCGCTTCCGCCACTAAGTCACTTCCAGTGATTTTGAAGCTTAATTTTTTGCTGTCTACGGTTGAACCCATGTAGTAGCCATTTGCAAGTACATCTAACGTAAAGTTTGGATCTTCTTCCATGTAGACGCGCATATTACGCATGGAGTGAAGAAGGGATGCTTGAGAAAGATCGTCCGCTACGATAACCGTACGAGCATTAACTTGGCCCCATGTTCCTTCATGGTTGTCTTCCCCATAAGTAGGAGCAACGTGCCAGCCTAAATCAAGAGCTGAGTAAAACTTGTTTTCAGCATTTGCATAACCATAGTGACCAGAACCATTACCAACTTCTAACATTGTAAATAGCTTATCCACATCTTTGTTATACGGTTTAAAGTTGTTAAATGCATTTGCAGACATATCCGGGTGGTTAAACTGACCGACGATATCGTCATATGTCATTACCCATGCATAGTATTGGTTTAAGTCTTGGTATTGCTTCCCATTAATGTTTCGGTCGATAAAATTATCGGATCCGAAGATATTGGAATGTCCCCATGTTGTTGAAGTCATTTCAAATGCTGGGAATACGACATAATCACTAGTTGTGTATTGCTTTGCAAGATCTTTAGTTAATTGCCATTGAGAACCGCCAGTACGCTCCGGCATTCCATTACGTACTACTGTATCTGATCCCAATTTTTCAGGGTCGATATCATGTGAGTGGTCAGAGAAAGCGAACCAATCGTAATGATGGGCCTTACCAGCTTTCAAGGCATCTTCTGGTGTACCAGCACCATCGTGTGAAATATTTGTGTGGTTGTGTGTTGTACCACGGTAATGGTTACCGCCAGTAAAACGTGGAACCACTTCAAATGTCCATTCTTTTTCAGCAACGTTGCCTTTGCCATCTTTTGCAGAAACCTTTACAGTGTGAGTTCCAAGTGCAAGATCAGTTTCAGGCACATATTTCACTTGTGTTTTGCTGATTGTTGCAGCAGGGGCAGTAAGCTCCTTGCCATCAAGCCATAACTGAACCGTTGTTTCGTCCACACCACTTGGGTCTTCAAGTAAAGCGGAAATTTCGGGTGTTGGACTTTCTACTTTATCTCCAGACTGTGGAGTTTCACCTGTAATTGATGGTCCAGTCTTATCCTCCACCAATACTACCGCATATGGTGAAGCACTTGTTCCAGCTGATTGGACTTGAGTGCCTGCCTTAGCTTCAATGTAATACTCGAATCCATTTTGTGGTACATTGGCAGCTGCTAATGTTGCAGTATAACGTCCGTCGCCGCCATTTACCATTGGTAATGCAGTATATTCAGTAGAATCTTTTGCTCTGTAGTATATAGATACAGATTCTGCACCATCGGCATTTGCTTCGAATTCAACGTTTGTCTCTTTGTATACTTGTGTTAATGCTGTGTGGGTAATGCCTAAAATTGGAGATATATCCTTTACATTGCGTGGATATACTTGATAGCCATTTGTTGCTGAAGCATTCGTTGTATATTGGCCTAAAACACCAGTAACAACATAGCTTTTTCCAACTACAAGGTCAGTGTCAGGTTTAATACCTGTTGCACCCATTACCCTTAACGTAGTTGCTTTAGCGTTTTCATCAACAAATGTTACGTTATAGTTCGCACCTGATGCAGCAACTGCAGAAACCTTTCCAGTTACAGTTACAAGACTGCCTTCAACCGGCTCAGCCACTGCGTACGTATTCAAATCTAAAATGGTAAGGGTTTTAGGTGTTGGAATTGGATTACCTTCACTGATTTTCTCAATAGAAGTAGGTTCGAATTCCGTTAAACCGTTATAAACGAGAACTTTTCCGGTGATACGTAATTTATCGCCTTTTAGAACCTTGTATCCGATATCAAGAGATGAACTGAAAATGTTGATCCCAGCTGTATCATCTTGAAGATAGAAGTTTTGTTTTTGCGTTCCAAGAATTTGGTTATCTACTGTGGCTACACCTTCAACCGTGTAGAACTTATTCAGGTTTACCGGCTGCCCTTTCGAATCAGAAGCACGAACGTCCGCAAGTTTCGAAAGAGCCGTTGTATCGGCTTTTGTCACTGATACTGGAACACTTTCTAACTTGATGCCCGTTGCAGAACTTGTAATTTGCGTTACATAAACGGTATTAGGAGCATTGTTGATTGTTACCGAGAAATCTCCTGATGTACCTGCTTTGATTTCTTGTGTATTTAATCGTTCTGCTTTTGTTGCTGTGTCATTTGGATAAACATTGATGATGCCATTTGCAGCAGCAGCACCAGCGCCGCCAATTAATGTTCCAACACCATCGGCTACAACATAACTTAATTTTGCTTGTGTAACAGATGCACTTGCTGCAGCTAGATCAATTTTTATAGCCGCACTTTCAGACAGACCCGTCTGGGTAGCTGCTACATATACCGATGTTAGTGTTGTTGAAAAACTAATATCAAACGAACCATCAGCATTGGCTGTTCCAGTGGCAAGAGCTGTGCCTTTGGATGCGGTTTCATAGATCTTAATAGTAGAATTTGCTTCAGCCGCTTCTACTAAACCTGTTACTTTTGCTGAAGTGCCATCTTGTAAAAATTGAATATTCGTTCCTTTTGGCTGCAAGCTTAGTACAGGTACCATTGGAGCTTCAGTTGGACTCTGAGAGTTCCTTGGAGTTGGGGTAACTGTAACAAAATCAGTTGCATTATCATCTGAATCCCAAGCATTTCCAAGACCTGGTGCAGGTGCAGTATTTGCATAAGGGACACGTACAGCACTTAAAGTAGCAGATGGTGTTTTTGTAGGTCCAGTTCCTTCATAACCTACTGATCCAGTTCCATAACCTACAAAATCAACGACTTCAGTTGGATATTGGCCAGTAACAGTTGTTGTTTTATTAACCAACACTACTTTACCTGAACCTGCTCCCATTGTAAAAGGACCTGTAGCATCAGGTGTTGGTAAAGGTTTATCCTTTACTGTAGTCCCTGCAGCTTCTTGAATCAGATAATAACCATGAGATTTAATAGTTCCGGACAAAGTATTTACGGCCCATGTAGTTCCAGTTCCGCTTGCCCATTGAACTGACCATCCATCAAGAGAAACATCACTATCAGTTGGATTGTATAATTCAATAAAGTCATTTGTGTAAACAGCACTACCATTACCTCCACCGCCATAAACCTGGGAGATTACAACATGATCAGCTTGCTCGGCATGAGCCCTGCCAATTAAACTGCTTGGCAAAAATGTGCTTATCAGTAGCAGTGCTGTCATAAATGTACTCGTCCAGCGCTTAAACTTCCGATTGCTTGCTATCATTCACATACCACCTTTTGTCTATAAATTTCGAAAATACAAAATAGAAAACGTTTTCATAGGTCTTCTATCCTGCATCTAGTTCCTCTATTATTCTACAAAATTTTCAAACTGAAAGATATATATTTTTTGT
>NZ_JBALPP010000062.1:0-1298 GCF_036965425.1 Neobacillus drentensis | reverse complement strand
GTTTTACTTTAAATTGGTAAATTCAAGTAATTATTTCAATATAATATTTATCAGGAGGATTTTTCAAATGTACCGTTCCATCAAAATTCGACAATGGTTAAATGTCAGACCTCTAACCTTGATTTCACTAGCACTTATACTATTTATCTTTACCTCATTCCCCTCCCAGTCATCAGCACATGCGTATAGTGCAAGTTATACACAGATAACAATGAATCAAGAAAAGACAGAAGTGGTCTTCTCCATTGATACGTTATCGATACTGGAGTTACTTCCAAAGATAGATAAAAATAAAAATTGGGTTTTAGAGAAATCGGAAATTAACAGCGACAGGCATCATTTAGATGAATTAATTACAGAGGGACTTACTCTTGATAAGGGTAACAGGGAACTAGAACCGAAAATTGAAAAGATAAAAATCATCAAGAAAGGAAATAAAGAATTTTTATCAACTTACATGAGCTATCCCTCATTCTCACCAGGTGAAACACTCTCTTATAATGATGGATTTTATTTCAATGACACGGGCACTAACTATGTCGATCTCATCTCAGCATCCTATTTGGGTGAAACGAGTGAAGCAGTGTTAGAGGGAAAAAATAGAACCTGGACCTTTCTGGCCACCGAGGTACAACAAGAGCAACAGGCTCCAGGGGGGCAAACAGCTCAGCAAAATACAAATCAAAGCCAAACGGACCAAGCAGAGCTGGAAAAATCCAATACTCCTACTTCCTGGTTCTCTTTTTTGAAATTAGGAATGATGCATATTCTTACCGGGTATGACCATTTATTATTTCTATTTGCCTTATTGTTAAGAAAACAAACCTTTAAACAATATGCTGCCATAGTCACTTCTTTTACCATTGCACATAGCATTACATTAAGCCTTGCTGTCTTGGGCTGGATCACATTGCCTTCACGTTTCGTCGAGGCGACAATCGCCTTCAGTATTTGCTACGTAGCATTAGAAAATATTTTCCGAAAAGAGATTAAATACCGCTGGAGTATCACCTTCTTATTTGGATTAATACATGGGCTGGGATTTGCCACTATATTAAAAGAAATGGCCATTCCAAAAAGCCACCTTGCCGTGGCATTAATTAATTTTAACCTTGGAATTGAAGCCGTTCAGCTTATAATCGTTCTAATACTTTTGCCATTACTTGGTTTAATCCAAAAGCAAATTTCTTACAAAAAGATTGTCCAAATCGGCTCAATTATCATCACCCTCTTGGGTGGGTTTTGGTTAATCGAGCGTATCTTTACTTAAAAATCGGATAAATACTTCTTAATAAAAT
>NZ_JBALPP010000061.1:17695-18438 GCF_036965425.1 Neobacillus drentensis | reverse complement strand
GGTATAATAATAGTCAGAAAGGCCTGAATTACATAAGTAAATAACTAAAAAGTGCAAATGCTAAAAGTGAGGAATTAGTGGAGGTGAAAGGAATTATGGAACAAAAACCTGTACATTATGATGGCAGTTCTCTAACAAGTCAGGCAGCAAATGAGTCAGTGGTAAATGAACCATTCCTAATGACTGATGAAATGAGAAAAAGCATTGGTCGAAATCCTTATTCACTAGATACAAACGAATAATAAAAGAGTAGTAAAAGGATTTGTCAAAGTGGCAAATCCTTTTTGTTTATTTTAGGGCTTTTTGACTAAAACTAAAATGTCATATATCTTCAAAAAGAAAGGTGATTAACATGGCACAGGTTTTATACATTACAGCCCACCCTCATAATGAAACAATGTCGTATAGCATGGCAGTGGGAAAAGCATTTATTGAGAGTTACAAGCAGGTTAATCCGAACGATGAGGTTGTTCATTTAGATCTATACAATGAAAACATCCCCCATATTGATGCGGATGTATTTAGTGGATGGGGAAAGCTTCGTTCGGGACAAGCGTTTGATCAGCTGACGGATGAAGAAAAGGCAAAGGTAGGACGTCTTGGTGAGTTAAGTGAACAGTTTGTGGCAGCTGATAAATATGTGTTTGTCACACCATTATGGAACTTTTCTTTTCCTCCTGTCATGAAAGCCTATTTGGATTCTGTTGCCGTTGCCGGTAAAACCTTTAAATATACTGAAAATG
>NZ_JBALPP010000061.1:268-17619 GCF_036965425.1 Neobacillus drentensis | reverse complement strand
CAGCTCAAATGGAAATGGGGCACCGTTATATTAGTGTGATGATGAGCTTTTTTGGGGTTCCAACCCTTGAGGGGCTATTTGTCGAAGGCCATAATGCAATGCCTGATAAAGCCCAAGAAATCAAAGAAAATGCAATAGCACGTGCAAAAGATTTTGCACATACCTTTTGAAAAGAGGCAGATTTTCTGCTTTTCAGATTGTCGAGAAAGGGAATTTTCTCGGCAATTTTTTAATTTAGTTTGAATCTAAAATTACAGATGTTTAACTAATTGTTTGTCTCTGTTATCTGGCCTGTTGAAAGACCTAAACTTAAAAATATTTGTGAATTAACGTGGTAACAAAATGAGGCAGATTATCTGCCTCTTAATTTTTTTGTCAAATTTCATTACCAACTTTTTCTACTTATTTTTTGTATAATAGAAATAGAACGTGAAGAAGGAGATGGACGAGAAAATGGAATTGAACTTAAATGGTAAAACAGCGCTAATCGCTGCATCAAGTCAGGGGTTAGGGTTTGCAATTGCGGAGCGGCTTGTAAGAGAAGGCGCCAATGTGATGATTTCGGGCCGGGAAGATGAAAAACTAAAACAAAAAGCATATGAACTAGAATCTATTGGAACTGGAAAAGTCGCCTATCAAAAAGCTGATATAACTAAACCTGCTGACCTTAAGCAGCTTGTATCAGTAACCGCAGAAATCTTCGGCGGAATAAATATACTTGTAAATAATGCTGGCGGACCTCCAGCTGGTTCTTTTGAGGAATTAACCGATGAAGCATGGCAAGCAGCATTTGAATTAAATCTGTTATCCTATGTGAGATTGATCCGCGAAGTTTTACCATATTTAAAACAACAGGGAGGGAAAATCCTTAATATTGCTTCCTCTTCGATAAAGGAACCAATACCAGGATTAATACTTTCAAATACTTTTAGGACTGGGATTATTGGACTTTCAAAAACGCTTGCATCTGAGCTTGCTCCCTATGACATTCTTATTAACACCATTGCGCCCGGCCGAATTGCGACTGACCGTGTAAAGCACCTGGACCAAGTAAACGCAGACAAACTGGGATTGGACCGGGAAACCGTTGAATTACAGGTTAAAGCGGGAATTCCTTTGAAAAGATATGGAACACCTGAAGAATTTGCCAATGTGGCTGCCTTCCTGCTGTCAGACGCAAATTCCTATATGACAGGGAGTTCATTTCTTGTCGATGGCGGCATGATAAAAGCAATTTAACAAAAGAAGACTAGTTTCCTTAATTAACCTTTCTTTACGTTTATTACCACTTATTTTTGGTTATGGTAAAAATATAAAGGAGTGTTACAGATGCGCAGGAATTCTCGAGGGTTAATCGTTTTGGTTATAGGAATTTTTTGTTCATTTCTACTAAGCGGTTGTGGAATTTTATTTTCTAATGAACTAATCGTCAATCGTTATGCGGATGCGCTGCTGACGAAAAATAATGAACTACAATTTCGTTTCAGGATTAACAATGAAATCCTTGAAGCTCACCAATTATATAAGGTAAAAGTAACCATTCACGATGACAAATTAGCTGCTGCAATCGGAAAAAGGGAAATCATCTATGGTGAAGACCAAGTACTAAATGGAGAATATTTAGAAGTAAAAGGAAAAAGTGAAAAATATATTTTTATGGATCCCATACCATTACAACAGGATTTACATATTGAAGAACTTAAAAATATGATTGAACAAAATAACGCCGTTTCAATTGAGGTATTCAACGATAAGGAAGTATTTGGTAGAGTTTACTTGACAAATTTTTCATCAGAATTGTAAAAGAATTATGAGTTTTTTTCAATTTATTGGACATCATTAGTATGTGCATAAATTTGGAGATGGAGCACAAAGGACCGGAACGACTGAGACGTTTCGGCCTTTTTTTGTAAATTCCCCCAAAAATAATAGGATAGTGCTAAAATAAAGGAAAATAAAAATGAGAGGAACGATCAGTTTGCTTACTCCAGAAAATACGGTTATTGGTTTTATTGGAACAGGTGTCATGGGTAAAAGCATGGCTGGACATTTATTAAAGGCTGGATACCCTTTATTGGTATTTTCCAGGACCAAAGAAAAGGCAGCAGAATTATTAGAGAATGGAGCTGTATGGTCTGATTCACCAAAGGAAATGGCGGAAAAGGCATCAGTAATTTTTACGATGGTAGGTTACCCAAAAGATGTAGAAGAAATATATCTTGGTGAAGATGGATTAATTAGACATGGCCAGCCCGGAAGCTATTTCATTGATATGACCACCTCTGCACCGTCTCTTTCAGTAAAAATCTATGAAGAGGCTCAAAAACGTGAAATTTATGTTATCGATGCACCAGTCTCAGGCGGTGATATAGGGGCCAGGGAAGCCAAGCTTTCAATCATGGCTGGTGGTGAGGAGGAGGCTTTTGAAGCGGTGCGGCCTTTGCTTGAGTATCTTGGGACTAATATTGTCTATCAAGGGAACCCAGGATCTGGTCAGCATACAAAAATGTGTAATCAAATCGCCATCGCTTCTAATATGATGGGAGTATGTGAAGCCATCATTTATGCAGAAAAAGCTGGTTTAGATCCTGAAAGGGTGTTACAAAGCATTACCACCGGGGCAGCTGGCAGTTGGTCGTTAAGTAATCTTGCTCCAAGAATGTTACAAGGGAATTTTGAGCCAGGCTTTTACATAAAGCATTTTATTAAAGATATGAAAATTGCCTTAGATGAAGCAGAGCTAATGGGAACGGAGTTTCCGGGATTGTCTTTAGCCAAATCACTTTATGATCTTTTGGCAGAAAAAGGTGAAGGAAATAGCGGAACTCAGGCGCTATATAAATATTGGAACAACTAATCGAATAATTTCCTCTCTTCATCAGAAACTAAAATAGAAAAACGATGGGAGGAATTTTTGATGGCGAAACGAACAAAAAAGAATGATGCAAAGCAAAAGAACAAGAAGGGGTTTGATTCTTCAAAGTTAAATGAAGAATTTGCTCATGAAATCGGTTCTGCAGCTACAAATAAAATCCATAAAGATAAGGCTAAAAAAGAAAAAGCACCTAAAAACAACGGAAAATATCAAGGTCAATAGAAAACAAACCCCTCACCTTAAACTTGGTGAGGGGTTTGTTTATTTTAATAAATATTCTTCAATACGGTCAAGTCCAAGTTCCAATGTTTCTATTGAACAAGCAAATGATAAACGGAAATAACCTTCTCCATATTCAGAAAAAGCACTGCCGGGAACAACGGCAACTTTTGTTTTTTGAACAAGATCCAAAGCGAAATCAAAGCTATTCAATGGAATGTTGTCTGGTATTTTGACAAAGAAATAGAATGCGCCATCAGGCTTCACAGCTTCAAGCCCCATTATGGTCAATCGCTCATAAACATAGTCCCTGCGTCGTTCATATTCTTTTTTCATAGTTAGAGCATCATCAATTCCCACTGTTAAGGCTTCAAGAGCCGCTTTTTGGGCAATTGAGTTTGCACAGGAAACATTATATTGATGAACCTTTAGAATATGCTTGGTAATGGATTCAGGTGCAAATAAAAAACCAATTCTCCACCCTGTCATCGAGTGAGATTTTGATAATCCATTAATAACAACTGTTTTTTCCTTTAGAAAGCTCGCAATTGATTTATGGCTCCGGTCAAAAGTAAGTTCACTGTATATTTCATCGGCAAGAACAAAAATTTCTTTATCACTTAAAAAGTCGGCAATTTCCTTTAACTCCATTTCTGAAAGACTTACGCCAGTAGGGTTTGACGGGTATGGAAGGACAATGCAGCGAGTTTTTTCAGTTATAAAGGGTTTAATCATCTCTAGGGTAAACCGAAATTGGTTTTCCCTAATGTCTACATGGACAGGAACTGCCCCCATCATCCGAATAATGGGTTCATAACCAGGATAAATTGGGCCAGGTAAAATAACTTCAGTGCCCTCAGTGAGAATGGATCTAAAAGTGATGTCAATTGCTTCACTGGCCCCCATGGTAACGATTACCTCTGAATCAGGTTTGTAATGTAAACCATATTTATTTTCGACAAAATCACTGGCTGCCTTCCTTAATTCAATCGTTCCTGCATTATGAGTATAGGAGGTAAAATCCTCTACAATTGCATTTATTCCTGCTTGTTTCACATGCTCGGGGGTGGGAAAATCAGGCTGGCCTATGGTAAAAGAAATTAGGTCATCTATATGGGATACCATATTAAAGAATTTTCTAATTCCCGAAATCTCGATCTCTTTTACTCGTTGATTAATCAAATGCTCCACTTATGTTCGTCCTTCCACAATTAAGAATATCTTTCACCTAATTTTTTGAATATCGGTTTTTGATAGGTTCGTTGGTTTTTTCGCTGATTTGAGGGAGGAGGTCCTTCCTCGGAAATTCCTGTATATGACTGCAATATTGCTTTTGCAGCATTAAGTGAAAGTACTGCCTTTGGGTTACGAATATGATTATCTAACTTACCCAAGTGAGGAAGTTGATGAAAGTCCAATTTAGTAGGAGGAATATGGAAGGTATATCTGCCGCATTCCACAAGGACGTCGGATTGCTGTTGACTATTTCTTGGGTTTTCAGAAAAATGGAGACCAACTTTTTTGGCTTTTCCTTCATCAATTAATTTTTTTAACGATTCTTGTTTTAATTTATATAAAAATTTGGGGTTAGTCGCTGTCTTTGCATGGCGATTCACAATAAAGACTGCTTGAGCGAGGTTATCGATGGTTAGATTTCCATTTCTTTGGGGATATTTCTGATCGGGATTCAAAATATGTTCTCCTTTCTATCTTTTCGAACATTTCCATTATACCTTTTATTAATCGAAATTAAAATATGGCGCTGGATTCTATTATAAATTGATATGAGATGATTTTCGTTTTTGGCTATACTATATATGATTTGAAAAATTTTAGTAAAATAATCATTATTTTCAATAAATTGTTTTCTTTCAGTTATTTCATTGTAAAATAGAAATAAGAGATTGTAAAAACATTATTTTGAAAATCGCTTTTTTAAATAAAAAAACCTTATCTAAAAAATTGGATAAGGTTTTTTTATGTTGTTTCAGGTCTTAGTGTATAGACTGTTAGCTCTGGCTTTGCCATAAACCGAAAAGGCAAACGGGTTGTTCCGATTCCTCTATTAACATATAGGGTTAATGGATTTTGATCACCAATTGAATAAAGACCTTCTGGATAATTCTTGGCAAATGGAGGAATGACAAGCGCTCCAATAAAAGGTATTTTAACTTGTCCACCATGGCTATGACCGCTTATTTGCCATTCAATTGGATATCTTGATGCGTCATCAGCAAGGTCAGGTGCATGGGATAATAAAATTTTAAAATGGTCTTGCGGTACATTTTTTAAGGCCAAGGGTAAATCCGGTTTTCCTAACATTGCGTCATCAATTCCTAATAAATGAATTCTGCTTTCATCTTTTAACTTGATTGGGGCCGATTCATTTAATAGAACAGTGAAATTGGTTGCTTCCATAATATTTCGGTAAATATCAGAACCATAGCCTCCATGATCATGGTTGCCGAAAATACAGAATTTACCTAGAGGAGGGCGTAATAATTCCAATAAGGGAATCAGTTTATTAATTTCTGAATATTTATTTGGTTCATCCATCAAATCGCCAGTAAAAAAAATGATGTCTGGCTTTAGATCATTGATCTTGTCGACTAGTTTGGAAAATTGGGTAAGGTTATAATGAAAACCTAGATGGGTGTCAGAGAACTGGATGATTTTTATTCCGTTAAAACTTTTGGGTATTAACGGGTGTTTTATTTCAAGATTTTGAATATCGAGTAATGAGGGCTCAATACGATTGGCATAAAAGTAGCCCCCCGAACTTAATCCGAGAACGGTTAGAAAAGAACCAAATGTTCGCTTCAGAAATGTTCTCCTTTTTAGTTTTTTAGGCATTTTTTCTACCAACCTATCTTTTTAATTACTTTCCAAATGTATTTTCGATAAAAATTGATTTTTTTGCAAGTAAAATGAAATGGATATTATTAATTTTTATTCGAAAAAGAGAACAAAAATTCATTAAAAAAGCAGCCTCACAGGGCTGCCTTTGTTAACGATAGCTCACTGCACGATTCTGCAGTGCTTTCCAGGAAGCGATAAATTGTTGTTTGTCTACTCTAACTTGTTTCCTGCCTGAAAGTGGGTCATTTAAATAAACATGATTGGAGTCG
The DNA here is from genome assembly GCF_036965425.1 of Neobacillus drentensis. Taxonomy (GTDB): domain Bacteria; phylum Bacillota; class Bacilli; order Bacillales; family Cytobacillaceae; genus Neobacillus; species Neobacillus drentensis_F. The sequence continues at coordinate 11,397 of NZ_JBALPP010000061.1, read as the reverse complement.
AATCCAACTAGTACGACGGCGTGTAAATCCAATGGAGTTTTTATATATTGTTTTCCGTGATACCAGGATTCCCAGCGGTCAGGCAGGCGATAATCACCAGTTGTCCAGACAACAACAGGATACCCTTTTGAAACGTGCTCTAATACACGATCAAATGGCTGATTGGTCAAATTGACAGCTCTTCCTGGTAGCTTTTGGTTAATCAATGCCATCATCGGTTTATCAAAAACAGCATACCCAGCTCGTCTTCCTGTCATATCCCCAACGAATCCATCTGCAGGATTGCCCCATCGTAAAATATCTCCCTTTGGAGATTTGATGAGCGGATCAGGATCCTTTTGAATCAGCCTGTACAAATCCATTTTGCTGGTTTTGACACCTGCATAATTCAACATCATGGCAAGGCTGGTCACTTCACAACCATAACGCAGCTCCGGGTTTTGTCTAATTAGAATTACATTAAGCATAGCAGAATTTTTATGGGCAGTTGTACTAACATGGCTGCCTTGGCTGGTTATTTTTTTATCGTAAATCACCTGATCAGTTAGATCGTTTATGGTGTAGTTAGTGTTTTTAGGCGTTTCTTCTACTCGGTATGTTGAAGCGGGCTTGTTTTGAATAAGTTTTGAACTGGCATCTGAATCATCGTTAAAGTGGCTGCATCCAAACATGGGAAGGATCGAGGCTAATAAGCAAAGTTTTCTCAAAAACTTTTCCCCCTTTGAATTTAGCTTAACTATATTGTTTGATTGTTTCTTAGGAGCTATAATGGTATCCTTTTGGTAATGAACGAACGGGCTGGGGCAAGTAAACGTATGGTATTATGTGTAAATCTTTTTTTGGAGGTACTTCGATGGATGCCTTGGAAATTCTATCGGATCTTGAACATGTTTTTCCTTATTTCCAACCTATTTTTAGTGCGGACGAACAACAGGTGATTGCCTATAAAGTATTGGGAAGGTATAAGACCGGGGATAATATCATAAGCTTAGGGCCTTTTTTTCAAGATGATCAAATTCCTGATGAGTATAAATTTGAGGTTGATTTGCTGTTAGTTAGGAAAGCCCTTGAAAATGCCATAAAGCTTGAAGACGATATTAGTATATTTTTGAATCGCAATGCCGAGTTATTAATGTATGGGCATGGAGAGCCATTTTTGCAGGAGCTTTTAGAATTTGAAAAAAAAGGGTTTAATTTAAGCAGGATTGTCCTTGAAATTTCGGACAGGAAATATCTTGGGGATCTCGATCAATTTGATCACCTGCTTCAATATTATCGGACATATGGGATCAAAATTGCTGTTTCTAGCATAGATAGTGAAAGTTATCATTTTGAGCGAATTGGTCAACTTGAGCCGGATATTTTAAAAATAAATTTAGAACCTCTTAAATCTACGGCAACTGGAATGAACTTCCATGATGTTTTGTTTACCCTGTCCCTTTTAGCAAGAAAAATTGGGGCAACCCTTTTGTTTGAAAATATTGAAATGAGTTATCAGCTGCAGTTTGCCTGGAAGAACGGAGGACGCTATTATCAAGGATTTTATTTATATCCCCCTGCAGCAGAATTTATTCAGAGAGATTTATTAAAACCCCGATTAAAAGAAAAGTTTCACGATTTTATTTCTTATGAAAAAAGAAAATTAGAGGGTGTTTATTTAGCTTCAGAATATTTCCATTCAATGGTTCAAGAAATTGTTATGAAAAACAAAAAGGCAGGGTTTAAAGAGCTTTTTCAAACATTAGTGAAAGAACTAGATCATATTGCTTTTCGTATGTATATTTGTGATGAAGATGGGTTTCAAAAATCGGCAAACATTTTTAAAGAAAAAAATGGCTGGAATGTTCAAGCTGAATACAAGAATAAAAACTGGAGCTGGCGGCCATATTTTCTAGAAAATATTATCAAGATGAGAAACGAAAGGAAAGGGATTTTATCCGATTTATATCGTGATATTGAAACAGGGGAGAATATTAGAACCTTCTCCTATCCGATGAACGGAGATGATTATTTGTTTATCGACATTTCATACCAATACTTATTTGAACACGAGCAATTACTTTAGATAGGTTCAGAATAGGCATTTTAAAAAAAATAGTCAATTTTTTCATTTTTGCTTGGACAAATAGTATCAGTTATTTTATTCTTTTAATATTGGCATTAAAAAATGGATTTTTTTTAAGTAAATAATCCATAAGGATAGAAACAGGCCAATTGTGAAATATAAAAGTAGAAGTTTGTTTGTGTTTGAAAGGAGATTAAACGAATGTCACAGCTTCAAGGTATATTAACCAGATTAAAAAATCTTCAGGAACAAGCTAACAGCGGTGAGCCAGCTCAACGTTATTTCGAAGTTAATGGAGAAAGAAAGTGTCAAGTTACTTTTCATCCGAAGACGGTAACGTATGAATTAGAAGTTTATAATGAAAAGGAAAAACCTAAACGATATCAATTTGATAATATTGATATGATCACAATTGAAATTTTTGATTTAATTCAGTAGGAACCAATTGGTTCCTTTCTTTTCCTAATGAATCGGTATTTTAATTCACACAGACCTCCGAAAACTATGATAAAATAAGTCTGTAGAAAAACATACATTGAGGAGTTTTCGGCGATGATTAGTCTTCCCAGTGGGGAATTTTTAGAATTAACCATTAAAGAGTTAATGATCCCATCCGAACGGGTGGCACATGTGCAAATTGGCAACAATCTCGAGCATGCCTTATTAGTGTTAACAAAAAGCGGCTATACCGCTATTCCTGTTCTAGACCCACATTATAAGCTCCATGGGCTGATTAGCACCCCAATTATCATGGACTCTATCCTCGGTCTAGAAAGAATAGAATTTGAAACCCTTGAAAAAAAACGTGTAGAAGAAGTTATGAAAAAGCTGATTCCACGGGTTAAAATTTCGGCCTCACTTAGTGTATGTTTGGACATATTGGTCAATCATCCTTTTTTATGTGTTGAGACGGACGATGGCTTTTTTGAAGGGATATTGCCAAGAAGCACAGTATTAAATCAATTAAATAAACAGGTAAAACGCTTAAAAAAAATTGATAAATGATTGCACCTGGCTCCCTAAATGGGGGCATATTTTTTTTGGATATTTTTGAAGGTGGTGAAGACATGTCCTCATTATCGGAATATCAATTATTATCAGTTTTAGCTCAGGAAATGAATATGCGGAAAGCATCGGAACGGTTGTTTGTATCACAGCCTGCCCTTTCGCAGCGCTTACAGACAATCGAAAAAGAATGGGGAACAAAATTATTTATTCGTTCGCAAAAAGGCCTTGCCCTTACTCCTGCTGGAGAACATGTTATTGAATTTGTTAATGACGTTCTTAATAAGCAAGAAAAGGTTCGCGAGACGATTTATTCGCTGCAATCTGGGGTGTCAGGTACCTTAAAAATAGCTGTAGCTTCTATCGTGGGTCAAAACTGGCTTCCACAAGTATTAAAGAAATTTATTGACAAGTACCCACAAGCGAAGATATCACTTATTACTGGCTGGAGCAGTGAAATTCTAAAATGTTTATATGATGATCAGGTGCATATTGGAATTATCCGCGGCACCCCTGATTGGAAGGGGGTTAAGGTCCATCTCTTCGATGATCCACTTTATTTGGTTGACCGAGAAATTATTAGACCGGAACAAGTTTTAGAAGTTGACCGGCCGTTTATCCAATTTAAGAGTGATTCGAATTATTATCAAGAAATTCAGGATTGGTGGATGCGGAACTTTAAAACCTCACCAAAAAGGACAGTACTTGTTGACCAAATTGAGACTTGTAAACAAATGGCCTTTAATGGTATTGGTTATGCTATATTGCCTGGAATTACGTTATCTAAAGCAGAACGGGATATTTTTAAAATACCCCTTTTAGATGAGAATAATGAACCGCTAAAGCGGGATACCTGGCTATTAGGGTATGAGTCCTCCTTCCAATTAAAACAGGTTCAGGCGTTTGTCGAACTCATTAAAGAACATATTTCTGAATCTTAGGAAGTATTACGCTGTTTTGCTTGTTTTAAGTTACTTTGTTTGGTAAATTATTTTTTAGTACAGACAATTAGGGGGTAAACAGTTTATGAAAATGATGGATGCACATGAAATTATTTCTTTTATTCAAAATAGTAAAAAATCTACTCCGGTTAAGGTTTATTTAAAGGGAGAATTAGAGGGAATCAATTTTGGGGCAAGTGCCAAGGCATTTGTTAATGGAAATACAGGTGTTGTTTTCGGGGAATGGGCTGAAATTAGTGAAGCGCTTGAGGTAAACAAAGGAAAAATTGAAGATTATGTAGTTGAGAATGACCGACGCAATTCCGCTATTCCATTATTAGATACCAAGCATATTAATGCTCGTATTGAACCGGGAGTTACCATCCGTGATCAAGTGGAAATTGGCGATAATGCCGTTATTATGATGGGCGCCGTCATAAATATTGGTGCAGTAATTGGCGAAAAGACAATGATTGATATGGGAGTTGTCCTTGGTGGAAGAGCAACAGTAGGGAAAAACTGTCACATCGGCGCAGGCACTGTTTTAGCAGGCGTTATTGAACCGCCATCCGCAAAACCAGTAGTCGTTGAAGATGATGTTCTAATTGGTGCGAACGCGGTTGTTTTAGAAGGAGTAACAATCGGAAAAGGTTCAGTCGTCGCTGCAGGAGCAGTTGTTACTCAGGATGTAGCACCATATACGGTCGTAGCCGGCATGCCAGCACGTAAAATTAAAGATATTGATGAAAAGACAAAGTCAAAAACTGAGATCATGCAAGAGTTGCGTCAACTATAAGAAATGTAAAAGCGTGGAGCCTTTTCCACGCTTCTTTTATAGAAAGGAGAGTCTTTAGATGGACTCATTAATCAAAATTCGCCGCGATCTTCATCAAATTCCTGAACTGGGTTTTCAAGAGTTTAAGACGCAGGCCTATTTATTGGCTTATTTAGAGGGGCTGACTCAAGAGCGTCTGTCCATTAAAAAATGGAAAACAGGTTTATTTGTCAAAGTTCATGGATTAATGCCTGAAAAAACTATTGGCTACAGAACGGATATTGATGGCTTACCGATTGCTGAACAAACTGGTTACCCTTTTTCTTCTACCCATGAGGAAAGAATGCATGCGTGCGGCCATGATTTCCATATGACCATTGCTCTAGGTGTGCTTACTTATTTTGTCGAAAATCCAATCAATGATGATTTATTATTCATTTTCCAGCCTGCTGAAGAAGGGCCAGGCGGAGCTGAGCCAATGTTGAAATCAGCAGAAATGCAGGCATGGATGCCGGACTTAATCTTTGCCCTTCATATTGCACCAGAGTATCCAGTTGGCGCCATCGCAGTAAAAGAGGGCTTATTATTTGCCAATACCTCGGAATTGTTCATTGATTTGAAAGGGAAGGGTGGACACGCCGCAAGACCGCACGAAACAAATGATATGGTTATTGCTGCCTGCGCTCTAGTTGCTCAGTTGCAAACCATCATTTCCAGAAACGTTGACCCTTTAGACAGTGCAGTTATAACGATTGGTAAAATTACCGGGGGTACCGTGCAAAATATTATTGCTGAAAATGCAAGGCTTGAAGGGACTATCCGCACATTGTCGCCGGAATCAATGGAGAAGGTAAAGCACCGCATTGAGGCATTGGTGAGAGGTATTGAAGCAGGCTACGAATGTGAAGCTGTGATTGATTACGGTTCAATGTACCATCAAGTTTATAATACAGAAACCATAACTAGGGAATTTATCAATTATATTCAACAAGAAACAGATGTTCAGCTAATTGAGTGCAAGGAAGCAATGACAGGTGAGGATTTTGGGTATATGCTCAAGGAAATCCCCGGATTGATGTTTTGGCTCGGTGTCGATTCACCATTTGGTCTACATCATGCCAAACTAAATCCAGATGAAGAGGCTATTGACGTTGCCGTTAAGGTAATGACAAGCTTTTTAACGTATAAAGGTAATAATATGTAAGCTGTTTTGATAATGCTTATTATTTTATTCCTAAGGATAATCATGGTAAAATTATAGAGAACAAAAGGAATATTGTTACATATTGTCGTTTATTCTAGACATTTTAGGGAGAAACTTATTAAGGGGAAAATTAGGTTATAATTGATAATTAGTATTTATTTAAATTAATTATAATTTAATATTGACTCAAAACTAGATTTGTCCTATAATGAAAACTGTCAGAAGGATAGCAAATTGAGAATTGCTATTACTAATTATTGATTATTTTGGAGGGATTCAAATGCCAGAACGTATGGTAGGTAAGCAAGCTCCACGCTTTGAAATGGATGCAGTTATGCCAAACAAAGAATTTAAAAAAGTAAGCCTTGAAGAAAATATGAAAAACGATAAATGGACTGTATTATTCTTCTACCCAATGGACTTCACGTTTGTATGTCCAACTGAAATTACAGCTCTATCTGACCGTTACGATGAGTTTGAAGACCTTGATGCAGAGGTTATCGGTGTTTCAACTGACACAATTCATACTCACTTAGCATGGATCAAAACAGATCGTAAAGAAAATGGCCTTGGCGATTTGAAATATCCATTAGCGGCTGACACAAATCATGTTGTTTCCCGTGATTATGGAGTTTTAATTGAAGAAGAAGGTATTGCACTTCGTGGACTATTCATCATCAGCCCTGAAGGGGAATTAATGTACTCTGTTGTTAACCACAACAACATCGGCCGTGATGTAGATGAAACTTTACGTGTTCTTCAAGCATTGCAAACTGGCGGACTTTGCCCAGCTAACTGGAAGCCTGGACAAGCTACACTTAATGTATAATTATTAATCAAACAAGATAGACCTAACTCTTTAAAAGCGTTAGGTCTTTTTAATAGGAGGAAAATCGATGAAATTACGTGAACCAATGCCAGAATTAGCAGGTGCAACAGAATGGTTAAACGGTGAAGTAACTAGAGATGAATTAATTGGTGAAAAACCAACTTTGATTCATTTTTGGTCAATCAGCTGTCATTTATGTAAAGAGGCAATGCCTCAAGTTAACCAATTTCGAGATGATTTTAAAGACAAATTAAACGTGGTTGCAGTTCATATGCCAAGATCGGAAAACGATCTAAATTTAGAAGAAATCAAGCAAGTGGCATCAGAGCATGGGATTAACCAGCCTATTTTTGTTGACAGTGATCATAAACTAACAGAAGCATTTGAAAATCAGTATGTACCAGCTTACTATGTTTTTGACCGTGAAGGAAAGCTTCGTCATTTCCAAGCAGGCGGCAGTGGTATGAAAATGCTAGAAAAGCGCGTAAACCGTGTTTTGGATGAATTGGAAAAAACGGAATAAATAATAAAAACTGTTCGTCTCTCTAGGCGAGCAGTTTTTTATTGCTTCTTTGTAACCTTGTAATCATTTTATCGTCCGTAATTATAAAGAGAGAAAAAGGGGTGTCATGGATTGAAAAAGATAAAAAAAGTGTTCCCTATTTTTTTCATTGTTTTAATGCTTGGTATTACAGGGTGTAGTTCAAGTAGTAATGAGGGCGCGAAAATGAGCAAGGACAATACAGCTAAAATGGATTCTGCGCAGTCAAGTAATGGGGAGAAGTCCTCGATATACTCTGGTGAGACAGATAATTCTAGTGCTCCAAAGGAGAAATCAATACTCGAAGTTCCTAACAAGATGGTTATCTATCAAGCTGATTTGCAGCTCAGGGTCAAAAAATTTGAACAAACGGTCAAAAATCTTGAAGAAAAGGCAGAAACATATGGCGGCTATATTGCTTCATCTAATGTAACTAAAGAAGGGAAAGAGCAGGTCAGCGGCAGTATTACCATCCGAATACCGCAAAAGAATTTTCAGGCTTTTTTACATGATGCAGAGGGGCAGGCTGCCGAAGTTCTGCAACGGAATATAACGGGGCAGGATGTAACAGAGGAATATGTCGATCTTGAATCCAGATTAAAATCTAAACGGGTCGTAGAAGAGCGATTATTATCATTTATGAAAACTGCAACAAAAACGGAGGATCTATTAAAAATCTCCGCCGATTTAGCCGCCGTACAGGAAGAAATAGAAACAATCGAGGGGAAAATAAAATTTTTAGAAAATCAAACTTCGTTTTCAACCGTAACGATCACTCTATATGAAAATAAGGTTATTGTTCCCGATATTGAGAGAGACAAACTTAATACATGGGAAAAGACGAAAAAGCAATTTATGAAAAGTACAAACATGTTATTAAGCTTGGTGTCCAGTTTAGTTGTCTTTATAATCGGTAACCTTCCGATTCTGGTGATATTAGCTATTATCGGTTTTGCAGTTTTTCTATTTTATCGAAAGAGGAAAAATAGAAAAGGTGTTTAAGCGGTATTTCATACTATAATTAAAATGATCATCAATGCTAAAATGGGAGCATAGTAGAAAATGTATTTGTTGGGGGAGTTTTTGTGAAGAAAAGCTTTGCGGTCATTGGATTGGGCCGTTTCGGGGGCAGTATTTGCCGTACACTGACAGATGAAGGAATGGAAGTTTTAGCAATTGATGTTAATGAAGAGCGTGTTAATGAATATTCCATGATTGCCTCCCATGCAGTTGTGGGAGATTCAACAGACGAAAACGTCTTGAAGAGTTTAGGTATTCGCAATTTTGATCATGTGATTGTAGCGATTGGCGATGATATTCAATCGAGTATTTTAACAACGCTAATTTTAAAGGAATTAGGAGTCGGGCAAATTACCTCCAAAGCACAAAATGATTACCATGAAAAGGTCCTGCGAAAGATTGGGGCGGATCATGTTGTGCATCCTGAAAGAGATATGGGAAAAAGGATTGCTATTAATATGTCATCCAGCAATGTGGTTGATTATCTCCAGCTCTCAGAAGACCATAGTATCGTTGAAATAGTGGCAAATGGAAAACTTGGCGGCAATACAATTATGGATTTGGATGTTCGTAAAAAATATGGTTTAAATATCGTGGCGATAAAAAGAGGTGAAGATATCATTGTTTCTCCACAGGCGAAAGAAACGATTCATAATAGAGATGTATTAATAGTAATTGGAAACACTAACGACATCAGCAGGTTTGAAAAAAAGGTATTGGAATAAAGAAAAGCGGAAGCACCAACAGGTGCTTCCGCTTTGTTAATCTTAAACTTCCATAATGATAGGTAAAATCATTGGGCGACGTTTTGTTTTTTCATAAAGGAAAGGTGCTAACGTATCAGTAATTTCATTTTTAATTTCTGACCACTGGCTTGTCTTTCGCTCCATAACCTTATTTAAATGCTTTGTAATTAAATTCTGTGCATCATTGATTAAATCTCCAGATTCTCTCATATAAACAAAGCCGCGAGAAATCAGGTCTGGTCCAGAAGCAATTTTAAATTCTTTCATATTAATGCTGACAACCACAACAACTAAGCCTTCCTCAGAAAGAATTCGTCGGTCACGTAAGACGATATTTCCAATATCCCCGACACCACTGCCGTCAATGTAGACAGATCCTGATGGAATTTTTCCGGCTACCTGTGCTGAGTTTTCCGAAAGAGCTAGTACTTCGCCATTGTCCATAATAAAGCAATTTTCCTCATCAACACCGCAGTCCACTGCAAGTTTTGCGTGCATGCGCTGCATCCGGTATTCACCGTGAATTGGCATAAAGAATTTAGGTTTAATTAGCCGAAGCATCAATTTTTGTTCCTCTTGTCCGCCATGTCCAGAGGTATGAATATTACTTAGTTTTCCGTGAATGACGTCCGCACCGGCTCTATACAACATGTTAATTGTTCTGCTGACACTTATTGTGTTACCAGGAATAGGTGATGACGAAAAAACAACAGTATCTCCAGGTATTATTTGAATTTGTCTGTGTGTGCCATTTGCAATTCTTGATAGAGCTGCCATTGGTTCACCTTGGCTTCCAGTACAAAGAATAGTAACTTTGTCGGCAGGTAAGCGGTTAATTTGATTGGCTTCAATAAATGTTTCTTTTGGTGCATTAATATATCCTAATTCAAGGCCTATATTAATGGCTGCTTCCATGCTTCGACCAAATACAGCTACTTTTCTGTCATTTTCCACAGCTGCCTCTACAACTTGCTGCAGCCTATGAATATTCGAAGCAAACGTTGCAAAAATAATTCGGCCATCGACTTTTCGGAAAATATCGTGAATGCTTTCTCCTACCCTGCGCTCCGACATCGTAAAATCCGGAATTTCACTATTTGTACTGTCAGAAAGTAGACAAAGCACACCTTCTTTTCCAATTTCAGCCATTTTTGTTAAATTAGCAGGTTCGCCCACAGGAGTAAAATCAAATTTAAAGTCCCCCGTATGAACGATTTGGCCCGGAGGAGTTTTAACGACAATACCATAGGAGTCAGGAATGCTGTGAGTAGTTCGGAAAAATGTCACCGATGTTTTTCGGAACTTAATCACATCATCTTCTTTTATCTCGATTAATTTGGCATTCCTTAATAAACCATGCTCTTCCAATTTATTTTTTATTAAACCGAGTGCCAGCTTTCCTCCATAAATTGGGATATTGACTTCTCGTAATAAATAAGGAATACCGCCGATGTGGTCTTCGTGCCCGTGTGTAACGAATAACCCCTTAATTTTTTCTTCATTTTTAACTAAATAGGTATAATCAGGAATGACATAATCAATACCTAATAGTTCATCCTCAGGGAATTTGATTCCAGCATCAATTAAAATAATCTCATCCTGGAATTGAACTGCATATGTGTTTTTGCCAATTTCACCTAAACCTCCCAGGGCAAAAACAGCAGTTTGATCATTTTTAACAAATTTCATAAATTATATCTCCAATACTTTAAAGTCTTCATTTTGTTTTTCATATTCTAAATAGGCGCCTTTTACTTCTTGTACAAATTCAACATTATAGCCACGGTCGGCAATTTTTGTACGAACGTCACGTACGGATTCTCCCTCAATATAGAGAGTTTTTGTATTCTCTCTGACTGGGACTTCTTTAATGCTTTCCTGGTAGTAAACTTTAAATAGCATAACAAAATCGCTCCTCACTAAATCATAACTTTTTCTATTATATAAAACATTTTCATCTTTTTCATTTATTTTCTTAGAAAGCAATGGGCTAATGTGAAAAG
>NZ_JBALPP010000061.1:0-256 GCF_036965425.1 Neobacillus drentensis | reverse complement strand
TTACAATTTACAATAATGAAGGAGCCCTTCGCAAGTTAGAAGGGCTCAAAAAAAATTTAGGCAATGGATTTTTTTCGCAGCAAATCTTTCCACTGTTTTAAAAGCTTTTTTCTTAGCTTCTTTAACATAGTGGATCATCTCCTTAATTCTTATTTTAAACATTCCTTGTCCAAAGTAAAGCTAGCAATGGCAGATAATTGAAATTTTTTTAAATGATAGTTTTTTTACTATTATTATATGATGAAAATGCTGATTC
>NZ_JBALPP010000060.1:58295-58587 GCF_036965425.1 Neobacillus drentensis | reverse complement strand
AATAATACATTATATAACATTATATTAACTACCTCCGGAATAATTGTCAATCTTTTTTGAACATTAAATTTATTAGCAAGATGAAAATTTATATTAAATTGACTTATAACATAATATAATGTTATATTAATTTTGAATATTTTTAAAAAGGGGAGGGTTAGAACCGTGGTAAAGAGCATTAGGGACCAGAGTATAGAAAAAACAAAATTGATAGCTTAAGTGAAATTATATATACTTATTAGTGAAGATAATGGGGGAAATTGACTAAATTTATATTTAGACATTGTTCATA
>NZ_JBALPP010000060.1:4554-58270 GCF_036965425.1 Neobacillus drentensis | reverse complement strand
ATATCCAATTAAAGGAGTCTATCCGCAGTTCGATTGTAAATGGAGATTTAAAGTTTGGTGATAAAATACCAACAGAATTAGAGTTGAGCGAAGAATATAAAATTAGCAGGATTACGGTAAGAAAAGCCATTGTCGAATTAGTGGAAGAGGGCTACCTTGTAAAAAGACAGGGTAAAGGGACATTCGTAAATAAAAGGAAAATTGAAAGGAAGATTGTCCATTTTTTAAGCTTTAGTGATGCTTGTAAAGCGAACGGATTAAAAGCGAGCAGTAAAGTCATTAAAAAAGAAATTATCCAGCCAACATCAAAGGATCAAACAATGCTCCAGCTTGAGGATGGAGATGCGCTGTTATTTATCCAGAGAGTCCGATATGCCGGCGATTCGCCAATCATGATTGAAAACAACTATTTTTCCTATAAAGAATATCACTCTTTATTAAATGAAAATTTAGATGGCTCCATCTATAAGATATTGGAAGAAAAGCTGGGCGTAAAACCAGCCGGTTCAAGCGAACTTTCCTTGGAGATTGTCAGGGCAGGCGATGAAGAAATGGAGCTGCTCAATATCGCAAGCGGCGAACCCCTCTTTTTCATGGATACAACGGTCACTGATGAGAACGGCCAGCCTGTCCATAGAGGAAAACAGTATATATTAGGGGACAGCTATAAATTTATCTTGAAGCAATAATTATTTGAAAGCGCTTTGATATTCTGAAATAATGAAAAGCCGAGATCCTTCTCGGCTTTTTATATTAATTAGAAAGCTTTTCTTTATACTTTTTTAATTTATAAATAATAGTAGGCTGACTGAGGCCTAAATATTCCGCCATTTCATAGGTGGTTTTGCACTCTCTGTACGCTTTTGTTAACAACTCGATTTCTACTTCCTCCAGCACTTCTTTTAAATTCCTTTTTTCGATACGCTCCTTCGCAAGAACCCATGTGGAATCCTGCATATTTTTCTTAAAGTCAAAAGGAAGATGTTCCGGCAAAATCATATCCTCTTCAATCGTCAGGATAAGCCGTTCCAGCAAATTCTCCATTTCACGGACATTTCCGGGCCACTCATAATCAATTAACAAGTCATACGTAGATGTGTGCAATTTTTTAGACTCGTTGTATTTGGCATTCAGTAATTCCAGGTAATGCTTTAACAAAATCGTTATGTCATCTTTTCTTTCCTTTAAAGAAGGGATGTGAATCGGAATGACATTTAAACGGTAGTAAAGGTCCAAGCGGAATTTTCCCTCGTCGACCATCCGCTTCAGGTTTTGGTTCGTAGCCGTGATCAGTCGGAAATTAACTTGGCGTTCCTTTTTTCCTCCGATTCGCAGGAACTTTCTTTCTTGGAGAACTTTTAGCAATTTTACCTGCATGTTTAATGGCAGCTCGCCAATTTCATCTAAAAAAATCGTTCCCTGGTCTGCTAGCTCAATCAAGCCTTGTTTTCCTGATTTTTGTGCTCCCGTAAAGGAACCTGGCTCATAGCCGAACATTTCCGATTCAAATAACGCTTCAGGGATCGTGCTGCAGTTTACTTCAATGAAAGGTTCTTTTTGGCGCTCGCTTTGATCGTGTATATATCGGGCCAATGTACTTTTTCCAATACCCGATTCCCCTAAAAATAAAATCGCCGCATCAGTTGGAGCCACTCGCTGCAGGGTCTTAAAGATTTGCTTCATGCTCGTGCTTCTGAATAAAAGCGGCCGATCGCTGGCGTCTTTTTCGCGCAGCTCCTCTACTTCAGTTTGGAATCCTGCCACCTTTGATTCCAGCTGGCTGTATTGTTCCTGCAATTTCACAATCTCTGTTTGGTCCTGGCTGTAGCTGATCACTCTGATTAATCGTCCTTCCTGATTAAAAACAGGATAACCAGTCGACATGACGACTTTTCCTGACTGGGTATGCTGCATAATCCGAACAATTTTTTTCTCTTTTAAGACAAGGGCATTAATCGAAGGAGAGAGAATTCCTTCTTTTTCTAATTCATAGACAGACCTTCCGATATAGAAACCGGGTTCTAGCCCATACATGACCCAATGTTCCGGATTGGAGCGCAAAATGATGCCATTCTCATCGGTGACCGTAATGTTGTTGTTTGAGGTTTCAATGATTTTATCGAGCTCGAGTTTCACTTCATAGTTCATGAAAAACCCCTCCTTGATTAAATTTTCAATCAAATCGGACAATTAATCAATAATTAAATTAATGTTGATTAAAAATTAAATCAAATCTTTCCTGAAACAACGATTTTTCGGACTGAAAAAGTTGGCATGCTTTTTGCATTATAAAATAGCAAAACAACTTTTTGGGGAAGGAAGTTTAGAATATGGAAAATTACATCAAGGAACTAGAAGAATTAGATAAAAAGCATTTTTTACATCCGACTTCACCAATCCAGCAGCAGCAGGCTGATGGTCCCGGCTTTATTTTTACAAAGGGTGAAGGTGTATTTTTAGAAGATATCAAAGGAAATAGGGTTATAGATGGCATGTCTTCTTTGTGGAATGTAAACATTGGGCATGGCCGGGAGGAAATCGGAAAAGCAGCGATGGAACAGATGTCTAAATTAGCGTTTAACTCTTGTTTTTCAACCTACAGCAATGAACCGGCCATCCGCTTGGCGGCGAAGCTGGCAGAAATCGCACCGGGGGATTTAACGGCAACGTTTTTTACTTCAGGAGGTTCAGAATCGAATGATACCGCTTATAAACTTGCCCGGCATTATTGGATATTAAAAGGGCAGCCGGAAAAGAAGAAAATCATCACGAGAACGAAGTCCTACCATGGGGTGGCGATGGGGGCAACGAGCGCAACAGGTTTAAAGCCGTTCCGGGATTTTACGAACTCATTAGCTCCTGACTTTTATTATGTGGATCATTTTTCAACGTCCGCATTACGCGAGTTAATCGAAATAGAAGGCGCTGACACAATTGCCGCTTTTGTCGCTGAACCTGTTCAGGGTGCCGGCGGTGTTCATATCGCACCTGAACACTATTTCAAAGAGATCCGGGAGATTTGCGACCAATACGGGATATTATGGATTACCGATGAAGTGATAACCGGATTTGGACGGACAGGCACCTATTTTGGAATCGAGCATTATGGCGTTGTGCCAGATATGATGTGCTTTGCAAAAGGCGTAACAAGCGGCTATGCACAGCTTGGCGGTGTGATGATTTCGGAAAAAATGCACCAGGATTTTAAAGAGCTCTCCACAGGTACATTATTGCACGGGTATACATACAGCGGGCATGCGATGGCTTGCAGTGTGGCTTTGAAAAATCTTGAAATCATCGAACGTGAAAATTTGGTTGAAAATGCCAAGCAAATGGGAGCAGAAATGCTGGCCGGATTTAAGCAGCTGCAAAGCAAACATAGCATGATTGGTGAAGTTAGGGCCCTAGGTCTTATGGGGGCGATTGAAATTGTGAAAGATCGGCAGACAAACGAGCGTTTCGCCACTCCGCTCGCTCCACTGATTGTTTCGGAAGCGGCTAAAAGGGGAGTGGTAGTCCGTGCCGTCGTATTTGATGGCCAGGACACGATTGTATTTGCCCCGCCATTAATTATTAATCAAGAAGAAATGGAACAAATGATGACGATTTTATTAGAGACCTTATCGGCAGTGGAAAACACGATTAAGCAAGTCGAAGGTGTATAATATGCGATTGAGGAAATGACGGAAAAGAATGGATCGGGCCAGGCGTTTAGCCTGGCATTTTTTTGTTCATGAAATGCCGATTTTTGAATAGGATTGTAGGGGAAGGGTTGGCCGAGTGGAGATTGTTCTAAAAACGTAGAAAAAAGGTGAACAATTAATGACAAATCTCACTGTTTAAAATCTTGTTTTGGTGTTTAATAGGTGTTGTTGTCGAATTCAAGTATGCTTCAGCTGAATAAGCAACTAGTATAAATTGCCCAATTTACTGCCTTTTTGAAGGCTTGTTCTCATGGCCAAAAAATGGGCAATTTCTGCGGCGGCAGACTTCCAAATTTTATAAATAAGGCTTGTCGACAGGGGTTTGTAACAATGCTATAATGAATTCGGTTACAATATTCATAAGTATGAAAATTTTCAACATTGGAGGGGATAGACATGGAACTTTTGAATGTATATCAGAATAATTATCTGATAGTTTTTGTGTTCCTATGTCTTGGGGTGTTGCTGCCGGTGGTGGCGTTATATTTAGGTAAGCTTCTGCGTCCGCATAAACCTGATGATGCGAAGTATACCACATATGAGAGCGGTATTGAGCCATTTCACGATTCCCGTGTACAGTTCAATGTCCGCTATTATATTTTTGCCCTAATGTTTGTAATTTTTGATGTAGAGACGGTGTTTTTATATCCATGGGCGGTGGCCTATGATAAGTTAGGACTATTTGCATTAGTCGAAATGTTAATTTTCGTGGTTATGCTGGTAATTGGCTTAATCTACGCATGGAAAAAGAAGGTGCTAAAATGGATTTAAAATTGGACCTTTCACCAGAAGAAATGAAAGAATTAGAACGAAATGTATTTTTCGCGACGCTGGAGCAAATTAAGGCATGGGCTCGAAGTAATTCTTTGTGGCCAATGACATTTGGTCTGGCTTGTTGTGCGATTGAGATGATGGGCGTGGGCGGTGCGAATTATGACTTGGACCGTTTTGGTTCCTTTTTCCGTACATCGCCAAGACAGTCAGATTGCATGATTGTGTCTGGTACAGTGACGAAGAAAATGGCGCCGATTGTAAAACGTTTGTATGATCAAATGCCGGAGCCGAAGTGGGTTATTGCGATGGGGTCTTGTGCAACTGCAGGCGGACCGTATATTAAGTCGTACTCCGTTGTTAAGGGAGTCGATCAGATCGTTCCTGTTGATGTGTACATTCCGGGATGCCCGCCGAACCCAGCGGCATTAATTTATGGAATTAATAAGTTAAAGGAAAAGATTCGCTATGAGGCGAAGACTGGGAAGAAGGTGATCTAACCGATGAGCGGGGAAAAGGATCTCGATCAATTAAAGAAAGAGGCGGCTGAGAAGGCGAAAGCTGCGGCACTGGCGAAGCGTCAGGCGAAGGCGGCAGGGGAAGCGGCACCGAAACCGGCAGCCGAAGCACCAAAGCCGCCAGCGGATGAGGCGCCTAAATCAGCGGAACCAGCTTCATCTGGCGGGGATGCCGATGATTTAGCAAAGAAAAAAGCAGCAGCGGCAGCGAAGGCGAAGGCGGCTGCACTAGCGAAGAAGAAGCGTGAAGGCATTGTGGATGATCCAGTAGCTCCTGCAACAGAAGCACCAGCTCCGGCAGAAGAGACGGCCGCACCGCAGACCTCATCGAACGACGTTGATGATCTTGCTAGAAGAAAAGCAGAAGCAGTAGCGAAGGCAAAGGCTGCGGCAGCGGCAAAAAGAAAAGCCATGGAGCAGGCAGGTGACGCTGGAGCGTCACCGGCAAGCGATACGCCAGCGGCAGAAACAGAAGCCGGCCCTGATGATTTAGCGAAGAAAAAAGCAGCAGCCGTAGCGAAAGCCAAAGCGGCAGCAGCGGCGAAACGAAAAGCCATGGAGCTAGCCGGCGGTGAGGCCCCAACCTCTGATGCGGGTGACAGTGCACCAGCAGGAGATGATGCGAAAGCAAAGGCGGCAGCAGCAGCGAAAGCCAAAGCAGCGGCAGCAGCAAAAGCAAAGGCAGCAGCGGCAGCAAAAGCAAAAGCGGCCGTATCGGGTGGCGATACAGGAGCGGACGCAACCGATGATGAAAAAGCGAAAGCAAAGGCAGCGGCTGTAGCCAAGGCCAAAGCAGCGGCAGCAGCAAAAGCCAAAGCAGCAGCGGCAGGGAAAGCGGGCGATACAGCGCCGGCTGCATCAGAGCCTGCAGCACCGTCAATCAATCAGCCGTATTTAGATAAATATTTGAAGGTGATTACGGAGAATCTCGGTGCCGATGTTTTAGAAGATTCTTATATTAATAAATTATCCAAAGATGTTCCGACCCTTGTGGCAAAGCGTGATACATATTTTAAGCTGGCTCAGTTTTTAAAATATAATGAGCTTCTCGGATTTGACTATCTCTCTGAGCTGCACGGAACGGATTTTGTGACGCATATGGAAATATATGTTCACCTATTCTCATATAAAAATCGCCAATCGGTGGCGTTAAAAGTGAAGATAGACCGCGATGAACCAACAATTGAATCCTTGCAGCCGATTTGGGCAGGTGCCAACTGGCCTGAATGCGAGGCATATGACTTATTAGGAATTAAGTTTACCGGACATCCGGATTTGCATCGGATTTTGCTTGGAGAAGAATGGGTTGGCCATCCACTGCGTAAAGATTATGAACCGTATGATGTGGAGGTGTAACGGGTGATCAGAACAGAAGAAATGCTATTAAACGTCGGTCCACAGCACCCGAGTACGCATGGAGTATTCCGGCTTGTAGTTAAAATCGATGGTGAAATCATTACGGAAGCAAAGCCTGTCATCGGTTACTTACACCGCGGTACAGAAAAATTGGCCGAGAATTTGCAATACACACAAATTATTCCTTATACAGACCGGATGGACTATTTGTCAGCGATGACGAATAACTATTGTCTATGTCATGCGGTCGAAACGATGATGGGGATTCAAGTTCCGGAACGAGCAGACTTCCTTCGTGTCATGGCAATGGAATTGGGACGTATCGCAAGCCACTTAGTGGCATGGGGTACTTATTTGCTTGACCTTGGTGCGACGAGCCCGTTCATCTATGCATTCCGTGACCGTGAAATGATTATCAATATGCTCAATGAACTTTCAGGAGCGCGCTTGACCTTCAACTATATGCGTGTAGGCGGCGTAAAGTGGGATGCTCCGGAAGGCTGGGTGGAAAAAGTACGGGATTTTGTTCCCTATATGCGTGAGCAAGTAAAAGGCTATCATGATCTTGTCACCGGAAATGAAATTTTCCTTGACCGGGTAACGGGTGTAGGAAGATACACGAAAGAGGACGCGATTAATTATTCGTTGAGCGGTCCAAACCTTCGCTGTACCGGCGTGAAGTGGGACCTTCGTAAAGATGAGCCATATTCCATTTATGACCGTTTTGATTTTGACGTGGTCACCGAGGAAAGCGGCGACTGCCTGGCACGCTATAAAGTGCGCATGGGCGAGGTTTCACAATCATTAAATATCCTTGAGCAGGCATGTGAACAATTCCCTGCGGAAGGTGAAATTTTAGCAAAAGTACCGAAAATCATTAAGGCGCCTAAGGGTGAAGCGTTTGTCAGAATCGAATCACCGCGCGGGGAAATTGGCTGTTATATCTCAAGCGACGGCAAAAAAGAACCGTATCGCCTGAAGTTTAGAAGACCATCATTCTATAATCTGCAAATTCTCCCGAAATTACTAGTAGGCGAAAATATTGCAAACCTGATTGCTATATTAGGGGCAGTTGATATTGTCCTTGGGGAGGTGGACGGTTAATGGTACAAGATCTACTCCATTCAAGTCCAGGTTTGGCCAACTTTGCAATCTTCTTTTTACTAGGGGTTGTCTTGCTGTTAGTCGTATTAGGCTTCGTAACATATGGGATTTTAGCCGAGCGGAAGGTCATGGGTTACATGCAGCTCCGCCACGGTCCAAACCAGCTTGGCGGTAACTGGGGCTTATTGCAGACCGTCGCTGACGTTTTGAAGCTTTTACTAAAAGAAGACATTATTCCGAAACTGGCAGACCGTCCGTTATTTATCCTGGCGCCAGTCATTGCCTTTGCCCCGTCCTTCATGGTACTGGCAACGATTCCGTTTACTGATAAGTTTCAATTTGCGGATATCGGGGTGGGCTTGCTTTATTACATTGCGGTTTCTGGTTTGACAACCTTTGGTGCCTTGCTTGGCGGCTGGGGATCCAATAACAAGTACGCCCTTTTAGGCGGCGCACGGGCAGCAGCACAGATGATTTCATATGAAATCCCGCTTGTTATGTCCGTTCTTGGTGTCATTCTATTATCAGGAAGCTTAAATTTAAATGATATCGTCCATGCGCAAAAGGGCGGCTGGTTCATCCTGTTGCAGCCGATTGGCTTTATTGTGTTTTTTATTGCTTCGGTTGCCGAATTAAACCGGACGCCGTTTGACTTGCCGGAAGCGGAATCCGAGCTTGTCGCAGGATTTCACGTTGAATACTCCGGCTTCCGCTTTGCCTTCTTCATGCTTGCCGAGTATGTGTACCTATTTGCCATGTCTGCCCTGATTACAGTCGTTTTCCTAGGAGGCTGGCTGCCGCCATTTGCGTTCCTTGGCTTTATTCCAGGTGCGGTATGGTTCTCACTTAAATTCTGCGTGGTCATCTTTGTATACTTGTGGCTCCGCAGTACGCTGCCGCGTTTCCGCGTGGACCGTTTAATGGAGTTCGGCTGGAAAGTGCTGCTTCCTGTGGCACTAGGAAACATCTTCCTGACAGCCTTGATCAAATCATTATTTTTCTAAAAAGAAATCATTAGATCGTGTTTGAAGGTCGTATCGCCTAGCGATACACTGGACGCAATAACAATTTTTAAAAGGTAAAAGGGGTGAAAAACGTGCTTGGAATAGCAAAAGGCTTGAAATATACCCTAAAACAATTATCACGCGAAAAAGTCACTTATGACTATCCAAATAAGCCGCTTCCACTGCCGGACCGCTTCCGAGGGATTCAGAAGTTTTATCCGGAAAAGTGTATTGTGTGCAATCAATGTATGAACATTTGTCCGACTGAATGTATCAACCTGACAGGTAAAAAACATCCCGATCCGGCGAAAAAGGGGAAAATCATCGATACGTATGACATCAACTTCGAGATTTGCATCCTTTGTGACCTATGTACGGAGGTTTGCCCGACAGAAGCGATTATCATGACGAATAATTTCGAGCTCGCTGAATACAGTCGCGATATGTTATTTAAAAACCTTGAATGGTTGGATGAAAACGACGAAAACATACGGAAGGAGAATAAAGCATGACCTTCTCAGGCGAATTTCTCGCTTTTATGGGGCTCGCACTTGTGGCGATCATCGGCGGCGTGCTTCTTTTGAACCTTACCAGAGTTGTTCATATGGTCGTTGCCCTCATCTTCACGTTCGTAGCTATTGCCGGAATTTATGTGCTGCTTTCCGCGGAATTTGTCGCGGCTGTGCAAATCTTAATTTATTCCGGTGCGATTACGATCATTATGCTGTTTGGCATCATGTTAACGAGGCATAACGATGAAAGTGAATCAAAAGCAGGCAAATGGAGAAAGTTCCTTTTATTTTTAGGTGTGCTGGGCTTTGCTTTTGCCGTTTACCTTGGCATTTACAATTTTGATATTGATCAAGTTCCGACCACATTGCATGAAAACAACACGATGCAAATCGGTCAGGCATTGTACTCAAAACATATTATTCCATTTGAGTTAGTCTCTGTTTTACTTTTAGTTGCGTTGGTTGGTTCCATTGTCTTGGCGAAAAAAGAGGATAAGGAGGCGGATAAGGAATGAGTTCAGTTCCCGCTTCAGCCTTCTTGGCACTTGCACTGATTTTATTTTGCATCGGCTTATACGGTGCATTGACAAAGAGAAACACGGTTATCGTCCTTATTTCAATCGAATTAATGCTGAACGCTGTGAACATTAACCTGGTAACCTTCAGCAAATACGGCATGGCGCCATCGATTACAGGCCAAATCTTTGCCCTGTTCGCGATCAGTGTTGCCGCAGCGGAGGCAGCGGTCGGTCTTGCGATTCTTATCGCACTCTACCGCACTAAGAAAACCGTCAACATCGATGAAATGGACACAATGAAAAATTAAAAAAACCTTGGTGCCAGTCGCTTTCCCTCGGATTCGACAAGTTCGGGTGGTGACAGGCACGGATAGGAGAAAATGATGGAAAATGCATGGCTTATACCGCTTTTCCCGCTAATATCGTTTTTGATCCTTCTTCTATTCGGTAAGCGATTGAAGGAAGCGAGTGCGTATGTTGGGATTCTGCTTACGCTGGCATCGCTTATTTATTCGATTTTAGTGTTATTTGAGCGCTTTTCAGAGCCAACCTACGTCACGAAGTTTGACTGGCTCACAATAGGAGATTTTCATCTAACAGCGGGCTTTGAAGTGAATCAATTAAATGCATTAATGCTGTTTATCGTATCGCTCGTCAGTTTCTTGGTACATACCTATTCCAAAGGTTATATGCACGGAGACGAGCGCTTTCATGTCTTTTATGCTTACTTGGGATTATTTACCTTCGCCATGCTTGGTCTGGTGATTTCGCCAAACCTGCTGCAAACGTATATCTTCTGGGAACTTGTAGGTGTCGGTTCCTTCCTATTAATCGGTTTCTATTTCTACAAAGAAGAAGCGAAGGCGGCTGCGAAAAAGGCGTTTATCATGACCCGTATCGGGGACGTTGGCCTGTTTATCGGCATGGCGCTGCTCTTCTGGCAGACAAAAAGCTTTGAATACAGTGATATTTTTGCGGCTGTTGACGCGGGCCAGGTGTCAGGTACGATGATTACGTTAACGGCGATCCTGATTTTCATCGGGGCAGTCGGTAAATCGGGTCAGTTCCCGCTTCACACATGGCTTCCGGATGCGATGGAGGGTCCGACACCTGTTTCGGCGTTAATCCACGCAGCGACAATGGTTGCCGCCGGGGTATACTTGGTTGCGTCACTTTTCCCATTGTTCTCAGCAAGCCATACCGCACTTATGACTGTTGCCGTTATCGGCGGATTCACGGCGATTTTCGCGGCAAGCATCGGTCTTGTGCAAACAGATATTAAACGAGTTCTTGCTTATTCAACTGTCAGCCAGCTTGGCTATATGATGCTCGCGCTCGGTTCTGCGGGTTATGTGGCTGGTGTGTTCCACCTGATGACGCACGCGTTCTTCAAGGCGCTCTTGTTCTTGGCTGCCGGTTCTGTCATACATGCGGTACACACGCAGGATATCGAAGAAATGGGCGGGCTTTGGAAAAAGCTTAAGCTCACTGGACCGTTATTTCTAATCGGAACACTTGCAATCAGCGGTGTGCCGTTATTATCCGGTTTCTTCAGTAAAGACGAAATTTTAGCAGCGGCCTGGGAAGGGGGACATCCGGTTCTTTTCGTCCTTGCTTTAGTCGCAGCATTCTTTACGGCATTCTATATGTTCCGCTTGTTCTTCATGGTCTTCACTGGTGAAGCACGCGGCAATCAGAAACATGTTCACGAGTCACCATCTGTGATGACCTTCCCTATGATTATCCTTGGTGTTCTAGCGGTAGTTGCTGGTTATGTGAACACACCTTGGTTTGGTACCTTCCTAGGCGACTGGCTCGTTGACGGAAACGAAGCCCTAGCGGCACACGGACACCATGAAGGTCCCGTTTGGATTATGATTCTAGCAACCGTCGTTTCCTTGCTGGGAATCTACTTAGCTTGGTTAATTTACGGAAAACGCTCCGTTTCCCGCAACTGGCTGAGCGGCAGCGGCGACATGATGCATACCGTTCTATTAAACAAATATTACGTCGACGAATTCTATCAACTGACCATCGTCGTAATTACAAAAGGAATCAGCTACTTCTTGCGTTTCATCGATACCTTCCTTGTTGAAGGCATCGTCAAAGGCATCACCGGCTTTGTCCAAGGACTTGGAGCAACAGGTTCAAAAATGCAATCCGGCCAGGTGCAGACGTACGGAGCAGTGGCGTTTATCGGACTGGCGTTACTTGCGGTCATTTATGCACTAACAGGGGGGTACTTACGATGAACTTACATGCAATTCTTTCAATCCTAGTATTCTCCCCTTTACTAGGTATCGCCGTGTTAGCGTTCATGCCAAAAAATCAGGAAAAATCGATCAAGATCGTCGGCTTCTTGGCCACCCTGCCGGCACTGCTGATATCACTGGCAGCTTATGCTCACTATCTAGCAGGTAAGCATTTGAGTGATTTTTCCGTGTCAGTGGAATGGATTCATTTCCGCGGCATGAATGTCGAGGCGCCATACTTCGCTGTTAACTATGAGCTGGCGTTAAGCGGCTTCCAGCTGCTGTTAGTCGTGCTTACAGCGGTAGTGGCAACGCTCGCGTCGATTGCGGCCCGTTATGTGAAAAAAGAATGGAAAGGGTTCTTCATGCTGTTCCTTCTATTAGAAGTAGGCATGCTCGGCGTATTCACAGCGGAAAACTTAATTCTATTCTTCATTTTCTTCGAGGTTACACTCATTCCGACGTTCTTCTTAATCGGTAAATGGGGTTATTTTGAAAAAGAAAAAGCGGCCTACAGCTTCTTGATCTATAACGGTTTGGGCTCTGCGGTTCTATTAATCGTGATCATGATTCTGTTTGCCAAAACAGGCACAACTAATATCAATATTTTAAAAGACATCTTGGCAGACCCAAGTGCACCGGTATCTGGGGACTTAAAGCTTGGACTCCTCATCGCACTCTTGGTCGCTTTTGGAGTCAAATTACCGATTTTCCCATTGCACAGCTGGATGCTGCGTGTGCACGTACAAGCACCGCCGCCAGTCGTCATGATTCACTCTGGTATTCTTTTAAAAATTGGTGCGTACGGATTAATCCGTTTTGGAATGGGGCTATTCCCCGAACAGTTTGATACTCTTGCGACGCTGATTGCGGTCCTTGGGGTGATTAACCTTCTCTACGGGGCGTTCCTTGCGTTCATTCAAACAGACTTTAAAATGGTTTTGGCTTACTCGTCGATTTCTCATATGGGAATCGTCCTCATCGGACTTGCGGCAATGAATGAGGCCGGGGTTCAGGGAGCGATATTCCAAGTGATTTCACACGGTTTAATTTCGGCCTTATTGTTCTTCTTAGTGGGTGTGTTATACGAACGCACCGATACCTCTTTGATTGGAAACCTTGGCGGAATGGCGAAGGGAATGCCGGTTGCGGCAGGCTTCCTTTTAGCAGGGGCAATGGCCTCACTTGGTCTTCCAGGTATGTCCGGCTTTGTCAGCGAATTCATGGCGTTCCTAGGGCTTTTCAAAGAAATGCCTTGGCTTGCGGCCGTTGGTACGATTGGCATCATTATGACGGCAGCGTACTTGCTTCGCGCCGTGCTTGGCATGACGTTTGGCAAGTCACACCGCGAATTTACCGGCGTTGTTGACCTAAAAGGCGTTGAATTCGTGCCAGTGGTCGTTCTTATGTTGTTAATTGTGTTAATCGGTGTTTACCCAAGTGTTCTAAGCTCACCGCTTCAAGCCACACTTGAGACTATCATGCCAGGGCTGGGAGGGTGATGAAGGATGAGTTTTGAGACATTGAGTCAGTTTAACTGGAGTGTCATGACGCCGGAGTTCATCATCCTTGGTGTTGCTGCACTTCTAACGCTTTTAGATTTATTCATGCCAAAGGGGCAGGATCGCCGCATCCTCGGCTGGATTGGAATCGCGGCAATCGCGGCGGCAATGGTTTCTGTTGCAAGCTTAGCGGGCGGCGCTGTTGTTTCGATTTTGGATGATACTTTCCGCCTGGACAGTTTTGCGATTGCCTTTAAATTGCTGCTTCTTGGCGGTGCAGGACTGGTTATGTTCCTTGCTGTCAGCTATGAAGCAAAGGATGGCATGGAAGAGTACCGCGGCGAGTTTTACTACCTGTTCTTAACAGCGCTGCTCGGTGCGATGTTTATGGCCTCCAGCGGTGATTTAATCACGTTATTTATCGGATTAGAATTGTTATCTGTTTCTTCTTATATTTTAGCGGGCATCCGCAAGCATAACCTGAAGTCGAACGAATCAGCGATGAAATACGTCATCAACGGGGGAATTTCCACAGCGATTACGTTGTTCGGGATGAGCTATGTGTACGGATTAACCGGATCTACAAATTTACTGGCGATTGCGCATAGTCTATCAGGTCTAACTGACGGCCAGCATGTTTACTTGCTTGGTTTATCATTTTTGATGATTTTCGTTGGTCTAGCGTTTAAATTGGCTGCAGCGCCGTTCCATATGTGGGCACCGGATGTCTACCAAGGTGCGCCGACGCCGGTAACTGCGTTCCTTAGCGTTGTTTCCAAAACGGCTGGTTTTGTGATTGTCATCCGAATTCTGTTAACGGTATTTGGCGCTGCGACAACGAAGGGTCCAGGCTCCATGCCAATTTTGCTCGACATGCAGGACTATATCGCGTTTATCGCGGGAGCTACGATGATCATCGGTAACGTGGTCGCATTAAAGCAGTCGAACATTAAACGAATGTTTGCCTACTCCAGTATCGCCCATGCCGGTTATATCCTGGTGGCGTTAACGTCCTTATCGTCCAATATGTTCTATTCCATCTGGTTCTACCTGCTTGCTTACTTGTTCATGAACCTTGGAGCATTTGCGGTAATCCAGATTGTAACAGAAAAGACTGGCTCGGCGAAGATAACCGATTTTGCAGGCTTATACCGCCGTTCACCAGGATTGGCTGTTGTGTTGGGAATCTTATTGATTTCCTTGGCAGGCTTCCCAGGAACTGCCGGCTTTATCGGCAAATTGAACATCTTTATCGGGGCGTTTGCAGGTAATCCACATTATGTATTAGCGTCAATCATGATTGCGACAACAGTTGTGTCTTATTTCTACTATTTCGGCGTGATGACACAAATCTTCTTCCGCCCGGCAGAAAGCGAAGACAAGTTCAAGATTCCAGCGAGCATTCTTGTTGTCTTGATTGTCGCTGTTGTAGGAAGCGTGCTGTTCGGCATTATGCCAAATATCGCATTAGATTTTATGAACAACAACTTAGACATCTTGGCTGATTTTTTTAGCTGAGGTTTAAGTGGTTAAATATAAGGGGTAATTTATTGAAAAAGAAGAGGATGGGGAGCCTCTTCTTTTTTTGTGGCTGAAAGCCGGATGTTTATTTTTGTATAGGATCTGGGGTTTTATTTGCTTCCTCAAGCTCACTCTCTGATTGTGACTGGTCCATTTCCTTGCCGAGCTTCCGCATTTCCTCCATGTTACGTGCCATCGACCCATTTCTTTCTTCCCTCAATGCTGAAGCATGCTCAATTTCTCTATCAGGGAGATAATTTCGATCATTGATATCAGCGGTATGCCTTTTGTCAATCAAGATCAAGATTTTTCCTTCTTCCAGGGAGTTTCCATAGTATTTTGCTTCATCGTCCGGAATTCCCAGTCCTACCAGCGCGCCGGTTATTCCGCCAAGACCAGCCCCTGTTAACGCCCCGATTAAGGTTGCTGCCAGCGGACCTGCCGCGATGATTGGGCCAACACCCGGGATAGCAAGTGCACCAACTCCTACTAATAAACCTGTTACACCACCGACGGTGCCTCCTGTAATGGCTCCAGTGGCCGCCGCATCTTCAGCCGCCGCTCCTGTTTCATCTGTAACGTGATTCACATTTTTAAGATTTTTCCCGATCACGGAGATTTCATCTTTGCGGTATCCCTGCGCAATCAAATCCTCAACGGCTTCAATCGCTTCTTGTTCCGATGCGTAAACACCTGCAACCTTTTTTTCATGTCTGTCCATGTTTAGTTCCTCCTCTAAATTAATGTGTATATAGATTCTTAGAAATAAGCTGCCTTTGACATTATTTCGATAGATTTTCTTTTACTTTCCCATAAGATTCTCGTAATTTACCTTTTGCTTTATCCAGCTTGCCTTCTGCCACCTTGGAATGATCATCCGTTAATCGGCCCATTTGCTCCTTCGCTTCTCCTTTTACCTGATCAAAATTTCCTTTTACCCGATCTTTATTCATCGAACGTTTCCTCCTTTAGTTTTTATCATTTTCTTCCATTTTGTTCTCGGCATTTTTCATTGCTTCCTTCCCATTTTGCTTCGCATCTTCTACGGCGCCCTTGGCGTTCTCCTTGGTATCCTGATCAATCTGGTCCTTTTGCTCGCCGTCGCTGATCCCATTATCTTGGTCCACTCCATCACCACAGCCGGCTAAACCACCAAAGGTTAATAATGCAGCCAGCCCTCCCACGAGTAATCTCTTCTTCTGACTCATCCCTTTCAGCTCCTTTTGTCGGTTTTATCGTGCACAGATTGTATTCCCATGGGAAAAAGATTTGAAACCTCCCTTTTTCGAAAATTAAATTCCTTCGACTATATGTCTCTGAAAAAATAGTTTTAGCTGCTTCTACTCGATGGTTTTAAAAAAAATATCGAGGGTATTACAGTTATCAACCAAGATAAAAGGAGATGAATTCATGAATACACACGATATGATGCTAGGGTGGTATACCTACCTGGACAAGCTTCCAAACCTGCTATTTGCTCTTATTGTTCTGTTGATTGGCTGGGTCATTGCCAAATTTATAGGAAAAGGGGTGGAAGCGGGCCTAAAGAAAACAAGCTTGGATAATAAACTTTTTTCTAATTTCAGTAAGCGAAAATACTCTTCTGAAAAAATAGCAGGGAAAATTGTTTACTATCTTTTATTAGTTGTCGTTTGGATTATCTTTTTTAACATGCTGAGCTTGAGCTTTATTGCGACACCGCTGGTGGGAATGTTATCGGCGATAACCGGTGCGATTCCCAATCTTTTAAAAGCAGCACTGATTTTACTGCTTGCCTGGGCGGTGGCAACGCTCCTTCGTATGCTTTTTCATAAAGGGTCTGCCATGTTCCATTTACAACAACGATTAGTAAGGTGGAGGATGGCGGAATCAGAAACGAGTGCCCAAAATAAGATTAATAGTATCGCCAAAGCGCTGTTCTATTTTGTTCTTTTATTATTCTTGCCTGGTGTTTTGGGTGCATTGCAGTTGGAAGGGGTATCAGAGCCGGTCACAGGAATTTTGTCAGGCCTGCTTTCCTTTATCCCGAAACTGTTTGCAGCCGCACTTATCGTATTGGTCGGCTGGCTGATTGCGAAAATTGTCCGTGATATTTTGACTAATTTTTTAAGCAGTATTGGGACTGAGAAATTGGGTGAACGTTTTGGACTGAAGATGGAAGGGACGAGCCTTTCCATTATTGCAGGAAACATAGCGTTTATCTTAATCTTAATTCCAACGATCATCACTGCTTTAGAGAAACTAGATTTAAAAGGGGTTTCCGAACCAGCTGTTGCTATGCTTCATAACGTGGTCACACTGATTCCAAATATTGCAGTGGCCGTCATGCTGATTTTAGCTGGCATAACCTTGGGGAAATGGGTGGAAAAATTGGTCGCGCAAATGCTGTGGCGTTTACGTTTTGATCACTTGTTCCAGCAAATGGGGATTGGCTCCGTTAAGCCTGAGCAATCCAAGTACAGCTTATCGAAAATCGTGGGATTGCTGGTAAAAATAGTTGTTGTTCTCTTATTTACGGTGGAAGCCCTGCAAATTGTCGACCTGGACTTCCTGGTGACCCTGGCAACCGGAGTAATTGCCTATTTACCAATGCTATTTGCCGCGCTTGTGATCTTGGGAATTGGATTATATGTTGGAAATTTAGTAGAACGCATTTTGCAAAATATTTTAAAGAATACCTACTCCAGAACCTTAGCATCGTTCGCCAAATATGCCATTTTCACGATTACTGTCTTTATGGCATTAGACCAAATTGGCTTGGCCCATTCAATAGTCAATGCTGCCTTCATCCTTGTTTTAGGCGGATTAGCCTTAGCATTTGGCTTGGCGTTTGGTCTTGGCGGCAGAGATTTTGCTTCCAAGTATTTGCGGAAGCTGGACAATAAAATAGATCAAAATAATAGAATATAAGAGTTCAAGAAAAAATAGCAATCCTTAATTGGATTGCTATTTTTTTGGCTGTTTATTGCTCTTTATTGATTTTCAATGGGAGGGGAGTATTCTCCAATTTCTTTTCCATGATAGTAATAGCCTGTTTAAATTCCTGAAGGATGACCTCCTTATCGCCAAATAGAAAGATTTGGTCGCCTTCGTGTATTTCGGAATGATAGACATTTTTTCGAATAATCAAGTCGCCTCGTTTGATAAACAAGACGACGAAGTCCAACTGGTCAAGGTCATTTATCGCTTGCCTCAGTGTTTTTGAAACAGCAAAAGATTCCTCAAACATATGAAGGTTAAGCAAGAGATCCTCGCTATTTGTTAAAAATACTTCGCGTATGGGCAAATCGGCCAGCTCCACATTCTGTCTCATTTTTCGATTAAACAGCCCCGCCAGTTTCTGCTGCACCCAGGAAAGCTTTAATCCGCCAAATGCCAGTAAGATGGCCCCGCCCACATACAATACTTCATCCATACTCAGCTCATTTGATAGGAAATTGCTAATCGAAGAAATGATAACGGCCAGGGAGAAGGCTCCAAAGAGGATAAGGAAGGTGGCGAGTTTCCTTCGGACTGGATGGCCCAAGATCAGCTCGGATTCTCCTGTCGTAAAGCCGGTGCCGGTCATCATCGAAATAACCTGAAACCTGGAAACCTCTACTTTAAGACCAGTTAGCTGAAATAGTATAACGTGAATTTCGATAACCACTAGAATGATGATGAAATAGATGAATAAAAAAAGTAAATTCATTTTTCACCCCACAAAAAATGAGTTGAGGCACGCATGCCTCAACTTTCGATTATTGCATTTTCTCATTATAGAATTTCACGGAATACAAAGCTCCCTCGTCTACCATTTTATTATCCTCCACATCATGAGGATGCGGGACCCCTCCTTTTGCGATTGGGAGATTTTCACTTTTATGAAAGGGGGTCGGTTTTACTTTTCGTTTCAAATCGCGAAGCTTGCTTTCAGCTTTTATCCGGTTGGGTTTTGACGATAACCACCATGCAGCAGATGCCCCTAAACCTACAACAATCATTGATTTAATTGGCAGCGTTGTTTTCATCATCAAGGCCTCCTTTAGCTTTTCAATAGCTTTCAATGGCTATTTAACAGTTAAATACCCATTTGCATTCCGAATGAAACATAAGTTTTATTTTTTTCAAAAACGGGGAATTAGATAGAAAATGGTTGCCGAAAGGAGACGTTATGAAAAAATATAATTTGTCCAAAAAGTGGAAATGGTCTCAATTCAGTGCAAACGACATGGAGCGAATCAAACCGCTCCTTTTACAAGATGGCAATGAATGGCTCAAAAAGGTACGGGATAATCGCAGCAATTATTTGAGAGTGAAAGCCCCCGAAAACGGGGAAAAGGTGGTTTATGGATCGCTTATCTATCAGCAAAGTTTTGAAGACGATCAAGATTATAAGATTTTTCATTTTTATGTAACAGAGGATCAATGGATCACTGTGGACCTTGCCCTTTCTATGTTTAAACATATCAATCTTGAATTTCTTATCAGGCAAATCAATCGAACGGAACATGCCGTGGATGGATTCCTCATTTTTCTAGGGGAACTGATGAATGAAATGCTGGTGGAGATCGATCAATTCGAAGTGGAGCTGAAAACCCTCATATGGAGCATTCGTAATAGAAATGAGACAGGAATTCTCGAAAAAGTCTATCGGCGCAGGCATGAGCTGCTGGTTTGGAAAAGTCTGCTGATTCCGATACGCGAATTAAAAATGGGGATCGAGGAAGCGGATTTTGAAGAAGTATCAAGAGGAGAAATATTTACGAGAACATGCAGGCGGATTGAACGTGCGGTAGTCCTGCTCAACGAATATGAACATGAAATCGACTCGATTATTAATTTAGAAGAAGTGATTTCCTCCCATCGCGGCAATGAAATCATGAAAACCCTAACGGTCATCACTATTATCTTCACGCCGATAATGGCTTACGGGGCCTTGTGGGGAATGAATTTCAAGTATATGCCGGAGCTTGGATGGAGGCATGGCTATTTATTTGCCTTTATACTGGTAATCTTTACGACTCTCTTGCTGTATGGTTATTTGAAAGTCAAAGGCTGGACAGGCGATCTCCTAAAGGGAAAAAAAAGAGGTTCCTTTTTTAAATAATAGCTGTGTTAAAGACCATAGTTGATTTATAACACTGTTGATTGGAGCGGAAGGCACGAAGACTCCTCGAAAATGCTAACGCATTTCCTTCGTGCGTGGGCGGGTTCGAGGATGCAATTCAATATCCTGTGAGAGTACGGGGCAGGGGAGACCCCGCAGGCGCTTTAGCGCCGAGGAGGCTCCCCAGCACGCCCTAAGGTGCGCGAAGTGCCTGGAGCGCAAATCAACAACTAAGTTTAAATAATAGGTTTTGATCCCCAAAAATGTGGTACTACATGAGTATAAGGTTAAAACAACCTTATAAAAAATCAGAAGGAGGAATTCAAGATGGACCGAAAAGATGATCAGAACATGAGCATGGAAGAACGAGGACGAAAAGGTGGACAAGCCACCGCCGAGAAACATGACAAGGAATTCTATCAGGAGATAGGTCGAAAGGGCGGGGAAGCCACTTCTGAGAATCATGACAAGGAATTTTACCAAGAAATTGGTCGCAAAGGTGGGGAAGCCACTTCTGAGAATCATGACAAGGAATTTTATCAAGAGATTGGCCGCAAAGGCGGGGAAGCGACTTCTGAAAATCATGATAAGGAATTCTATCAAGAAATTGGTCAAAAAGGCGGAGAATCGCGCAATAACCAGCGGAATGACGACTAAAGTATCAGAATAACGATATTGTAAAAAAGCTTGCACAACATCGTGCAAGCTTTTTCCATTCTTTCAATCGGGAGAGTTTTTTTTAGCCAAAAACGGGTATGTATCTCTTAAACAGTGATAAGCAGGGAGAAGGGCATATGAAAAAGCATAGATTGGAATTTTTCTTGGTAATCTTGATGCTGGCTTTAGGATATTTAGTACTATTCAGAGACATCTCTTTTCAGTGGAAAGCGGTATGTATCGCTCTTTATGGTGTCATCATCTTCAGTACGGTGTTTTCGTTAATGATGGAAAATCGCTCCGCACAAAGTACGCTTTTATGGATTTACATCTTAGTGTTATTGCCTATATTCGGATACATCTTTTATTTGTATTCCGGTCAGTTGCTGTTAAAAGGTCTTCTCTTTAAACAAAAGCGCATAAATGATCGTGAGATTTTTGAAACCAGTCACCACAGATTAATGTTCGACTTTTCTCAGCTCAATGAGCGCCAGAGGTGTTTTGCCCGCTACTTGGAGCGGATGACCTTAACCCATCCAAACACAAATACGAAAACAAAAGTTTTAAAAAATGGCAAGGAAACCTTTCGGGAAATCAAACAAAAGCTTTTGAATGCGAAGGAATTTATTCACTTGGAATATTATACATTCCGCTATGACAGGCTCGGAAAGGAGCTAATCGCGATTTTAGCGGAGAAAGTGAAAGAAGGAGTAGAGGTTAGATTGCTGTATGATGCAGTAGGCAGTATGTGTCTTTCAAGATCAGATCTTAATGCAATGCAGGACGCCGGTGTTTCTGTTTATCCGTTTTTGCCCATCAAAAGCGGATTTTTGAATCAAAAATGGAATTTCCGCAACCATCGTAAGATCATTGTCATCGACGGCACATCAGGGTTTGTCGGCGGCTTGAATGTTGGGGTGGAATATCTCGGGGAGGATGAAAACATCGGATTTTGGTGTGATACGCATGTCTATTTGGAAGGAGACGCGGTTCAGACGCTGCATAAGGTTTTTTTGGCAGATTGGGAGTATGTTTGCAGGAAGAGGTTAATGGAAGAGAGGAAACCAATGCAGGTGGAAAGGCAGCCAGAGGACAAATCAAGGCAAGCGGATACGAAACTAATCTCCGTTGTTAAGGATGGCTTGGTCCATGTCGTGGCGACCGGTCCAGAAACACGCAAGATGAGCGATCATTTTTATGCGATGATTACCTGTGCGGCCAAATCGATTTGGATTGCTTCTCCGTACTTTGTCCCTAATCAAGCGATTCTGACAGCCTTAAGGATTGCGGCTGCAAAAGGGATCCAAGTCCGGGTGATGGTACCGGAAGTGAATGATGGCTTTCTGACCCAATATGCTTCCCGCTCGTATTTTCCAGAGCTATTACGTGCCGGAATCGAAATTTACACGTACCAAAAGGGATTTTTACATAAAAAACTGATCATCGTCGATGGGGATATTGCCTCGATTGGAACTGCTAACATGGATTTGCGCAGTTTTCATCTAAATTTTGAAGTCAATTTATTTTTAACGGGGACGGAGTCGGTACAAGACTTGATTGTCCAATATGAAGAAGACCTAAGGGAATGCCGTCGGATTCGTCCTGTTCAATTTTACAAACGCCCGACGTCTGAACGGGTGAAGGAATCTTTTGCGCGCTTGTTTTCGGGTGTTTTATAAAGGCAATTTTCGCAAAGATTGTTGTTTTTCGTATAGGCTTATCAACCCGTTTAACATGATTCTTCGTGGCATCTTTTCGTAAAGACAAGTGCGAAAATTGCCTAGAAACTTTGTAAATGACCCTTAATTAGTTCTACAAGCAACAAAGTTTACGAAAAGAGCCTTTATAAAAATGAAAATGAGGTGATGATTTGCTGCAATCAAAAGCATTTCGAGTTGGCTGCGGACTGCTGCTTGTTTTCTTAATAGTCCTAGTCGGGATGAAAATCAATTTTGTGTTCCAGCCGGTAATCATCCTAATCCGAACTCTTTTTTTTCCTTTTTTAATTGCAGGGGTGTTATATTACCTGTTTCGACCGCTAGTCCATTATCTGGAGTCGAAACAAATCCCGCGAACACTAGCGATATTCTTAATCTATATCATAGCTGCTGCCCTGATTAGTTTATTGGCCTATCTCGTCGGACCCATTTTGCAGAGGCAGATTAAGAGTTTGGTAGAAAGCGGTCCTGCCTTAATAGAGTTCATTCAAGAAAAAATAAAGGGCTTGCAGGCTGGTAAATGGCTGAATCAATACAAACAGGCGGGCTCTGATACGATTGCTGAAAATGCATCTAAGATTGGGACAAAAATAGTTGATTTTATTGGAATGCTTGCGGAAATTGTGACTGTTCTTGTGACGGTTCCGTTTATTTTATATTACATGTTAAAGGAAGGCGAAAAGGCACCGAAACAGATGATTCGATTATTGCCGCCAGGGCAGCAGAAAAACGGACGAAAAATTTTAGCTGATTTGGATGAAGCCCTCAGCTCCTATATACATGGTCAAATTCTTGTCAGCTTCAGTGTAGGAGCACTTGCTTTTCTGGGTTATTTAACCATTGGTCTTGATTACTCGCTGCTTGTTGCCATAGTGTCAATGTTTACCAATGTCATCCCTTTTCTCGGCCCCATTATTGCCATCATCCCCGCCTTGATTATTGCTGGTTTAGATTCTCCAATGATGATTATCAAGGTCTTGCTTGTCATGGTAATCGTCCAACAAATTGAAGGACATATTATCTCGCCCCAGGTGATGGGCAAAAAGCTTGAGATTCATCCCCTCACGATTATCTCCTTACTGCTCGCAGCTGGAAGTATGGGAGGCATACTTGGGTTAATCCTAGCGGTGCCGGTATATGCTGTCTTGAAGGTGATTGTCTATCATAGCGTGAAATTATGGAAGCTGCGAAAAGAGCAAACCATGGAGGAAAAAATGATAAACGGGACTTCGTAAACACGGGTTTTACCATTCCACTATAAGGGTATGTAAATGGCAGGAAAAGAAGAGGAGGAACCGATATGCTGACAGAACAACAACTGATTTTTTTAAACCACAAATTAATCCAGACCAAACAAGAAATGCTCCAAGTGCTAGAGGGGAACCAGTCAATCACGTTCGAGGATTTTGGGGAGTTAACCAGCTATGACAACCACTTTGCCGATCAAGCCACCGAATTGGATGAAATCGAAAAACAAAAAATGATCCAGCAGACAGCCAAAAATATAGTCGATGAAGTCGATGAAGCACTGGAGCGGATGCGGGAAGGAACATATGGACTCTGCATCGATACAGGAGAAGGAATTCCGTTTGCGAGGCTTGAAGCTCTTCCTTAT
Source organism: Neobacillus drentensis (assembly GCF_036965425.1). GTDB lineage: Bacteria > Bacillota > Bacilli > Bacillales > Cytobacillaceae > Neobacillus > Neobacillus drentensis_F. The sequence continues at coordinate 34,429 of NZ_JBALPP010000060.1, read as the reverse complement.
GCTAAGCGGACAGTAGAGGCACAAGCAACGTTTGAGAAGAAAGGGGCTATAAGCTTTCTTGAAGAAAAATCATTTTCCACGCCAAAACAAAATACAAGAGGAGATACACGAATTCAGACAGCAGACGAATTGATGACTGTGCATGGCAACTCATCATCCTAACTCCAACACATTTTGTAAAAGGAGGAGAAGTGGATGGTTATAAAGTTAGTAAGTGTTGCCCTATTAATCGCCTTAACGGGCTTCTTTGTTGCGATTGAATTTGCAATCGTCAAAGTACGTCCATCGCGGATTGATGAATTGGTGATGAGCGGAAAAAAAGGGGCTGTTTCCGCAAAACGGGTCGTGACCCATCTGGATGAATATTTATCAGCCTGTCAGCTCGGGATCACCGTGACAGCGCTTGGACTTGGCTGGCTGGGGGAACCGACCGTAGAAAAGCTGCTCCATCCATTGTTTGAATTGCTTCATTTGGGTGACGCAGCGGCAGGAATTTTGTCATTGATAGCTGCTTTCATTTTGGTCACTTTTTTGCATGTTGTGGTAGGGGAATTGGCACCCAAAACGGTCGCCATCCAAAAATCCGAAACCATCGCACTTCTTTTTTCCAGACCTATCATTTGGTTTAACAAGGTGATGTATCCCTTTATCTGGTTGTTAAATAGTTCTGCCCGGTGGCTGGCTGGCCTGTTTGGCTTAAAGGCTGCAGGTGACCATGAGCTGGCGCACTCAGAAGACGAGCTGCGGCTGCTGTTGGAGGAAAGCTATAAAAAAGGGGAAATCAATCAGAATGAATATCAATATGTTAACAATATTTTCGAGTTTGATGAACGCGTGGCCAAAGAAATCATGGTGCCAAGGGTGGAAATGAGCTGCCTTTCGGTAGAGGATACGCTGGAGGAGGTCATTCAAAAGTTGAAGACAGAAGGGTTTACCCGCTATCCGGTCATGGAGGAAGACAAGGATCACATTATTGGTGTAATGAACGTAAAAAGGTTTTTGACAGCCAAAATAATGAATCAAGGTCCTTATCAAAATTGGAAGATTAAATCCTTCATCCAGCCAGTAATTCGTGTCATTGAGACGATTCCGATTCATGATTTATTGATTCGGATGCAAATGAATCACACCCACATGGCAATTTTAATGGATGAATACGGCGGCACGACTGGGTTGGTGACGGTTGAAGATATCATTGAAGAAATCGTAGGCGAGGTAAGGGATGAATTTGATGCAGATGAAGTCGCCGAGATTCGGACGCTAGCAGCTGGGAAACACTTTATTGTCAATGCGAAGGTAGGAATTCGTACCTTAAACGAGCTGCTTGGGACCGACTTGATCGCCGAGGATGTGGACACAATTGGCGGATGGTATTTAACCCAAAACACTGATGCATGTAAAGGCTCAATAGTGGAAGCAGATGGATATATGTTCAAAATACATGAAGCGGACGGTTGCCACCTCATGTATTTGGATGTAGAAAGGGTTGGTTAATAAAGTGTGTACTTGCTCTCTATATAACGGGCTGTTTCGAAAAACAGCCCCCTTAGCTAAATTCACCTAGAGCAGAAGGGCTATTAGGCCAGCTAGTATATTTTGGTATAATAGAAAAATAGATTCTGAAATTTTCTAAAAAAATAGGTTTTGACTTTTAGAAATGTGGGTATGTAAAAAATAAATAGTTTCAGAGGTGAGAATGGCATGAACTTAAAGATAGAGAAGCAGCAGAGTGAAAAAGGAATATTGGTGCTGGTGGCAGGTGAAATTGATGCGTTTACAGCCACGAAGCTCCGAGAGGAACTATTGCTGCTGGCTGAAGGAAACAATAAATCGATTATTATCAATCTAAAGGATGTATCCTACCTGGATAGTACCGGTTTGGGTGTCTTTGTCGGTTTGTTTAAACAGCTCAAGAAAAGTGGCAGAGAATTACAGCTGACGGATTTATCAGACCGGCTCAAGCGCCTTTTTGAAATAACAGGCTTAAGTCATATTATGAATATTTCAGTAAATTAGAGGTGGGGGAACATGAACGAAGTCATGGATTATATTGAAATGAAAATTCCGGCAAAACCGGATTACGTTGGTGTTATCCGCTTAACGTTATCGGGAATTGCCAGCCGCATCGGTTATACATATGAGGAGATTGAGGACATGAAGATCGCGGTAAGCGAGGCCTGTACCAATGCGGTTCAGCATGCTTACTCCATGGATGAAGGCGGCGAAGTGATTATCGGTTTTGGGATCTATCCCGACAAGCTGGAAATCATGGTCGCGGACAGCGGCAAGAGCTTTAATTTTATCCAGACAAAAAATGAACTAGGCCCTTACACTGAATCCAGTACGGTCGAACAGCTGTCAGAGGGAGGGTTAGGTTTATTTTTGATTGAGACGCTTATGGATGAAGTCAGGGTTTTAGAACATTCCGGAGTTACGGTCTTCATGGTGAAGTATCTGAGTGGGGAGCGTGAAAATCATGACCAAACCATTGCAAACCGTGAAACGAACTAAGGAAGAAATCGATGCCCTGATATGGGAGTTCCAAGAAAACGAGAGCGCATCGGCACAAACGATTCTTGTGGAACATTACACCGCATTGGTCGGGAGCCTGGCGAGGAAATACTCACATGGGAAAGAATTTCACGAGGATATCATGCAGGTTGCGATGATCGGGCTGTTGTCAGCAATCAGACGGTATGATGCAAGCGTCGGAAGATCGTTTGAAACGTTTTTAATTCCGACCGTCATCGGTGAAATCAAGCGATTTTTACGGGATAAAACCTGGAGCGTACATGTACCGAGACGAATTAAAGAAACCTGGCCGAAAATTAAAAAAGTGGTGGACGAGCTGACGAATCACTATCAACGCTCACCAAAGATCCATGAAATTGCTGCACATATGGAGATTTCCGAAGAGGAAGTATTGGAAGCGATGGAAATGGGAAAAAGCTATCAGGCCACTTCTGTCGATCAATCGATTGAAACCGGTAAGGATGGAAGTTCCGTCACGGCCCATGATATTATTGGAAGAGATGATGAGGGCTTTGAAAAAGTCGATCAGCGGCTCCTTCTCGAGAATGCTCTTCAGGTTTTAAACGACCGCGAAAGGGAAATCATCCATTGCACGTTTGTTTCCAACCATAGTCAAAAGGAAACAGGCGAGCGATTGGGGATCTCGCAGATGCATGTTTCGAGGCTGCAAAAAAAGGCGCTTGAAAAACTGCGAAAGGCTGTTGAGGACAAAGCCTATCAGCGGGTGGAATAAGGTGTGCTTTTAAAGCGGTTTAAATGGCCGTCTTTTGGGCACAGCGGCACTTGTTCCACTCTTTTTGCTTTAATACGTTAATACACTCAGGTGTCAGGCGCCTTCTCGGGAGCAGGAATTTTTTTTACAAAAAAGGGGTTGGCTATCGGATGCCTATGAAAATTGCCATTGTGGACGATAATGTGACGAATTTAATGATTATTGAAAAAATCTTGCAGAAGGCGGGCTATCCTAGATTGGTTAAGCTGAAATCTGCCAAGGAGCTATATCAATATTTGCAGTTGGATGGGGCTGGTCCTTCTTCTGTGGTGCCGGTAGATTTGATTTTGATGGATTTGATGATGCCGGAGATTGATGGGCTTGAGGCTTGCCGAACGATTCTGGCCGATGAGCGGTACTGCGACCTGCCAATCATATTTGTCTCGGCGATGGGAGATTCGTATAAGATGGCCGAGGCGATGGATGCGGGAGCGCTGGATTATGTGATGAAGCCGATTAATAAAGTGGAACTGCTTGCGCGGATTCGGTCGGTGCTGCGATTGAAGCATGAGAAGGATTTGCGCAAGGAACGGGATCAGCGGATTCAATATGAACTGGATTTGGCCAGGCAGGTGCAGCGAAGTATGCTTAGTCGTCCGATTCAGGAAGGCGATGTCACAATTTCTGCGGTGTATAAGCCGTCCTTTGAGCTGGCCGGGGACTTGTATGCTTGGTACAAGATAAGTCCGAGCCGGTATGGCGTTATTTTGCTTGATATGATGGGACACGGGATTTCGTCTTCATTGATCTGCATGTATATTTATTCTGCTTTGAAAGATACGATTACGGGGATATCCGATCCGGAGCAAGTTATGAAGGAGCTGAACCGGCGCATGAATCAGCTTCACATGCCTGATAGTCTTTTAAACTATTATTTTACGGCGATTTATTTTGTCCTGGATACGGAAGAGCGCAGCATCGAGTATGTGAATGCCGGGCATCCGCAGGGGATGGCGCTGGTGGATGGGGAAGTAAGGATGCTGGATAAGGGTTGCTGTGCGCTCGGTTTTTTTGAGGAGATTGAGGTGGCGAAAGGCGTGATTCCGTATAAGGAAGGAGCGCGGATATTGCTGTTTACAGACGGGTTGTCGGAGTGGCTGGAGGAAGAGTACGCGGATGCGCGCGAGAAGCTGATCAGCTGCTTGCAGGAAAATGACAATCCGGAGTCGCTGCTGCACCAGCTGCAGCCATGCTCCGAACTGGTGAGTGCCCAAAAGGACGATATGTGTCTGGTGATGGTGTCGGCGAATTGAGTGTTGTTGCTGGATAGAGGATTTTGCGAGAAATGTTTTGGGTGGGCACTGTGGACGGGTCATAGTGCCTGTTGGCGTGGAAAAAAATGTGCGTGGTTCACAGTGCCCGTTGGCATGAAAAAGTAGTACAGCCGGTCACTGAGGCGTGTACAGGGACTGGGCTCACCTGTTTTGCCCCAGCCCAGCCGTATATCCTCCTACACAAAAGCTAATCCCATCTTACTCCGCCAAATAGGCCTGCAGCATCCAACGGTGTTTTTCCAACGAAGTCCGAATCTCAATAAACAAATCCGCTGTCGGCTGGTCATCTTTGTCCTCGGCTTCCGTGATCCCTTCCTTCAGCTCACCGCAGACCGTATTAAAATCATCCGCCAGCGCCTGAACCATCTCGGACGACGACTCTTCGCCCGATGCCTCCTGAATCGAAGCCAGCTTCAATTGCTCCTTTAAAGTTGCCGTTGGTGAAAACCCCAATGACAGCATTCTTTCGGCAATCGTATCCATATGAAGAGCCGCTTCCGCATACAACTCACCGAATTTGACATGCAGCGTGAAGAAATTTTCGCCTTTCACATACCAGTGATAATGGTGCAGCTTCATATACAACACCGAGAAATTGGCCACCTGTTTATCGAGCGTTTCTGTCAACATCATGTTTTTATCTTTTGTTTTTGCCATATAAATAACCTCCATAACTAGTGATACCTATTTAATACCCCAAGCCAAACATATGAAACTATGAAATTTTTCCCATAGGGCTTAATTCCCATTGGGCTACCAGGAAATAAACGATATGATAGAATATAGATAGATTTTACAAAAAATAGGAGGGGGGCTGCATCGCAATGAAGGGCTTCAACTTCAACATACGAACAAAAATTATCACAGGCTACCTGACCATCCTGGCCTGCCTGGTGCTGGCTCTGCTCATGGTCATGAATAGGATGACAGCGCTGCAGAACGAGGTTGACTTTATATCCCAGCATGATATTGAGGTCCACGATCTCGCCAATCAGATTCAAAAAAATGTGCTCGAGATGGAAACCGGAATGAGAGGGTACGCGATTACGGGCGATGAGGCATATCTTGAGCCCTATCACGAGGGGAGCCGCAGCTGGCTCGACAACTACAATAAACTTCATTCCCTGATTAAGGGCAACAGCACTCAGCAGCGGAACCTCGAGGAGATTAAACCGCAGATTGAAAAATGGCAGGCAGACTCCGGTGAATATGTCATCAATAATAAAAAGGCAAATAACACTGCCGCTTTAAACGAGCACTTCACGAAAAACACTGGAAAGAAAGTGACCGATCAGCTTCGGACCCAGCTAGAATCCTTTCTTGATAAGGAAAAAAAAATGACGGATGACCGTACCTCCAAGCTTTTACAAAACAATACCAATTTAAAATTAATCATATATGCCATCATCTTTTTGGTCACGGTTATTACCGTTGCCACTGCCATTTTCTTGTCCAATTCGATCGTCAGGACGCTACGACAGGTCGTGAAAACGATTAAAAGCATCACCGATTCCGAGGTCGACCTGGCAACACGAATCGAAGTGCATACCAAGGATGAGACTCGGGAGCTGGCAGAGGCGATGAACAGCCTGTTGAACAGCCTCGAAAAACAGAGCTGGGTGGAAAAGAGCATGACGGAAATTTCCACCATGTATCAGGGGATCACGGATATTACCGATTTGGCGAAATCCTTTATAACTAAGCTTACACCCTTGCTTGACGCCGCTTACGGAGTCGTCTATCTACGCAGAAATCAAGGCGGCGAGATCGACTTCGTCAAGGTGGCGGGCTACGCAGTCGCGGAGGAAGAACGCGCCGCTGCCAGCTTCAAGCTGGGAGAAGGGCTGATCGGCCAAGCGGCACTTGATAAGAGGATTTTTCTCATCGATAAACTGCCGGAAGACCATATCAAAGTGACTTCCGGTTTAGGCGATTCCTCGCCGAGAAATTTATTGGTGGCTCCGATTCTCTATGACGGCAGGGTGGAGGCCGTGGTCGAATTTGCCGCGCTCAAGCCGTTTCTTTCTCAGCACCTGACCTTGCTCGACCTGCTCCAGGACAAATTTGGCTCATCGATTACGAGCGTGCTTGGGCGGATGGAAGTGGAAAGGCTGCTTGGAGAATCGCAGGTATTAACGGAGGAATTGCAGGCGCAGTCAGAAGAGCTTCAGGCACAATCCGAAGAATTGCAGATGCAGCAGGAGCAGCTCCGGATTTCAAATGACTTTTTGGAAGAACAGAAGCACGACGCCGAGCAAAGAGCGACCGAGCTAAAAAAAGCGAAAGACGAGCTGGAGGAGTATTCACTCAAATTGAAGATGAGTTCGCAATTTAAATCCGATTTTCTGGCGAACATGTCGCATGAGCTGCGCACGCCGCTGAACAGCATCCTCATTTTGTCGCAAATGCTCATGGAGAATAAGGCCGAATTGGATCAAGATGAGGTCGGCGAGTACGCCCGCGTCGTTAATACCGCCGGTGCCGATTTGCTGAGGCTGATTGATGATATCCTCGATTTATCAAAAATTGAAGCAGGAAAAATTGAGATCCTGACCGATGAAGTCAATGTGACCGAGCTGCCGCAAATATTGAAGAGCTTATTTACCCCGGTAGCGGCAAAAAAGAATTTGAAATTTGAGGTGCACAGACATCCAAATGTCCCTGCGGTCATTTCGACGGATGGTCAACGATTGCAGCAAATTTTAAAAAATCTGTTATCCAATGCCTTCAAATTTACGGAACAGGGCTCTGTATCGGTATGCATTAATCTCGCTGACGCAGAAAAAGTACCTGATATCCCTGCAGGAGTGCCGGTGCTGGCGATCTCTGTCACGGATACCGGAATCGGGATTCCGCTCGAAAAACAGCAAATTATTTTTGATGCTTTCCAGCAGGTCGACGGGACGACGAATCGGCAATACGGCGGGACAGGTCTCGGGTTATCGATTTGCCGCGAATTTACCCGTCTGCTTGGAGGTGCCCTTGACGTAGAGAGTGAGGTTGGCAAGGGAAGCACGTTTACATTATATATCCCGAGCAAACTGGACCGGGACATCCTGGCACTGGAGGAAGTGGCAGCTGCCATTAGCGTAACGACAGAGGACGAGGAGAGAATAGAAGAAGAATCGACTCCAGCCGAACAAACGAAAACCACGAATGATCAGCTGTTTAAAGGGAAAAAAGTGCTTTTGGTGGAGGACGACGGACGAAATGTATTCGCCATCGTCTCGGCTCTTGAGTGCAAGGGTGTATCTGTACAAGTGGCAAAGAACGGGAAACAGGCAATTGAAATTTTACAAAAGCAAGAGTTTGATTTGATTTTTATGGACATCATGATGCCGATCATGGGCGGATATGAAGCGATGACGATTATCCGAAATGAACTCGGGATGCACGATCTGCCGATTATAGCCTTGACGGCCAAGGCCATGAAGGGCGAGCGCGACAAATGCATGGAGGCAGGAGCCTCGGATTATATCATGAAGCCATTAAATATCGATCAGTTGTACTCGCTGATGCGGGTGTGGCTGACTGAGCAGGTGAACCCGCGGTGAATCCCATCATATCCCAAGATACAGAGGTATTGGCGCTGAATGAGAGGCAGGAAGTCGAAATCAATCTGCTTCTCGAAGGTCTCTATCAAATGTACGGCTACGACTTTCGCAGCTATGTCCGCGCCTCATTGACACGAAGAATCCTGAACCGGATGAAAGCGGAGCGGCTCCCGACGATTACAGCTTTATTGGAAAAAGTGCTGCATGAGCAAGGCTATTTGGAGCGTCTCCTCAATGATTTATCGATCAGGATGACGGAAATGTACCGTGACCCGAGCTTCTTCGCTGTCATTCGCAACGAAGTAGTGCCGCTCTTGCGGGAGCTTCCGGAGATTCGGATCTGGCACGCCGGCTGTGCAACAGGGGAGGAGGTCTATTCCATGGCCATCCTGATCGAAGAGGAGGGGCTGGCGGAAAAAACCCGCATCTACGCGACCGACATGAATGAAAAAGCCCTTGTCGCTGCTCAAAAAGGCGCATTTCCTTTAAAAAAAATGCAGCAATATACGAAAAATTATTTGAAAGCCGGCGGTAAAAAGGCCTTTTCCGAATATTATTCGACAGACCATCAATTTGCCTATTTTCGGCCGAATTTGAACGAGAACCTGATTTTCGCCCAACATAATTTGGTGACAGACGGCTCGTTCAATGAGTTCCATATGATCCTCTGCCGCAATGTAATGATTTATTTTGACAATAACCTGCAGCAGCAGGTGCACCGCCTGATGTACAACAGCCTGGCGCAGGGCGGTTTCATGGGACTCGGAAGCAAGGAATCGATTCTGTTTATGCCAAAGGGGCTGCAATACGAGGAATTCAATCCACAGGAACGGATCTATCGAAAAGCTTTTTAAAGAAGAAAAGACTGCCTCACATAGGGCAGTCTTTCTTCTTTAGGCGGAGCGTTTAAGACTTCTAAAAATTAGGCCGACGATAAATACGAGCACGATGGCTCCGATGAGAGCTGGAATGACATAAAATCCACCGATTACCGGCCCCCATCCTCCTAATATGATGGACCCTAGCCATGCACCGATAAAGCCGGCGATAATATTACCAATGATACCTCCTGGCACATCACGGCCAAGAATAAGTCCGGCAAGCCAGCCGATTACTCCTCCGATAATTAATGACCAAATGAATCCCATGAAGCATCTCTCCTTTCTTTTCAATTAAGTACCCACAGAATAAAAAGCTAAACCTGAAATTTTTTCTCATTGGACGCTGGTGCGATCTTATGCTTTTTCATTGATTCATGACATGCCTTTAATTCTTTCGTTAACTTTTTAAACCCTTCTTCATCGCGTTCATCCAGGCATTTGTCAATCTGGCGCCTTAACAAAATGATGTTAGAAATGTTTTCAGCCTGGCGTTTTTGAGCGACATGCTCATTCCACGTTTTGGGCTTTTCCCAGCGATAATCGCTCAGTTTGGTTAAGCGCAATCCGCATTTGCACAGCGCTTCATTCACATTAATCATATAAAATTCGGCATTCCCACAATCCCTGCATAACAATTTCTTCATCATCATACCACCTCCATATAATTGCTTCTTATATACCCACGCTAGCTGTATTAGTAACCTAAAAAAAATAGGTTTTAATTTTTCAAAAGCGGTTATATAACCTGTAAACACGAAAGGAGGAAGAAAAATGAAACATGTAAAAGTAGTTGAAAATGGGGTACAGGCAAGAAAAGAAATCGAACAATTCATCATGGATGGTTATACAAAGGATGAGATTTATTTATTGGCGCACGACCAACATCGATCGGAGGATTTAACGGATCAACTGGACATTAGCAGCATTGGTGTCGCCGAGGAGGGTGTTCTGGATTCACTGGCAAACGTTTTTCGGACGCGTGGTGACGAATTACGGTCAAAGCTTGAGTCATTGGGTCTGTCCACCAATGAAGCCGAGCGCTTTGAGGAAGAATTGGACCACGGAAAAGTAGTTGTCGTCGCTTCAAAAACAGCTTAACTAGTCTCGCAGGTTCCCTTATGGGGGGCCTGCACCTAAAAAGGGAGGAGAAAGAACATGAAATATTCCAAGATCAACTTTGAAAAATTAATTGGAGGACACAGGATGGTAAGACAAAAAATAAGACTTGCGCGCCGTTTTGAGGCTTCTTATGAGGAACCAATTATCCACCGTGAGATTCATGGAGAAAAAGTATATGTACCACTAAATTTGCACAGGGTGTGGAATGAAGTGTAAGGATAATTAACTGCCTAAACAACGTTTAAACAGCAGTGAACGGTGTTTAGGCAGTTAATTTTTTGGCTGTGTTTAAGGTCAAAGTTTAATTTGTAACCATGTTGATTGGGGTAAAATGACGAAGAGGAACCCGTGACTCTCGCGAAAAACGAGCGAGAGAACGGAAATCAATGGCACTGAATTTTCAAAAAATTCTCCAATAAAAGGAAATTACTCGAATTTTTCAACGGCGATATGGTAGAATAGTCATTGGATTGAAAAAGGGGGGTACCAGCATGATAAATGATTTTGGCCAAATAGCGCTAGTCAGTATTATCTCGCACTTAGTGTTTATCTCGCTTTCGTGGTGGGCCTTGCAGGCGATCCGCCTTGAGAAGTTGCTGCGGCCAAACCATGTGTTTCAGGCTCGTTTACTGTACATATTATTAGCCATTTTCATCGGTTCATCTGTTAGTAACTTTTTCCTTGATTATCTGCAATGGTCCCAGCAGCTGCCGTTGATTTTACAATAAAAATGACAAAATGGAAAAAATTTAGGTCTTCGTACATGTTCCCATTTGTCCATATTTTGAGTACAATTCTCTTTGTGTGGAAAAAATATTAGTCAGTGATTTAATGTGATAAAGTGAACATGAATCCTTTGTACATTGTTTCACGTAATAGATTAATGAAACTTGTCTAAAAGTGACGACATTTCCCAAGTATGCTCTGCTCTTCCTTGGAAACAATGGTAGTAAGGGGGAGACGAGAGATGAAGAGAAACAGTAAGATTTTTTTAGGCATGGTTTCATTTTTATGTTTTATTCTGGTTGTAATTGGGAACCGAACAACTGAAGCAAACGGCGGCCTGGATATTTTTAATAAAGAAAAAGTAGACGACGGGAGAGCGTCCATTTTTCAAAACAGCGGCGGACAGGAATTGGCGAAGATCGGCTCTGTTTTACAAGCCGAAAATATTTTGCTCAATGAATGGTCGTATTATGCACGAGAACATCTGGCAGGCCTGAAGAGTGAGAAGGAAGTTCAGGAATACGTAGATAAGCTTCAAAAAAGGTTTCCCGAGTGGGACTGGTCCGTGAAAAACACCAGCGAATATCGGGAAGTGACAGCAGTATCTCCAACATCTAAACACCACAGTGAAATGCTTCAAATTATGGCAACCCACACAAAACAACCTATCGATGCGTATATAGTTTATAGAGTTAGCGGGAGAGAATGGAATAAGATGTCAGAGGCCTTTTTCACCACCGAGCAATTCAAAAATAGGATATCTGACATATTTCGAGGAAAACCTACAGTTTTCTCTTGTATGAAAGGCGTTTTCAGTGATAAGATTGATACGGCTTTACCTGTGGAGGCTAACAGGCTAATGTCAAGCTTTAATGCAACAGAGATCGAAGCGTTAAAAGAGGAGAATTTCATGTCTGTTTCGGCATCATCGCCAATGTTTACAGGCTCCATAGATAATAAAGAAAATAACATGAATTTACAAATTGGCATACGCTCCGAAGGATTGGGCGCAGGAACTACCGTCGTAGTTGGCACACCAATCATTACGATTGAATATTAATATAGAGAAAATGGACGCGGAGGGGAATACTCTTGGAAAAGATCATCGTCCGCGGCGGACAAAGGCTTAATGGAACGGTTAAAGTAGAAGGTGCAAAAAATGCCGTCCTGCCTGTTATCGCTGCAACATTATTAGCAAGTGATGGAAAAAGTGTAATTCGTGATGTACCTACACTCTCCGATGTATACACAATTAATGAAGTTTTACGCAACTTAAATGCTGAAGTGGTATTTGACAATAATACAGTTGTTGTTGATGCATCCAGAGAGTTAAAAGATGAGGCGCCATTCGAATACGTTCGAAAAATGCGCGCGTCTGTCCTTGTCATGGGATCTTTATTGGCACGTAATGGCCGGGCTCGTGTAGCTCTTCCAGGTGGTTGTGCCATCGGATCTCGCCCTATCGACCAGCACTTAAAGGGCTTTGAAGCCATGGGTGCAACAGTGAAGGTAGGGAATGGCTTTATCGAAGCGGAGGTAGAGGGCCGCTTGAAAGGTGCCAAGATTTACTTGGATTTCCCAAGTGTTGGTGCAACGGAAAACATTATGATGGCGGCAACCTTAGCGGTTGGTACGACTATCATCGAAAACGTCGCAAAAGAACCAGAAATCGTTGATCTTGCAAACTTCCTGAACAAAATGGGCGCGCGAGTACGCGGCGCTGGTACGGGCACTCTTCGAATTGAAGGTGTCGATGTGTTATTTGGTGCAGACCATAACATCATTCCGGACCGGATTGAAGCAGGTACCTTTATGGTAGCTTCGGCGATTACGGGTGGAAATGTATTAGTGAAGGGCGCAGTTCCGGAACATTTATCTTCCTTAATTGCAAAGATGGAAGAAATGGGTGTAGAAATTCATGAGGAAGAGGATGGCGTCCGCGTTATCGGTCCTGATCGTTTGAAGGCCGTTGACATTAAAACGATGCCGCATCCAGGCTTCCCAACAGATATGCAATCACAAATGATGGCTTTATTGCTTCGTGCTGAAGGAACTTCGATGATTACAGAAACGGTGTTTGAGAATCGTTTCATGCACGTTGAAGAATTCCGCCGCATGAATGCCGATATTAAAATTGAAGGCCGTTCTGTTATCTTAAATGGTCCTTCGAATTTACAGGGTGCAGAAGTGTCTGCGACGGATTTAAGAGCCGCAGCTGCATTGATTTTAACTGGTTTGGTTTCTGAAGGCGTGACACGTGTGACTGAGCTGAAGCACTTAGACCGCGGCTACGTGGATTTCCACGGCAAATTGGCTGGGTTAGGCGCAGACATCGAGCGCGTGAAAGAAGTCGACGAGAACTTCATCGAAGTTCAGAAATACGTTTCGGATATGAATGCTTAGGTTTATTATATTGAATTGAGATTCAGTTTGAGTTTGGTGGAAACCGAAGATTGGAGTACGGTGGTCTGATATCTGACCACCGTGGCAATCTTCGGTTTTTTCTGTTCTTAATGGTTTTTGTGGTGTTAGTGTGGTGTTAGTGTGGTGTCAGGCACCGTTCGCGGACATTTGTCTTTTTGTGGTGTCAGGCACCACCTGTGAGGCACCACCTGTGGACGTTTGGTTTCCTGTGGTGGACACTGTGTGATCGCACCAAAAATTTTGTAATAAATGCTTGTCCGCTTCCATATGTTTAAGTGAGATGTATTCGGGCGGTGTGTCCGGCTGCAAATTACAAACTGGAGGCACAATCATGAAAAAAATCAAACCATTCATCGCACTAGCAGCATTCCTCATTGCCTTGACGCTAATTATCCCCGCTGTACTTGTATTACCCTTTTCAGATGAACATAAGGCAAGTGGAAAATTAGGCGAGAATCTGGCCAAGTCACCGGGAAAGGTCACAGATGTGACGTCCACATCTAAAGATCCTGCGGTTGAGGTGGCAGTCTTTCGATTTTCAAAGTCAAAAATCGAAAAGGTCCAATTAGAGGATTACCTCGTCGGAGTTGTTGCGGCTGAGATGCCGGCTGATTTCGAGGAGGAGGCACTCAAGGCCCAGGCGTTGACGGCAAGGACCTATATCGTTCACAGATTAATAACGAAGGATACGCTTGGCGTCCCAAAAGGTGCTCAGGTCAATGACACCCAAAACCATCAAGTTTATATGAATGATGATGAGCAGAGAAAATCTTGGGGCAAGGACTATGACTGGAAGAAGAAAAAGGTTTTAGAGGCGGTCCGGTCAACGAGCGGGCAAATTCTGACTTATGATGGCAAACCAATTGATGCGTTGTTTTTCTCCACCAGTAATGGCTATACGGAAAACTCTGAGGACTACTGGTCCGGCAGCATTCCTTATTTAAGAAGTGTATCGAGTCCATGGGATAAAAATTCGCCTAAGTTTAATAACCAGAAGGTGATGACAGTTCGGGAGTTTGAAGCGAAGCTGGGGGTAAAGATTGGTTCCAGCGGGACGATTGGTAAAATTGTGGAACGGACAACAGGAAAAAGGGTAGGCAAGGTGAATTTTAACGGTAAGGTTTTCAGCGGGAAAGAAATTCGCGACAAATTGGATTTAAAATCCTCCGACTTCGCCTGGGAGCGAAAGGGCAATAACATTGTTATTACAACAAAGGGCTTCGGACATGGCGTCGGGATGAGTCAGTACGGAGCGAATGGAATGGCAGAGGAAGGTTCGGATTATAAGGAGATTGTGAAGCATTACTATAAGGGAGTCGAAATCACCTCAGCAGAAAACATGCTGGCGACGATTACGGCGCAGAAATAGTATTTGGGGCCAGGCGTGCGGATGCCTGGCTTTTTGGTGTTTTTGCTTGGGGATTGGAGAAGTAGTTGATAAAAGGTGAAAAGCGGTCGATAAATTTCAAAAAGTGATCGATAAAGCCATCAAAGCCGTCGATAAAACCCAAAAACCGGTCGATAACTTGAATGGGCTTTAAAAAGGTAACTTTAAATTCATAAAATGGACATAGAATGAAGTCGATTTTTGCAGGAATATAGATTAGAAAGGAGAAGTTTTTCAAAAAAAGGAAAGGATTGATAAAATTGTTTGCAAAAGAGTGCGAGATTTCAGAGAGAATCCAAAAATATGAGGCATTGCTGGCGAGATTACAACCTAATCATCCAATTCTGCCAACTGTATTAGCAGAATATAAAACTTGGCTGGCAGGTTACAAAGGAGAAAAATCACTTGTATTCTACTTAAGTATGCTTCCAGATCCAAAATATCTAATTTTCCACAACATCCGGCTTCTATTAGGAAAGTATTTTTTCCAAATTGATTACCTAATCCTCTGCGAGGCATTTGTACTTGTTCTTGAAGTGAAAAATCGAATAGGAGAGTACTTTTTTGAAAAATACTTAAATCAAGCAACCCTAAAATATAATGGGCAGGATGAAAGAGTTAAGAATCCGGTACTGCAAGCTAGGCTGCAGGCTATGAAACTTAAAAAATGGCTGCAGAAGCATAATTGTCCTGATATTCCTGTTTATCATCTATTTGTTAATAGTAATGGAAAAGCCACAATTAGAGTGGAGCGAGGGAACGAACAAATTCTTCAAAATATCTGTAATAGTGAAAGCTTAATTGAAAAAATTACGCAAATCGCAAATTACAATAAAAAAGAAATACTAGATTTAAAAGAAATACGAAAAATGAAACGTCTTATATTAACAAATCACACACCTGAAGATTTTGAGATACTAAATCACTTTCATCTTTTGCCGAATGATATCCCCTCCGGAGTTCAATGTCCGCCACCATGCAACTTTATTCCAATGAAATATGAGTATGGTACGTGGATTTGTCCAAACTGCCAATTCAAATCAAAGACCGCTCACATCCAAGCCATCTACGATCATTTCTTGCTAATAAAACCCTCGATTACAAACTCGGAACTTCGGCAATTATTACATATCAATTCCCCTAGTGTGGCAAATAAACTTCTAAAAAAAATGGACTTAACTTTTTCAGGGAGGAAGAAGAGTAAAATTTACTTTCCAAAAAACGGCTGCATTCCCCGAACGCGGACAAGCTCCTGAGTAATACCAAAAAAAAATTTCTCCCATTCATGCATAAAAACTCCTTCATTGTCGAAAAATAAGTTTTAAAAATTTTTTCAGACTAGTGTATATAATTCTACTTATCTGTTCAGAATGATTGCTGAGGTGATGAAAATGAGAGAGGAAGAAAACAAACGATCTTCTCAAAGTTCCAGTGCAAAACGCTTTTTTAAGAAGCGTTGGGTCTTTCCAGCCATCTATATCGCAAGTGCAGCAATCATTTTAACCGGAGTTCTTTGGTATCAAGCGAGCGGCAGTAAAACAGATAAGTACGACTACAAGTCTACTGATATCGCTGGTAAAAAGAACCAGGCACCAGCCGTTGAAGTTAACAAAGCTTTAGAAAACTTCAAAATGCCAGTGGCCATGGAAAATGCTCCAGTTATCAAAACGAAATTCTATGATTTCAATGCAAAACCAGAAGACCAGGAAGCAGCTTTAGTATATTACGATAACACCTATAACCAAAGCACAGGTGTCGACATTACCGTGAAAAATGGCGAAGCGTTCGACGTTTTAGCTTCATTAAGCGGAACTGTAACTCGTGTTGAAGAAGATGCTGTTCTCGGTAACGTGATTGAAATCGAGCACGACAATGGGGTTGTAACACAATATCAATCCGTAAAAGATATTAAGGTCAAGGTTGGCGACGAAGTAAAACAAGGACAAGTTCTTGCCAAGGCTGGACAAAGCTTGTTCAATGAAAAAGCTGGAACACATGTACATTTTGAAATTCGTAAAGATGGCGTGGCTGTAAACCCAACAAACTACTTTAACAAATCGTTGAGTGCTTTACAGGAAGATACACAATCGAACGATAGCACAGAGTCAGTGGAAATGCCAAAACAAAAGCAAGATGATCAAATGATTGACGATCCTGCTTCTGATGACACTCCTTCTGATAAAGAAGACCAATCTACTGATTCAAAAGACAAGAAAAACTCTTAATTTTGTTATAAAGGGGGAAGAGGGAACTCTCCTCTTTTTTTTGTTTTTAAGGATAAAAATTCATTTTTTTGAAAAACTTTCCTCACGAAGAATTTCTTCATGGCGGTAATAACATGCCAGCAATTATTCGCTTGGGTTTACTCATTATTTCTTGGTTGACCATCTTTTATCTACCAAAAGAATCAGTAAAAAAATATACACCGGTGGCCACTTTTTCATCCATATTGGTTTTGGTTCTAAGTATTTTATCCTTTCGGTTTAAATGGTGGAGAGTCAGAGGCGGCGTCTCTAAAAAAATCTTCCATGACTTTAGCTTTATTTTTGGTCCGTATTTTGTCGGCACGATCTGGATATTTCATTTGAGCTTCGGGAGATTTTGGTTATACGGTTTGATCAATCTTTTCATGGATACAGTACTCTTATATCCTCTCAATACATTGTTTGAAAAACTAGGGCTTTATAAATTAACCAGGATTACACCCAAGCAACTTTTGTACACAACCCTAAGCTTCGCACTCTCACTCTACGGATTTCTACTATTCATATCAAAACCAAAATCCAGTGAATAAAACTGGATTTTTTTCTTATCGTTGATATACGAACGTACGTGTCCTCCAGTGATGGACAAATCAGTAGAAATGTCTTTTTGTGGTGCCTGACACCATGTTAGAATAGTAGTTAAAGGAGGGATTTTTTTGAAAAGATTAGTGGGAGTCATGCTCGCATTTTTGATCGTTGCTCTGTTTATTACTGGTTGCAGTAAGGAACCGACGCCCCAGGACAGATTCTCCGACTACATAGCTCTATGGAATCAGCAGAAGTTTGATAAGATGTATGATTATCTTTCAAATGATGCGAAACAGAAAATCACCAAAGAGGAATTCACCAGCCGCTATCAAAAAATCTACCAAGACCTTCAGATTAAAGACCTCAAGATTGACTTCAAAAAACCAAAAGAGGATAAACAGGCCGACAAGGAGAAGGCCCAATATTCTTTTACCGCTAAAATGAGCAGTATTGCCGGACCTATTCAATTTACCCACACTGCTAAGTTGCAGAAGGAAGACAGAAACGAAAAAACCAACTGGTATGTAGACTGGAATACAGAGTATATATTTCCAAAATTAAAGGACGGCGACACGATTGGCCTGAGCACGGTTACCCCGAAACGCGGGGAGATTCTCGATCGGAACGGCAACGGGCTGGCGATGAACGGCCAGGTGTATGAGGTGGGCGTGATGGCCGGGGAGGTAACTGAGCCAGTGATGGCGCAGCTTTCTCCTCTGTTGAAAATGACGCCGGATCAGATCAATAAGGCAATGAGTGCGAGCTGGGTGAAGCCCGGGTTGTTTGTGCCGCTGAGGAAAGTGTCGATGGATGACACGGAGCGGATTACCCAGCTGGTCGCACTTGAGCCAGTCAAAACGCGGAAAGTAGATGCGAGAATTTATCCTTTTGGGCAGGCTGCAGCACAGCTAATCGGGTATGTCGGGCCGATTACGGCAGATGAGCTGGAGAAGCGAAAGGACAAAGGTTATACAAGCCGTGATGTAATTGGCAAGCGAGGGCTCGAGCAGGTATTCGATGAGCAGTTGAAGGGTACGAGCGGTGTTAAAATCGTGATTAAAAAGAAGACTGGTGGTACCAGCACGGGCTCCGGCTCAGGTCCGGAGGAAGTGCTTGCCGAAAAGCCAGTGCTGGATGGGAAGAATGTTAAGCTGACGATCGACGGCGGGACACAGAAGGCGATCTTTGACGAGATGGGCGGGGAAGCCGGAGCAGCCGCAGCGATGAATCCGGTTAATGGGGAGACGCTGGCGTTAGTCAGCAGCCCGTCGTTTGACCCGAACCAAGCGACGCTGGGGTTTTCAGCGGATGAGTGGAAGGCGCTGCAGGAGGATGCCAAAAAACCGCTGACGACACGGTTCAAGCAGGCTTATGCACCAGGTTCGGTCATGAAGGCCCTGACGGCATCTGTCGCACTCGAGAGCGGTTCTTTAAAGCCGGAGGAGGAGGTGCCAATCCTCGGGAAGAAATGGCAAAAGGATGCCTCTTGGGGAGGCTATTTCGTTACACGGGTGCACGAGGGCAGTCCGATTAATTTGGAGAAGGCGTTCGTGTTTTCGGATAATATATATTTCGCCCAGGCGGCGTTGAAAACGGGCAAGGATGCGTTTGCAAGCGGGCTGAAGAAGTTTGGCTTTGAGGAAGAACTAGCATATCCGTATCCGCTTGAAACCTCGAGAATTGGTGCGCTTGAAAGCGACATATCGCTAGGCGATACGGGCTACGGACAAGGGCAGATTCAAATGAGCATTGTTCATTTAATGGCTTCTTATACTCCATTTATGAATGGTGGCAATATGATTAAGCCGATTCTATTGGATGAAGAGCAGCGGAGCCAGGTATGGCGGGAAGCAGTGGTCTCGAGTGAGCATGCAGGGATGGTCGCGGCTGATTTAAGGAAGGTTGTGACCGATACAGGAGGTACGGGGCATACGGCCGATATGGCCGACTATCCGTTGGCTGGAAAAACGGGCACGGCTGAGATCAAGCAGAAGCAAGGCGAAACTGGTACTGAAAACGGATGGTTTATCGCCTACAACACCAATTCTCCGAGCCTGATGGTGGCGATGCTGGTTGAGGGAGTGCAGGGCCGGGGCGGTTCACAGGTGCCGGTGAAAAAGGTGAAAAACATTTTTATGAAAATGAAGTGAGTTGGCCAAAAACCAATCCGTGCTGCGGGTTGGTTTTTTTGTTGCCTGCACCGTAAGCCGCTATGCCGCTATGCCGGTGAAATATCCACACAGGCGAAACCACCTGTGTGAATTTTTGGGGGCTATGTTTCAACCGGCTTATATTGATATATTTTCAAGTCGATTATTCCATTCAAGCCTACTTCTACCCCTTCGGCTTCGAGCGACCACAATTGCTCCTGGTAGGATTCCTCATTCTGCAGGCCGATTTGCCCTTTGGCATTGATGACACGGTGCCAGGGCAGGCGATGTTTTTTACTCATGGAATGAAGGATGCGGACGACTTGCCGCGCTGCTCTGGGACTGCCGGCCAGCGCGGCAATTTGTCCATAGGTCATAACTTTTCCAGCAGGGATATTTCGAATGATTTTTACGACATTTTCTGTGAATGGAGTCACGGCAATATTCCTTTCTAAGGCAGCATAAACATATTATATAAGAGTTTTTATCATTTTGGTCGAAGTGGTCGAAGGTAATGGCAAAAAAAATGAGGGATTTTGGGGTAGAAAATTAGAGAGAAACACCGTTTCTGACTACAAAATTGCCACTTTTGAATAATTTTTTCTCGACAAATTTCTCAGGAAATAATGCCATCAATAATTGTATTTCCTTAAAAAACCTTGGTAACAAGCGGTTTTGGGCAATACAACAAGTTTGTCGAAAAAGTGGAAGGTGTCCTATTTTTCAAAAAATTTCCGAAAAGCCTTGTACCGATTGGGGATTTTGTGCATAAACCCGTATCCAAGCTAATAAACTGTTACAAACCTTTACAAAGAGAGTGTTTGAGGTGAAGAGTCGTTTGAAGTTAGCGGGAATTCAGCCGGGGACATGATTATTCATTGTATGATCAGAAGGTACATTACTTTCTGCCGCATGGTGCCTCTTCTTAATAAGTGGGCGTCCGCCACAGGTGGACAAAATGGCAAAAATGTCTTTTTGTGGTGCCTGACACCACAAAAAAACACACATGCGGAAGCAGAATTGGTCGAAGTGATAAGCGGGTCTCATTTCACACTACTCACATCCAATTTAGGGAGGGCGAGAGTGTGCACGATTACATCAAAGAGAGAACTATCAAGATTGGAAAGTATATCGTGGAGACGAGGAAAACGGTTCGCGTGATTGCGAAGGAGTTTGGCGTATCCAAAAGTACAGTCCATAAGGATTTGACAGAGAGACTACCTGAAATTAATCCAGAGCTGGCAAACGAAGTAAAGGAAATATTAGATTATCATAAATCGATTCGTCATCTCCGGGGCGGCGAGGCGACAAAAATGAAGTATCAAAAAGAAGAAAAGGAAGGAGAGGCTGTCAAGTAAGCCATGATCCTTTTCGAAAATAGCTAATTTCTTGATGTTTGAACCTCGTTTCAAACATCACTTTTGTTTTAAAGGAGATTAAATTTTCTAACGAGATTTTCACAAGAAACGAACGTATTTCAAGGTGTTCTCTTGTATTCTTCCCCTAGCTGTCATATTTCTGCAAAATTCTACGTTATTTTTTTATATTGTTATGGAAATTGTAATGAATATGATACAATAGACAATTAGGAAAAGAATGTGGAATTCCGCTCTGAGGAGGAAAGAAAAGAGAATGTTTGCAAGGGATATTGGGATTGATTTAGGAACGGCTAACGTGCTGATTCACGTAAAAGGCCGTGGAATCGTATTAAACGAGCCTTCTGTCGTTGCCATTGACAAAAATACAAACAAGGTTCTTGCCGTCGGTGAAGAAGCCCGCCGTATGGTCGGACGTACACCAGGAAATATAGTCGCGATTCGCCCGCTTAAGGATGGCGTTATTGCTGACTTTGACGTTACAGAAGCAATGTTAAAACATTTTATTAATAAACTTAACGTAAAAGGCTTTTTATCTAAGCCGCGCATCTTGATTTGCTGCCCTACCAATATTACAAGTGTTGAGCAAAAAGCGATCCGTGAGGCTGCTGAAAAAAGCGGCGGGAAAAAGGTCTATCTAGAAGAGGAGCCTAAGGTGGCTGCAATTGGCGCAGGGATGGACATCTTCCAGCCAAGCGGCAATATGGTAGTGGACATCGGGGGAGGAACGACAGATGTTGCAGTGCTTTCAATGGGCGATATCGTGACTTCTTCCTCCATCAAAATGGCTGGCGACAAGTTCGATATGGAGATCCTCAACTACATTAAGCGCGAGTACAAGCTGTTGATCGGTGAGCGCACAGCGGAAAATATTAAAATCAACATCGGTACTGTATTCCCAGGTTCACGTTCGGAAGAAATGGAAATTCGCGGCCGTGACATGGTAAGCGGTTTGCCGCGCACGATTACTGTTCGTTCTGAAGAAATTGAAGGCTCTTTGCGCGAATCCGTGGCCGTTATCGTTCAGGCTGCCAAAAGTGTCCTTGAGCGTACACCGCCAGAACTTTCTGCCGACATCATTGACCGCGGTGTCATTCTGACCGGTGGTGGAGCATTGCTGCACGGCATCGATATGCTGCTTGCGGATGAACTAAAGGTTCCAGTTCTTGTGGCTGAAAATCCAATGGACTGCGTTGCAATCGGAACGGGCATCATGCTTGATAACATCGATCGGATTTCGAACCGGAAATTTGGATAATCGGATACTGACCACGACCGATAATTGGTGTTTTTTCAATTTAGGTTGTATGACATCTTACCATGAAAAGTCTAATGTGCAGGCTGGAAAAAAGCCTCATTCATTGGACTTTTTTATTTTGTTTATAAAGTCATTTGTTGAATTTTTAACAATTGATTGGAGTGGAAGGCACGAAGACTACTATGGGAGTAAGGGGCAGGGGAGACCACACAGGCGCTTAAGCGCCGAGGAGGCTCCCCGGCACACCCTAAGGTTCGCGAAGTGCCTTGAGCGCAATTCAACGAAAATTATAATTAAATTCCCCATTTTTCGCGTTTTTTTAACATGAATTGACTTTTTCCTGTAAAAAGTTAATGTGTAATGATGAATAATTTTTTATAATAGAATAAATGTGACATAATATGTATTAACTCACTGATTCCGAAGGCGAATGGCGGAATTCGGTTAAAGGGGAAATAAAGCATGTCTGTAAATAATCTAAACCAACATCAAGTGCGAACGAGAGAAGAATATAAAAAAGCGGTTCAAAAAGTAAAGGAAGAAAAGACAGAAGTGAAACCGCAGAATACAAAAGCCGCAGCCCCAAAAGGGAAGGAACGGGTCAGGATCCGTCTAATTCCGATTTGGCTTCGTCTAGTTCTGTTGGTCGTGTTCGTCTTTATCAGCCTCATGGCTGGAGCGGTCGTCGGTTACGGCGTACTTGGAGGCGGGAAGGCAGCAGATGTATTTAAAGAATCCACTTGGACACATATCCGCGATTTAGTTGATAAAAAATAAATGAAAGGAAGGGAGCTAATTCCCTTCCTTTTTGTGTACCTTAAGTATAGAATAGAAAATAAATACGAGCTACTAGTAGGAGGTACTAATTCTATGCTTGATATCGATCAAATTAAAGAAATTATTCCGCACCGATACCCATTTTTGTTGGTAGACCGCATTTTGGAAGTGGAAGAAGGCGTTCGTGCGGTGGGCATTAAAAATGTTTCCGCCAATGAAGAGTTTTTCAATGGCCATTTTCCTGATTATCCAGTTATGCCTGGTGTCTTAATTGTCGAAGCACTTGCACAGGTCGGAGCCGTGGCCATGTTGAAAAAAGAAGAAAACCGCGGACGGTTAGCCTTTTTTGCAGGAATAGACGGCTGCCGCTTTAAAAAGCAGGTAAAACCTGGCGACCAGCTTCGTCTTGAAGTGGAAATCATCCGTCTGCGTGGGCCGATTGGAAAAGGAAAAGCTGTTGCATCCGTTGATGGCGAAGTCGCCTGCGAAGCGGAAATCACTTTTGCGTTGGGGGACAAAAAGGAATAGGCCGGACTTGGTTCCAGGCCTTTTTTTTTCAAAAAAATCCCACAAAAGATTTTTGGCCCCTTGGGGAAACTAAAAGCAGACCATGGAAAGGTCAAATTTTAGTTGAAAGGGGCTTTTTGCCTTGAAGAAAAGGATTTCATTACTGCTTTCAGGGTCTATCCTATCTGCGATGTTGGTTGGTTTAACTGGTTGTAATACCAATACCAAAAATGATATAAATCCTCCGCCGCCAACCAATAACAGAATTGATAACGATTTGGACAATGATGGGGTTAATGACAGATATGAAAGAAATAATATGAATAACCGTAACAATAATTTAAACAATAACTTGAATAACCGTAACAATGATTTAAACGACAATAATATCATTGACCGAGATCACTATCCGGAATCTGAGGATAAAAACAGACCTACGGACAAAGACCCAGGCAAGGACAATAATACTCCACGAGAAGAAATAATCGAGGATGATATTGACCGCCACGACGCTGATAATAAAGACGAATAAGAAGAAGGGACAGCCCGAGCGGCTTGTCCCTTCTTTCCCTTTAAAAACCAGTCCGAGGGCTGGTCTTAGTCTAGGTGCTCTTCACTTTAAGCTTCGGCTTGCTCTTCATATTTTCCTTGAATTCGTTAAGAAGGGCCTGGCCTGAAAGTCCTTTTTGGAGCAGATTTTCGAGCAAGAGCTCGGAATAGTCGCTTTTATTGCGGCGAAGATGGCCTTCAAATAGGACGCTGATGTGCTTTTCAAATTTCGTTAACGAGCTAATTTTTGTTTGGAAAAACGCAGGTGCGTTCTCCTTTTTGGTGATAACTGCTTCGACAATAATGTCGCGTTTTTGCTCGAAAATGTTTTTGAAATAATCATAGAGGGAGAGATCGGTATAAGCCTCCATCAGCCAGGTGGAGCGGTCGTCTTCTTTATTGAGAATCAAGCCATCTTCTAACGGGACTTCAACCGAAGTGTCATCTTCCACAACTTCCAACGAGAATAACTTAAACGATTTCATCTTGACCTCCTGTGTTTATTTTTCCTAATTATAACATACGCTAAAAGAAAGCAAATGTCGAAAAATATTTGTCGAAATGAGGAATATCATTTTTTTTTGAAAAACCAACAGCTTTCCTTGACAAAAAACCCCTTGAAAAACAGTTTTTCGAGCAAAAGCAGTCTCGAAAAAGCCCTTAAGGCGGTTTTACAGTCGGCGGGCCCGGAGCGTATGATGAAACCATCAAATGCGAAGGAGTTGAAGGCATGATCAATCAAGTCACTCTTGTCGGCAGGCTGACGAGGGATCCGGAATTAAGGACGACGACGGAAGGGACGCATGTAGCGCATATCACGCTGGCGGTAAATCGCCACTATCGCAACCACAATGGAGAGATTGAAGCCGATTTTGTCCAGTGCACCCTTTGGCGGAATGCTGCCGAAAATACGTGCAAATATTGTCGAAAGGGAGCCGTATTGGGGGTAACCGGCCGGCTGCAGACCCGCCATTATGAAAAAGAGGGAAAGAAAGTCTACGTTACTGAAGTGATTGCGGAGTCCGTACGCTTTTTAAGCGCCAAGCCCCAGCATGAGGTGGTACCTGAGCAAAGACGTGAAGCTGCGCCGGAACAAAGGCGCGATACAGTTCCAGAGCCAAGACATGAGTTTGTGCCTGATCAAGGCCGTGGTTCAGCCCCAGAGCCAAGACATGAGTTTGTTCCGGAACAAAGACATGAACCTAAGCCAGAGCAAAAAAGGGAGGAAGTCTCCATTGGATTTTAACAATAAAAATGCTGCCAACTTAGAGCAGCTGCTGGAAAGTTTGATCAAAATGGTTGGAAAGGCCAATCAAAATGTCGACAGCCTGCAAAAGCGCGTTAGTCAGCTGGAATGCCTCATTATGGAGGAGCAGCTTGAAATCAGGGAAAGAGGCCCCCTTAGAATCCACTCCAATTACCCGCATAAAAGCTCGAAAAACATTCCTTTTCCCATAAGCTAACCAACCCGATTTCCCCAGTATAAGAAAATCAATCATGTCTTCGAGGCCATCCCCAATTCTGAATTCCGGCAGCCGTTGATTGCCGGAATTTTTTTTGTATAAAAAATATTCCTTTGGGCAAACTAAATGAAAAACCCCCCTGTTTTTTTAGAAGAAGCCGCTGAACACGTGTCAGCGGCTTCTTTGATGTTTTTTTTCAACTTTTTGCAGGCACATGGAAGGAAAGAGAGAAATTATCGTCGAATAATGTATACAAATGTAATATTTAGGGGGATTTTGTTTGAAGAGTAGAAATTCATTAATTTTTATCGGAGAAAAAAAGAGTAAGAAAAACCTGCAGTTCACAAGAAAACCCAGCTTTTACGATGCCATCCTGCTTTCAAATCAGTCACCGCAATCACCCAAGGCCCCATCCTACCAATCTATCCCGCTCGACAGCAAGGCAAACATTCAATTCCACTTCTATGATTCCAACATTCATCTTATCTACCAAAAGCAATCACTAAAAATTTTTTCCTGTCACCGCCAGTTAACTGAAACAGAAGTATTTGACCTTTTTCACCACTTTGCCGTCAAAGAAGGTGATAAGGTGTCCTTTTTGAGCTTTTTCCCGAGTGAAAAAACAAGTGCACGAAAGAGAAAAAAGGTGCGCGTTTTGTCGGAGGAGAAGGAACTGAAGGAGGAGGAAGTCGAAGATACATTTATTTAAATTTCCAAGTTCGAAAAGATGACACTGTTATGACACAGAATTGACACCTTCCTTTGTATTATGACAATTTGTGATACTCTTTTAATCTATTTGTAACATAACTGGTACATTGTTCTGGTATAACTATAGTACTAAGGAAGGGAGAAAACGTATGCAAACGACAATAAAGCGTATCATTCTCGTGTTACTTACATTGGTGTTATGTGAAACTGGTACAATAGTTACATATGCACAAACCAATAGCCAAGCCCTACATAATGCTAAGCAGCAGCTTCAGCAGCAACAAAAATTAGTAGAGCAAAAAGCACAAGAAAAGCAAACCGTTAATAAAGAAATCGAACAAATTCAGCAAGAATTGCAATCTCTATATACATTTATTACACAAAACAAAGAATCAATGGCTAATACACAAAAGAAAATAGATGCAACCAACCAGTTGATTGAAAAGAAGAAAGAAGAAATCGTCGCCCTTGAGGATAAAATTCTTGCCCGCAAAGGGATTATGAAGCAAAGGGCAGTTGCGCTTCAGCAGAACGATAGCTTGAGCCTTGTGATTAACCTTTTCTTCGAATCTGACAGCATCTCTGAATTCATTCAGCGTGCAAGTGCAGCGTCTGCTTTGATGGATGCGGATAAAGATATTTTAACAGCACAAAAAGAAGATCTTCAGAAGATTGAAGACGATAAAAAAGAGATTGATAGACAAGAACAGAGATTAGAAGAAGACCAAAACGTACTTGCGAAGCAACAGGCAGAGCTTAATCAAAATCTTCAAAAGAGACAGCAAGCTTTAACAGCCATGCAGCAAAAATTAAGTCAAATTGTACAGCAAATGGCACTAGCCGAGCAGGAAAAGGCCGGCATTGAATCACAGATGAAAGACATGCAAGCGAAGATTGCCAGCGAAGCAGCAACGGCAAAAGCGCAGCCAGTATCAGCTCCAGCTCAAAGCAAACCAGCGGCAGCGGTCAAGGGTAAAGAGATGTATGTATCGGCATCCGCATATACTGCTTCCTGTGCGGGATGTTCAGGTGTAACTACTATGGGCTACAATTTAAAGGCCAATCCAAACCTGAAAATAATTGCCGTTGACCCAAGTGTCATCCCTCTAGGCAGTAAAGTATGGGTAGAAGGCTATGGCGAAGCCATTGCAGGCGATACGGGCGGTGCTATTAAAGGACACAAAATCGACGTGTTTATGCCAACCCAATCTCAAGCTTTAGCATGGGGCAGAAGAACAGTAAAAGTCATTATTATGCAATAGAATTTAGAAGAGATCCAAAACCCTAGAGGGGATGTGGATCTCTTTTTTGTGTGTCACACGAATGGTGCCTGACACTATCAAATTAATTTTTGGTTGTTTATTAATTCTTTTAAGTAGACAACCATTTCTTCTTCCTAAGCAGGGCTAAGTGCACTGTTGCTTTAAGAAATCCCATTTTATCTTGAAAAACTTGTAAAATACGTACGGATTCAATCTAATTCTATCACTAGTAAAAAAAATCCTTTACCTCAATAGGAAAGTAGTGTAATTCATTCATTTTTTTCATGTAGCGGCAAATAGACCTTTTGGATGAATTTATCGATTAATCGGGGAAGGTATTTTTTCCGCCGGTGAACCAGCGCGTTAACGATTGCCCTTTTTTCCTCCTGTGGCACATTCCAGTCCTCAGGTATTAAGGAAACGATTTCTTCAATTAAAAAGGTTGGAATCCTCTGAATGATTTCAAGCCCTTCGCCGAAGGCTTCCTTGTCTTCAATAAATAGTGCCATTAGTTGGTGTGTACGGCTTTTCATCACTTTTGCAGGGAGCTTGGACAAATAGGGCAGCGTCCAACAGTAAGAACCAAATATTTCTGCATGATCGATGACTCGTAGATGATAGGAATTTTGATTTTCTTCGTGTAAAAGGATGTTTTTGAGTGTGCGATCGCGATTGTACAGCCAATAGTCGAATAAAATGATGGCAGCTAGAGAGCGGTGATTGCTAATTTCGGCCACTTTACGCACCTGATGGCCATTAGAACAGTTTGGAACGAAGAGGGAGGCAAACTGTGTTTTAGAAAAATTCAGCTGTGCGAGTTGTGGGACATCGGAGGAGAATTCTTCTGGTATTTCTACTAATCGGGCGAAGGGAATCGGGAGACCTAGGTATCGCGCTAAGCAGTATGCAATCCACTCATTCGGTAGAGATTTTTCGAAACCAGGTTGAAAATATTTAACTGCATATTCTTTTCCGTCATTAAATCTAATCAGGTGAGCATTCGATTTCCCCTCCAGCCGCCTTACATAAGCAATTGGTTCGATCACGGAGAATTCACCTCACGATCTGTTTCGTTATCGTTATCTATAAGCTTTTTTAAAAAGTCGACGTATTGATCCGCAACAACATGAATGGCAAACTTTTGTTGGACATGCTGAATCGCTGCTTCTGACATTTGTTGATAGAGATTTCGGTTATCTAAGATTTGGTACAGCTGTTCGACTGCCTCTTGGACATTGTGCCCTTGAAAGAGCAATCCGGTCTTTTCATGGACAACGATTTCTGAGATTGGCATGAAATGAGAAGCGACAACAGGTACACCGCATATCATCGATTCTATAAAGGTATTTCCAAAGGATTCGGTTTTGGTGGTGGCAAGGGTACAGCCTCCTGATTGGCGGATTTTCGAATAGACATGAGGCATTTGCTGATATGGGATGACTGGGAACCACTTAATAATATCTGTAAGCTGCTCCTCTTGCCATGCCGCTGCAAATTCTTCACGTTGCACGCTATGTGCACCACCAATGAGCCAAATTTCTACATCATCGCGTTCGCTTTTAATCGTTTTGGCGACTTCTAGCAGCATCGGCCAGTTTTTACGCTTATCCACTCGGCCAATCCATCCGATGATTTTTTTATTGGTGGTCGGTAAAGGTGGAGTGGAATAATCAATCTCCTCTATTGCTAAGGGTCGAAAGAAGGAAG
Organism: Neobacillus drentensis; assembly: GCF_036965425.1. Classification (GTDB taxonomy): domain Bacteria; phylum Bacillota; class Bacilli; order Bacillales; family Cytobacillaceae; genus Neobacillus; species Neobacillus drentensis_F. The sequence goes on along the minus strand of NZ_JBALPP010000060.1, from coordinate 5,208 downwards.
TATCTACTCCATTGTATATTACTTGGATGGGGATATCTTCCGTCAGGATGGATACTAATCGCTTTTGATAGTGGGAAGGGACGATAATGGATACTAGTTGGATACCTCTGAAATTTTTTAAATGCGGCTGCAGTTTGATGAGTTCTGGTGTGCGCGCTTCAACAATGACGGGCCCTTTAAATTTTGCTTTTTTTATCCATTTGAAAGCAGCCCCTGTGTCCACAACAATAATGGCATCGTACCCATTTTTCTTAATCAAATTAATGATGGACTTTTCATCCTTCGTTAAATAAACAGGAGCTACATCCTGCATGATGTGCAAACCACCGTGATCAGTGGTGTAAAGAAATTCCGTTTCAATTCCATGTTGCTTAAAATAAATGGCGCGATTCCGCCAACCGGCATTAACTCCACCAACTGTTAGCAGGCGCCAGATAATTAGTACTTTCATATTGTTTCTCCATTGCTAACAAAGTAGCTCCTCCTCAGCTTGGATTATGGATTTAGCCCAATTTCAGCAGTTGGCTGTGGGGGTAGGCTAACGCCCTTTTTTTCCATGATACTTTCCCTTTTCCCGGCTTTTATCTTTGCTTCGTTTTTTTTCTTTATCCCGCCGTTTACCGTTGCTCCCACTACTATCACTATCACGTTTTC
>NZ_JBALPP010000060.1:0-4488 GCF_036965425.1 Neobacillus drentensis | reverse complement strand
CGTTTTCTATCTTTATCCTGATTTTTGCTGCTAACACTATCGCGTTTTCTATCTTTATCCTGATTTTTGCTACTATCACGGCTTTGCTCCATTTTATATTTAAATTGTTCTTCTTGTTTAGCCCAATATCTATCGATTTCGTCCATGATTTTGTCAATATCGTACCCTTTTAGGACCATCATTTTGACCCATTCTTCTTTAAAAACCTTGTGGGCTAAGCTTTCTAGTTGAGCAGCTTTTTTGCTCTCATCTTTTGTTGTTAAAAACTTTTTACTTAAAATTTTTACGGTATCCTTTTCTTTTGGATTGGCAAGTAATACCTGGTAAATATCACGAGATATCTCATCCATACGGATGTAATACATCCATTCCTCAAACAGATCAGGAGCTAGTTGTTTTACATGTGATAAGAATAATTCTTTGTTTTCTTCACCAAGTGAAGTCAGTAATTTACGGGGATATGGATAGACGCGATCACGCCAAACTGTCCTCGCTACATCGATTACTTTAAGATTGCCATCTGGCTGAAGGTAAATTTGCCGTTTATGATGGTCGATCCTTTCAAAACCTATTCTTTTAAAAGTGATTAGCATTTCAATCAACTTATAGGAAAGTTCTATTGAAAGTGGTTGAGATTGCAGGTATTCACGCAAATCAACCCCTTTGACAATTTCCATCACGATATAAAGTTTCCCAGCCTCGTATATACGTGGAAAGAGGTTGGTATGTTTTCCAAGTGAATAAGCATAATTTTCCCGTTGGCAATCCTCTGGATTCCCAAATATCTTTACACAAATGTCGTCAGATAATTTAAAAACAGCTCCTTGCCGTCCTTTACCCATCATCTCTAATGGTGAGTGATTCACTACTTCTACATCTGCATTTTCCACATTTTGAACGGATATCATTTTTAATATTTCTCGAAGGTTAAAATCCATTTCTTCCCTCCTTTCATGAAATGGGAATAGGAATAGCTGCGTACTAACTATTCCTGTAAAAAGAGGAGTTTCCCCCCAAGACAGTGTTATGGTTTAAAACTTTAGGATGGGTTTATGAAGTCAGGTAGCACAAATACTTGTCTTACACATCTATTAAACTCACATCATCAAATAGAATAATTAGTTAAGCTATTACTATAGTTAATTCAATAATCTTCTAAAAGGTAAAGGCGAAAAAACTAGTAATAGAAAATGTATTATTAGCACAAGGGAAAATTAGTTTAAGTCTAGTTTTGAAGAAGCATCAAATGGGGCTTTTACTGACAGCGGAAAAGAATAGCCCCCTCTACCAGAGTGGGGGCTACTCTTTAATACTGGGATGGTGCTTGACACCATCTATTTAAGTTTATCGTTCAAAATGTTATCTTCTAAAACGGCGAACTTATCGCCATAAATTTTTGTGATGTGTTTTTCGCCCCAGTCGCACAGGGAATTCAGAATCCCCTCCAGGCTCCTGCCATACTCACTCAACTCGTATTCCACCTTTGGCGGCACCTGATTATAAACAATCCGATTGATGACGCCGTCCTCTTCCAGCTCCCGCAATTGCTGGGTGAGCATCTTTTGTGTAATGCTTGGCATCAGCCGCTTCAAATCACTGGTCCGCTTTTTCCCGTGCGTTAAATGACAAAGAATCACACACTTCCATTTGCCCCCGATTACCTCAAGCGTCGCCTCAACCGATATATTGTACTTCTTTTTTTCCATGGTCAGTCCATCCTCCTCGCTGATAGGCACCAAAAAGTACCTATATTACTTTTAGGTATCTATAGCACTTTAAAGTGCGTACTTCCTAATTACTTGCATATATCCCATAATAACATTTGCAAGTAAAAAAACAAACTAGAGGAGGAAACATCATGCCTTTAAATAAAAGACAAAGCACACTCGCGCTGCTGGCCTTAGCCGTGAGTGCCTTTGCCATCGGAACCACCGAATTTATCAGCGTCGGCCTGCTGCCGCTGATCGCCAAAGATTTACACATATCCGTTACCACCGCAGGACTGACGGTTTCCTTATACGCCCTGGGGGTCACATTCGGCGCTCCAGTCTTAACATCCTTGACATCGCGCATGTCACGGAAAACCTTGCTGCTGTGGATCATGATTATTTTTATCATCGGCAACAGCATCGCCGCCAGCGCCACCACCATCAGCGTTCTGCTGGCAGCACGCGTGATTTCAGCTCTGTCGCACGGCGTCTTTATGTCTATCGGCTCAACCATTGCGGCGGACCTTGTTCCGACAAACCGTCGTGCGAGCGCCATCTCGATCATGTTCTCCGGCTTAACCGTCGCCACCGTGACCGGCGTGCCGTTTGGAACTTTCATCGGACAACAATTCGGCTGGAGGCTCGCCTTCGTCCTGATTGTGGCAGTTGGCGTCATCGGCTTCTTCGCGAACCTCGCTCTCGTTCCTTCCTTTTTGAAAAAAGGAACTCAGACCAGTCTTCGCGATCAGTTCAAGCCCCTGACCAATGGCCGGCTTTTACTGCTTTTCAGCATCACGGCTCTTGGGTATGGCGGGACATTCGTTGTCTTCACCTATTTATCACCATTGCTGCAGGATATAACTGGTTTTAAAGAAGGAACTGTTGCCGTTATTTTGCTCGTATACGGTGTGGCCATTGCGATTGGCAACATGGTCGGCGGAAAGCTGTCGAACCGCAATCCAATCGGTGCCTTATTCTATATGTTTATCGTCCAGGCCCTTGTGCTTTTTGTCTTGATGTACACGGCTCCTTTTAAAATTGCTGGCTTAATTACGATTATTTTGATGGGATTGCTTGCTTTTATGAATGTCCCAGGTCTGCAAGTTTATGTGGTGATATTGGCGGAACGTTTCGTGCCGAGTGCTGTGGATGTGGCGTCCGCTTTAAACATTGCCGCTTTTAACGCAGGGATCGCGATTGGCTCCTATTTGGGAGGAGCAATCACCGATTCTATCGGACTCATCCATACCACATGGATCGGCGGGTTGATGGTTTTAGGGGCAGTTATCTTAACAGGTTGGAGCCGTTCGTTGGAGCGGCGTGACCATAGTTTTTCAAAATTAGAGGAGGTTTGTTAAATGAACTTACAAACAACAACAACACTAAATAACGGAGTAAACATGCCATGGTTTGGTTTAGGCGTATTTAAAGTAGAAGAAGGCCCTGTGCTGGTGAATGCAGTGAAGTCAGCGATTAAGCATGGTTATCGCAGCATTGATACAGCAGCTATTTATGAAAACGAAGCGGGCGTTGGAGAAGGAATCCGTGAGGGGCTGGCGGAAGTGGGGATTGCCCGTGAAGACTTATTCATCACCTCCAAGGTTTGGAATGCCGATCTTGGCTACGAAGAGACCATTGCTGCATACGAAAGAAGCCTTACGAAGCTTGGTTTAGAGTATTTAGACTTGTACTTGGTGCACTGGCCGGTTGAGGGGAAATTCAAGGAAGCTTGGCGGGCACTCGAGACGTTGTATAAGGAAGGCCGGGTTCGGGCGATTGGTGTGAGCAATTTCCAGGTTCATCATCTTGAAGAGTTGATGGCTGAGGCGGAAATCAAACCGATGGTAAACCAGGTAGAATACCATCCGCGCTTAACTCAAAAAGAGCTTCAAGCGTTTTGCCGGGAGCACGAAATCCAGCTGGAGGCGTGGTCTCCTTTAATGCAGGGTGGGCTGCTGGACAATCCTGTTTTGGGGGAAATCGCAGGCAAATACGGAAAATCGCCAGCACAGGTAATTTTGCGCTGGGACCTGCAGAATGGAGTCGTCACGATTCCAAAATCGGTTAAGGAACACCGAATTGTTGAAAACTCACAAGTATTTGACTTTGAACTTTCCGATGAGGACATGCAAAGGATCGATGATTTGAACCAAAATCACCGCGTCGGGCCTGATCCGGATAATTTTGATTTTTAATTGTGACATTTACGGAATAAAATGTGAACACAGCGGAATAAGTTTGAAACTCCGCGGAATTCCACCGGGAATCGGCGGGAATAATTATGGATTCAGCGGAAATATCATCAAATTCAGCGGTATTGAAAAAAACTAATCGGGAAATCATCCCGATTAGTTTTTTTAGCATCAGTCGGTAGTATCAACTTAAATATCTTTTTAATCATCCATCAAGCAGTGAAAAAAAGAACGGAAAAAATCAATTCTGCATGACGTAAATGGTATTAATGATACGTTTTAGGTAATTGTAATAATATCACTAGTATATTATTGAAGGGATGTTTATATTGGAAAAAAAGTTATTAAATTTAGTTCTTGCAATGAGTCTTGCTTCTTTTCCATTTTTATTCAGGGGATCAAAAATGAGAGATAATCTAATTATTTTTTTCTCAAAAGGTGTTCTTGCCACTTTGGTTGACGCCTTTGTGGTTGGTACCAATAAAGTGGCCTATCCAGTCCGTCCGTTTCCGAAAATTTTTAAAACGAATATTATCTATGATATGTTGTTTTTTCCTATTTTAAGTGTAATCTGGGTTAAAATATCA
>NZ_JBALPP010000059.1:13012-13882 GCF_036965425.1 Neobacillus drentensis | reverse complement strand
ATATTTTAAAACGTTGTAATATTATTAAAGAAAGTGATGGTGAGGCAGTAACGAGAATTGTTTTTAATCTTACTCTCCCATGCTTAATTATCATCAGCTTTAGTAATATTAAGATTGATTCTTCGCTTATTTTAATAATGATTAGCGGTTTTGTTTACGGTATTTTTTTAACCTTCCTTGGTTTTTTTGCATTTAAAAAGGAAAACAGAAAAATCAAGGGCATGATGACAATGATGGTCCCTGGCTTCAATATTGGTCTCTTTGCTTACCCACTTGTAGAAGGAATTTGGGGTCAGGAAGGAATAAAATATTTTGGTATGTTTGATATGGGAAATGCCTTAATTGTTTTTGGATTAACCTATATGATTGGAAGTTTCTATTCCTCTGATAATAATACATTTGAGGTCAAGCACGTGCTTGTGAAAATGTCCAAATCCATTCCTTTTCTGACGTATATAACAGTTTGTACAATAAGTATAATTGGCCTGCAGCTTCCGACTGTAATTCTTGATGTGGCTGGTGTTATTTCAAAGGCCAATATGCCGTTGTCCCTGCTATTACTCGGAATCTTTCTAGATTTTTCTCTAGACAAAAATTATTTCAATAAAATACTTAAATATTTGACCTTAAGGTACGTTGCAGGTTTATGTATTGGCATTTTATTATTCATTCTTTTACCTTTTGATCATATGTTCAGATATACTTTGTTGCTGGGTCTTATTTTGCCTATGTCCTTAACCAGTTTAGTTTATGCTGTTCAATTTAATTATGATAGGAAACTCATTGGAACCGTATCCAATTTAACCATTCTAATTAGTTTTGTTTTATTATGGGGGATTGGAAATCTTTTAATGTGAAAACTGTAATACT
>NZ_JBALPP010000059.1:0-12972 GCF_036965425.1 Neobacillus drentensis | reverse complement strand
ATACTAAATCAAATATAAATATAAAAAGAGTGTGGACCGAAATTGTTTTTTTGATTCGGTTCACACTCTTTTTTTACCATTCTTTTGGCTCATAATTAAGTTCGTTAAATAATTGAGTACGTTCTTTCTTTGATAAATCTCTCCATTGGCCAATAGGAAGGTTCCCTAAATGGATATTCATGATGCGTGTCCGTTGCAGTCGACAAACCTCATATCCCAAGGCAGAACACATACGGCGAATCTGTCGGTTTAAACCCTGTGTTAAAATGATTTGAAAAACATATTTAGAAAGCTGTTCTACTTTACAAGGCAGCGTTTTTGTATCTAGTATTTCCACGCCTCCTGCCATTCTTTTTAAAAACTCTGGAGTGATTGGCTTGTCTACTGTCACGATATATTCCTTCTCATGCTTATTTTCAGCACGCAGAATTTCATTAACAATATCTCCGTCATTAGTCAGGAGGATAAGACCCTCTGAATCTTTATCCAGTCTTCCTATATGAAAGATTCTTAATGGATGGTTGACTAAATCAATAATATTTCCTTTAATATGTCTTTCTGTCGTACTAGTAATGCCAACCGGTTTATTTAAGGCAATATAAACGTAATTTTTATCCACTTTGACCGGATTTCCACCAATACGAACATCATCCCCTGGTTCGACTTGGCTTCCCAATGTGGCAACTTTTCCGTTAATGGACACTTTTCCTTCACTAATCAACTTATCTGCACCGCGTCTAGAAGTTTTACCAGACTCGGAAATATATTTATTTAATCGCAGGTTAAACACATCCTTAAAAGGAGATTGTGCTTTAAGAATACCCAACCAGTCCAGTATTTTCAAGCACATTGGGTCATCGTCAACCATTAAATTTTGCCATGACATTCAATCCTTTTTCATAAATTACATTTATAAAAATATTCAAGCTGTTCTTAGCATACACCTTCTTTATGAACTTAATATGAACAAGAGGGCGAGGAGAAAGTTCATATTCAGTTCACAAATGTTTGTTACCATGTACCTAGTGATAAGGGAGGAATGGAAATGATGCACCGAACAATACCGAACAATGGTGATTGGGCCGTTGAAGCCCGCGGCCTCATAAAGAATTTTGGTGAAAACCGTGCCGTTAACGGCGTAAATCTGAATGTGCGCGCTGGCACCATTTACGGCCTGCTTGGACCGAATGGAGCAGGCAAGACCACCACCATCAGAATGCTGGCAACCTTACTCCGGCCGGATGCAGGATCGGCACACATCTTTGGACATGATGTGATGAAGGAGTCCCAGATCGTGCGACAATTGATTGGGGTTACTGGTCAATATGCCTCAGTCGACGAGTCGCTAAGCGCAACCGAGAATTTGGTCATTTTCTCCCGGCTGCTTGGTCTTTCCAGAGCAGAGTCAAAACGTAAGGCAGTGGAGTTGCTCGAGGAATTTGGATTAACGGAAGCAGCAAAGCGTCCGTTGAAAAATTTTTCCGGCGGCATGCGCCGCAGGCTGGATTTGGCAGCAAGTCTCATTTCCCAGCCGCCACTCATTTTTTTAGACGAACCGACTACGGGGCTTGATCCGCGTACACGAAATCAAATGTGGGATACTATCCGCCGATTAGTGAGTACGGGGTCAACCGTACTGTTAACAACGCAGTATTTACAAGAAGCAGATGAACTAGCAGACAGGATTGCGGTAATCGATCGAGGCATAGTCGTTGCAGAGGGTACCGTGGATGAATTAAAGTCATCCGTTGGCCGATCTTCCTTGCATTTAAGAATCGAAAATTCACTGGATATAGTTGCGGCTCGTCATACCGTTGAAAGGGTGCTAAACGTAAAGTCGAATGTATCTTCGGAAGGCGGGAAGATTACTGCACCGATGGCAGATGCAGACCGAGTTGCGGATCTACTAATCGCCCTTCGTGAGGCGGGAATCCACCTAGCAGAGCTAAGTGTGCAGAAACCGACCCTTGATGAGGTCTTTCTGACTATCACTGGTCATGGTGTGAATGCGGACACACCTAGTGCGCCATATGAAATGCCCGAAGTAGAGGAGATAAGAGGATGAAAAGTACTTCACTTAATCGTCAACTGAAAAACCATATGAGCTTAGGTCAGTCGGCACGAAATTCATTGACAATGGCCTATCGAGGTTTACTGAAAATACGGCGTACACCCGAGCAGCTTTTCGACGTCACGCTCCAGCCAATTATCTTTACTCTCATGTTCACCTATATCTTTGGCGGGGCCATCTCAGGTAATGTAGAGAACTATTTGCCGGTCATAATTCCCGGCATCCTTGTGCAGACCGTTATTACGACTTCCATTGTCACGGGAGTTCAACTGCGTGAGGATATGGATAAGGGTGTTTTCGACCGGTTTAAGTCCCTTCCGATTGCACGAATTGCTCCGTTAGCTGGAGCACTTTTAGCAGATACAATCCGATATACCATTGCGACTGTGCTTACTTTTACCATGGGGTATATTATGGGCTATCGGCCTGATGGAGGACTTGGTTATGTAGTCATTGCCGCAATTCTCGTCATTGTGTGCTCTTGGTCCATTAGTTGGATTTTTGCTTTCTTTGGTGTGATTGCGCGAACTGCTTCTAGTGTACAGGGGATATCGATGCTTGCACTGTTCCCCCTAACGTTTCTTTCTAATGCTTTCGTACCGGTTAACACCATGCCCGACTGGCTACAGTGGTTTGTAAAGATGAACCCGCTATCACATCTGATTACTGCTGTCCGTGATCTTGTTAACAACTCTAACATTGGCTCTGATTTTGTTATTTCCCTCATTGGAGCAGCAGTCATCGTGGCCATTTTTGCACCTATAACGGTCCGTGCCTATATGCGTCGTACGTAAAAAAATTATTCCAGGAAAAATAAATAAGCCAAAAATGAACAAGTTTTGAATAAAAAACTTGTTCATTTTGGCTTGTTAAAATTAGTGAGTACGGAACCTCGCTTATGCGGGTTTTGTTTGTTTTTGGTCCAAGTGATAGCTTAGAAAAGTTAGAAGACTGGCAAAGATGGCAATCAACCCGCCGACCAATGTCACACTCATCAAATTCCCTTGATGGTAAACCATTCCACCTACTGCGGAACCCAAGGCAATTCCAACATTGCTTGCGACTGGCATCAGAGAAGCAGCGAGTCCTGTCGCTTTTGGTTGATATATGCCTGCAAGGTCGATCAAATAAAGCTGGGTAGATGTTGTTAAAAGGATGGCCATTAATGACATCAAGCCAATGTTAATTAATCCAAAGAGTAAATTATTTGTCGTCCAATATAAACTGATCAAAACAATTGCTTGCACAAGAAAGACAATGCGAAGGCGTCCGATTGCATTGAAGCTGGCAATTTTACCAGCGAGTATGTTGCTGAAAATCGAAATAAATCCGTAGCCAAACAATATCAAACTGATTGAATTACTCGGTGCTTCCATTCCATTCAGGATCGGAACAAGGTACGTATAAACGGCATACGTCGCTCCAAATCCTAAAGATGGAATGAAAAACGCCATTAAGATTCGCGGGTGTGTCAACAAAGAAAATTGATCACGCATGGAACTGCGAAATTGACTGAGCTTATTAGGCAAAATGAAGAAGGATGCCAAAAACGCAATTCCACCCAGAAATGTCGTTAACAGGAAGGTTGCATTCCAGTTGTACCATTCAGCAATAGCAGTGCCTATTGGTACTCCAACCACATTTGCAAGAGTAAAACCACCGAAAACAAATGATATAGCAAGCCCTCGTTTGGCGCTTGGAAGGGTCTCACTTGCAACAATCATGGCAAGGGAGATTAAAACTCCTGTTACAATCGCCGTCATCATCCGAAGTACAAGGAGCATGATGTAGCTCGTCGAAATCACACATAAAGCATTCAGGATGATGAACGACCCTATTAAAAACAACATCCATTTACGCTTAGGAAAATGGCTTGTTGCGCTCATCACGAGTGGTGTGGCAATGGCAAACGTAATGGCAAACGCAGAAACGAGTGTGCCAGCTTTTGCATTGGTTATATGGAGACCTGAGGAAATATCGGTTAAGATCCCGACGATAACAAATTCGCTTGTTCCGAGAACAAATGTTAATAAAGAAAGTGTAAAGATGAGCAACCAATGTTGCTTGGATAATTCAGTAGAGTGCATAATTACCTCTTTTCCTAGATGAATATAAATGTGATATAAGGTGGAAAACAATTTAACTATCATACCATAAAAAATTTCAACTAGGAAAGCTCATACTTTTTACCATCCATTATCTACAATCATTACTTCAGTCTTAATATTTATAAACGTTTCACGTGGAACAAAAGAGGCTTATATTTTATAAAACCGCTGCTTAAATAGGAGCGGTGAACGGTATTATAAGTTAATGAGGTTTTAAGAATATCCATAGGTACGAGCCGGGAACTTTACCTTTTGGAGTTGCGATTTCAGCAGTAGAGTTTTATTCATCGGTAAGATGAACTTTGGGAGGAATAAAAATGAGAAAGAAATTAATGGAAATGTTAGAAGCGAGGAAAGATGAAATAATCCATATTCGTCGATATTTACATGAAAACCCAGAGTTATCTTTTAAAGAAGAAAAAACAGCTCAATATATTTTAGATTTTTATAAAGGCAAGGATGTTGAAGTTCAATCTAACGTCGGAAATGGACATGGGATCATCGTGACGATTAAGGGCGGAAAGCCGGGAAAAACGATTGCACTTCGGGCTGATTTTGATGCCCTTCCGATTTTGGAAGAAACAGGCCTTCCTTTTAAATCAAAGAATGAAGGAGTCATGCATGCGTGCGGGCATGATGGACATACAGCCTATTTAATGGTTCTTGCGGATTGCCTAATTCAATTAAAAGATGAATTTCCAGGTACCATCAAAATTATTCATCAGCATGCAGAAGAAGTACCGCCTGGCGGAGCAAAAAGCATTGTTGATTCTGGGGCGCTTAATGATGTTGAAAATATTTTTGGGATTCATTTACTTCCAATGGCGAAAGCAGGAAATGTAGGCTATCACAGTGGTTATTCATTTGCAGGAAGATCATATTTTAAACTCGGGATTCAAGGTGTCGGCGGTCACGGTTCTTCCCCGCATTTAGCAAATGATGCGATTGTTGCGGGTTCATATTTTGTAACAGCCGTTCAAACCATTATCAGCCGCCGGCTAAATCCAATGGATATGGGAGTTATTACGATTGGTTCCTTTGATGGCAAGGGTACCTTTAATGTGATCAAGGATTGTGTAGAGCTTGAAGGGGATATCCGCTACATGACAGAGGAAACAAAGGTGACCATAGAGAAGGAAGTGCGCCGGATTGTCAAAGGGATTGAAGCTGAATTTGGTGTTCAATGTGAGTTAACCTATATTTCTGATTACCCGCCGCTTTATAATAACCCGGATGTGACAGCAATGGTGAAAGAAATCCTAGAAAGTACAAATGACCCGGATATTAAGGAGGTCGTTGAATATCCACAGTTGTCACCGTCTGATGACTTTGCCTATTACTTAGAAAAAATCCCGGGCTGTTACTTTTACATTGGCTGTACGCCCAAAGAGATAGAAAAACCTTATTTCAACCATAACCCGAAATTTGATATTGACGAGGATGCCCTGATCGTTGCTGCTAAATCAGTAGGCTATGTAGTTTGTGGATACTATGGGTTAGAATAAGTGAGTAAAAAAGATACTTTTTTGAAGAGTATCTTTTTTTGGCTTTTATTTGAATTTTCTTCTACTATTCATCTTCATATTTTCCCTTTTTAAATTAATCCCATAAAAAACTCCAAACAATTACATTCAACCATGCAAGCTCGGTTATTAATCATATTATATATCCTGAGTGGCAGCTTACAGTTGTAATACACGTAAGATGAACAAATTTATCCTGTATTAAAGAATTGAGAAAAGAGGTTGTAGGATGAAAGTAGTCATTTTGGCTGGCGGGTACGGAACCCGAATTAGTGAAGAATCACATTTGAAACCTAAGCCCTTAATAGAGATAGGCGACTACCCCATTATATGGCATATTATGAAGATTTACTCTGCTCATGGTTTTAATGAGTTTATTATTTGCTTGGGGTACAAAGGCCATATGTTAAAAGATTATTTCTTGAACTATTTTCTATATAAATCTGATGTAACAGTTGACTTTAGCCAGGGGAATCAATATTTCATCCATCAAAATTCAGCAGAACCATGGAAGATTACATTAGCAAATACTGGTATTAACACTATGACGGGAGGGAGAGTAAAGAAGATACAAAAATATATCGGAAACGAACCTTTTATGCTTACTTATGGTGATGGTGTTGCAAATGTAGATCTGAAAAAACTAGTTGAGTTTCATAAGGAGCATGGAAGGTTTGCAACGCTGACGGCTGGGCAGCCCACTGGAAGGTTTGGTGCTTTATCTTTGAACAAGGATCAATTGGTGGAGAGTTTTAAAGAAAAAATGAAAGGTGATGGCAACTGGATTAACGGGGGTTTTTTTGTCTTTCAACCAGAGGTGTTCAATTATATTAGGGATGAAAGTACTGTACTCGAAAAAGAACCACTTGAAAATTTGGCAAATGAGGGTCAGCTAATGGCATATAAACATGATGGTTTTTGGCACCCAATGGACACGTTACGCGATAAAAAATATTTGGAAGAGCTGTGGATGTCCGAAAGCCCTCCTTGGAAAGTTTGGAAGTAGAAAAAAGGGGTGGGACAATGATTGATAAAGGATTTTGGAAAGGAAAAAAAGTGTTTATTACTGGACATACAGGGTTCAAAGGGTCTTGGCTTTGTTTATGGCTGTATCATCTTGGTGCAGAAATTACGGGATACTCCTTACAAGCGCCCACTAATCCGAGTTTGTTTGAATTGTGTGAAATAGACAAGATCACAACCAGCATTCATGGTGATATTAGAGATCGGGAAAAGTTTCGTTTATCCCTGCAACAATCAAATCCAGATATCGTTTTTCATATGGCTGCCCAGCCGCTTGTGAGGATGTCGTACGAAAACCCGATAGAAACCTATGAAACGAATGTAATGGGTACAGTTAATCTATTTGAGGCCATCAGGCTAGTAAACATGCAAAACAAAAAAATAAAAGTGGTTGTAAATGTAACATCAGATAAATGTTACGAAAACAAGGAATGGCAATGGGGATACAGGGAATATGAACCGCTGGGTGGTTACGACCCTTATTCAAATAGTAAAGCTTGTTCGGAATTAATTACTGCTTGTTATCGAAACTCTTTTTTTAATCCTAAAACCTATGATACTCATGGTGTTGCAATCGCATCTGGAAGAGCCGGCAATGTTATTGGAGGAGGCGATTGGGCAAAGGACCGTTTAATACCTGATGGAATTCAGTCCCTATTAAAAGGGGAAACTATAAAAATAAGGAATCCCAAATCTATCCGTCCATGGCAGCATGTCTTGGAGCCAATAAGTGGATATTTATTATTGGCACAGAAATTGTATAAAGAAGGTGCTCGGTACTCAGAAGGCTGGAATTTTGGACCTGATGCTGAAAGTGAAAAAACAGTGGAATGGGCTGTAAGCAGACTATGTAATAAGTGGGGTTCAGGATCATCCTTTGAAATTGTGCCTAACAATGGGCCACATGAAGCACATTATTTAAAATTAGATTGTTCAAAAGCAAAAGCGGAATTAGGCTGGAAGCCAAAATGGAATTTGGAATACGCATTGGATAAAGTGATCGAATGGTCACTAGCCTATAAATTAGGGAAGGACGTTAGAAGCGTATGTCTAACACAAATTCAAGAGTACGAGGGATAGAGAATGATTCAAAAGTTTTCATTTGAGAAATTAGACTTAGAGGGTTCATTTTTAATCAAGCCTTTTGTTGCATATGATGAGCGGGGCTATTTTATTAAAGATTATTCCAAAGAAATATTTGAGGAGAATGGTATTTACCATGATTTAAAAGAAGTTTTTTATACAAACTCGTATAAAGGGGTTATTAGAGCCATTCATTTTCAAAGAATAAATGAGCAGCCAAAGCTTGTCCGTTGTATCTCCGGAAAGATTTACGATGTTATTGTTGACTTAAGAAAGGATTCCCCGACATTTGGCGAATGGAGAGGCTTTTATCTTTCTGAAGATAATAAAAATGAGCTTTATGTTCCTAAAAATTTTGGACATGGTTATCTAGTAATTGAACCATCCATAGTTTCATATAAATGTGCAGAGAAATTTTATGGAGAATACGATGACGGAATCATTTGGAATGATCCGGATATTGGTATTGATTGGCCATTAGATCTAGTTGATAAAAAAATAATCTTATCAGAAAAAGATAAGAATCTTCAATGTTTTAAAGAGTTTAGGGACGGTAAATAAAAGAGAGGAATGGCGATTGTCATGAAGGGAAAAAGAATTTTGGTCACAGGAGGGGCCGGCTTCCTCGGTTCTCATGTTGTGGATCGTTTTAAAGACCAAGGCTGCGCTGATCTTATTATTCCGCGCAGCCGCGAATACGATCTTCGGAATTCAACCGTTGCCTATTCACTCCTGAATAATACGAAACCTGATATCGTTGTCCACCTCGCCGCATCTGTGGGAGGAATAGGTGCTAACAGAAAGAATCCGGGGACATTATTCTACGACAATGCTGCCATGGGCATTCACTTGATAGAGGCTGCACGGTTGGCACAAGTGGAAAAGGTCATTATTTGCGGAACAATTTGTTCCTATCCAAAATTTACTCCTGTCCCATTTAACGAAGAAGCCTTATGGGATGGATATCCGGAGGAAACCAATGCTCCTTATGGACTTGCTAAAAAAATGCTTCTCGTCCAATCGCAGGCATATCGTCAGCAATATGGTTTCAACTCCATTTACCTGCTTCCTGTTAATCTTTACGGACCAAGGGATAATTTTGATTTAGAAAGTTCCCACGTCATTCCAGCCTTAATTCGCAAATGTGTTGAAGCAAAGGAAAAAGGGCAGCTGCAAATACATGCTTGGGGGTCGGGAAAAGCAACTAGAGAATTTTTGTATGTTGAGGATGCGGCCGAAGCCATTGTGATGGCAGCTGAAAAATATGACGAAGGGGAACCGGTTAATATTGGCACAGGGCGTGAAATAACAATAAAAGATTTAGCGGGTTTGATTGCAGAAAAAGCTGGTTTCACAGGTGAAATCATTTGGGATAGCAACAAACCGGATGGTCAACCGAGAAGATGCCTCGATGTAACCAAGTCAAAGGCGCTATTTGGATTTGAAGCAAGGACGACTTTGGAAGAAGGTTTACAGAAAACCATTGATTGGTATGTAAAAAAGAGGAGGCTTTAGTTAAGCCTCCTGTTCCTTTTCCTCACTTTTTCCCTCACAATGCTCGATCACTTCGTCCCAGGTCATAAACAATCGAGTGATATCTTCTTCCACCAGTTCGGTGCCCATTTGTACTTCAATTATTTCTAAGGTGCTGGTGGCTTTAATGCCGTGTTTGGCTCCTTTCGGAATCTTGAGAACATCTCCCTGCTTTACTTGGTAAAGCTGATCATCCAGGGCAAACTCTCCTGCCCCCGAAAGGATTGTCCAGACCTCGCTTCTTTTCGAATGGCTCTGGTAGCTGATGTTTTTCCCTGCATCAATAACGATTTTTTTCGTCAATGCAAAATTGTTGTCTGAAATCTTGGTATAGTTTAAGACTTGATACCAGCCCCATCTTCGTTCCTCATACATTGGCCTTTCTTTCTCGTTTTTCATGATATCCTTGATTTGGTGACTTGCCGCTTTTTCTGAAATTAATATGCCCTGTGGACTGCTTGCCACGACGATGTTTGATACACCGATGACCACAACAGGAATGTCAAGTTCATTAATGACATGAGTATTCTTGGTGTTTTCACTGATTATCCCTTTTCCTATTTGGTTAGTATCCATTTCTTCGGTTAATGTGTTCCAAGTTCCGAGATCTTTCCACGTCCCATCGTAAGGAACAACGATGACATGGTTGGCTTTTTCAACAACCTCATAATCAAAACTAATTTTAGGCAGTTGGTCGTATACTTTTTTGAGTTCAAAATATTCAATGGGAAAACCAATAGTCTGTAAAAAGTTGAGCATATATTTCAGTTTGAAGGCAAAAACACCTAGGTTCCATAATGCCCCTTGCTCTATAAGACGGATAGCCTGGTCTTCCTTAGGCTTCTCAACAAAGTTGCAGACTCTCATATAGGATAGTGGATTTTGTTTTGTTTTTCCTTTTTCCGGAATAATGTATCCGTATTTCTCGGATGGATAAACAGGGGTTCCACCCATCAAAGCAATATTGGCACCCGATTCCTGAATAAGCTTGTCCAAGACTTTAACTTGTTCAAAGTAGCTCTTTTCAACAAAGGGGTCGACAGGAAGTACACAAACAACTTCATCAGGGTCTGTCTTAATACAGGAATATAGATAGACTGAGGCTAATGCTATGGCAGGGAAGGTGTCGCGTCTCTCTTGCTCAATGATAAGGGGGGCATCACTGCCAATCTGGCTCAAAACCATGTCAACCTGAGCTTTACTGGTCGCAATATACGAGGATTGATGGAGATTCACCGATTTGAGTTGTTTCCAAATTCTTTGTATCATCGATTCTAATTGTTCACTATCAGTTTTTAAAACCTTCAAAAACTGCTTTGACCTGGAATCATTAGAAAGCGGCCAAAGCCGTTTTCCAGATCCGCCGGATAATAAAACAATTTTCAACGTTTCGAAATTCCTCCTTTCTTTAGCATGAAGTCATCCTTTGCAGCCATTAATCAAATTGTTCATGACTGCGGTAACCACCCTTTCGTAAATACTCTTCCATTTTTGCTTCCTTTAAATCACTATCTATCATCTCTTTAATCAGCTCGTCCAGATTGTATTTAGGGGTCCAGCCTAATTTTTGTTTTGCCTTATGCGGATCTCCTAACAGCAAATCGACTTCGCTGGGTCGGAAATAACGAGGGTCCACAGACACAATAGGTTTTCCGGTTGGGATTTGAAAAGCGGGGTGATGGCATGCTTTAACGAATCCCTTTTCCTCTTCGTTCTCTCCCTTAAATTCCACGTCAATTCCTACTTCCGCGAAAGACAGCCTAACGAAATCTCTCACCTTCGTAGTTACTCCCGTCGCTATTACAAAGTCTTGTGGTTTGTTTTGTTGAAGCATGAGCCACATGGCTTCCACATAATCTTTGGCATGTCCCCAATCCCTTTGGGCATTTAAATTCCCTAAGTACAGTTGATCCTGAAGTCCCAGAGCGATTCTGGCAACTGCCCGAGTAATCTTACGGGTAACAAACGTTTCGCCTCGGATAGGGCTTTCATGGTTAAACAGAATACCATTGCATGCATACATCCCATAGGCTTCCCGGTAATTTACGCTAATCCAATATGCATACAGCTTAGCAACGGCATAAGGGCTTCGGGGGTAAAAGGGCGTTTTTTCCGTTTGCGGTGTTTCCTGTACCAAACCGTATAATTCAGACGTGGAAGCTTGATAGATTTTAGTTTTATTGATGAGCCCGAGAATTCTGACTGCCTCCAAAATTCGAAGGATTCCGAGACCGTCTGTATTTGCCGTATATTCCGGCGTATCAAAACTGACATGAACATGGCTCATGGCGCCAAGATTATAAATCTCATCAGGTTGGATGGTCTGAATGAGTCGAATTAAATTAGTAGAGTCGGTCAGATCTCCATAGTGAAGGAATAACTTGGCGCCTGGCTCGTGTGGGTCTCGGTATAAGTGATTAATTCGATTGGTATTTAGCAGGGAGCTTCTTCGTTGTAAGCCGTGAACCGTATATCCTTTTTCTAGCAGCAATTCGGCAAGATAGGCTCCATCTTGCCCGGTAATTCCTGTTATTAAAGCTACTTTTTCCATAATTACCTCCTTTCGAACTCTACTACTCTAGTATATGGAACAGTCATTAAAGGGTTCCAAAGCTTGTACTAAAATAGGTGGAAACGGTGACCAAATGAAATAACTGTTTTTTGGTAGTGTTGCCTGACCACTCGGGGAATTCTGGAAATAAGAATAGAGGCTGATTTTTTGCCAAGCCTTGCTACCTTGGTCTTTTAAAAGCTAAATCATACTGTGAATCAAATATTGGAGATAGGAAATTTAATAATTGTTTTTCTCCAATTTCTTCCGGATTTACATCTGCTGAATATATGGGTTCTTTTAGCATTCTACTAAAAAGCTCCTTATCATTATCAATTTCTTCAACCCTCTTTACAACATCTTCAAAGGAATCGAAATCATGGCAATTGATAAAAGAATTGGGATTGAATTCTTTATAAATAGATGGATTTCCCCAATAGATTGGTATAGTTTGTGCTGCAAATGCCTGAATAATCTTTTCTGTTGTATACCCATCACCTGGACCATTTTCACCAGCAATACTAAATTTATATTTTTTTTGAAATTCTAGTTTATCTTCGACTCGATAGCCTATATTGTTTCTAAATCCCCCTCCGGAGTCTATTGTTTTATACTTTGATAACCAGTCAAAAAGGTGATTTCGAGACCATCCCGAACCGTTCGAAACGACAAAGTTACAAAATAAAACTTTCTCCTCAATTTCATTTTCAGATATTAAATGTTTCTTTTTTGCTAACTCATAGTCATCAGTGTACAAAAAGTATAGTGGGAATCTAAGGTATCTATCATCTAGTGAAATGTAATCAAAACCTAGAGCATAATCGCATACATTAAAATTAGGACTCCTCCAATTCTCACCAGTATAGTATATCCTTACACAATCATAATTTAAGTGATCGCCACCAAAGCAAGAATAGAAAAGATAATCTGGATCATCACTAATCGTAACATCGTATTTTGTTTCCAATAAATTTGTAAAGAAATTGTTTTTTTTATCAAATCCTCCCCAAAAATCAGTAAAATTTATTTTAATTTTTGGTTTCAAACTCTTCACCTCTTTTTATTTTAAAAAGCTTCTCT
>NZ_JBALPP010000058.1:0-11773 GCF_036965425.1 Neobacillus drentensis | reverse complement strand
TAAAGTTGATTGTAACTAGAGAAATATAGGTTTGATAAGGTTTTAATTGGGCTTATCAACTTTAAAATATTTTAATTGACAAAATATATTTTTGGGGATATTATGGTTACGAAAGATAACCTTATATTAAAAAGTTACTCAATTTACGAGTGATCAATTAATGTTTGTGTATCTTCCTGAGTCTGTTTCAAAACTTATGAATGCAAATTTTGCAGAACTGACTCTAGCTTTGATTCTTGTAGTTCATTATCGGTAAAAGGCTGATATTACTATTTCACAAAATGGAAAATCCTTTTTCGATAAATTCTATTTGTCATTAATGGTTATTTGAGACAATCGGAAATCGATATTAGGTTTGGGGAACCTCCCTTTATATGATAGAAAGGAGAAATCATTATGATGGAAATAACTGTTACAGTCAAATTTCAAGGGAAAAATTATTTAACAAATGTTATTGCCTATAAAGAGGTTTCAGAACAAGAGATCTTACGTTTGGCTGAAGAACAAGTTAGAAAACAATGGGCGAAATAAAAAAACGCATAATTTTACTTTTGCATTCGTTTTCTGTACATTAATTGATTCATTTAAAATATATGAAGTACTTTTTATGAAAACTTGAGAATGGGAGGTGTCTGTGATGGACAGAAATTTTTCACTTGAACTTGTCAGAGTCACAGAAACAGCAGCTATAGCTGCTGCAAGATGGTTGGGAAAAGGGAAGAAAGATGAAGTGGATGAGGCAGCCACACAAGGCATGCGGGATATGTTTAACACCATCCATATGAAGGGAACGGTTGTAATTGGAGAAGGCGAAATGGATGAGGCTCCAATGTTGTATATCGGCGAGCAATTAGGAACAGGGGATGGCCCTGAAGTAGATATAGCAGTTGATCCATTAGAGGGAACCAATATTGTTGCTGCAGGTACATGGAACGCTCTAGCTACCATAGCAATAGCAGAGCGTGGCAATCTTTTGCATGCACCAGATATGTATATGGAAAAGATTGCAGTAGGTCCGGAAGCAGCAGGGAAAATTGACATCAATGCCCCCGTAATTGAAAATCTATCAGCTGTTGCAAAAGCAAAACACAAGAATATTGAAGACCTTGTAGTAGCTATTTTGAACCGGGAAAGACACGAAAAAATGATTCAGGAGATTCGTGATGCTGGTGCAAGAGTGAAGCTGATTCAAGATGGTGATGTTGCAGCAGCCATTAATACAGCATTTGAAAAAACAGGAGTCGATATAATGCTTGGTTCGGGAGGAGCTCCTGAAGGTGTGTTGGCTGCTACGGCATTAAAAAGCTTGGGTGGAGATTTTCAAGGAAAGCTTTTACCACAAACGGAAGAAGAATGGATTCGTTTAGGAAATATGGGCATTCAAGAAGTTAACCGCGTTTTAATGTTGGAGGACATTGTGAAAGGTGAGGATGCCTTTTTTGTAGCAACAGGTGTAACCGACGGTGAGCTTCTTAAAGGGGTTCAATATAATGGAAGTTTCGCAACAACTCATTCGGTTGTCATGCGTGCTAAAACAGGCACGGTTCGGTTTATAGAAGGTCAACATAGTTTAAAAAAATGATGTCGATTTGGACATGGTTAGGGAAGAATCATTCTTTTTTATGAAAATAATTTTGAGGAGGAAATTAGTATGCAAGTTGGATTAATCGGATTAGGGAAAATGGGGTTAAATTTAGGACAAAATCTATTGGATCATAACTACGAGGTAGTAGCATTTGATTTAAATTCTGACACAGTTGAAGAAATGAGAAAATACGGAGCTAAAGGTACATCAAGCTTAACGGAACTTGTTCAATCCTTGGAAACACCAAGAGTTCTTTGGATTATGGTTCCACACTCCGTAGTTGATTCGGTAATTGATGAGATTACACCCTTTTTAATAAAAGGTGACATAGTAATAGAAGCTGGTAACTCCCATTATAAAGAGTCGGTTCTTCGTTACAACCGGCTGAGAGAAATTGGAGTTCACTTTATGGATGCGGGAACATCTGGCGGAATGGAAGGTGCCCGAAATGGAGCTAGTTACATGGTTGGAGGAGACCAGGAAGCTTGGGATATAGTCGAACCTATTTTCCGTGACACTGCTGTAGAGAATGGATATTTGTATGCAGGTAAGGCTGGTAGTGGTCACTTCATGAAAATGGTTCATAACGGAATTGAGTATGGAATGATGGCTGCCATCGGTGAAGGGTTTGAGGTCTTAGATAAGAGTGAGTTTGACTACGATTATGAAAAGGTAGCAAGAGTGTGGAATCATGGTTCCGTTATTCGTTCATGGCTCATGGAATTAACAGAAAAAGCATTTTCTAAAGATGCGAATTTAGATGAGATAAAAGGGGTTATGCATTCTTCCGGTGAAGGCAAATGGACAGTTGAAACAGCTTTGGACCTTCAAGCCGCTACTCCTGTTATCGCAATGTCCTTATTGATGCGCTATCGTTCACTAGAGAACGATACATTTACAGGGAAAGTCGTGGCAGCACTGCGCAATGAATTTGGTGGACATGCAGTGGAAAAGAATAAGAGTTTATCCTGTATTTCTTTTTAATTACTCAAACACAATATCATTTATACAACAAAATGAAGTAGAAAATCTAAGTAATTTTGAAAGGTGGAATTAAGAATGAATACGTATTTATTGCTGGTTACATTTGCTGCAATTGTGATCGTCGTTTTAGGAGTATCTTGGTGGAAATGGCATGCGTTTATAAGTTTAACCTTTGCAAGTTTGTTCTTAGCAATTATGGCTGGTTTATCAATGGATAAAATCGTAAGTGCCTATGAAACCGGGGTTGGGAATGTTCTAGGTCACTTAGTGGGAATTTTGGCGTTAGGTACGATTTTAGGAAAGATGATGGCAGAATCAGGGGCCGGAATGCAAGTAGCGAATTTCTTCGTTCGTTCCTTTGGTGTCAAGAAATTACCATGGGCTATGCTACTTTCTGGTTTTATTATCGGAATCCCGGTGTTCTTTGAAGTTGGTATTTTAATTTTATTACCTTTAGTCATCTCCATTCATAAAACAACGAAACAAAATATATTATTAATCGCTTTACCAGCTATTACTGGACTATCTATCGTACATGGTCTTGTACCGCCGCACCCAGGGGCAATGGCGGCAATAGGGATCTATAAGGCTAATCTTGGAAAAGTGCTACTCTACGCACTAATCATTGCGTTGCCTGCAGCCATCATCGCAGGCCCATTATTTGCAAAGTGGGTTCATAAACATGTGATTCCTGAAGGAGAACCAGAATTGATTCGTATTAATACAACGGCGAAAAAATTACCTGGAACAGGAATTTCATTCTTTGTTATTTTATTACCAGTATTATTAATGATCTTATCAGCAATTTCACCGTATATGTCACTACCTGCCGGCCAGATGAAATTCTTAACATTAATAGGGAGTCCTGTCATTGCGCTTTTGATTGCTAATTTTACGGCATTCTTCTTTCTCGGATTTCGTCAAGGGATGGATAAAAAAGCTATTAAAAAATTTACAGAAGAAAGCCTGCTGCCAGTTGGTTCAATCCTAGCAATCATAGGGGCCGGCGGCGGATTTAAGCAAATTCTTATCGATAGTGGTGTAG
The DNA here is from genome assembly GCF_036965425.1 of Neobacillus drentensis. Classification (GTDB taxonomy): domain Bacteria; phylum Bacillota; class Bacilli; order Bacillales; family Cytobacillaceae; genus Neobacillus; species Neobacillus drentensis_F. The sequence goes on along the minus strand of NZ_JBALPP010000058.1, from coordinate 8,159 downwards.
GTACAACCATTGCTCAAATGTCCGAACATTTATCACTATCTCCACTTGTTTTGGCATTTTTGATTGCTGGATTGATTCGTATTGCGACTGGTTCAGCGACGGTTGCCTTAACAACAGCAGCCGGTATCGTTTCACCAGTTGTCCAACACATGTCAGGTGTGAATCTGGAATTGCTTGTTATCGCGACAGGTGCAGGATCATTGATGTTTTCACATGTAAACGATGCTGGATTCTGGATGGTAAAAGAATACCTGGGATTATCCGTAAAAGAAACCTTTAAAACCTGGACAGTGCTGGAGACAATCCTTTCATTTGTTGCTTTTGGCGGTGTATTATTGCTTAATTTGTTTGTTTAGAAACCATACTACTATTAAAAACTATAGAGGAAGTTTAAGTGACACATCTATAAATGTTTTACGCGAAGGAGAGAAGCTAAATTTTGCTTCTCTCCTTATTAGGAAATCACAATCAAATTCTTAAATTAAGAAAACACCAGCCAATGAATTAAAAAAGGAAAATCACTCTTTTGACAGAGTAGCTCTAATTAAATACAATATTTCTAGAAATACTGAAATAAGATTCTGCATAATGGTGCTGAATATCGGTAACTTGTTTTTAATGCCACTGGGACTTGCTTCTATTTGGCAAATCTCCTTGGCTATCGTCCTTACTATCGGACCAGGCGCCGTTTTATCAGCCTTTCTCAAGCTCTTCATCGGACGCTGGTTCGACCAGTTCGGCAGTGTGCGGTTTCTGATTCTCGGGCATGGGATTATAGCTCTCGTTTTGATAGCCTTTTGGGCAGACCTAGTCACATCACCGACTGTAATCTTGTTCGGGTACCTATTCTTCTCGCCCGCGACCTCTGTAACGTTAGCTTCGTTAAATTACGAAACGTCACGTATTTTGCCGACCAAGTTGATCGGCTCAGGCGTGGGATTTATGCAACTCATCCAGTTTTTCGGCGGTTCGTTTTCCGTTGCGGTTTGCGGTATATTACTCGAATTTCAAAAAAAGAATTCGCTGGTCCGTGCCTATGAAAATGTGTACGGCGCTTTAATTGCGGTATACATTTTCTCGTTAATCTCGCTGATCCGGTACATGCTATCCGTCCGTCGGTCCGAGCCATCGAGGGGTAACATAACGGAAAAAGCGCGGTGTAGATAGCAAAATAAATGAACAATTGAGGAAAAATACATTTGGTAAATAAAAAGTAACCAGTAGCATCATTGAGGTATTGACACTTACCTATTAGTAAGTTAAAATTGCACTATGGAAAATCGAAAAGTACAAATAATAGATTTAGCAATGCAGTTAATTCAACAAAAAGGGTATGTAGCGTTTAGCTACGATGACATCTCTAAACAACTAGGTGTCACAAAGGCAAGCATTCACTATCATTTTGAGAAAAAGGAGGATCTAGGAGCAGCGATTACCGATAGGATCATGCAACGATTGGATAGGTTTTCGAATAGCAATGCCTCTATATCGCCAAATGAGAAACTAAAGAATTTTTTTACGGACAGATTGGAACGCTTTAGATGTTATGACATTTGCCCAATCTCGTCCTTACAAACAGATTTTGAATCTTTGCCTGAGGCAATGCAGAAAAAGGTAAAGGAAATAAGCGAAAAGGAACTACTAATTATTACGAATATACTCCGGGAATTACAGGAACAAGGTGACCTTCAATCTTCAGTCGATGTCGATTCACTTGCCCTAATGATTTTGGCTGCTAGTAAAGGGGTTCTTCAATACCAACGTGTGCTTGGAAAGGACCTTATCGCCGATTTTTTGAAACAGGTAAGCAATCTTACTGATAAATAGCAGCTTACATACCAACAACCGTTACTTTCACTAATAAGTAAAGGTTGTTGGTATAAAATTGTAGACGATACTGATCGCTTTACTCAGATTTCATAAACGAGCAAGCCAATTTATTATAAAGTATGGATAGATCGACTCTTAAAAAATTACGTTTATTGACAATTCAATTGGAGTTATTTCGGAGGAACATTATGCTGCAAAAAAATAGCTTTAAATGTTCTTTTGTTTATTAGATATATTTGTGATGGCAGCTCAATTGAAAGAACATCTCTGATTAAATATAATATTTCTAGAAATACTGAAATAATGGTTGCTGAAAGGAGGTTTTTTGCGGTGAATGATGATATTGCAGTAAAAGTCTATAAGGCACTAGGTGAATCGACTCGTTTACAAATCGTAAAATTACTTACTCAACAATCAGAGTTAGCTTGCCTAGAAATGACAAATCAATTAAAAGTCCCGAACAATTCAACATTGACGCATCATTTAAAACTATTACTCGATTGCGGATTATTAGCAGTTCGCAGAGAGGGAACCTTCAGATATTACAGTCTACAACGAGAAGTCCTTGCTCAATACGCTCCTGCTTTACATTAATGTTAAAACGGAATAATTTTAATTTCAATTTCAGTATTTATAGAAATATTGAATCAGGGAAAAAACTGGGGAATGAATTGTTAAAATTGGAAGGGAAACAAATTCTTAGGGAAATATAAAAATGGTTTATAATAAATTGTTTGCAAAGCTTAAATATCTTCTTTCATTTTGTTTGTTATTTCAGTGTTTTTAGAAATATAGAATTAAAAGAAATAAAGAGGAGGAAATTCAACATGTCAAATACAGCAAGGATTTATATTTTAGCACTGATAAGTTTTTTAGTCGGTACTTCACAACCCATCATCTCAGGTATTTTGGATAAAATGGCAGAGGCTCTAGGAGTGTCAATTGGAGCGGCTGGTCAATTAATTACAGTCTTTTCATTAGCCTATGCCATCGGTACACCTATATTACTGGTATTAACGGCTAAAATGGAAAGACGAAAATTACTGATCTATGCGTTATTTGTTTTTATTGTAGGAAATTTACTTTCAGTGATTATTCCAGGGTATGGATTATTTATAATTGCTCGCATTATTATGGCTTTAAGTACAGGTGTCGCGGTCGTTACAATTTTAAATATCGCAGCAAAGATTGCACCTGCTAATAAAAAGGCCAGTTCAATTGCAACAGTTGTCATGGGATTTACCGCATCATTAATCATTGGCGTTCCTATTGGACGTTTTATTACATCCACGTATAGCTGGAAATTTGTATTTATCGGTACCGCAATATTAGTTTTACTTGTCATTTTTATTGTTTTAAATACAATACCAAAAATGAATGGTGATGCTTCAATCCCTTTAACGAGACAAATTGCGATGTTCAAAAAACCAAAAATTGCTTTAGCATTATTAATCACCTTCTTTTTAATGACAGGATACGGAATTCTTTTTACTTATTTATCTCCATTCCTTGTAAAAAATGTAGGTATGAGTGATTCTCTTGTAAGCATTACTTTATTAATTCTTGGAGTTGCAAGCTTATTTGGTTCTAAACTAGGTGGATTAAGCTCAGATAAGAGAGGCGTAATTTTTACATTAAAAATAGGGTTACTTGTAAACGTAACATCTTTAGTCGTGCTTTCATTCATTTCACATTCAATTATTGCAGTATTTATTATATTGACAGTCTGGTCATTTTCAGGCTGGTCATCAGGTGCAACTCAGCAATATAATTTAGCAACGATATCACCTGAATCCTCAGATGTATTGCTAGGACTGAATCAATCGATGATGCAATTAGGCTTTGCGGTTGGTGCAGGTTTAGGTGGAGTAATTGTGGGGCAAATATCATTATCTTCCATTTCATGGTTCAGTGCGTTAAGTATTGTGTTTGCAAGTATTACAACATTTGGATTATCACGTTTCTTAAATAATAAAAAGATAGTCAACCAAGGTTTTGTGGCACAAAAGCGAGCTTGATCAAATTAGAGGAGTCTTAAATCGTTATTTTTGCATTTTTGTTTAAACATCAACTTTTCCACAGAACAGAAATTGTTTGTCTTAATGTTTAAAGTAGGATCTTAAATCTGGAAGGAGAATTCTTATAATGGATATTTCACAACAAACCGCGCTCGTTACTGGCGCAAACCGAGGACTTGGTCGACAACTCGCTCTTGAATTGATCTCTCGAGGTGCTACTGTTTATGCGGGGGCGCGTAACCCTGATAGTATCCAACTACCGGGAGCAAAACCATTGCAAATCGATATCACCGATCCTATCTCTGTGGCAGCGGCAGCAGAGGTAGCGGGTGACGTGACTCTGCTGATAAACAATGCTGGGGTGTCGACAGGCGCCTCTCTTATCAATGGTAGTTTGGAGGACATCCACACCGAATTTAATACCCACTTTTTCGGAACTCTTTCGATGGTTCGCGTCTTCGCACCGAAAATAGCCTCGAACGGGGGCGGTACTATTCTAAACATTCTTTCAGTGTTATCCTGGTTCAGTAGTGTGAATTCAGGAGCATATTCTGCTGCCAAGTCAGCCGAGTGGGCTCTCACCAACGCAATGCGTTTAGAACTGGCTGACCAGAAGGTACGCGTTGCAGGACTTCATGTCGGGTACATGGACACAGACATGACTGCCCACTTGACAGCTCCTAAGTTAAATGCTGCTGATGTAGCAAAGATTGCTATCGATGGAATCCAGGCTGACAGCTATGAGATTCTTGCCGATGATTTGAGTCGAAAGGTTCAGAAAGGTCTGGCTGGTGGAGTCTCGGCTCTATACCCACAGTTCGAATGAGCAATATTGCAGACTGATTAGCACCCTTTTTAAAAGTGAACTGTATCTTTTTATATTACATTTAGAGAAGTGATAATGACATGCGATAAATTTCGAATAATAAATGGGAAATAAGATGCTTGAAAGGAACAGAAAGAATAAAAAAAAGAGGTCTGTGATTGAGACACTTATAGTAATGTTGGAGTGGTCAAGACACGTTTATATTTAATGATCATCGAAATAAATATTCGTTGATCTACTCTCGAGATATCCCAAAATAAATGAAGGAAAACACATCTCAAACTATTAAATGTGTTCTCCTTCATTTATTTACTTTCAATCTTGTTGTAGGGGGCAAATAAACCAAGGCATATGTGTCAAGAACAATACTAACGCCATTAATACGAAGAATAGGGGACGGTGTTTATCTGTAAGGTTTATTTTTCTGTTTAATTATTTTAAGATATGATTTTTTGTATTAGCAGTAGGTGCACTATAAACCACACAGAAGTTGACTGCTAGCGGACCTTTTTTTATTGAGCTCATAAATATTTGAGATTAATCACTTTCCCTAGTTTCAAATTTTGAAAGATAGTCTTTTAAAAATCCAATCGATCGATTTATATAAATGGTGTCATTATAAAGCTTTGTCATCATAAGAGATCCTTCAATTGTAGATATAAAAATTGTTGTGAAGGTTTCCGAATCTATTGTAGAGATTATTTCATTGTTACTTATCCCAGTTCGAATGATTCGAAGAATCACAGAATAAAGGTCATTCATTGCTTTTCTGGTCTCATCACGTAAGTCAGGGTGCGCATCATCGGACTCGATTGCAGCATTAAGAATTGGGCAGCCGCCAGGAATTGGCTTGTCTTCTGCTAATAGCAAAAAGACTTCAAGAAATGCGTTCAATTTTTCGATAGAAGTATTTTTGCTCCTAATTGCTTCTTGAAAGGTTGTGGACATCGTTTTAATAGAAAATGAAAATGCATCCAAAGAAAGTTCTTGTTTGCTTTTAAAGTGATTATAAATCCCTCCTTTTTCCATACCAGTCTTTTTCATAATATCTGTAATGGAAGTTGCCAAGTATCCCTGGGTATTTAGAAGTCCAGAGGCCTTTTCAATAATCATCTGCTTTGTTCGTTCTCCCTTACGCATTTTTAACCCTCATTTACATTAGAAATTTAAAACCGGACGGTCTTTTTAATGTAAGTATAACCTTTTATGTAATTTAAATCCTCTTTTTTTATTAGAATATTCAAATCATATTGACGACTATAACTTAGATTAGTGTATAATAAAAAACAGACCGGTTTATATTTTTTATTGGAGGGATTTATATGAACGAGAGAATTTTAACTATGCAAAAAATAATTAATCGCGAGGTTCCGCCGCCACCTATCGCCAAGTTAATTGGTGCAGAGCTGTTACAAATTGAAGAGGGTATAGCAGTTTTTGAATTAGAGTGTAATACAGAGAAACATGCAAATCCTATGGGAACAATTCATGGAGGAATACTATGTGATTTAGCCGATATGGCAATGGGCGTGGCCTTTTCAAGTTTGTTAGAAATGAATGAGTCCTTTACGACTGTTGAACTTAAAATCAATTATTTGAAACCGATTTGGAATGAAAAAATTACAGCAAAAGGTGAGGTTATAAAAAAAGGAAAGACAATTGGGCTAATCAAGTGCGATGTTTTTGATGAAGGTGGTTCATTAGTAGCCCATGCTTTAAGTACCTGTATGGTCCTTCGTGGTGAAAAATCAGTTGGAAGATAAAAAAGTGCCAAGTAGAGATTTTAGAATTAGACGGTGAATTAAATATTAAAGCGGAAAAAAGTTCTAACGTCAATTTGAATAAAGCAGGCAAGGTCGGGCTCCATTAACTGGGAAGAGGAGAGTAATTCTGCTCTTATTAGCTTGACACTTACCTACTAGTAAGTTAAAATACAGTAGTGGAAATCGAAACACACAAATTTTAGGCCTGGCACTAAAACTTATTCCGGAAAAGAGTTATGTTGCCATAAGTTTTGATGATTTCTCCAAACAGCAGGGGGTAAATAAGGCAAGCATTCACTATCATTTTGAAAAAATAGAAGATTTCGGAGTTGCCGTTACCGATAAATCAGTAGCTTATACATTTCTGTCATGGATATAAGGTACTTTGCAATATTAACGCATGTTAGTAAAGGATGTATGATCCCAAGTTCTGAATCAAATAAACCGTCTTTTTAAAAATTAAAAGGCGGTTTTTCTAGGAATATAACTTACCAACTAGTAAGTAAAATAAAATTAAGAAAGTAGGAATTTCTAAAATGAAAAGAATGCTTTGGGTTTATCTTATAATGTCCTGCTGTGCAACATTTATTACACCGTTATTTCCTTTGTACAGTGAACATTATCAATTGAATAGTCTGCAAATTACGATTTTGTTTGCCGTTTATGCCGCTATCCTACTGCCGACCTTGTTTGTTGTAGGAGCCAAAGGGAGCGCCTGGGGATTGAAGAGGGTGCTTCGCAGCAGTATATGGATTTCTATTGCTTCTACGTTGCTCTTTCTAGGCAGTTTTGATGTTTGGATGCTCTATGCTGCAAGAATATTGGAAGGTATTGCATATGGCTCTTTTACAGGTACTGCCGCTGCATTTTTAATAAAACAAATCTCTCCTAATAAAGTAAGTACAGCTATCAAGTTATCAGGAGCAACGGTACTCATCGGATTTGGCCTAGGTCCAGCTATTGCTGGTTTAATTTTGCAATATTTACATCTGCAGCCGCTTAGAGTACCATACTGGTTTTTACTTGTAATGTTAATTACTTCTTTAGTAATTCTGGAAACTCTTCCTAAGCATGAGGATTCCCTCATGCAGAAACCGGCTAAGACTAAGATATCACTTGGAGTGCCTAATAGTATTCGTTCACATTTTTGGTCATTTGTTGCACTGCCGATCTTTACTGTTTTCACAATTCAAGGAATTGCGTTATCCCTAATACCTTCTTTCATCAGAAATGTCATTCACACTTCAAATCTTGCTTTTTCGGGGATTATAATATTGTTGCTTCTTGGAGGAGGGGCTTTGGCTCAGTTCGTTCCTTGGCCGAGACATCCAGTCTCACGGATGCGCTTTGGAATCTTCCTACTTGCTATTGGATCATGGGGCATTGTATTTTCTGGTCTGACAGCGAATTTATTTTTGGTATGGGCCAGCATATTCATTCAAGCAATTGGCGGTGGGTGGACGTTTCAAGTTGCTTTAAGGTTTGCCAGCCAATTGCCGAAACCGGAAGAACGTCCGCGAGTCATTTCGGCATTTTATTTATGCGCCTACTCCGGATTCATAATTCCTCCTATTGGAGTCGGAGTGCTGACTCAATTTTTTAGCTTGAATTTCTCATTGATTATTCTAAATTTGTTTGCTGCGCTAATCGTTATCTATGTATTGATTTATTCAGTCAGATTTAATCGTTATTATTCTAAATATTCTAAAGTTACATCAACAG
>NZ_JBALPP010000057.1:0-6217 GCF_036965425.1 Neobacillus drentensis | reverse complement strand
AATTTACTGGTTACTTTTTTATACACATTTCATTTTGAACTTAATTTATAAACTCTTTATTTATTAATGTATTTACGATATAATTATTAATATGAAAGAACACCTTGTTACTTTTAGTATACTATAATTACAAATAGGAGGTGTTTACCTTGAGTGAAAAGGAAACACAGGATAAAGTGTGTTCAAAGGTCGAAGAATCGTACAATATTATCGGAAAAAAATGGATGGGTTTAATTATCCATACTCTAATGGAAGAACCAAAACGGTTTAGTGAAATCCATGCTTATATTCCTGATTTAAGTAAGAGAATGCTTAACGAACGAATAAAGGAACTTGAGGATTGTGGAATCGTCCTAAGAAATGTAATTACAGATCGCCCGGTTCGAACAGAGTATTCACTCACAAAAAAAGGGACGGAATTAGGAAGAGCCCTAAAGACAGTAGAAGATTGGGCGAATAAATGGCTATAAAGTAAAACTTCAATTGGTGTGAAAATTTCCTGATTTATAATATATTTATTATGACAACCTTTCCATTTTTATGGAAAGGTTGTTTCATGATTAACCAGAAATGGGACTAATATACATAAGACTGCCAAGCCACTTCATAAACGAGGTGGCTTGGCAGTCTTATTAACTTAATGGTTTTACGTCTAAGTCCTTTTCTTTTGAAAAATCGATTATTCCTTTTCTCCAGTTCTATCTATATCGAAAATTTCTTAAATGCCAACACTGCATTATGTCCACCAAAACCAAAACCATTAGAAATAGCATAGTTTATTTTCATGTTAACTGCATGGTTTGGAACATAATCTAAATCACACTCTTCATCTGGTATTTCAAAATTAATAGTTGGAGGAGCTATATCTTCCATGATACTTTTGAGGGTTATTACAGCCTCAATCCCACCTGCTGCTCCAAAAAGGTGCCCAGTCATAGATTTTGTGGAACTTACCTTTAAGTTATAAGCATGATCACCGAAAACACTTTTAATCGCTTTGGTCTCTGATTTATCTCCTTCAGGGGTACTTGTACCATGTGCATTTATATAATCCACATCCGTCAATCGAATATTCCCCATATCTAAAGCCAATTTCATGGCATTTGCGGCCCCATTGTAGTCAGGGGTTGTAATATGGAATGCATCTGTTGTGGAACCATAACCTACGATTTCTCCTAAAATTGTCGCTCCTCTTTCCTTCGCATGTTCATATTCTTCCAGGAATAAAACACCCGCTCCTTCAGACATGACAAAGCCATCACGCCCTTTGTCAAATGGGCGACTTGCCTTTTCTGGAAAATCATTTAGAGTAGACATTGCTCTCATTCTTGAGAATCCAGCAAAAGCTAGTGGATTAATAGGAGCTTCAGCCCCTCCAGCTAATATGCCATCAGCATAACCATGTCTAATATTTAAAAAAGCTTCTCCAATTGCTTGATTCCCTGTTGCACAAGCAGAAACAGGCGAAAAGCTAGGCCCTTTAAAACCCGTTTTTATAGATATTATTCCTGACGCCATATTACTGATCATCATTGGAACCATAAATGGAGAAACTCTTCTTGGTCCCCTTTCAAGCAAAGCTTTATGATTTTCTAATGTAGTATTAATTCCTCCAATACCGGAACCAATATAAACCCCTAATCGCTCCTTATTAACATTTTGTAAATCTAGATTCGCCTGTTCTAAAGCTTGTTGAGCAGCAGCAACAGCATACTGTATGAATAGGTCATATTTCTCCTGTTCTTTTTTTTCCATATATTGCTCTGCGACAAAGTCGGTAATATAACCTGCAATTTGGGTGTTAATATTGTTATAGTCATCAGATGTAATTCTTTTGATGCCTGAATTACCTTCTTTAATGTTCTTCCAGAACGCTTCAATTGTATTTCCTAACGGCGAAACCACTCCATATCCTGTTACGACAACTCTTCGTGCCATCAACAACACTCTCCTGTCATTCCTTTTTCGCATAACTACTTCAAAAGATCTTTAAGTTGTTCAAATATTTTAGACAAGACACCATCACTTAATACACATTTACATTGTAATCCGCCCTTGATGCTTGAAATAAGAAAAACTGCTAATGCTTACAGATCGTCAGTATTTTGAATGCGCCATTCCTTTTTGGTGTCCTTATGCAATTCTGATAGAAAATCTATTTCGATTTGACTTAGAAGTTGTACTTTCTGTTGCATGAGTATAGGCAAATAATTATAATCCGCCAGTAATGCTGCTATAGGGCACACACAATCGGATGCATATAATGAAAAAGGGACAAGTTCGCCAAGGGGTGAAACCCCTTTTTACCTATTAGTAGGTAAGCATCCCCAAAAAATAAATCAGTTTAATACAAGCTTTTTAACCTTTTAAAAGGCGGTATATTTCATTCATTGCTTGCTTCAATATCTCCTTTCCCAGTACCCGTTCGTATTGTATTGTTCCTTTCATACATGACAAGATGGCAAAAGCTAATGATTCAATTTCTTCGGCTCCCCGTTCTACCAGTGTTACCTTAAGAATATTTTTAATAATCGTTATTTCTAACTGACTGATTTCCCGTACTTTTTGCCTTACTCTTCCAGGAAGGGATTCATAATCTGACTGGAGAGATGATACGGGGCATATCCCACCGTCGCTTAAAACAATTTGTCTCTCTAAAAAATGCTTGATCTTTTCTTCAACAGTCAGCTTAGAATTCGTAATGAACGATAAAAAGTCCTGCAAATTTTGAAGCACCAGATCAGTAACGGCAACTCCCAAATCCTCCTTTTTTTCAAAATGATAATGGATGCTACCTTTCGTCACACCCAATCGTTTGGATAAATCATCATAGCTAATGGCTACATAGCCTTTTTCACGAATTAGTTTCAGTGACAGATCGATAATTTGTGTTTTCCTGTTCTCCATGATTTTATATTAACTTACTAGTAGGTAAGTGTCAAGTTTAGGCTGATTTCATCCCGTCGCTCCATCGGTAAAATGACTGCGACTCCGGCTTGTCGTGCATGCTTACGAGGTTCATCTTTTCAGGTACTCGGTGGTCATAAGCCTCTTCAATACCAAGAGCATCTGGCAAAACTTTATAAATCGATAGAGGCCCTGGCTGAACATGAATCCGATTGGAAGTCCTGCCGTTCTTAACAAAGCTCATTGATTAATTTGAAATTTTGTAATGAAAAATAAAAAAAATCATGGATATTTGACAAATTGTGTATGTATTGCGGATGCCTATTTTCTTAAAAAAAGCAAAAGAAAAAGCACTCAGATGAGTGCTATCAAATGCCATCATAATTTTAGGAAAAAATCGGTCAATTTCTTGGATTTCTTCATTCGTTAAATGGAATTCCAGTGTTTTCAGATTTTGCAAGACTTATTCTGCCCTTTTTGCTCCCGGAATGATGACGTCAATGGCTTCACGGGTTGAACCGGAAGTTGCTGAGATCAATCGAGACTAGCAGCAGATCCTTAACTGGCTCCAGATTGGGTCCACGAAGATATGCGCGGCGTTTTGTCGGGAAACGAAGCCCTTCGATCTCAATGAAGTCGTAGACATATTGCGCCGCTGGAAAGCCACCTGAAACATCGACATGGTAGTCGTGCCTGCGTAGTAGTAAATCATCGCCAAAGTAGAAGTCTTGCTCCTTGCTATGACTGGCGACGTGTTCGGGAAAGCGCACACGCAAACCGTGCCAGAGCTCGTTGCCCTCCTGCAATGGGGGGATTTCGCTGACCTCGAATCCTGGCATGACCATGAAAAAAGGCGTTGTCAGGTATGTCCACATTGCGTACCCGTTGAAATATGCTCGATGAAGCGGGTCCCACGGTGTGTTCATCCTATGGTTAGCAAACAAGGTCCTAGGATCGTATTTTTCGCGAACGGTTTCCCCAGAGAGGGTCTCAATCGCGATACGACCGGGCGTAAAGGCAGTACGCCAATCCGGTTGACCAAAGGAAGTAACAGATGCGATTTCCGAATGTAGCGCGACTGTCATCTCACGTGGATTGGAATCTTGTACGAGCCCTTTCATTGCCCATAAACCGCCACCGGTGACGATCGTGGCAGTCAGTGAACTAAATTTTTCCCATCGGTCAATTCCGCCGTGCGCGTCAATAATTTTTGCCAGTAGGTTGTTCATATTCTCCTCCTTAAGTTGAAAGATGATTCGATAATGAAAATGAGTTTTAATAAATCACCTCATATTTACTTTACAATCATTACACCACAATGCGCATGCTGGACCACTTTATGGCTTACACTTCCCACGAGCAGTTCTGAAAAGAGGCTAAGTCCCCTGCTGCCCATTACGATCAGGTCGTAATCTCCCTCTTTTGCCTTCTTGCATATCATCTCTGCAGGATCTCCAATATGGTATTCGCTATCATATTGTATTGATGACCCCGAAAGGACTTGTGCGGATTCTTCTAAAATCCTCCTAACTTCCTCTACTTGCAATTGTTCAATATCCACTCCGTAAGCAACTGTATTGATATTGTTACTAGGAATGATATGAAGAAGCGTTATACGGGCATTTATCCCAATGTTTTGCGCCATCCATTTAGCCGATTTCAGTGCATGTTTGGAATGTTCGGAACCGTCAATTGGAACTAAAAACCGTTCATACATGTTGTCACTCCCCTTTTTATTAAATCTTATTTTTATAATAAAACCCATGACGGTGATTATTGTGATGTAACCTGAGAATAATAACGATTGAACCCCCATCCGCCAGCATAAATAGTAGCAGTATTTTTCAATAGCATGTAATATGCGGGCTAACGTTTGTGTTCTACTTTCAATGTTACTGCCTCTTGTTGGCATTAACCTACTAGTAGGTAAGTGTCGAGCATTATTGCAATGATTAATTCATTACCAATCGATCTCGGCATTGGTCGAAACATAAGGTGTTGTCTCACGAAATTAATGTTTTTAGAATGTCCATAACAAAGAAACAGCGACGGGTAAATGACCCTAAAAAGAAAGTCTAAGACCCCTGCTTGTGTTTCAGCCTTTTATTCAATTAGTCAGCTTCAGCCGAACGCTCAAACCATGTGTTGACCTCTTCTAGTCTTTTGGTATAAGCTTCACGAATTGTATATGCAGCTTGAGATCCAACTGCCAAACGAAGCGGCGAATTACCGCTTTTTATAACGGAAATAATCTGTTGCACTGCTTTTGCCGGGTCGCCGGTCTTGATGTTCGACATACCTTTCTCATATGCTTCATAAAACGCAGCATATTCTTGTGTCTTCTCGGTATGCTGCATCGATTCGCCAAAAAACTCTGTTGCGTACACGGAAGGCTCCACGATTGTCGTCTTGATCCCGAAACCTGCGAACTCTTGCGCGAACGCTTCGGAGAAGCCTTCAACTGCAAACTTGGATGCAGCGTATATGCTGTACGGAGGCATGGACCAAGTTCCGAAGAAGGATGAAAAATTAACGTAATGGCCCGATCCTTGACGTTTAAAGACGGGGAGTGTTGCTCGGATGACATCTAGTACACCGAACACGTTGACGTCGAACTGCTTCCGGATTTGTTCGTCCGTATACTCCTCCATCATTCCGAAAAGTCCGTATCCGGCATTATTCACCACAATATCGATTTTCCCGAAAACGTCAACGGCTTCTTGAACGGCGGATTGAATTTGCGCCTTATTTGTCACGTCCAAAGCTGCTAGGTGAACACGATCCGGTGCCAGTTCTTTAAAATCCTGAATAGATTCAAGTTTGCGTGCCGTTGCGACCACTTTGTCCCCTGCTTGAAGCAGCTGCTGCACAAATTGCCGTCCGAATCCTGACGAAGTTCCTGTAATAAACCATACTTTATTCATAGTCTTCATTTCTCCTTTTTTATAATTATGACCTGATCCTCTGTTTTGATGACAAAACTTGACAGCGATCGATCAATAACTTTTTGCTTTTTGAATTAATAATTTGTTGCTCTTTAATGTTTCCTCCCGAAATTTTCCTTTATATTTACAACTAGTGATTTTGAAAATTCCATAATTTGCTCCGCATTTGAATTGAATTCTATTTTAGTGAATTCATTTAGTAACTTTAATATTTGATTCGCTGCTTGGAAATTTTCATTCGCAATTTGGGCTTGTATGCTCTCTGAGCCGTGGATTTTTACATTCTCTCTTAAAATTTCCAGCATTTCTTCCATTTCATTGTGACAATTTATAAAATCTTGCATGGATTTCTCTGTTGATGTAAC
>NZ_JBALPP010000056.1:24761-61814 GCF_036965425.1 Neobacillus drentensis | reverse complement strand
GTCACGGTCGATAAGAACGGTTCATAAAGCCCGCCAGAAACAAAAAAGGGCAGTCACGGTCGATAAGGACGAATCATAAAGCTAGTCAACTCAAAAATAGGACAGCCACAGTCGATAAGACTGCATAGGACCTATCTACCCAAAACTTAAACATAATAGGTATATTTTTTCTTCCCCATTACCTTGTAGTTTTCCATTAAAATTCTTTTAATCATTTTTTGCGACTTAATAACCACACACCATTCCCTCACAACATTAGTGGTAATCTTCATCTCGGGGAACAGCAGTTTAATTTCATCTACACTCCGCAATACGGCAGCATCAATTTTCTCTTCACACCCGCAGTCATCACATACTAATTTTCCACCAATCAAAGACACATTAAAGGAATGGCACGCAGAACAGGTCAATCCCTTCCGCAGCTCCTCAAAACTATAGGCTCGCAATTTTGAATAAGGAGATACAATTTTATGAAGAGATACCAATTTTTCAGCGAGCTTGTTATGATGAATGCCCAATTTGGACTGCTTCCTATTTAATTTTTTCATGAAAGTTTTTAACTGAGGTGCATAAATAATGGGCTCGTTTAGGGGTGCTTGGTACAAGAAAAACTCGGGGTTATTAAAAACGACATATCCTTCAATTGGTATATTATACCCTAAATTTTGGAGTAATTGTCGGAGAAGGGTTTTGGTGCGTTTAAGCTGGTCAAGCGGATTTGGATATATCCTGCCAGAGAGCGTCTCTAGCCGGTCTGGTTTAAAAATAAAATTTCCCTGATAATTTTTTACTTCAAAAACATAAAGTGGTTCTTGAAAAATAAGAGAGGAATCAATTTGAAAATCCTTATTATTACTTTCAAGAAGCAAATCATTTAAAATATAACAATGACTTTGCACTTTCTCCGTTAATAAATCAAACTGAACTTCCCCTTCGTAGCCTTTTTTAAGATTCAAATAATGCTGCCTTTCATCCTCCGTCAACTCATTCGCGTGTTTAAAATCCTAAGAATCAGTAACTCTAATGACTCTATTCGTGGTTTGTAAGCCATGTTCCACACCCTTTCTTTACTTCAAATTTTATAAAAATATCACCCATCCTTAACAACATACATTTGAACAATTTATAACAATTCCCCCAATTTCGACACATCACTCCGCCAATCACCGCAATAACTGTCGAGCGTTATTAAAAGGATAATAGCGCCCTATGATGAATAAGTATTAGTAAAAGCATGGGACCGGAGTGGTGAAAATGATAGAGGCTTTAAATAATTTTCTAACAAAATTAAAAGAACAAAGGCATATCCTACCATTAATAGAAAACGCGGACCTCCGTGTGAACTTAAATACCCATCAAGAGTCCATACAACTGGTAATAAAAAATGGAACCATTTTTACTCTTCAAAACCAACCCTCCAAATACGAAATTAGCGGCGATATAAATGCAATGACACACCTCCTCGAGGGTAAGCAAAGATTACGAACTCTAAAACTCAGCATATCAGCCCCTTTAAGAACGATCTTGCTGCTCGAATCCCTTTTTTACCTCACAAAAGCACAGGTACAGGAAGAATTTGCAAAAATAATTTAATCAAAGCTATTGACTCGGAATTAGACATCAGGTATGCTGAATTTAGAATATTCTACCAATAGAACAGCCAAATAAAGTAATCTTATCTAGAGAGGCGGAGGGACTGGCCCGATGATGCCCGGCAACCGGTTGGACAACCAAGGTGCTAATTCCAGCGAAGCGGAAAAGGCTTCGGAAGATAAGAAGAGAGACCCCCTCTTCTTATTGAAGCGGGGGTTATTTATTTTAAAAGGAGTGGGAGTAATGGCAGAAAATCAAAAAAAATATCGGTTTGAAACATTAAGTGTTCATGGCGGTTTATCACCAGATCCAGTGACAGGTGCACGCGCAGTTCCAATCTACCAAAACAATGCCTACCAATTTAAAAACACAGAACATGCTGCAAACCTGTTTAGATTAGCAGAACCAGGTTACATATATACCCGCATTCATAATCCAACCACCACCGTTTTTGAAGAACGTGTCTCCCTCCTGGAAGGAGGTGTTGGTGCCCTGGCAGTCGCCAGCGGAATGGCTGCCATCACACTCGCCATCCTAAATATTGCCGAAGCAGGCGATGAAATTGTGGCCGCTTCTAATCTCTATGGCGGAACCTATAATTTATTTGCAGTTACGCTCCCTAAATACGGGATTAAAGTTAAATTCGTAGATGCAGAAAATCCGGAAAACTTCCGTACGGCTATTACCGAAAAAACAAAAGCAGTCTTTGCTGAAACCATTGGTAATCCAAGCTTACGCATTCTTGATATTGAAAAAGTGGCAGAAATTGCACACGAGGCCGGAGTCCCATTAATTATTGACAATACGTTTGCAACACCTTACCTTTGCAGACCAATTGAGCATGGTGCAGATATTGTGGTACATTCCGCAACCAAGTGGCTCCTAGGCAATGGAACCACGACAGGAGGCATCATTGTTGACGGCGGTAAGTTTGATTGGAATTCGCCGAAGTTTCCTGGATTTACTACTCCAGATGCAAGCTATCATGATCTTGTTTATGCAGAGGCACTAGGGGCCGTTGCATTTATTATCAAAGCGCGAGTGCAGCTTCTCCGTGACCTTGGACCAGCCCTAAGTCCACAAAATGCCTTCTTATTTGCACTTGGTCTTGAAACACTGCATGTTCGCATGAAAGAGCATGTTTCCAATACAAACCAGGTCGTCGAATATTTGCTAAATCACCCTGCCGTCGAGTGGGTTTCCTATCCAGGGCACAAAACACATCCTGATCACGACCTAGCCAAAAAGTATTTGCCAAAAGGTGCAGGGTCAATGGTGATTTTCGGAATTAAGGGTGGAAAAGCAGCAGGAGCGAAGCTAATAGATTCCCTTTCATTATGGGCTCATGTTGCCAATGTAGGGGATGCAAAAAGCCTAATCATTCATCCGGCGAGTACAACACACCAGCAGCTAGATTCTGAGGGACTTAAAGCAGCAGGTGTATCAGAAGATTTAATCCGCCTGTCAATCGGTATCGAGAACGTCGAGGATCTGATTGAAGACCTAGAATCAGCTATTGAGGCTGCAACAGGCTTAACTTCGTTAAAAGCAAATGTTTAAAATTTCCTAAATTATTTTTTCGAAAATTTCATTGACACACCTTTTTATACGTGTTACGATAACTTTCGTGAAATAATTACTTAATAAATGAACGTGTTAATTGAATATATAGGATGCTCTTATCAAGAGAGGTGGAGGGATGTGCCCGATGAAACCCGGCAACCGTCAATTTATTGAAATGGTGCCAATTCACACAAAGCGATTGCTTTGGGAGATGGGAGAAAGGTTATATTAATAATGCCTTTCTGCCTGTGCAGAAAGGCATTTTATTTTCCTGAAATAGGAATATTTCTACCAAACAATCAAACCATATAATCAAGTAATAGGTTGTAATTTCAGAATTTTAAGTAAACAGGCTAAAAAGTAGGTGAAACGAATCTATGATCTCGATAAAAAATGTCCGAAAAATCTATCCTTCGAAACAGGGGCAGCTAAAAGCCGTCGATGACGTAAACCTGGATATTAAAGAAGGGGAAATCTTCGGGGTAATTGGATATAGCGGTGCTGGGAAAAGTACTTTAATCCGTATGCTTAACGGACTTGAGCTGCCAACCGATGGAACCGTAACAGTAGCTGGTCGTATTATCTCAAAAATTAAAGGCAGTGAACTTCGAAAGGCACGCCAGGAAATCAGCATGATTTTCCAACATTTTAATCTTCTTTGGTCAAGGACCGTTAGCGAAAATATTGCTTTTCCATTAGAAATAGCTGGGGTTCCAAGCTCACAAAGACAAAAAAGAGTTAATGAGCTCATTAAGCTCGTTGGCCTTGAAGGCAGAGAGAATGCTTATCCTTCACAGCTGAGCGGCGGGCAAAAACAGAGGGTCGGAATTGCCAGGGCACTTGCGAATAACCCAAAGGTATTGCTTTGTGATGAAGCAACCTCTGCACTCGATCCACAAACAACCGACTCAATCTTGGAATTATTAGTTGATATTAATAAACGGCTGGGCTTAACCATTGTTTTGATTACCCATGAGATGCATGTCATTCGTAAAATTTGCCACCGTGTTGCGGTAATGGAAAGCGGAAAAGTAGTTGAGATTGGCTCAGTACTCGATGTTTTTAAAAACCCGCAGCAGCCGATTACAAAACGATTCGTTCAACAAGTGACAGAGCCGGAAGATACCAAGGATACGGCAGATCATTTGCTTGAACGTTATCCTTCCGGTTTAATTGTCCAATTAACCTTCATTGGGGAATCTGCTGAACAGCCGGTCATCACAAATTTAATAAGAAATAACAATGTAACGGTAAATATCCTGCAGGGGAAAATATCACAAACGCAAAGTGGTTCATATGGTACGCTTTTCATCCATATCGATGGGGACGAAAAAGAAGTCATTAATGCAGTTGACTTTATCCGTTCTCAGCAGGTAGGAGTGGAGGTGGTAGCAAATGATTAAGGAATATTTTCCAAATGTTGATTGGCTTATTTTGTGGCAAGAAACAAAAAATACCCTATATATGACAGGGATCTCAGTGCTTGCAACCTTTATTTTAGGGACCTTGCTTGGCTTAATATTATTTCTTACTTCTAATGGAAATTTATGGGGAAATAAACCGATTAACGCAGTATTCAGTACGATAGTAAATATTTTCCGTTCTATACCATTTATTATCTTAATCGTGTTATTAATTCCGTTAACGACGATATTGGTTGGATCTATGATTGGTGTTAATGCTGCATTACCATCATTAATAATTGGTGCTGCGCCGTTTTATGCGCGGATGGTGGAAATTGGACTAAGAGAGATTGATAAAGGAGTCATTGAAGCAGCCAGATCAATGGGAGCAACAACTGGTACGATTATCTGGAAGGTGCTTCTTCCGGAATCAATGCCGGCGCTCATTTCAGGTATTACAGTTACAGCGATTGCCCTTGTCAGTTACACAGCGATGGCGGGAGCAATTGGTGCAGGCGGCTTAGGAAGTCTCGCCTACAACTATGGATACCAGCGAAATCAAAATGATGTAACCTTCATGGCTACCGTCGTCATTTTACTTATTGTGTTTGTGATTCAATTTATTGGTGATTTCATCACTTCAAAATTAGATAAACGATAAAAAGGAGAGGTTAAAATGAAAAAATGGTTAACAGTACTTTTAGCATTAACACTTGCACTTGCGCTGGCAGCTTGCGGTAAATCTGAAGATAAATCAGAAGGTACTAGTGAAAAGGGCAGCAAAACAACAACATTAGTGGTCGGAGCATCTACTGTTCCCCACGCTGAAATTCTTGAAAAAGCAGCACCGCTGTTAAAAGAAAAAGGGATTAACTTAAAAATTACAACATTTACGGACTATGTTTTACCAAACAAAGCCCTTGCTTCAAAAGAACTTGATGCTAACTATTTCCAGCACATTCCTTACCTCGAGTCTCAAAATAAAGAGTTTGGATATAATTTTGTCAATGCTGGCGGAATCCATATCGAGCCAATTGGTATATATTCTAAGAAATACAAAAAGCTAAGCGACCTTCCAAATGGTGCCCACCTAATCATGAGCAACTCTGTAGCAGACCACGGCCGTCTTCTTTCATTGCTTGAAAAAGAAGGTCTAATCAAGCTAAAAGAAGGTATTGATAAAACTAAAGCTGAGTTGAAAGACGTTGTTGAAAATCCAAAGAACTTAAAATTCGATGCAAATTATGAAGCAAAATTATTACCGCAAATTTATAACAATGGCGAAGGCGATGCAGTTCTTATCAATTCAAACTATGCGATTGATGCGGGCCTAAACCCAGTAAAAGATTCTATTGCGATTGAAGATAAAGAATCACCATATGTAAACGTGATTGCGGTTCGTAAAGGTGATGAAAACAAGCCAGCAATCAAAGCGCTTGTTGAAGTACTTCATTCTAAAGAAATCCAAGATTTCATTCTTGAAAAATACAAAGGTGCCGTTGTACCGGTTTCTGAATAAGGAATATGAAAAAGCAGGCGATGTGTGCCTGCTTTTTCGTCTAAATTAGGTAGAAAGCGATGATACATGAATCAACCTAAATGGGTAAAAATAGAAAAGACTTTCAACCTGAATTCACTTGGCAATTGGTAAAAAAATGAGGTATCATTTTAATCGAGTGTGTTTTAATAATTGGATAGTTTTCTGAATTTTTTAAAAACCACTCTTTTCATTCTCATTTAGGACATCCTCAATGAAAATAGCTGCTTGGTTTTTACTGTTTAAGAGTTGCTAATACATTTCATTTGTTATAAGATTGTAATGAGAATAAAATGAGAATAGAGTTATAGATCTCCTATGATCTACAAGATACAAAACATTCTTTTCGGAGGTATTATTATGGCTGGATCAACTTTAACTATCAAGGATTTACACGTAGAAATTGATGGGAAAGAAATCTTAAAGGGTGTAAACCTTGAAATAAAAGGTGGAGAAATTCACGCAATTATGGGTCCTAACGGAACAGGTAAATCTACTTTATCTTCCGCCATCATGGGACACCCAAAATATGAAGTAACAAGCGGCAGCATCACATTGGATGGTCAAAATGTTCTTGAAATGGAAGTAGATGAGCGTGCCCGCGCAGGTCTTTTCCTTGCAATGCAATATCCAAGTGAAATTAACGGCGTAACGAATGCCGATTTTTTACGTTCTGCGCTTAATAGCCGTTTGGGTGAAGGCAATGAGATTTCCCTTATGAAATTCATTCGTAAAATGGATAAGCAAATGGAATTCCTAGAAATGGATTTAGATATGGCTCAGCGCTATTTGAACGAAGGCTTCTCCGGCGGTGAGAAAAAGCGTAACGAAATCCTTCAATTGATGATGCTTGAGCCAAAAATTGCAATCCTTGATGAAATCGACTCAGGGCTTGATATTGATGCTCTTAAGGTTGTATCAAAGGGTGTTAATGAAATGCGCGGCGAAGAATTTGGCTGCTTAATTATTACTCACTATCAACGTCTTTTAAACTATATCACTCCTGACCATGTGCATATTATGATGCAAGGCCGCATTGTGAAATCAGGCGGAGCAGAGTTGGCACAACGCTTAGAAGCAGAAGGATATGACTGGATCAAGAAAGAGCTCGGCATTGAAGATGAAACAGTTGGGCAAGAAGCGTAAGCAGTTAGGAGGATTACAATGACAACAGAAACAAAATTACCATTTGACAAGGGGTTTGTAAGCTCTTTTTCAAAAGAGACAGGCGAACCTGCCTGGTTTGCAGAGCTTCGTCTGAAGGCATTAGACTATTTCGAGGAAGTGCCTATGCCTCGTCCGGATAAAACAAAAATTGATAAGTGGAACTTCACGCAATTTGATCAGCATGTTGTAAAAAGTGCTGCATACACTTCATTAGCCGAACTTCCAGAGGAAGTAAAAGCATTAGTTGAAGAGAATAAGAACTTATACATTCAACGAAACCAGACTCCTGCCTTTTTATCTTTATCAGAAGATTTAAAAGCGAAGGGTGTTATCTTTACCGATATTTTCACCGCTGCAAAGAACCATGGCGACATTTTGAAAAAGTACTATATGACACAGGCAATTAACGCTGATGAGCACCGTTTAACTGCCCTTCACGCTGCGCTTGTGAATGGGGGAGCTTTCTTATACATTCCTAAAAATGTTGAAATCTCTGAACCAATTCAAGCGGTGTATGTACAGGATGATGCCCAAGCGAATCTATTCAATCATGTGATTGTCGTGGCGGATGACAACAGCTCCGTAACTTATGTTGAAAACTATATTTCAACGATGGAAGAATCGAATGCATTAGCCAACATTCTAACCGAAGTCATTGCCAATAGTAATGCGAAGGTTCAATATGGAGCGGTTGATTACCTGGCAAAAGGAATCACTACCTACGTGAACCGCCGTGGTGTTGCTGGCAGAGATGCTCGGATTGAATGGGCGCTTGGTTTAATGAATGAAGGCAATACGATTTCCGAAAATACCACAAACCTGCTGGGTGACGGCGCATATGGCGACACGAAAACAGTTGTGGTTGGACGCGGAGAGCAAACACAAAACTTTACAACTAAAGTCGTACACTTTGGTAAACATACAGAAGGTTATATCTTAAAGCACGGCGTAATGAAGGATAGCGCTTCTTCTATTTTCAATGGAATTGGCAAAATTGAACATGGCGCTTCTAAATCAAATGCAGAGCAGGAATCACGTGTACTAATGCTTAGCGAAAAAGCACGCGGCGATGCCAACCCAATTCTCCTCATTGATGAGGACGATGTAACTGCAGGACATGCAGCGTCAGTTGGCCGTGTTGACCCAATCCAGCTCTATTATTTAATGAGCCGCGGCATTGCGAAAAAAGAAGCAGAACGTTTAGTTATTCATGGCTTCCTTGCTCCAGTTGTGAACCAGCTTCCGATTGAAGGAGTAAAGAAACAGTTAACTGAAGTGATCGAAAGGAAAGTACGCTAATGAATATCGGGGATATTCGCAAACAGTTTCCAATCCTAGATCAAGAGGTTAACGGGAAGCCTTTAGTATATTTGGATAGTTCAGCAACTTCCCAAAAGCCGCTAAAGGTTATTGAAGCCGTGGAAAAATATTATCGTGAAATCAATTCCAATGTCCACCGTGGTGTGCATACACTAGGAACAAGAGCTACTGATGCTTACGAAGGTGCCCGTGAAAAGGTTCGTAAGTTCATCAATGCCAAGTCTATGCAAGAAGTTATTTTTACAAGAGGTACAACAACTTCCATCAACACAGTTGCTGCAAGCTACGCGGCGGCGAACCTGAAGGAAGGCGATGAAATCGTCATTACGTATATGGAGCACCACAGTAATATTATTCCGTGGCAGCAGGTAGCGAGACGGACAGGTGCCCAGCTCAAATACATCCCGCTTCAAGAGGATGGAACGATTTCACTCGAGGATGTACGAGCAACAGTGACACCGAATACGAAAATTGTTTCGGTGATGCAGGTATCCAACGTTCTTGGTGTCATCAATCCAATCAAAGAAATCGCCCAGATTGCCCATGAAAATGGAGCGGTTATGGTAGTGGATGGTGCGCAAAGTGCTCCGCATATGAAAATTGATGTTCAAGATTTAGATTGTGATTTCTTCGCTTTTTCAGGACACAAAATGTGCGGTCCGACCGGCATTGGTGTTCTTTATGGGAAAAAACATTTACTTGAAAAAATGGAGCCTATCGAATTTGGCGGCGAAATGATTGATTTCGTTCAATTATACGAATCAACGTGGAAAGAGCTGCCGTGGAAGTTCGAGGGAGGCACACCAATTATTGCAGGTGCTGTCGGTCTCGGCGCTGCCATCGATTTTTTAAATGAAGTTGGCTTAGACAATATTGCCGAGCATGAACATAAGCTTGCAGCATATGCTTTAGAAAAAATGTCAACGGTTGAAGGCATGACCATTTATGGTCCGCTTGATCCGGCAAAGCGTGCAGGACTTATAACGTTTAATCTAGCAGACGTTCACCCGCACGATGTGGCGACTGTTTTAGATGCGGAAGGTATTGCAGTTCGCGCCGGACATCATTGTGCCCAGCCGCTGATGAGATGGTTAAAAGCTTCCGCAACTGCTCGTGCAAGCTTCTATTTGTACAATACTGAAGAAGATATTGATAAACTTGTTGAAGGGCTTGTCAAAACAAAGGAGTATTTCAGCGATGTCTTCTAATAATTTAGATACACTGTACCGTCAAGTTATTATGGACCATTATAAAAATCCTCGTAATCGCGGGGTTTTGGAAGATGGCAGCCATACGATAGATATGAACAACCCAACCTGCGGTGACCGCATTCGCTTAACCCTTAAGGTGGTAGATGGGATCGTGGTAGACGCCAAGCAGGAAGGGGAAGGCTGCTCGATCTCGATGTCCTCTGCGTCGATGATGACGCAGGCGATTAAAGGGAAGAAAATCGAAGAAGCATTAAAGCTGGCGCAGATTTTTTCCGATATGATGCAGGGCAAAGATTACGATGAAGACGATATCGATTTAGGCGATATCGAGGCACTTCAAGGTGTTTGCAAATTTCCAGCCCGAATTAAGTGTGCCACACTTGCTTGGAAGGCAATGGAAAAGAGTTTAAAGGAAGAGGAACAACAATAGAACGGCAGGGGTTTTGAGTGCCCCTCTCGTTTATGAATGGAGGACACGATAATGGCAAAAAAAATGCCTGAAATCGGTGATTATAAATATGGTTTTGCCGATAAAGACGTTTCCATATTCCGATCAAAGCGTGGATTGACAAAGGAAATTGTTGAAGAGATTTCAAAGCTAAAGAGCGAGCCGCAATGGATGCTGGATTTCCGTTTGAAATCACTTGAGCATTTTTACAATATGCCAATGCCGCAATGGGGCGGAGATTTGGGTTCTTTAAATTTCGATGAAATTACGTATTACGTAAAACCATCTGAGAAGTCAGAGAAGTCATGGGACGAAGTACCTGAAGAAATTAAAGCAACTTTTGATAAATTGGGTATTCCTGAAGCAGAACAAAAGTATCTTGCTGGGGTATCTGCACAATATGAATCAGAGGTTGTTTACCATAACATGAAGGAAGACCTTGAAGCACTAGGAATTGTCTTTAAAGATACAGATTCCGCGCTTAAAGAAAATGAAGACATTTTCCGCGAGCACTGGGCTAAGGTTATTCCGCCAACTGATAATAAGTTTGCGGCATTAAACTCTGCTGTTTGGTCCGGCGGATCATTCATCTATGTACCGCCAGGTGTGAAAGTGGATACGCCGCTACAAGCGTACTTCCGAATTAACTCTGAAAACATGGGTCAATTCGAGCGTACATTAATCATCGTTGATGAAGGCGCACACGTGCATTATGTTGAGGGCTGTACAGCTCCAGTTTATACAACAAACTCGCTTCACAGTGCGGTTGTTGAAATTATCATTAAAAAGGATGCATACTGCCGATATACAACGATTCAAAACTGGGCAAATAACGTTTTCAACCTAGTTACCAAGCGTGCAGTTTGTGAAGCAAATGCGACCATGGAATGGATTGATGGTAACATCGGTTCGAAGTTAACCATGAAGTATCCTGCGGTTATTTTAAAAGGGGAAGGCGCCCGCGGTTTGACATTGTCAATTGCTATCGCAGGTAAAGGACAGCACCAGGATGCCGGAGCGAAAATGATTCACTTGGCACCAAATACATCTTCAACGATCGTATCTAAGTCTATTTCTAAGCATGGTGGTAAAGTAACCTACCGCGGTCAGGTTCACTTCGGACGCAAAGCTGACGGTGCGCGTGCAAATATTGAGTGCGATACGTTGATTATGGATAACTTGTCAACTTCAGATACAATTCCTTACAACGAAATCTTAAACGACAACATTTCACTTGAGCACGAAGCCAAGGTTTCCAAGGTTTCTGAAGAGCAGCTCTTCTACCTGATGAGCCGCGGTATTTCTGAGCAGGAAGCAACTGAAATGATCGTTATGGGCTTCATCGAGCCATTTACAAAAGAACTGCCAATGGAATACGCCGTTGAGATGAATCGATTGATCAAGTTCGAGATGGAAGGCTCCATCGGTTAATATTTTTGAAAGAATTACCCGCTTGCCGTGATGGCAGGCGGTTTTTTTGATGCTGAAATTGAGATTTGAGCACACTATAATTACCCTCCGCCTTAAAATGGTTATGCTATTATTAAGTGGTGGAGGTGAATGAGTTGATTTATATTGGAGTAACCGGATGGGGGGACCAAGACAGCTTATATCCTGGTCATATTGCCTCAAGAGATAAATTGAAAGAGTACGCAGGCCATTTTCCTATTGTTGAAGTAGACACTGCATTTTATGCGATTCAGCCGCTGCGGAACGCACAAAAATGGGTTAATGAAACGCCGGAAAGCTTCCAGTTTATCGTCAAGGCCTTTCAAGGAATGACCGGGCATTTACGGGGAGAAATACCCTTTGATACAAAACAGGCAATGTTTAATGCGTTTAAGGAATCACTCGAGCCATACATAGAACAAAATAAACTAGCAATGGTCCTTTTTCAATTTCCACCGTGGTTTGACTGCAAACGAGAAAATGTCGACTACTTACGATGGTGCAAGCAAGAAATGGGAGCAATTCCATGCGCCCTTGAATTCCGGCATCAATCTTGGTTCAAACCAGAATACCTTCAAAGAACATTAGAATTTATGAAGGAAGAAAAATGGATTCATAGCATATGTGATGAACCTCAGTCCGGGGAAGGATCTGTGCCAACCATTCTTCAAACCACCACTCCTGAAAAAGTACTTGTCAGGTTTCATGGCCGAAATATCCACGGCTGGCAAAAACGAACCGACGTGGATTGGCGGGAAGTCCGGTTCCTATATCGCTATAACCACGAGGAATTAGAAGAATGGGCCGAATCCATCGCAAAGCTTAAAAATGAATGCAGTGATGTATATCTCCTCTTTAATAATAACTCGGGCGGTGACGCGGCAGATAACGCTAAACAAATGATGGAACTGCTTCAGATTGAATATGAAGGGCTTGCCCCAAGGCAGTTAGATTTATTTTAAAAATAGAAGGTGTAAAAATGGAATGGATTCTTTTGGTTGTGATAGGACTGGCAGCGAGTTCACTTGGCTCGCTCATTGGTTTAGGAGGAGGAATTATCGTTGTTCCCGCCTTGCTTTACTTAGGATCATTTTCAGCCTTTGGCCATGTAACCCCGCAGGTTGCGGTAGGAACGTCCTTGTTCACGATGATTTTTACAGGGCTATCCTCTACGCTTGCTTATATGAAATATAAGACCGTCGATTATAAGAGCGGATTAATTTTCTTGATTGGCAGTGGTCCCGGCAGTATTCTTGGAGCATGGGTAACAGAAAAATTACCGATGCATTCTTTTAATATTCTTTTTGGGTTGTTCATTATTTTTGTCTCAGTCATTTTACTGCTAAAAGATAAACTAAAGCCGATTCCTTATAAAAAGGAAAAAGGAATTGTCCGTACTTTTACGGACAATACGGGGAAAACGTTTGAATACGGCTATAATCCAATGATTGGCGTTCTCGTTGCATTTATTGTTGGGTTTATATCAGGGATATTTGGGGTCGGCGGAGGCTCACTGATGGTACCAACGATGATATTAGTCTTCTTCTTCCCGCCGCACGTCGCTACGGCTACCTCGATGTTTATGATTTTACCAACATCAATCCTCAGTTCCATTACGCATATAACGCTCGGGAATGTCAATTGGCTTTATGCACTGGCACTAGTACCTGGGGCGTGGATTGGCGCCAGGGTGGGGGTCTACTTAAATACTAAGCTTAAGAGTAAAACGATCGTATTATTATTGCGGACGGTTCTAGTTATTGTCGGCATACGATTAATCTATGAAGGAATTGCAGGATAAGATACAAATGGAAACCATACATATTTATCATACTAATGATGTTCACAGCCACTTGGAAAATTGGCCTCGAATTGAGAAATTCCTCAAACAAAGAAAAACGCATCATCAAAAACATAAAGAGGAAATACTGCTATTTGATATCGGCGATTTTATCGACCGCTGGCATCCATATTCGGAGGCAACTAAAGGAAAAGGAAACATTCAATTATTAAATGAGTGCGAATATAACGCCATCACGATTGGAAATAACGAAGGAATCAACCTCCCATATGATGATTTGGATCATCTATATGATGAAGCACATTTCGATATACTTACTGCGAACTTTTATAAAAAAAATCAAGTTTATCCAAGCTGGGTTAAACCATATAAGATTTATCCGACAAAAAACGGAACCCGTATCGGGGTCATTGGGGTAACGGCAAATTTTGCGCATCTATATGAATTGCTTGGCTGGAAGCTTACAGATCCCATCATGGAGCTGAAAAGATGGCTCCCAAGCTTAAAAGAACAATCAGATATCATCATCTGTCTTTCTCATCTTGGCTTACAGGATGATGAAAAAATTGCCAGTGAGTTTCAGGAGATTGATGTCATTTTAGGAGCCCATACACATCATTATTTTGAAAAGGGCCAGTTAGTGGGGGAAACTCTCCTGGGGGCTGCAGGGAAATATGGTTATTTGATGGGTCATGTCACCCTAAAACTAAATGATCAAAAGCAAATCAACGATAAGAAAGCAATAGTTTATGAGGTAAAGGATCTTCCGGAGGCTGCTAATGAACAGGAGCAGATCCAGGCATTCCTTAGTCTAGGTAAAGAACGATTAAGCCAAAAAGTAACAACTCTTCAAGTACCGCTATTAAATGATCCATATAAGGAAACAAATTTCTCCAGACTCCTTTGCTCTTCGTTAAAAGAATGGTGTAAATCAGATATTGCCATGATCAATGCAGGACTACTTCTAGGATCCTTATCAGGTGACGTCACTGAATATGATCTTTTAACGATTTGCCCTCATCCCATCAATCCGTGTGTCGTGGAGCTGACGGGCAGGGAGTTTAAAAATATTCTCTCAGAAACCCAGGATGAAAACCTTCCACATAAACAAATCAAAGGATTAGGATTTAGAGGAGACGTTCTTGGGATATTTGTATATGAAGGTATTCTAGTCCAAGATGGAAGGATATTCATGAATGGCAAACCACTGGGGATGGAGGAAAAGTACACCTTAGCCATGCCAGATATGTTTACGTTCGGCCATTTTTTCAAAGAGGTCATTCCTTCTAAACAAAAAAACTATTTCCTGCCTGAGTTCTTGCGGGATCTATTAAAATGGAAATTGCAGCAGATGTCCTAGTTGAATACACTCTTTTTTGATCATTGTCATAATGTGATAATGAGGAAAGGAGTGTAGGAATTGATTGAGCTTTCACCAATCGAAATAGACGGCCATACCTTTTTGGCGGTGACCGTTTTACTTCCAAAAACAACATTGCTTGCCATTTCAAGCGATAAAGGATATATCATGTGCGGTGCCTTGGATGTCGGTCTTTTAAATGAAAAATTGAAGGACCGGAAAATTATTGCGGGAAGAGCCGTCGGGGTAAGAACCATCGATCAGCTTCTAAATGCGCCAATGGAATCGGTGACATTTGAGGCAGAAGAACTGGGAATCCACCAAGGAATGATCGGCAGGGACGCCTTGCTGAAAATGATTTAAAAGCTTGCTTTTAACTAAGCAAGCTTTTTAATTGGGCTAGTTCACCTTCTAGAAGCATACATATAGCTAGAAGGGGTGATTGTTTTGGCAAAGATTCGCCGACGGTTTACGAAGCGAGGTCCGCTGCCTTTCCGTTATGTTATGCTGTTATCATTTGTTTTTTTTCTTTTTTCCACTGCCTTTGGAATATGGATTATTAACAAAGGAATTGAACCGACGTTAATAAGTTATGCTGAATCCCAATCTAAAAAAATAGCCTCACAGGTTATTACGAAAGCTATAAATAAAAAGACTGTCCAGATCGGTGATGTAATTGCTGTTGAACCAGGCACGGACGGAGCTCCGCCTAGCGCAACCTTAAAAACGGAAGTAGTAAATCAGAAATTGTCCGAAATCACCAGTCAGATCCAAAAGAATCTTAATGCTGCCGAGAAAGGTGATCTTTCTTCCCTACAGCAATTAACGGACGTTGAAATAGAATTAGAAAATTCGAATTCTGATGGAATTGTATGGAATGTACCGCTTGGGCGGGCAACCAATATGGCCTTATTCGGGAACCTTGGTCCGAAGATACCGGTAAAGTTTCAAGCTATTGGGGACGTCCGTCCGGATGTAAAAATCACACCAAAACCACTAGGAATCAATAATACGTGGATCGATGTAGCCATTCATTTAGAAGTATCGGTGCAAATTATTACTCCTTTTTCGACAAAAATCACAAAGCTTGATCAAAAAATTCCTGTTGGCGGCAGATTGATTCAGGGCGATGTACCGCAATTTTATAATAATGGCAGCAATGCATTGCCATCCATCGAATTGCCTAAAACAGAAGAAAAGAAAAAAGCAAAATCGACAAACTAAAAGGACAATCCTTAGTGGAAAGTCCTTTATTTGTCCAGCTCCAGCGCCTAGCCCCTCGAGGTCATAAGCCGCTCCCAAAATGAAGGCAAAAAGCGCCTTCCTTTTGGGAGCATCTTATGCTTGTCGGGGCTGATCAAGGCGCTTCCGCTTTTCTTATTTCCTTAGATTCATCCGCTCGATCCGCTTCCATTTTGCTAAATGCGGGTATGGATCAAACGACCATTCTGTTATCCCATTATCTTTGTACATGCCATAATGCAAATGCGGAGGAAATTTGCCCGCGGTGCCAGGAGGACCGTATCCAGTGTTTCCAACACTGCCAATAACCATTCCAGGCTCAACAATAGATCCAACCTTTAAATTTCCAGCAAACCCTCTAAGATGGGCAAAATAATGATAGGTATTGTTAATATCGCGGATGCCGATTCTCCAGCCCCCGAACTTATTCCAACCCTTCATCTCTATAATGCCATAACAGGTGGCTCGAACAGGTACTCCATGGCCGGCAAAAATATCAGTGCCTTCATGCATCCTTCTGCCTCCCCACCCTCTTGCATCTCCCCATGTACTGCGATAACTGTGATTGGAGCGAATTGGGACAGGGAATACCTGAGTATCCAAATTTAGTCTTCCAAAATGGCGGTACATTTTGGCCTTACCAACAATAATCCCAACCGTTTTATCGCGATGATAGTAATTCCATAGTCCGATTTTTATATTATCATGATCGACACCATAGGATAGAAGATAATTAGCAAAAGCATATAAAACATCCTCATCACTCTTTAAGCTCGCTTTACCATCTCCATTACCATCGACACCTATTCCATTAAAAAACTGAATGATGGCCGGATTTTTGGTCTTAGGGATCGGATTCGTTAAGCCAGACCACTCTTCAGGACGAAAATAAATGGCAATCGTCCCGTCTGGTTTTGGTAAATCACGACGGGCCAAACGGACACTTCTTTCATATTGATCGATGGCGGCTAAGTAGTACCAGGGTATATTAGTAACGGTTTCCACTTTTTTATAAAGCTTCATTCTTTCCTGATAGGGATCAGGTTCCTTAGCTTGAGCATCCCTGACAGCAAATGTAGAGGTAAAAAATAAAAGGAAAGTTCCAATCATCAGAACAACCCTCACGCAGGAATCCTCCTTCCGATTAATGTACAAGTTTAGTTTATGTTTTCTAAACAATTTCATTATGGTTAATAATTGGTAAGAAGAATTGATTGCTTGTCGTAAAGGCAGGCATATGTTAAAGTGACAACAGAAGAACTCATTTTCCATACATAAGTGGATTGCAAGGGGTGTAAAAATGAGCAAGAAAGAAGAAATATTACGTAAACCTGAGTGGTTAAAAATAAAGCTTAACACGAATGAGTCATATACGGGCTTGAAGAAAATGATGCGCGAGAAAAACCTTCATACTGTATGTGAAGAGGCTAAATGCCCTAATATTCATGAATGCTGGGCTGTAAGACGTACGGCAACCTTTATGATCCTTGGTGATACATGTACCCGTGCCTGCCGCTTCTGTGCCGTTAAAACGGGTCTGCCAACAGAACTCGATTGGCAAGAACCAGAACGAGTGGCCGACTCCGTTCAGCTTATGAACTTAAAGCATGTGGTTGTTACAGCTGTTGCACGCGATGATTTAAAGGACGGCGGTGCTGCTGTATTTGCCGAAACAGTACGAGCGATTCGCCGGAAAAATCCATTCACAAGCATTGAAGTTCTTCCTTCCGATATGGGTGGAAAAGAAGAAAATTTACAGCTTTTAATGGATGCTAAACCAGACATATTAAACCATAATATTGAAACTGTTCGCCGTTTGACTCCAAGAGTTCGAGCACGTGCTAAGTACGACCGCTCGCTAGAATTTTTACGACGGGCAAAAGAAATGCAGCCAACCATTCCGACGAAATCCAGCTTAATGATTGGACTTGGCGAAACAAAGGAAGAAATCCTGGAAGTAATGGACGACCTGCGAGCAAACCATGTGGATATTATGACCATCGGACAATATTTACAGCCTACCAAGAGTCATTTGAGGGTTGAGAAATATTATAGTCCTGATGAATTTAAAGAACTTCAGCAAATTGCCATAAGCAAGGGCTTTAGCCACTGTGAAGCCGGTCCTTTAGTACGCTCATCTTACCATGCCGATGAACAGGTAAATGCTGCTGCAAAGCATAAGCAATTACTTGGTGAAGTGGAAGCAAAAAAAGCATAAACGTAGAAGAGTTCAGTCTGGGATGACTGAACTCTTTTTATTACTTATTGTGCATGTAATTTCGATCGTCCGGAGTAAGACCATTTTCGTCCTCAGTAGTGTTCATACGTGAACCCTGAGGAGATTTTTTCATTTGTTTAATCAAGCCATTGACCAAATTCCGGGTATTACGGCTTGTTGAATCGAGATTTGCCAAATTTTCAACGTCGCGCATTAATACCTTATTGTCAGTCACGTAAACGTGGTAATACCTTGGGACAACGGACATTGCCGTTTTTTTCACCTGATCCGCTGTTAAATTTCGGTCCTTGGAATTTGTGTCATATGCAATTAAGACTTCTTGGTCTGTTACAAGGGTGGCTACATCATTTACATTATGGATATTGGTACTGTACTTGCTGATTATGTTAGCAAGCTGTTCCCGATCAAGAGCTGTATAATGATTATTGGCTGTGTTATCATTCATCAACGGACTCTTTTGGTGGCGGACATACCCATAATTGTTGCTGACATTTCGAATGCCGCGGCCTGCTCCTTCATTGTAGAGCTCATGTCGCTTATTATTGACATTAATGGTATTACCGCTTTCCTCATAGATGTCATTCTTAGTGTCTTTTGCACATCCAGTTAAAGCAGTAAGCGTACACAATCCAATGACGATGATTGACTTTTTCAAGCTTAACACCTCCTTTTATTAGAATAGCCAAAGGGAGGATTTTTTTTCTTAGTAATTGATGGTGAATCGGTTATAATGGGAATTAAGAGTGTCTGGCAAATTGAGGTGAAAAAGGATGATAAATATTAACAACACCATGTATGAATTGGTGCAGGAGCATCGGAATGGTTTTAATGAGGATGCCCTAAAAACGAGATATAGCGATATTTTGTCAAGATATGATTACATTGTGGGAGACTGGGGTTATGGCCAGCTCCGTTTAAAAGGTTTTTTTGAAGACCAAAATCAAAAAGCTACCTTTGATACAAAAATAAGCACGCTCAGCGAATATCTTTATGAATACTGCAACTTCGGCTGTGCTTATTTTGTTTTGAAAAAGGTAAAAAAATAACGAAGGGCCAGAAACCTGGCCTTTCGTTTATTTATTATATGGGGCCTGCTCATCCGTGTCTGGATCATCATGCGGCGGATGGGCTCCTTCCATCTTCCGGGGCAGATCTTGATGAAATGACTTGTATTCATAGTTAAATGCACTATAGGTCCGCTGCCCTTCTTCCCAGGGCGTGCTCTTATTTTGAACAGAATCGTCTTTTCGGAAGGTTGAGCCATAAGGCCCCTCTGGAAACTCCTGAGCAGTCAGATAATTATGCTGTTTTTCCACATTGGATATTTCCGTATACTTCTCTGCCTTTTTATCCGCCATTTTTTCCACTCCTTTTAAAACCTAGTTTAGCCCAAGGAGTGAAAATCATGAGTAATTGTTTAAACTAATTCCATTAGAAAGGATCTTAGTTCTTCTGCATCTTCTTCATTTAATTGAAAAGCATATTCTAAATAGCCTTCCTCCTGCAGGTCATCGTGGCCAATAATAGCAAAACGGTTTCCCTGCATATCAAGGACGAGATGTTTACCATAATGGCGGTCCGATTGAACAATGGCTAAATCATAGCGCTGGTTTTCACCTACAAAGCTAACAAATCTTGTTTTTGTATTCTCCGTATCATCGTATAAGAAAAACCGTTCTTTCATCCCAATAATCTCCTTTAAAAAAATACTTTTTAGCACCTTCTCTATAGTAACAAATTTATTTGATTGAGGGGAGTAGTGAAATTTCTGCAAAATTTGTAAAATTCGCCTCTTGAAAAATACGAAATCTGTCAAATTATGCTACAATATACTTAAATTCTCAATTGTTGACTGGAAGAGGGATGAATTGAATGGTCCGTCGTTACATCGAAAAAGCAATAAATGTAATGCAGTGGGGAAAGAATTTACTGCCTCTTTCGTCAATTCGCTTTTATCCACCCCCAATAATTTTGCGAAATCCCGCATTAGAAGGTGTAACATCAGCCTTTCAATCTGGACATGAAGTGGCTGTGATTGTGTTTAATATCAAAAATTCTTCTGAATTGGCTGATTTACTGGGACAATCTCAGTATACACAGCTAATTAAAAATATAGGGAAGTATTTCCGTCTTTCTATTGAGAAAGAAATCAACAATCAAGATGTCATCACTCTCCATGATTTTGATGGTGACGGTTTTACACTATTCTTAAAAGTTGATTTTGAACGGGATTGTTTATCAGAAATAGATCTGTTTATGAACAAAATAACTTATCATATTGAAGAGAAATTACATAAGTTATACCCTGCTGTCGAGCTTTTTTTTGAAACGGGTTATATGTTTGTTGATAAAAAACATTACTCGATTCATGATTCTGTTTTAAAGGCACATAGACAGGCCGTTTTTATGGCAGAAAGAAAAGCTAAATCCGGTTTTAATGAAATGGTTATGACGATGAATAAAATTATTTCAAAAAAGGACATTAAACTTTTGGCTCAGCCGATAATTGATGTAGCAACTAAAGAAATTCGTGCCTGGGAATTGCTTACACGAGGACCGCAGGGAACCCTATTAGAAAATCCATTGCCGCTCTTTTCGGTTGCAAGACAGACTGGGATGCTGTATGAACTGGAAATGATTATCCTTGAAAAAGTTTTGGAGCAAATAAAGACAACAAGATGCCGGCAGGACATATTTGTGAATTGCACTCCGTTAACTCTAGGCAATTTAAGATTTACAAGAGATTTAAAAAATCTTATGTTAAAATATAAAAGTATTTCGCCTAAGCAAATCACTATTGAAGTAACCGAGAGCGATTCGATCGAGGGCTTAAAGAACTTTATTTATAATATTAAAATGTTACGATTAATGGGGTTTCGAATCGCAGTCGATGATACGGGTGCAGGCTATTCCAGTTTAAATACGATTAGTGAAATCATGCCGGAAATCATCAAAATTGATCGTTCTGTAATCCAAAATATTCATCAAAATTCTCTAAAGGAATCGATGCTGAAAGGATTGCTGCTTGTAGCAAGAGAAGCAGGGTCGTTAGTTGTCGCTGAAGGAATTGAAAACGAAGAAGAAGCATCGGTTCTGACAAGAAATAAAGTGGATTTAGCACAAGGAAATTTTTATGCCCCTCCAACTGCATTCGTAAACGGGCTTGCAACTTAGTCAGACAACAAAAAAGGAAGTGGAACAAATGTATTTTGTAGACCGGGATAAAATGGAAACAACATTGGTTTATTTAGAAAAACAAATAAATCTTTTCACTGCGCAGCCAGAATGGTCGACGCCATTAGAAAAAGCTGCATTAGAACGGATAACACAGATGTCACTAGAAGCCATTTTTGATGTCGGCAATGCCATGATTGACGGTTTTATCATGCGCGATCCCGGAAGCTATGACGATATCATTGAAATTTTAATGGATGAGAGGGTCATTTCACAAGAAACGGGTAATGTCTTAAAAAGCCTCATTCCATACCGGAAGCAACTTGTGCAAGATTATACAGAAATAGTCCATAGTGAACTAAAAGAACAATTTGCAAAATCTCATACTGCTTTATCTCTTTTTGCAAAAAATGTCCGCGATTATCTTACAAATGAACTAGGTCCTGTTTCCGCCTTTAAAAGTCAGGAGTGAAGGATTTTGAAAAAATATAAAGGCTATTTAATTGATCTAGATGGAACGATGTATAAAGGAACGGAACGTATTGAGGCAGCTTCTGATTTTGTTAAAAGTCTGCGGGCTAAGAAAATCCCGTATTTATTTGTGACAAATAATTCGTCAAGAACACCAGCACAGGTTGCCGAAAAGCTTCGGGATTTCGATATTCCGGCAGAGGAAGAACTTGTATTTACCACCAGTCAGGCAACCGCTAATTACATTTATGAAACCAAGAACGATGCTACTGTTTATGTAATTGGAGAGGAAGGGCTACGATTGGCGCTTGAAGAAAAGGGATTCCAATTTGCCCAAGAAAATGCGGAATTTGTCGTGATTGGGATTGACCGCTCCATCAGTTATGAGAAATTAGCTGTTGCTTGTTTGGCGGTTCGGAATGGAGCGGCTTTCATTTCTACCAATGGTGATATTGCCATTCCAACTGAAAGAGGGCTGGTACCGGGGAATGGTTCACTGACATCCGTCATTACGGTTTCTACCCAAACGAAACCGATTTTTATCGGCAAGCCGGAATCCATTATTATGGAGCAGGCCTTAAAGGTATTAGGAACGGCCAAGGAAGAAACGATCATGGTCGGGGATTATTATGACACAGATATTTTAGCGGGCATGAATGCCGGGATGGACACGCTATTGGTTCATACAGGTGTGACCACGAAAGAATTGCTTAAAGGGTATAAACAAAAACCAACATATGCCATTGATTCATTGGAGCAATGGGAGGTATAAAAAGGATGGGATATACACCCATCCTTTTTCACTATTTTTTTTCTTTTTCCATTCTTGCTGCCCGGTGCGCCAGTCTGCTGGAGGCAGCTGCGGCAATCGCACCGACAATATCATCTAAAAAAGTATGGCACTCACCGGTTGATTTATCATTTAGATGGGCTAAGATGCCAGGCTTTTGTTTATCAATATAACCATAATTGGTAAATCCAATTGATCCATACACATTCACAATCGAAAAGGCAAGTATTTCATCTACTCCATAAAGACTCTCATCTGTCCCTATGATCGATTGAAGCGGCTCCTCAAGCATTCCTTTTTCAGCAAGCATGTCGAGCTGGATTCCGGTAATAATGGCATTTTGCACTTCACGTTTGGAGAGGACTCGTTCCACATTAGCAATACAGTCTGCCATTTGTAAATTTTCATGATATTTTTCTTGTAAATAAAAAACTAAATCAGCAATATCTTGAATTTGGACGCCTCTTTCTGTTAGCCATCTGCGTGCAGTTTCTTCGGTCATATCTACTTTTTTGTCGTCTGCCATCCCTTTTATCACCTTTTCTTTGGATTTTCACTATATATATACTCTTTTTTCATAAGATATGCAATTTTAACGTAAAAGAACTAGACAAAATTTTATCTTTCCAATTCACCATATTTCCTATTCATTTTTGAAAAAAAGCAGGAAGACAACAAGTTTTTTAATGCTCTTTCATATATATGATTTAATAAGGGTATGAAGAAGAGGTGGGACTCGTATGCTTCAGAAAATGCTTGAAAATCAATATGGGATCACAACACAAGAATATATTAAATTAGATACGTATGACGCCTTAAGAGGAAATGGCTGGCTGTATGTAATCTCTAATCCTGCTGGAAAAGAAGAAGAGGATATTTCTGAACTAGGGAAGATTGCCGAACATCTGAGAAATTATGGCGACCATAATGTGCCTATATTTTTGCAGTCCAAGGAAGGGAATTTAATTACGACATGGGAACAAAATAAATATTGCGTATTAGCCAATCGGCAAGCAGATGAAAAACAGCGGAAAATCAAATTAGGGCGTAAGCTCGCTAAATTTCATGAACGTGGGAGAAGGGTTCCCTTTCAAATTGAGAGGTCCAGCCGGATTGGAAAGTGGAAGGAATTATGGGAAAAACGGCTTGAGCAAATGGAAAAAGTTTGGAATGGCCTTCTCTTTCAAACGCCGGAAGATGAATTTGAACGGATGTTTATCGAATCATTTCCCTATTATATGGGCTTAACTGAAAATGCGATTCAATACCTAGTCGATACAGAAATAGATGATGAGCCAGTCGAAACGGACAACGGTACAGTCTGTCATGAACGATTTTCTAAAAAAACGTGGGGCGGCAATTATGTTATTAAAAATCCCTTTGATTGGGTATTTGATCATCGCAGCCGTGATTTAGCCGAGTGGACAAGAGAGAGATATTTCCGAAATTTTCAAACATACGATGTCGATTTAAAACAATTTTTTGAAGAATATCAAAGTGTTGCTCCATTATCATCATTTTCATGGCGATTATTATACTCGCGTCTAATTTTCCCACTCCACTATTTTGAGTCTATCGAAAATTATTATATTACTCGGTCCGAGCAGGATAAGAAGGTATTAGAAGATCAGCTAAGTAAAATTTTAAGACAATCGGGTGAATATGAGCGATTTTTGGCTGGTTTTTTTCACATTTCGGGAGCGCCAATCAAAAGGTTAAATCTTCCCCAGTTGGAATGGTTATATAAAGTGTAAACACATGAATTGACACATTTTTGAAAAAATTAAATCGGAATAATATGGTAAAATGACAAGGAGTATTAAAATTAGGATTGAGGTAGGGACGCAGCATGAAGCCTTATATTTACATTACTAGGAAGTTGCCAGAGGCAGTTATTGAAGTCATGAAACAAAAATATGAAGTAAAAATGTGGGAACATGAGGATATTTCCGTTCCGAAAGAAGTCCTATACGCAGAGGCTGAGAAAGCAGATGCTCTCTTGACGATGGTATCTGACCAAATCGATGAACAAATTTTAACCGCCGGGAACCGGTTAAAGGTTGTCGCTAATTTGGCTGTAGGCTTTGACAATATTGATGTCAAAAAAGCAAGCATTAAAGGAGTTGCAATTTGCAATACTCCTGATGTTTTAACCGACACCACGGCTGATTTAACCTTTGGTTTGCTGATGGCAGCCGCTCGCCGGATCGTCGAGGCAGCCGAATATGTGAAGGAAGGAAAATGGAAAAGCTGGAGCCCGCTGCTTCTGGCTGGCCAAGATATTCATCATAAAACAATCGGTATTGTTGGAATGGGGAAAATTGGCGAAACAGTTGCCAAAAGGGCAACAGGCTTTGATATGAACATCCTTTATCATAACCGGACCAGAAAGCCTGATATGGAACAGCGGATAGGTGCCAAGTATGTATCTTTTGAAGAGCTTGTCGAAAAATCCGACTTCATCGTCTGTCTAACACCGCTAACGCAAGAAACCAGAAACTTGTTCACGCGTGAAGTATTTAGAGGAATGAAACAATCGGCTATTTTTATTAATGCTTCAAGAGGCCCTGTAATCGACGAACAGGCCTTATATGACGCCTTAACAACAGGGGAAATTGCCGGAGCTGGATTAGATGTTTTTGAAAAAGAACCAATCAATCGGGACCATCCATTATTATCGCTTCCTAATGTAGTCGCACTTCCGCATATCGGCAGTTCAAGTGTTGAAACCCGAACCGCCATGATGAAGCTTTGTATAGAAAATATCATGGCAGTTTTAGAAGGAAAAGTACCAAAAACCCTCGTGAATAAAGACTGGAAACCCATTGTAAAAGCATAAAAAATTAGGCTGTGTTAAAGAGCATTGTTGATTTTTTGCCTCTGTTGATTGGAGTGGAGGGCGCGAGACTCCTGCGGGATATAGAGGTCACTGGAGACCCCGCAGGCGCCAAAGCGCCGAGGAGGCTTCAGGACCTCCCCGCGAACCGCTCGCGCCTGGAACGGAAATCAACAGGCAAGTTTAACACAGCCAAAATAAAAAAGCGATTGCTGTCAAAGGCAATCGCTTTTGTCGTCTTTAATTAAAATACTTGCTCTACTTCGACAACGCCTGGCACTTCTTCTAAAAGAGCTCTTTCAATGCCGGCTTTTAATGTGATGGTTGAGCTTGGGCAAGATCCGCAAGCACCAAGCAAGCGAAGCTTAACAATACCATCCTCTACATCAACTAATTCACAATCCCCGCCATCGCGAAGAAGAAATGGGCGTAATTTATCTAATACTTCCTGAACTTGTTCAAACATTTCTTGTTCTGCCATATTAATCGTCTCCTTTCCTATCTATATTATAATGTCAATGGCCTTAAAAATCCATTCTCAGAAAATAGGATAACACACATTTACAGATATTTTCTTCGTTTTTATCATTTAATTATTGTAAAATAAAAGAAAAAAGAGGGGAATGGTTTTATGTTATTTACCGAAGTAGAAATTGTTCTGTACGGAGCTGAACAATTATGCCCAAGCTGTGTCAATCTGCCGTCGTCAAAAGAAACATTCGAATGGCTGGAAGCGGCCATTACAAGAAAGTTCCCGGAGCAGCCCTTTAAAATGACATATGTGGATATCCTGCTGCCTCCAGAAGAAGACCCTGAAAAATATCATTTTGCGAAACGGGTTATTGATGAAGATATGTTTTATCCAGTAGTGGTGATAAAAGAAAAAGTAGTTGGCGAAGGCAATCCACGCCTCAAGACCATTTTTTCAGAGCTTGAAAAGTACGGATATAAAGCGATATAAAAAAGAAGCATTCCAATTCTCAAAACGGAATGCTTCTTTTTTTATCAGCCGTTATGCCATTTATACATCCACAGAAGGCCCGATTTCAACAGGCGTGCCACACGTCCCGTAATTGCACGCTCAGCCATCATTCCAAACCCTTGTTTCTTACCAAGGGAACCAAGGACACCCTTTAATTTAATAACTGGCATCGTTTCAGGCAATGGTTCGCCGCTCCAGCGTTTCTTAAGTACTT
This sequence comes from Neobacillus drentensis, assembly GCF_036965425.1. Lineage (GTDB taxonomy): Bacteria > Bacillota > Bacilli > Bacillales > Cytobacillaceae > Neobacillus > Neobacillus drentensis_F. The sequence continues at coordinate 35,014 of NZ_JBALPP010000056.1, read as the reverse complement.
CGACAATTTGTTCAGCCTGACCCTCAGCTAATTGGGCGCTTGGAGCATGCGGGGAACTAGCACAGTCACCAACAATGAAAATATGTTCATCATTAGGAAGATGATGATGAGGTGTTACCTCAAGCCTTCCTAATCGGTCCTTTTCCCCTTCCATCTCCCGGACAATTTTATTCGCTTGGATCCCTGCTGTCCAAACAATCACGTCACATTTGATTGCTTGATCATGATTGAATAGTGTATTTTCTTCCACTTTTGTTATATTTGAGTTGTTAATAATTTCGACATTGTGCTTCACAAACCAGTTTTCAACATATTTGCTTAATCGCTCTGGGAAAGAAGAAAGAATATACTTTCCGCGATCAAATAATTTTATCTGAATATCTTCACGGCTTTCGCTCAATTCGCTTGCCAGCTCTACACCACTAAGACCTGCACCAACAATCCCAACAACAGAACCTGGAGCTAAATTGTTTAATGCGGAATAGGTGCGGCGGGATTTTTCAATGCTTTGAATGCTGTAAGTATATTCATCAGCACCAGGAACCCCATGATATTTGTCTTCACAGCCAAGGCCGACGATTAAGTCATCATATTCAATAGGATCATCACCATTTAATAAGACCTTCTTTTCTTTTTGGTCAATCCCGATGACATCCCCATATTTGATGTTGAGTTGTGAATGCTCTGGAAAGGCGACCCGGATTTCTTTATCCGAAATCGTTCCCGCTGCAAGAGCATAGTATTCTGTTTTTAAACAATGATACGGTACGCGGTCAATAAGCGTAATCGTAACGTCTTCTGGCAGATGATTTGGAAGCAATTCGTTTAAAACTTTCATGCCGCCGTAGCCGCCGCCAAGTATAACAAGGTTTTTCATTTTGGATTTCCCCTTTTTTAAACCAATATCTAATGTCTTTATTTTGCTCAGATGGGACCCATTTAAGAATCAAAAACGAATGGGAATTAATTGATATATTCTAGAATAATTTCTGTTCTTTTACCACATATGAGTATATCTAAAATATGTCGAAATAACAACACTTATCCCACTTTTCTTGACACTATAGCTACAGTCGTGATAATTGACGGAACATGCTAAAAATAGTAGGATAGGTACGTAATGGAGAGGTGAAAAGAATGATTCAACCGATCATAGAATTCTGTATCAGCAATCTGGCGAATGGTGCGCAGAAAGCACTTGAAAAATTAGAAAAAGATCCAAATTTGGATATTATTGAATATGGATGTCTTGGATATTGCGGTAAATGTGCCTCCACATTATATGCTCTAGTTAACGGAGAGGTAGTGACAGGAAAAACACCTGATGAACTTGTGGACAATATCTATCAATATTTAGAGGAAAATCCGATGTTTTAAAATATACTATATTAAAACTTAAAAAAAGGAGGAGAAATTATGAGCAATGATATTGTAATCTTAACGGAAGCGGCGGCTCTTCACATTAAAGAAATGATGAAGCACAATGAAGAAGAAGGAGCCTTCTTACGAGTAAGTGTAAAAGGTGGAGGATGCAGCGGCTTATCTTATGGAATGGGCTTCGAACACGAGCTAAATCCTGCTGACAAGCAATTTGATCAGTATGGAATTAAAGTAGTCGTAGATCAGGAAAGTGCATCAATTCTACAAGGCACGAAAATTGATTATAAAGAGTCCATGATGGGCGGCGGCTTTACGATCGACAACCCGAACGCTATTGCTTCCTGCGGATGCGGTTCTTCTTTCCGAACAGCGACTGCAGCAGGTACACCTGAAGAATGTTAAATACAAAGGCGCCCAATTTGGGCGCCTTTATTGTATAAAGTATTAATTTTAAACTTTGAGAATTGTCCAGCTCCAGCACCCAGCGGCTAGTGTACTTCGCCCTTTTCCCTACGATAAGTCAAAGTGCTCCAGTCCATACGCCGCTAAACGGGCGCTTCCGCTTTTCTTATTACTTATCAAACATTGAAGAACTATGAAGCGGCTGTACTTTTGCTTTAGGATCGATAAATGATTTCGCATTATTTACGGCAGTTGGCGCTTCACCAAAACCACAGGCGATAAGTTTTACTTTGCCATCATAGGTGCAAATATCACCGGCTGCATAGATTCCTGGAATATTTGTTTCCATTTTGGAATTGACGGCAATCGAGTTCTTAACAATTTCGAGACCCCATTCTTTAATAGGTCCAAGTGAGGATACAAATCCATAATTACAAACGACAGCATCCACATCAATCGTTTCTTTTCCTTCACCATTAGCATCTTGAAGAACAACTTGTTTAATCCCGTCTTCATCGCCAATTAGTTCTGCAGGAATATACGGAGTTTTTACATCTACTTTTGAATTAAATAAATTTTCCACACTATGCTCATGTGCGCGGAACTTATCACGACGGTGAATAATCGTTACTTTCTCGGCAATTGGCTCCAGCATTAAAGCCCAGTCCACTGCTGAATCTCCGCCGCCAAATACAACTACTTTTTGGCCGGCAAATTGGTTTAAGTCCTCTATAAAATAATAGAGGTTTTTCTTTTCATACTGGACTGCACTTTCAAGCTCTAAGCGGCGAGGTTGGAAGGCTCCGTTTCCAGCTGTAATAATAACGGTTTTAGAAAAGTGAACCTCTTTATTAGTGGTTAATTTAAAAGTTCCGTCTTCTTGCTTTTCCAATTTTTCAACAGATTGCTCAAGAGCAACTGAAGGTTCAAATTTCGCCATTTGTTCCTTCAAATTATTAATTAATTCTTGTGCACGGACCTTTGGAAAACCAGCAACGTCATAAATATATTTTTCCGGATAAAGGGCAGATAATTGGCCGCCTAGCTGAGGTAAGCTTTCAATGATTTTTACTGAAGCTTGTCTCATTCCTCCGTAGAAAGCTGTAAAAAGACCGACAGGGCCTCCGCCGATAATAGTAATGTCAAAAACCTTTTGATTTTCTTGCACGCCGTATCCCCCTAACTAGTAGTAACAACTCCATTCCCTATAATATCATAAATTAATAAAATCCTCACTTCTTTATGGCAATATTCAGACTGGAATAACTATTTAAATAAATTGAATTAGGTTATAAAAAAGTAAAATTTTTAATATTCTTTTGGTAAATAAATTAAAAAATTCGCTTGAAAATCCGAGGAAAGTAGCATAAGATGTAATGTGGATATATTGTTAATTATTTGTGACAAAGTAGGTACAATTTTATGACCGGTTTGAAAATCCGATTGCGTGAATGGTGAAATCGGGTGTATTTAAAATTGGCTATTTTTCTTTATCCTCATTCGTGAAGTATATCACATACATTTTTCTGCTTAGAAAAATAAAATTAGCTAAAGCAGTGGAAGATAAGAATAAGCGAATTTATTCAAAAAATTTACTTAAAAGGTGGAAGTGATCACTTTGAGAAAGCCTAAAATCGTTATTCTCGGTGCTGGATACGGCGGACTGATGACAACTGTTCGCTTACAAAAGCTTGTCGGTATTAATGAAGCCGATATCGTATTAGTAAATAAAAATGATTACCATTATGAAACAACATGGCTTCATGAAGCGTCTGCAGGTACACTTCATCATGACAAAGTACGTTATGATATCCGTGATGTTATTGACCGAAGCAAGGTTGACTTTATTCAGGATACAGTGGTTGAAATTAAGAAAGATGAAAAGATAGTCGTATTAGAAAAAGGCGAAGTCCATTATGACTACCTTGTTATTTCTCTTGGCGGCGAACCTGAGACTTTTGGAATTAAAGGATTAAAAGAGTATGCTTTTGGGATTACCAATATAAATTCTTCACGCCAGCTTCGTGAGCATATCGAGTATCAATTTGCTACCTACAATATGGAGGAAGAAAAAAATGATAACCGCCTATCCATTGTTGTTGGTGGTGCTGGCTTTACGGGAATTGAATTTTTAGGAGAATTAACAAATCGAATTCCTGAATTATGCCACGAATATGATGTTGATTATAATAAAGTAAAAATAATCTGTGTTGAAGCGGCTCCAACTGTATTACCTGGATTTGATCCGGAATTAGTTAATTATGCTGTATCTCAATTAGAACGAAAAGGTGTAGAGTTTTTAATTGGAACGGCTATTAAAGAAGCTACTCCTGACGGTATTACCGTAGCGAAAGGTGAAGAAGAGCCTCGTGAGATTAAAGCGGGTACTGTTGTTTGGGCAGCGGGGGTTCGAGGGAATTCTATCATCGAGAAATCTGGTTTTGAAGCTATGAGAGGCCGTGTAAAGGTAACTCCAGAATTACGAGTACCTGGTTTTGATGATGTATTCATTATTGGCGACAGTTCTCTTGTCATCAATGAAGAAATTAATCGCCCATATCCGCCCACTGCCCAAATTGCAATGCAGCAAGGTGATCTTGTGGCACGCAACTTGGCTGCACTTGTCCGGAACAAGACAGAGCTTGAAACCTTTACATTTGATAATAAAGGTACCGTTTGCTCACTTGGTGAAGATGATGCTATCGGTGTTGTGTTTGGCAAGAAAATCACTGGTGCAAAAGCTTCCTTCATGAAAAAGGTAGTCGATAACCGCTCCCTATATATGATTGGCGGCGCTGGTCTTGTATTGAAAAAAGGAAAGTTTAATGTATTTTAATAAGTAAAAAAGGACAGTGACCCTGTCCTTTTTTGTTATGATTATTTAGGGGTGCTACAATGAGCAATCGTGAAAAACGCGGCAAGGTGTGGTTAGCTGTTTCGGGGTTAGTGATCTCTAAGGAAGGCCAATGGCTTGTGGTGAAGAAGAGATACGGCGGCTTGAAAGGCCAATGGTCCTTGCCAGCAGGTTTTGTTGAGATAGGTGAAACGGCAGATGAAGCCGTTATAAGAGAGGTTAAAGAAGAGACAGGAATTGACAGTACCGTTAAAGGTCTTATTGGGCTAAGAACCGGAGTAATTAAAGAAGAAATAAGCGACAATATGATCGTCTTTTTAATGGAGCCAACAAGCGAAGAAAAGATAGTCCATCAGGAAAATGAACTTTATGAAGCAAGATTTATGGCACCAGAAGAGTTGTTAAAAGAAAAAGATGCGTCTATAATTCTTCACCAGATTATTAAGCAAAAGGAATCTTGTATAAAACCTGGTATTGATGGGTTGAACCCAGGAGATCAGTTTGGCTATACGGCCTACAAATTATTTTTGTAATTTTTTGAAAATTTAAGTAACACTTAGAAAATGAAAGAAAACTTTATATGTATCCGTTTTCTTTTGAGAATTTGCAAGAATTTCGCTCTTTCCTTTTTCGCCAATCCTTGTTATATTATCAGAAAATTAAGTTAATATACAAGGGGGATGAAAAGGATGACAGTTCAGAGCTTGGATACTAAAAATTGTGATTATTGCTCAGGGTACGGCTATTTTCAACTAGTGCTTGGTGGTTCTGAAACTTGTTCCTGCTGTGGCGGCACAGGCAAGAAGGAAGAGGAATAAGGGGAGTTACGTTTTATAATTGAAAAGAATTGGTTGGATACTGCTTCTTCGAACATTTCGAAGGGCTATTTTTTTTGTGTTCATATTGACTCCACTTTGGACGTTAGGTACACTTAGTGTTGATGCGTAAAGGGGGAATCTCGGATGCAAATGAGCATCGTTGTTTTAGTTATTTCGATATTGCTATTTTTTGTCTTGTTTTTTGGTATTGGATTTATCCTAAATATGCTTTTAAGAATGTCATGGGTTATGGCGATAATATATCCTATTGTGGCCATTTTAATCGTAGATAAAGTAAGATTTATTGAATATTTTACAAATAGTAAGTCAGCCTTTATGGAATTAGGACATAAATTCAGCTCGCTGGCCACTGCTGATATTCTAATTTTATTAAGTGGTTTAGCAGGAGCTATTGCTGCTGGATTTACAATCAAACTATTACGAAAAAATGGATACCAAATGTTCTAAAACCTTTTGCGTAATCGCAAAGGGTTTTTTTGCTTTTTTTAACTCTTTGATTGGAGCGAAGTGCCTGGAGCGCAAGTCCACAACAGAGTTATATAATGGCATGCCTTTTTAAAACTTTTCACTCCTTTTTTGAATAATTCCCTTCAGCTTGGGAATGAATATTTTTGGAGGAGTGAAAATTTTAATGGATATATTTAAAAATTGGATCAAGCGTGCAGCCATGACAACTCTTTTCATTATGGCCTTATTAGCGACGTTCCAATCTATTTCTGGTGTTAATGCTCATGCTTTAATTTCACAATTTGCTTCCGTTATTTCATCAAGCGAAAATGTTTCAGGGACCGCCTCTCCAACGTTAGAGGATGCCTTTGATTGGTCAAAGTATCCAAAGCAAACTGTTACAGCTACCGGCTACACCGCAGGTTTTGAATCGACTGGAAAAAGACAAGGACACCCTGAGTATGGGATCACCTATTCAGGTGTTAAAGTGAAACGTGATTTATTTTCTACTGTAGCAGCAGACCTGAACGTTTTTCCGATTGGTACAATTCTTTTTATTCCCGGGTATGGATATGGGGTCGTAGCTGATAAGGGTGGCGCAATAAAAGGAAATGAATTAGATCTTTATTATGAAACGGTTGAGGATGTTTATAATAAATGGGGCAAAAAAAAGGTAGAGGTCTATGTTGTTCAAAAAGGCAATGGAAAACTGACAGAACAACAATTACAGGCATGGAACGAAGATAAAACGCTGCAGGTATTCCGCCAGCGGTATATTAGCTCAGAAAAAAGGTAAAGCAGGCATCGTGCCTGTTTTTTTATTTGGGGTTCGGTATAATAAATGGTGAATAACACGGAGGTGAATTGAATGTTTCAAGTTACATCAAAATTGGCTTTAACTGCTGAACATGAAGGTCTGGTCATTGGACTTTTTGAGAAACCAGAAAAATTCTCAGGTGCTTTAGCGAAATTGGATGAAAAATTCGATGGACAGCTAACTGAGTTGGTTAAATCAGGTGATATTTCAGCAAAATTAAAAAGTAACAGCAAACTACATACCTTTAGTAAAATCGGTTCAAAACGAATTTGGTTTGTCGGTCTTGGAAAGGAAAAGGATTTGACATTCGATAAACTAAAAGAAGCATTTGGTAAGTTATTTAAAGATCTGAAGGCAAGTAAATTAGAAGAGGCCGCTGTTTATTTGGATTCTTTCCTCACGGATGAACTGGATGGATTAGAAGCTGCCCATGCTTTAAGCGAAGCTTTTTCACTGGCAACGTATCAATTCAAGGATTATAAGCAAAAATCGAATGAACCTGAGAAAAAACTGAAGAGCCTGACTGTTTACTGTGAGGGCTTTGAGAGAGAAGAAATTCAAGCGTCGTTATCGGTCGGCTTTGCTTTCGGAAATGGAACAAACTCGGCTAGGACGCTTGTTAATATTCCTGGAAATTTGCTTACAGCAACCGATATGGCTAATTATGCAGAAGAGCTTGCTGATAAGTATGATTTTGAGATAGAAATTTTAGATAAAGCAGAAATTGAAAAGCTTGGGATGGGAGCATTCCTTGCTGTAAACCAAGGGTCAACAGAGCCTCCTAAGATGATTGTGTTGAAGTATCAAGGGAAAGATGAATGGAAAGACGTAATCGGCTTAGTAGGAAAAGGAATTACCTTTGATACGGGCGGTTATTCGATTAAAACAAAAGCCGGCATTGTAGGGATGAAAACAGACATGGGTGGAGCGGCTGCTGTGCTTGGAGCAATGGAAATCATTGGTGAAACCCGTCCAGAACAAAATGTTGTGGCCGTTATCCCTTCGACTGATAATATGATTAGCGGTCAGGCCTTTAAGCCGGACGATGTGATTACCTCAATGTGTGGGAAAACGATTGAGGTATTGAATACGGATGCAGAAGGCCGTTTGGTGTTAGCAGACGCGGTGACGTATGCGAAGCATCATGGAGCAGAATATTTAGTCGATGTTGCAACATTAACAGGCGGGGTCATTACAGCACTTGGATTACATACAACCGGCGCGATGACCAATCATGAATCATTATATGAACAAGTGCTAGAAGCATCAGCAGAAGCCGGTGAGCAAATGTGGTTACTGCCTTTGTTTGAAAGCGAGAAGGAACGAGTCAAAAATAGCAAAGTAGCTGATTTAAATAATTCCCCAGGCAGTGAGGGACATGCGCTTGTTGCTGGTGCCTTTATCGGCGAATTTGCTGAAGGTACTCCTTGGGTGCATTTAGATATTGCCGGAACGGCTACTACTGCTAAAGGCAATGATCTTGGTCCTGCAGGTGCAACCGGAGTCATGACGCGTACTCTTGCCTTATTTGTAGAACGGTTTGAACCAATTGAAAAATAAACCTTTAAACCCACGGAAACTTCCGTGGGTTTTCTAATATTAATTAGGAATAATTTCATGTGACTTTGAGAAATGTCCAGCTCCAGCGCCCAGCGGCCATCCCACTCCTCCCTACGATAAGTCAACATCGGATCGCTGACGCTCTCCGTGTTTCCTTTATCTCAGTCGGAGCGGGCCCCTGGCCATACGTCGCTAAACGGGCGCTTCCGCTTTTCTGACTGCCCACTCATTAGCCTTCCTTCTCGCATATGAAATAGTGTAGGCAAGTATAGCGAAAAAGGAGGTATGGTATTTAATGTACCCATATCGAAGTCCCTACCCGGTACAAGATCAACGATTTTTCGGCTTTGGGTTACCCTTGGCGATAGGCGGGCTTAGTTTTTTAGGTGGTTTAATTGGAGGCGGACTTGGTGCATCGTTTGCTGCACGTCCATTTTACGGCGGTTTTGGTTACCCTGGCTTAGGCTACCCAGGATCAGGATTTGGTTTTGCACCAGGACTTGGTTTTGGAGCTCCAGGGCTTGGCCTTGGCTATCCTGGTATAGGCGGCCCTGGATTCGGTTATTATTAATCGAGGAAAAAACAGCTCTAGGGCTGTTTTTCCTTTAATTTAAAGAAGGAAATTCATGAAAAAAAGAGAATAGGATTAATTATAACGGCTTTCTTTGCATTACATAGTAATGAAAATGAGGAGGATTATGATGATTAAAGATACATTAATTGAAGCCTTAGGAATCGAAGTCACACATATTGAAGAAGGAAAAATCATCGCAACGATGCCGGTTGATGAGCGGACTCGCCAGCCTTTTGGCATCCTGCATGGCGGTGCATCTGTGGCATTGGCAGAAACAGTTGCGAGTATCGGTGCTTATGAGTTAGTCAATAAAGAAGAGGAAGCAGTAGCCGGTCTTGAAATCAATGCGAATCATGTTCGCTCTATTCGGGAAGGAGTAGTCACAGCGGTGGGCACAGTCCTGCACAAAGGCAAAACGACACAGGTCTGGGATATTAAAATTACCGACGATCAGGGACGCCTAATTTGCGTTTCAAGATGTACCATGGCGGTTATAAAAATCAGAAAATGAGAATGGGATTTTTACCCACTCTCTTTTTTATTGAAATATTTAAAAAATTTAAGGAAAATCATGTTATAATTGAAAATAAAATAGAACAATAGCACAGTTTTTTGTACATGTTTCTTTATATAATGGTAGTAAGCTTATTCATAAGAAAAGGGGGTGAAGAATATGAGAGCAAAGCGGCAATACCTATTTATTGATTTTGAATTTACCATGCCTGAACGTAATGGACGGATGAAAGATTTTTTCGCAGAAATTATTGAGGTTGGAATTGTATCCGTTATTGACGATCAGATCGCCGAACAGTTTTCTTCCTTTGTTACTCCTCTAAAGTTCCCAAAACTATCAGAACGCTGTAAATCCTTTTTACATATTTCACAGCAGCAGGTTGACACGGGGCTATCTTTTTATGATTTTATCCGAAAGCTGGAGGAATTCAATAAAAGTAATCTGGAAACCACAATTGTTACTTGGGGAAATATGGATATGAAGGTACTTCGTCATAACTGTTTGGAGGCTGGTGCAGCTTTTCCATTTCACGCTTCAGAATTAGATCTGTCAATGGAATATAAACGATTCTTCGGAGATCAAAATCAAACAGGACTATGGAAGGCTGTTCAAGAATATGGCAAGGAAGGGACAGGCAGGCACCACCGGGCACTTGATGATGCCTTGACTACCTATAATATATTCAAGCTAGTTGAAAAGGATAAACGATATCTAGAAAAACCAAAGCCAACCACCATCGGTGACCGGGTTGATTTTTCAAAGTTATTAAATGAATTTGCATAAAAGGCCAAATCACTCAACCTGATTTGGCCTTTAGTGTTTTAATCATGCATGTTGATTTTCGCTCCAGGCGCTTCGCTTTCCGC
>NZ_JBALPP010000056.1:0-24734 GCF_036965425.1 Neobacillus drentensis | reverse complement strand
GCCTCCGGGGTCTCCCCTGCCCCGTACTCCCGCAGGAGTCTCGCGCCTTCCGCTCCAATCAACTTGGCCTTTAACGTTTAGGATTTGAAATAATCCTTTTCTAGGGAGTCTATCATTTTTAAGCTCATTTCAGCCCATTGTGAAGATGTTTCTAACAGTTCATTTTTCATTTTATCTACCGCTGTCTTTAATGACTCTTTGTAGTCGGGTATCTTTTCTTCAAAAGGTTTGACCATCTGCTTTGGAATATTGGCCTGCTCTCTAAAGGCTAGTGCGCGCCTCTCATGGAAAAAGAGTACATCCGCTTCTTTTGGGTTATGAAGATCGCCTTGCATTGGATGCTTGAGAACACCTAAAACTCTTACTAAATAATGCTGCGGGCGGATATCCGTTATTTCTCCAATGTACTTTCCTGTTTTATAGATACCTGTTACTGCAGTACCAACCTGCAATTCTGACATTAAAAACACCCCTGACCCCAATCTTTATCTTGATTCTTCCCCTTCATTATGACTAAATTTAAAACAGAGTGCAAAAAAATTTATTTTCGGTTAAAGTGAAAAAATGGAGGTATGATAAATGAAGAAGCTAAAATTCCTGATTGCTTTATTTGCTATTATTTTAGTATTGTCAGCTTGTGGGACAAGCACAACAAAGAAGGAAGAAGCAAAAACGAAAAGTTCTGCGCCAAAAACGGAACAGAAGGAAGGGGATCAACAAGTGTCAAAGGATGTCTATCCTCAGCTTTCAACAGAGGTGTCTGAGAACGAGAAGCTCGTTGAAATGGAAACATCAATGGGTACGATAAAAATTAAATTATTTCCAGAATATGCGCCAAAAGCCGTTGAAAATTTTGTCAAGCATAGTGAGGAAGGATATTACGACGGTTTAATTTTCCACAGGGTTATCAAAGACTTCATGATTCAAGGCGGCGATCCTAATGGGAACGGAACGGGCGGCGAAAGTATTTGGGGAAAGCCATTTGAAGATGAATTCTCCAATAATCTTTTCAACATTCGCGGAGCCTTGTCAATGGCCAATTCAGGCTCTAACACAAACGGCAGCCAGTTTTTTATTGTTCAAAAAACTTCTCTTGACCCTCAAATGAAATCGGAAATGGAAAAGGCTGGATACCCGAAAGAAATGATTGATGCCTATGATGATCGCGGCGGAACTCCATGGCTTGATCACCGCCATACGGTTTTTGGACAAGTTGTTGAAGGTATGGAAGTTGTTGATAAAATTGCCGACACACCTGTGGGGGCACAGGATAAACCAGAAAAAGATGTTATTATTAAAAAGATAAAAGTATTAAAATAAGCTTTGTTGGTCGGAAACGTTTTTTCTTGCTATAATGATTTATTAGAGCAAGTCCTTGATAGAAAGGAAGAAAAAAATGTTTCAGTCATTAGTAATGTCCTTGTTTTTATACTTTCCTGAAGATAAATCGGAATATATTCCCGCAGCAATTACTTTTTTTATTTTTTTCATAGGTGCTTTGGTAACGATGAGGTTAATCATTGTTCACTCCAAGCGGGAAGCCAAAAAAGCAAAAGAATTAGAGGATCGAATTCGAAATCACGAGCCTAATCAGAGGAACAGTTAACTGCAGCTGTTCTTTTTTTTGCCCCAAAACACTGAATAGTCCAATGTTCGTTTGTCGATACTAACGGCAAATTGTCTATTGTAGGGGGATTACATATGAAGAAATTTTGGTTGATTGTTCCACTTCTCATTCTAACTGGATGTACGGAAAAAAATATCACAAAAATTGATGTGGAAATGTTTAATACGGCAGGAGATTCTTTGGGAACGGTCAAATTGCAGGAGCAAGCCAGCGGTGTGAAAATGTCCGTAGATTTGAAGGGGCTTTCACCTGGGATACATGCTATTCATTTTCATGAGAAAGGAACCTGCGAGGCACCTGATTTCAAATCTGCCGGAAACCATTTTAATCCAGAGAAAAAAGAACATGGACTGCTTCATCCAAAAGGCGTACATGCCGGCGACCTGCCCAATTTAATTGTTGAGGATGATGGTTCCGTAAAGGCAGATCTTATGGCATCCAATGTCACCTTAAAGGATGGAAAGAAATCTCTGTTTACAAAAGAGGGGACGTCGCTTGTTGTTCATGAAGGAAAAGATGACGGGATGACTCAACCTGCCGGAAATTCAGGGAAACGGATTGCCTGCGGGGAGGTTTCTAAGGATAAAAATAAAGAAGGTCAAAAGAAAGCACAGGAAGATAAAGAATAGTGGGTAAAAGCTATCTCATGGAGCGAGATGGCTTTTTATATGAAATTTTTCTTTTTTGGGTAAAAATCTAAGCTTTTCCAATGTGTGGACATACACTAACAGGGAGATTGTAAGGAGGCGAGTATTGATGGAGAAAAGACAATTTGGCGGTTTTCCGGGACAGCCTGGTATGCAGCAAATGGGTTATCCTCAGATGGGCGGATTCCAGCAAGGGTATCCACAAATGGGTGGTTATCCACAAATGATGGGTGGATATCCGCATCATGGCTATCCACATATGGGAGGGTATCATCACGGCTATCCTCATATGGGTGGATATCCGCATGGCTATCCACATACGATGGGCGGTTTTCAGCAGCCTGGAGGGTTCCCGCAAATGATGGGCGGACAGCAAACAGGTTTTCCACAGGGAATGGGCGGTTTTCAACAAGGCCAAATGCCGCAGACTCAACCATCTACATTTGGCCAACGTAAAGATAAAAAGTAACATTCATTATTTTAGAAACCTGTCCTTTAAAATAGCGGGACAGGTTTTTCTTGATTTCTCTTCCTTTTTTCAAGACAATGAGGTTATTAAAATTTAGGAGCTAATAAGATGGAAAATAAACTATATTACCATGATGCCTACATACAATCCTTTACAGCACAAGTGCTTAAACAAGAGAAAGACGAGGAAGGGAATTGGTACGTTCTTTTAAATCAAACGGCTTTTTACCCAACTGGCGGGGGCCAGCCACACGATATTGGGACGATTGGAGAGTCCAATGTAATAAATGTTGAAGAAATACAAGGAGAGATACGTCATTACATAGATAAGCCATTGCATGATACCCAGAAAGAGGTGATGGGGGCTATCGATTGGGAACAGCGCTTTGATCATATGCAGCAGCATGCTGGCCAGCATATTTTATCGGCAGCATTTGAGCAATTATTTGATTACAAGACCGTTGGCTTTCATTTAGGAAATGAAATGGTCACCATTGATTTGCAGACAGAAAATTTAACGGAGCAGGAAGCGAAGAAAGCGGAAGAGCTTGCAAACAAAATAATATTGGAGAATAGGTCTATTGAAGTAAAGTGGGTAACAGAGGAAGAGCTGTCTCAATATCCATTAAGAAAAGAAACGAAGGTTAAAGAAAATATCCGGCTTGTGATTATTCCAGATTTCGACTATAACGGCTGCGGGGGTACCCATCCAAAAGCAACAGGAGAGGTTAGTGCAATAAAAGTTTTAGATTGGGAAAGGCAAAGGAAAAACACCCGCCTTCAATTTGTCTGCGGAAATCGAGTTCTAAAACAGCTTGGGCAAAAACAGAGAATTCTGCTTCAATTAACCAGCTTGCTTAATGCCCCCGAAAAAGATATGGAAGCAGCAGTTTGTCGGATGCTAGAGAATGCAAAATCGCAAGAAAAGATTTTGGAACAAACCAAGGAGCAACTACTGCAATTCGAGGCAAAGGATTTGAATGATAAATATAATACTGATAATATCGTAGGTGAATTTTTTCAAAATCGCAGTATTCAAGAACTTCAGAAGTTAGCTCGTTTTATCACGGCAAATAATGAAAATGCATTGGTCATCTTTGTATCAAACAATGAAGATAAGCTCCAAGTCGTCTGTGCAAAGGGAAAAGCTAGAAATGAAAATATGAAAACGATTATTGGAAAAGCACTGCCGTTCATAAATGGTAAGGGCGGGGGAAATGATTCATTTGCGCAAGGAGGAGGCGAAAAGCTTATATCACCGGAGGAATTGCTGAAGTTATTATTCGAATTATCGATATAGCAGTCTTTTTTCGTTTATTGATACACTTTTATTAATAAAAAAGTGTATTTTTTTTAACACTATAAATATAAATATTGTATTAAATGATGTGCGAAAAAATATTTCATATATGTTATAATTTAAATGAATTTTTTTTCATAACCTTGAAGGGATGATTAGATTGGTAAAACAAAAAGTTGGGGTTGTCGGTGTAGGTGTAATGGGAAGAAGTTTAGCCCTGAATTTTGAAAGCAAGGGGTTCCCTGTTTGCGTATACGATCTCTCCGCTGAGAAAGTAAATGAAATTGTAGAACATAATAAAGGGAAAAATATAATTGGTACTGCCAATATTGAAGAGTTTGTTCAATCCTTAGAGCTTCCCCGAAAAATTTTATTAATGGTAAATGCTGGTGAAATTACTGATAAAGCGATCGAGTCGCTGGTTCCGTATTTAGACAAAGGGGACATTCTTATTGATGGAGGCAACAGCTATTACAAAGATACCATTCGACGAAATGCCGCTCTTGCTGAGAAAGGGCTTCTTTTCATAGGTGCAGGTGTTTCTGGCGGGGAAGAGGGAGCATTGACAGGTCCGTCGATCATGCCGAGCGGACAAAAGGAAGCTTATGATGAGGTTGGTCCACTCTTAACGGCTATTTCAGCTAAGGTGGATGGAGACCCTTGTTGTACATATATTGGTCCAAATGGTGCCGGGCACTATGTAAAAATGGTCCATAATGGTATTGAATATGGTGACATGCAGTTAATATGTGAATCTTACCATTTAATGAAAACGCTCCTTGGCTTATCTGTCAACGAGCTTCATGAGGTCTTTAGCGAGTGGAATCAAGGTGAACTTGACAGTTATTTGATTGAAATTACCGCAGACATTTTTACAAAAATGGATCCGGAAACGGGCAAGCCATTAGTGGATGTAATTCTCGATACTGCCGGACAAAAAGGAACAGGAAAATGGACGAGTCAGAGTGCCCTTGATTTAGGTATTCCTCTATCCATTATAACTGAATCTGTGTTCTCGCGTTTCCTGTCAGCTATGAAGGAAGAACGTGTAAAAGCAAGCAAATGGCTAAAAGGCCCTAGTGAAAATAAATTTATTGGCAATAAAAAGGACGTTATTGAATTAATTCGGAAAACCTTGTATTTTAGTAAAATTATTTCTTATGCACAAGGATTTGCCCAATATAAAGTGGCTTCCCATGAGTATAATTGGGATTTGAGACCGGGAGAAATTGCGAAGATCTTCAGAGGCGGCTGCATCATTCGAGCAGCATTCCTGCAGAACATAATGGATGCATATGATCGAAATCCAGATTTAGACAACTTGCTCATGGATTCCTATTTTCAAGCAATTACAGGGGATTATCAGGATGCAGCGAGAGAAGTTGTTTCCATTGCTATAAAAGCAGGGATACCTGTTCCAGGACTCTCTAGTGCATTATCGTATTATGACAGTTATCGCTCAGCGGTCCTGCCTGCCAACCTGCTTCAAGCTCAGCGCGATTATTTTGGAGCTCATACGTATCAGCGGGTGGACCGTAAAGGAACTTTCCACACCGAGTGGCTTGAGAAATAATTGGCGAACCAGACGTGGACATTCACGTCTGGCTTTTTAATATATGGAAACTTATGTATACTTAATTGAGAGAATTGAGAGGATGATTTAGATGGGTTTTTTAGATGGTTTAATAGGCAATGCCTCAGAAGTGAATGCACAGGAAGTACAAAAGGAATTTGAACGTGTTTTGGCTCCTAGTGAAAGAATTGACAAAGCGTATAGACTCATTCGGGACATGTTTATTTTTACGAATAAGCGGTTAATTTTAGTTGACAAGCAAGGTTTAACTGGAAAAAAGGTCGAGTATCATTCCATTCCATATAAAAACATTACCCATTTTAGCATTGAAACAGCAGGAAGCTTTGATTTAGATGCTGAATTAAAGATTTGGATCTCCGGAAATGCCCTTCCGCTGCAAAAGCAATTTAATAAGAACTTAAACATCTATGAACTCCAAAGTGTTTTAGCTGAATATGTGTTGAAATAATCTTTTTGTATCTTCTTATCGACCGTTAGAATCCATATCTGAGTTCAACAGTCGATAAGAAGCAATCATAACGACCGAGGAAGCCAATTTTCAGGTTCGACGGTCGATAAGAAGCGATCATATTAACTAAGTGCTCTTTTTAGACGTTCCAGCCCTTCTATCAAATCATCCTTTGGACAAGCAATATTGATGCGGACGAATCCTTCACCGCCAGGGCCGTATTTAGGACCGGGTTCTAGTGCCAGCTTTCCTTTTTGAATCAGCAAGTTTCGTAATTCTTTATCGCTTAATTCAAGTTTTCGGCAATCAAGCCATAACAGGTAAGTTCCTTCGGCATCGATACAAGTGATTTCCGGTATTTGATCCGCTAGGAATTGAATTGTATAATCCTTGTTCACCTGCAAATAATCAATCAGTTCTTCGAGCCATTCCTCACCGTAACGATAGGCGGCCTCCATTCCAATTATCCCAAAGGTATTCAAGGAGAAAACACCTTGGCGTTTTTGCTGTTCCTGAAACTGGATTCGTAATTCCTTATTTTTAATGATCACAGTAGACGCCTGTAAGCCAGCAAGGTTAAACGTTTTGCTAGGAGCAATTAAAGTGATGGTTCTATCCAAAAGCTCATCTTCTAAAGAAGCAATTGGTATATGCGTAAACTTCTTATAGATAATATCAGAATGAATCTCATCAGAAAGAATAAGGCAATTATATTGTAAACATAGCTCACCAATTTTTAAAAGCTCATCTTTAGTCCAAACCCTGCCAGCAGGATTGTGCGGATTGCAGAGCAAAAATAATTTACAGCCTTCTTGCAAAGCTTTTTCAAAACCCGCAAAATCAATCTGATATCGATCTCCATCCAATAGTAGTGGAGAGTTTACGACGATGCGTTTATTTTTTTCAATCATATCAAAGAAGGGAGTATACACAGGTGATTGCAGCAGCACCCGGTCACCTTCCTTAGTATACGAATGTATGGCTGTACTGATGGCCTGCACCACACCGCTGCAATATAACAGCCAGGAAGAGTTAATTTTCCATTGATGCCGCTTTAACTGCCAGGTGCTAATAGCTTCTGAGGTGGAGAACGGGACAAAAGTATAGCCAAAGACCCCGTGCTCGACGCGATTCTTTATCGCATCAATGACAGCCTGTGGCGGCTTAAAATCCATATCCGCTACCCACATAGGCCATAAATCAGACTCTCCAAAGATATCTTTTGTTAATTCCCATTTAACTGATGACGTTTTAAACCGGTCTATCCGCTCATTAAATACTGACATATGCCCACCGCCTGTAATATTTTCTTACCTTCTATTTCTTATGATAAAATAAATCGATCAAATGTTAAAACAATAGGAGAAAAAAATGAGAAAAGAGATTGAGACAAATTTAAAGTTTGTTGACCTATTAAATGAATGGGATCCATTCCAATTGAAAAATGGCACCTACGAGACGGAAATCGCTGATGTGATAGCGGCCGTTCATGAACTAGACCACCCATTAACACTTGCTAAGCGAATTCAAACCATCTACGAATTTTCCTTTGAAAAACTCATCCCATTGGAAAGCTGTTTAAAAGTAGCAGGCGAACTATTAGATATTAAGGCGAACGATTCTTGCTCGCTGTAAAAAAAAAGAGGACATCCCGATATCGGGTGTCCACTCAAAAAGGGGGGAATACTAGAAAGCTTATGGTATAAGGTTTACCAAATTTCCCCTTTATTATACAGCCATGATAGAAAAATTTATTAATTTTCCACTGACGAGGAGTTTGTATGAAGTTTGTGGTATTCTAATAACTCAGATGCTGCGATATCTAATACAGTAGATAATTTTAAAATGGTCTGACTACTTGGAATTTGTTCGCCGGATTCATATTTTTCAATTGTACTTGTTCCAATTCTGATTTTTTGTGCTAATTCTTCCTGTGTCATGTTACGCATTTCACGAGCGGATTTGATTGTTTGACCGATTTTATTCATAC
The DNA here is from genome assembly GCF_036965425.1 of Neobacillus drentensis. Classification (GTDB taxonomy): domain Bacteria; phylum Bacillota; class Bacilli; order Bacillales; family Cytobacillaceae; genus Neobacillus; species Neobacillus drentensis_F. The sequence goes on along the minus strand of NZ_JBALPP010000056.1, from coordinate 16,660 downwards.
TGTTCACCTCAACTTAAAATTATAAGATACTCTCTAATAGTGTAACATTGGATAAATCATTTTTCTAATTCTACATGTTAAGATTTACTGACAATTTTATAATTTGGAAGGGGCTCTGTTTCTATTATTTTTGCTTTCTTTGATAAAAACAATCCTTTGTGGTATAATCTTATAATGCGTATATAAGGGACAAATAATTATTTACTTAGGAGTGTTTTCATGTCAGGAAAATTTGAAACAGGTAGTATCGTAACAGGGAAAGTAACAGGAATTCAACCATATGGAGCGTTCGTAGCATTAGATGAAAATACACAAGGTCTTGTGCATATTTCAGAAATCACGCACGGTTATGTGAAGGATATTAATGACCATCTTAAAGTTGGGGATGAAATTAAAGTAAAAGTTTTATCGGTTGATGAAGGGGCTGGAAAAATTGGTCTTTCAATCAGAGCAACTGAAGAACCGCCAGTCGAGCAACTAGCAAAAGTGAAGAAGCCTCGTAAGCGCCAAGCCGCTGCGATCATTCCGGAAGCAGAAGGACAACAAGGCTTTAACACACTTAAGGATAAGCTTCAAGAATGGATTGACCAATCACAGCGCGAAGATTTAATTAAAAAATAAATCAGTCACAAAGCCAAGGCATACTGTTGAAAAGCAGTTGGCCTTGGCTTTTTTTATTTGCTGTGTAAAGAGCTTTTTTATAAAAAACTTTCATTCTTTTTTCCTACTCGGCTACAATAAAGTTATATGTACATATCTTGTTAATGAAATGGAGGAAATGTGAATGGCTGCAAACATAAATACCAATGAACTCATTGAAAAAACAGAGAAATATGGCGCTAAAAATTATCACCCACTGCCAATCGTCATCTCGCGTGCTGAAGGGGTTTGGGTGGAGGACCCTGAAGGAAACAAATACATGGACATGCTTAGTGCCTATTCAGCAGTTAATCAAGGCCACCGGCATCCGAAAATTATTCAGGCATTAAAGGAACAAGCGGACAAGGTGACATTAACTTCCCGTGCCTTTCATAACGACCAGCTTGGTCCATGGTATGAAAAGGTAAGTGAATTAACCAATAAAGAAATGGTTCTGCCTATGAACACAGGAGCCGAGGCAGTTGAAACAGCTGTTAAGGCTGCACGCCGCTGGAGCTATGATGTAAAGGGAGTAGCGGAAGACCAAGCGGAAATAATCGGCTGTATTGGGAATTTTCATGGACGGACGATGACGGCCGTTTCACTATCGTCTGATGATGAGTACAAACGAGGATTTGGCCCAATGCTTCCGGGGATTAAGCTTGTGCCATATGGTGATTTAGAAGCATTAAAGCAAGCCATTACGCCAAATACAGCTGCCTTTTTAATCGAACCGATTCAGGGAGAAGCAGGCATCGTTATTCCGCCGCAAGGTTTTATGAAGGCTGCTTATGAGCTGTGTAAGGAAAAAAATGTCTTGTTTATCGCGGATGAAATTCAGGCCGGGTTAGCACGAACAGGTAAAATGTTTGCCTGTGAGTGGGAAGGTATTGAACCTGATATGTATATTCTTGGAAAGGCTCTCGGAGGCGGTGTGTTTCCGATCTCTTGTGTTGTTGCTAATAAGGAGATTTTAGGAGTCTTTAATCCAGGCTCCCATGGTTCTACCTTTGGAGGAAATCCGATGGCATGTGCTGTCTCAATTGCCGCGATTGATGTTCTTGTCGATGAAAAGTTAGCTGAAAAATCCTTGGAGCTTGGTGAATACTTTTTAAGCAAACTAAAGGAAATTAAGAATCCGATTATTAAGGAAGTTCGTGGACGTGGATTGTTTATTGGAGTGGAGTTAACAGAACCGGCCCGAAAATATTGTGAACAATTAAAAGAGCAGGGACTGTTGTGCAAGGAAACACATGATACAGTCATTCGCTTTGCCCCGCCGCTCGTCATCGCAAAGGACGAATTGGATTGGGCTATTGAAAGAATCGCAAAAGTATTAGGTTAAATTGGGTGGCTAGGGGTGCCAATATGGGGAAAATTGATGAAGCAGGCAAAGAAAAAGAGACATTAAACCTTCTTACATCAACACAAATTATCATCCGTAATGCAATAACTGAACTCGGGCTTAACCATGATATTTATCATCTGCTAAAAGAACCTATAAAAACACTCCAAGTCAGGATCCCGGTTCGGATGGATGACGGCTCGACGAAAGTATTTACTGGTTTTAGAGCCCAGCATAATGACTCACTTGGTCCTACCATGGGCGGTGTCCGTTTTCATCATCTTCTGAAAGAGGATGACATAAAAGCCTTATCAATGTGGATGAGTTTGAAATGCGGAATAGCTGATTTACCTTTCGGGGGAGGAAAAGGCGGTGTTATTTGCAATCCAAGAACGATGTCTTTTGGTGAATTAGAACGTTTAAGCCGCGCTTACGTACGGACAATCAGTCAAATAGTCGGACCAACTAAAGATATCCCCGCACCAGATATATATACCAATTCGCAAATTATGTCCTGGATGATGGATGAATACAGCCGTCTCCGCCAATTCGATTCTCCCGGTTTTATAACAGGGAAACCCCTTGTTCTTGGAGGGTCAGAAGGACGCGAAAAAGCAGGAGCAAAGGGTGTTACCATTTGTATTGAAGAAGCGGCCAAGAGGAGTGGAATCAGGTTAAAGGGAGCGCGGGTGATTGTCCAAGGATTCGGAAATGCGGGCAGCTTCATCGCTAAATTTTTGCACGAGGCAGGGGCTTATATCGTTGGGATTTCTGATGTATATGGCGCCCTTTATGATCCCGATGGATTAAATATTGAGTATTTACTTAGCAGGCGTGATAGTTTTGGTACAGTTACTACCCTGTTCGAAGGGGCAATTTCCAATCAGGAACTACTGGAGCAAGATTGTGATATATTAGTTCCAGCGGCGATTTCGAATCAAATTACGGGAGAAAATGCGGGGAACATAAAGGCAAAGCTTATTGTAGAAGCGGCGAATGGCCCTACAACCCTTGAGGCGACTAGAATACTAACAGAGCGTGGAATTTTAATTGTCCCTGATGTTCTGGCAGGTGCAGGCGGTGTAACGGTTTCCTATTTCGAGTGGGTGCAAAATAAACAGGGCTATTATTGGAGTGCAGAGGAAATCACCGAAAAATTAAGGGATAGAATCGTCCATTCATTTAATGAAATTTACGACCTCGCGCTAAACCGGCAAATAAATATGCGTTTAGCTGCCTATATCGTTGGCATAAGAAAAATGGCGGAAGCTTCAAAATATAGAGGGTGGATCTAAATTCTCCTTGCAATCTTTTTGGGTGCAAGGGAATTTTTTTGCAAAAAATTTTTATATCAATAATAATGGAATGTGAAAAGGATGGTGTTAATTTTGGATAACTTTACATTTTGGAATCCCACTGTTTTAATTTTTGGAAAAGATCAGCTTGAACAATTAAAAACTCAGGTTCCCCGTTTTGGAAAAAAGGTGCTGCTCGTGTACGGCGGCGGCAGTATCAAGCGAAATGGATTATATGAAAAGGTGACTGCCCTTTTAGATGAAATCGGGGCTGAAGTTTATGAACTATCAGGTGTAGAACCCAATCCACGACTTACAACTGCCCAAAAAGGGATTGAAATCTGTAAAAAGGAAGGAATTGAATTCCTATTGGCCGTCGGCGGCGGAAGCGTAATTGACTGCACCAAATTGATTGCTGCCGGTGCAAAATATGATGGAGATGCCTGGGATTTGGTAACAAGAAAAGCAGTTGCTAAGGATGCCCTTCCGTTTGGGACGGTTTTGACGCTTGCAGCTACGGGTTCGGAAATGAATGCCGGTTCGGTTATTACCAATTGGGAAACAAATGAAAAATATGGCTGGGGAAGTCCTGTGACGTTCCCTAAATTCTCAATTTTAGATCCTGTTAACACTTTTACTGTTCCACGCGATCAAACCATTTATGGAATAGTTGATATGATGTCACATGTTTTGGAGCATTATTTTCATCTTGAAGAAAATACAGATTTTCAGGACCGTATGTGTGAGGGCTTGCTGATGACCGTCATGGAAACGGCGCCGAAATTGCTCGCTGATTTAGAAAATTACGAACACCGGGCCACGGTCCTATATTGCGGCACAATGGCCTTAAACGGTATTTTAAACATGGGATACCGCGGCGATTGGGCGACACATAATCTTGAACACGCGGTTTCAGCTGTTTATGATATCCCTCATGGCGGCGGGCTGGCGATTTTGTTCCCGCACTGGATGGAGCATAATCTTTCAGTAAAACCGGAACGCTTTAAAAAGCTGGCGGTAAGGGTATTTAGTGTTAATCCGGAAGGAAAAAGTGACGAGGAAACAGGACTTGAAGGAATTAGAAAGCTGCGTGAATTCTGGAGCAGCATTGGAGCCCCAGCGAGGTTAGCCGATTATGATATTGATGACAGCAAGCTTGAAGTTATGGCAGACAAAGCCATGGTGTATGGTGAGTATGGAAACTTTAAAAAGCTAAATCGTGAAGATACACTAGCAATCTATCGTGCATCATTATAAAAGCATGGACTCGGGCACTCGGTGTCCGAGTTTTTTTAGGTATATAAGATCCATTCGACAAAATCTACGAAAACGTAAAAAATTTATCGAAAATGGGTACGCTTACATGAGAGGAACTAGCTTGATAATCCGTCAGTCATTCGTTAAAGTGATTAATGAAAATAAAATTATGGAGGATCATTCATGACACACGTTCGTTTTGATTACTCAAAAGCATTAACCTTTTTTGGAGAACATGAACTTACATATCTGCGCGATGCCGTTAAAGTTGCTCACCATTCATTGCATGAGCAAACAGGTGCGGGCAGCGACTTTATAGGCTGGATTGAGCTTCCAACTAATTATGATAAAGAAGAATTTTCCCGTATCCAAAAATCAGCTGAAAAAATTAAAGCTGATTCAGACGTTCTTCTTGTCATTGGAATCGGCGGTTCTTACCTTGGAGCAAGAGCAGCGATTGAAATGCTTCAGCACAGTTTTTATAATTCGCTGTCAAAAGATAAGCGGACTACCCCGCAAATCATTTTTGTCGGAAACAATATCAGTTCTACATACATGAGGGATGTAATGGATCTCCTTGATGGCAAGGACTTCTCCATTAACGTTATTTCTAAGTCTGGAACAACAACAGAGCCGGCTATTGCTTTCCGTCTTTTCCGAAAGCTTCTTGAAGAAAAATATGGACAAGAGGAAGCTCGTAAAAGAATTTATGCGACTACTGATAAAGCCAGAGGTGCTTTAAAAACATTATCAAATGAAGAAGGCTACGAAACCTTTGTCATTCCGGATGATGTCGGCGGCCGTTACTCCGTTTTAACTGCAGTTGGTTTACTTCCAATTGCTGTAAGCGGTGCAAACATTGAAACAATGATGGAGGGAGCTGCCAAAGCACAGGAGGATTTTGGTCATTCCGAGCTTGAAGAAAATGCCGCCTACCAATATGCTGCCGTTCGAAATGCTCTTTATAATAAAGGGAAAACGATTGAAATGCTGATTAACTATGAGCCGGGGCTTCAGTATTTCTCAGAGTGGTGGAAACAGCTTTTTGGCGAAAGTGAAGGAAAAGACCAAAAAGGAATATTCCCATCTTCGGCAAACTTCTCAACAGATCTTCACTCACTTGGTCAATATGTCCAAGAAGGCCGCCGCGATTTATTTGAAACGATTATTAAGGTTGAAAAGCCGCGTCATGAGCTTTCCATTGAAGAAATGGCAAATGACCTGGATGGCCTTAATTACTTAGCCGGCAAAACGATTGATTTTGTCAACAACAAGGCGTTTGAAGGCACGATGCTTGCTCATACAGATGGCGGTGTACCGAATCTAATCGTAACCATTCCATCTTTAGATGAGTATACATTCGGCTATCTGGTCTATTTCTTTGAAAAAGCTTGTGCCATGAGCGGATACCTGCTTGGAGTCAATCCATTTGACCAGCCTGGGGTGGAAGCTTATAAAGTCAATATGTTTGCATTACTGGGTAAACCAGGATTTGAAGAGAAAAAAGCAGAACTTGAAAAACGTTTGAAATAAATATAAAAAAGTGCTGATTGGATTTACACAATCAGCACTTTTTTTATTGAAATTGGAGAAACTAACGGTAATGACTAAAAGGGGGTAAACTAATATGATTGAATTACCATCGAAAGTAGAAGGGAAACAATTTGATTTATACAAGCTTGAACAAAAGTTAAAACCTATCGGATATTCGATTGGCGGCAATTGGGATTATGATCACGGCGCATTCGACTATAAAATCAATGATGATGATAGTTATGAGTTCCTGCGCTTGCCATTTAAAGCTGTGGACGGCCAGTTAGATGCCAGAAATTGTACAGTCCAATTAGAAAGACCATTTCTGTTATCACATGTTTATGAATCAGGACTTGATCAACTAGGATCCTCAGGAGGAGGTACATTTAACCAATTCCAAGACCCTGTTGATAAGGATGCCAGTTTTCCAGAACAATATATCGAAACCGGAAAATCGCTAGTTCAGGAACTAGAGTCGTTGCTGTTAAACGATTAGCATTATTTAAAAGTTAATAGCTGGTCTTTTTCTTCAATCTTTAACGAGTGGGAGGGATTAAGCATGGTATCCTCCCCTCTTTTGATTCCGATTAAAAGAAAGCCTTTGCTGAGAAGCTCTTGACACAGCTCCGTAAAGGTCTTTCCGATATCTGTTTCCATTACTAAAGAGGAAGTTAATCGACTTTCCTGCAGCTGATGAATTACGTTAGATAGGAGCCCATCTCCATTGGAATGAAGGCTGTTCACCATAAAAACGCTGGTAAGCTTATTCGATTGAATGACTTCGTCAGCACCTGCTCTAATCGCATTAATCACTTGTTCAGCGGTTAATATTTCAACGATGCATTTAACCTTTGAGCATAGCCCTTTAATCGTTAATAAGGTTAAAATACTATTCATATCTGCCTGCAGTTCATCATTTCCCCGGTCGGCAGTGATTAAAACCTTTTCTGCCTTTTCGATATCACTTTTAAGGATCGTTTCATCTACATGACCTTTTCCTTGAATAAAATGAACAAATTTTGATTTCACCGGATTCGTTTCAAGTGTTTCATCGATTAAGACAATCATTTGTGGAAAATTAGTATTAGTCAGCTTGCTGATTAATTCTTTAGAGCGTTCATTCCAGCCAATGATAATGATGTGGTTTTCACCTTTAAAAGGAATTCTCCCCTCTGAAAAGGCATCTTGCTTTGTAACGGCGGCAGCTGCTAGTGTTCCAAAATAGGAAGAAACAAAACCAACTCCCAGTAAGATTAAAAATAACGCTGTTAATCTGCCCATTAATGAATGAGGTACATAATCTCCATACCCCACCGTGGAGGCTGTGATAATAGCCCACCAAATTCCATCAAAAATAGTTGGAAAGGTTTCTGGTTCTAATAGATGAATGGATATTCCAAAGGTAAGAAAAACAAGCAGGGCAATTAGTAAAATCCTTACTAGAAGCGGCATTCGTAAAAAGCTTATATAAACCCTATTTGGCACAACAAACACCTCTTTTCTACTAAGTAATATTATGGACGAAATTGGAGGTTCTCATAATCCTATCTAGTAATTTCTAAAAAACACTAAAACCCTTCCAATATATTTGAAAGGGTTTTTTATAGGAATAAATTCCATCAAATTTGTAAAATTTAAACGAAAGTGACCAATTATTTCAAGATTTATGAGGTGTATAAGGTGCTGATTGAAAGAAAAAAGGAGCGAAGATATATCCTCTTTGCCTTGATTGTTCTTGCCGTATATCTTTCCCCGCTGTTTATTCTTCAAGAAAATGCCCATATTCGTGTCCATGATAATTTGGACTCTAATTTGGCATGGTATAAGGTTTTAGCAAGAAGCGGGGAGATATTTGGGGATGTACAGGCTCCTATCCCGCAAATCATTAATGGACTGCTGTCCAGAAATGCGTTTGGAACAGAATATAGCGTGATTGTTTGGTTATATGCTCTTCTTCCAACCATGGCAGCCTATGGTTTGAGTCAAGCTTTAACAAGGCTTGTGGCCTTTTTCGGTATGTATGTACTGTTAAAGGCGCATTTGCTTCCCGGGGAAAAATGGCTTCCCATTCAAATAGGAACGGCTTTAGCTTTTGCTTTAACCCCTTTTTGGCCGTCGGGGATGCTGAGTACGTTGGGGATGCCGCTCGCACTTTGGGCGTTCCTTAATTTTAGGAATCGTGATGATACGTGGAAGGATTATTTAGTATTAACCTTATTGCCCTTATACGCGAGTATTGTTTTAGGCTTTTTCTTTTTCTTAAGCGCCATGGGCATCTTCTGGCTTACAGACGTTGTAAGAAGAAAAGGATGGAACCTGCGCTTTTTATTTGCCATTGTTTATATGACCTTTATTTTTATGCTAGTAGAATATCGCTTAGTTTATTCGTTTCTATTCACTACTGAGCCCAATAGCCGAGATGAATATTTCCATGCTCACCTGCCTTTTTGGAGTGCCGTTCGGCTCTTTTTTAAAAATTACATGCTTGGTCACACGCATGTTCTGACCATACATACTTTATTTATTTTACCTGCTACGTTTATTGCCTTTTATTTTGTTTTTATGAAACAGCTTTGGAAACAGGAAAGAATTTTTGTATTTTTGTTCGTATTAAATATTTTGTTGTCCGCCTGGTATGCCTTTTGGTTTTATGAGGGCTGGCTTCCGTTGACAAAGAAATTCCATTTTATGGATACATTTAATTTTGCCCGCTATCATTTTTTGAGGCCGCTTGTAATTTATGCGAGTTTTGCCCTTGCCTTAAAGATTATTTCACTGCAGGGATTTTCCTGGAGGAATACGGCGAAATGGTTTGCTATTATGCAAATTGTTTTTTTAGGATTATTTAATGATGAAATCATTTATCAACAAAAACCAACTGTAAAGGAATTCTATGCAGTGGATTTATTTGGGAAAATCAAAGAGCATATCGCTATTCCTCAAGAAAAATATCGGGTAGCCAGCATCGGAATCCATCCAGCAATCTCCCAATACAACGGATTCTACACACTGGATACTTATAATAATTTTTATCCCTTAAGCTATAAGCATCAATTTAGGAAAATAATTGAAAAAGAATTAGCAAAAAATAAAACGGTGCGAACGTATTACGATCAATGGGGTGGGCGCTGCTATCTGTTTACGGCTCAGCTTGGAAAAAGATATATGATCAAAAAGGATTCAAAACGGCATTTGAAAAAACTAGAGTTAAATACTGACGTTTTTAAAGAAATGGGCGGACGTTATATATTCTCTGCCATCCCAATCGATAATGCCGAGAAAAATCAGTTACAGCTAGACAAAGTGTTCGAATCGAAGAAATCTGCCTGGAAAATTTATTTATATAAGATATTGTAGACATCGGGGGTATATAACAGATGATGGAACCAGTTCTTACGATTGTGGTGCCGTGCTATAACGAAGAAGAGGTATTGCCGGAGACAATGATGAAGCTTGGTCAGCTGCTTCAGGAGCTAATGAGCGATGAGCTTGTTTCAAAGCAAAGCAAAATCTTATTTGTAGATGACGGAAGTAAGGACCGTACGTGGGAAATGATTTACAAAGAAGGGTTAAAAAACGACCATGTGCGAGGCTTAAAATTAGCGCGCAATGTTGGACACCAAAACGCATTATTGGCTGGTTTATTTACTGCTAAGGAACTTTCTGACTGTGTTGTTTCCATTGATGCTGATTTACAAGATGATATTCTGGTTATACGGGATTTTATGTTGAAGTTCCATGAAGGCTATGAAATTGTTTATGGTGTCCGAAAAGGCCGTGATACAGATACCTTTTTTAAACGAAGCACGGCACAGGGATTTTATAAAATCATGAAAATGCTCGGTGTCGATCTTATTTACAACCATGCGGATTTCCGATTAATGAGCAAGAGGGCTTTGCAAGAGCTGGAGCGTTATAAAGAGGTCAATCTTTTTTTACGGGGAATTGTCCCACTTCTCGGCTTTCGAACTGACGTGGTCTATTATGACCGCCTAGAAAGGCAGGCCGGTGAAACAAAGTATCCGTTAAAGAAAATGTTGGCCTTCGCGTTTGATGGGATTACGTCCTTTTCAATCTCTCCGATTCGTTTTGTTTTAATGATTGGCTTTGTCTCATTCTTTATGAGCCTTGTCTTTGGAGGCTACTTTTTAACGTTAAAATTTTTGGGGAATACTGAAACCGGCTGGACATCACTGATTACATCCATTTGGTTAATTGGCGGTTTGCAGTTAATTGCCATCGGCTTGATTGGAGAATATGTTGGGAAAATCTATAAAGAAACAAAGCAACGCCCCAAATATATAGTTGATATTGATTCTTTTAATTTGCCTTTGCCAAGGCATCGTCTGCTTAACCAAAACGGTGAGGATGAGCTTTATAACCTTGATTTTAGAAAAATAGCGGAATCCAATAAATAATATTGTGTAAAGAGTTTACCTGATGAAGGGAGCTCTTTTTATTTTTTTGTCGTACAACCTCTTGGCCATGAATAAAAATGGATAGACAGGCTTTTATTTAGGGTGGGGGGAGATTTTAATGAATATATTTTTAAGCTATATCCTATTAGGATTGTCTCTAGCTGCTCCCATTGGTCCAATAAATGCAGCCCAAATTGACAGAGGAATTAGAAATGGATTCATGCACTCATGGCTGATTGGTGTAGGGGCAGTGGTTGCTGATGGGATTTATATGGTGGTGGTTTACATAGGTGTGGTTAATTTTCTTGAGACATCCTTTATGCAAACTTTCCTATGGCTTTTTGGAGCCTTTGTATTAATCTACACAGGGGTTGAAACAATTTTAAAGGCAGGAAAGATACACTTACAGGATTCAAGAGGGACGGAGCCGCTCATAAAATCGTTCCTCTCTGGTTTTTTTATGTCGATTTCCAATCCATTAACGATTCTTTTTTGGCTGGGTATTTATGGATCCGTACTCGCAAAAACAGCTTCCGTTTATGATACCACTCGATTGGTATTTTACAGCAGCGCTATTTTTATTGGGCTTTTGTTATGGGACATCACAATGGCAGGGGTTTCTAGCAGCTTCCGAACCTTTGTCACCTCACGTTTACTTATCATGATTTCACTTCTGTCGGGTTTTTCTTTAGTAGGCTTTGGCGTGTATTTTGGTATTCAAGCATGTAAAATTCTATTTTAAATCACAAAAAACTGGCATGAATTATTGCCAGTTTTTGTGATTTGTTTTTAGGCAGTAGGCCATGGTTTAAGCACTTTCTTCTTATGCTTATTCCATTTGAGGTTCATGATTAAGGTGATGGCTCCAATGACACCGAGAAAGGCTAAACTAATAAAAAAGCCTGGACGGCTTGTCTCATGGAAAATCGTTCCGCTGACGGCGATTAAAATTAAGATTGTGCCGAGGGTATATTTCATTTTGTCCTTTACTTTTAATTCAAGGATTTTTCTTGAGGAGGCCAGGATAAATATCCAATTATATAGAAGCATTAGGCCGGCCGCCGTTGTTATATACTCATAAACTCGATTGGGCATTAACAAAGCAGATACTACTGAAGCAGTGATACCGACCATGGTAAGGAGGAGTGTCGGAATCGGTACCTTTAATTTTCCTTTCCTAGAAAAGCTTTTCGGTGCATCACCTTCTTCACCCAGGGTAACAAGAACGCTCGTTACTCCATAAAGAGAAGCAACCATCGTAGAGAATCCTGCTATGATTAAGGCACCATTGAAAATATGAGGAACAAATGAAAGATGATAGGCATCTAAAGCAACGACAAATGGACTTTCCTTTGCATTAAATTTCTGCCAGGATACCATCATGACCGCCAGTCCAATGGATAGAATGTAAATGAGCATAAGAGTAAACAGCATAACCCTTCCTGCCTTAGGTGCTTCCTTGGGATCCTTCAAATTTGTCGCCATTAGCCCCAAAATCTCAATCCCGCCAAAGGCGTAAAAAGCAAAAATAACGGAAGACCATAAGCCTTTTACTCCATTTGGAAGAATATCGTTTCGGCTCCTTGGATATTGAATTGGACGGTCTCCATCAATTACACCTAAAATGGCTAAACAGGCAATGATGATAAACATTAATATCGCTGCTATTTTTAGGAGTGCCAAAATGTTCTCCAGCTTGTTCAATACATTTACTCCGATTAATAATACGAGGAGCCCAAGAATGGCGTAGCCGGCAGCGAACAGCCATAATGGAACTTTTGGAAACCAAAAACGTGAAAAAATGGAAAGAGCAGTCATTTGGCTTCCCATAATTAACACTTCAGAGCACCAATATACCCATCCGCTGCTGAAGCCGGCCCATCTCCCGTAAGCTTTTTTTGCATAAGAGCGAAAACCGCCTTTAAGTGGCTCTTTCGATGTCATTTTTGAAAGAGCATCAAAGACGAAATAAGTACTAATGGCTGCAATGATGAACGCCATTAAAATGGATGGACCTGTCATTTTAATGGCTAAGCTCGATCCTAAGAAAAATCCTGTCCCTATAGTACAGCCCACTCCAAACAAGGAAAGATGCCACCACTTCATAACGTTTTTCTCCTCAGCCCCTGACTTTGATTTGCCCATACAACTTCTCCTTTTTTACACTCTTCGTCCAGTGGCACCTGGTGATTTATCCGTATCCTTTTCATTGTTATATTCTTCATCATTAAGTCCTAGATTTTGGTTATTGGCTCCCTCTAAATACTGTGCCTTATGCTCACGTTGGACTTTTCGAAATTTATTAAAATTTTCATTTACCATCAAATCTCCTCATTTCTTTTCAAGGTATCTTTTTTAAGATATACGTCCTGTTCATTCTTATTCAATTTCTAAAAGTAATCATAGATAGGTTTTTGATGGAATTAAATTTTTGTTACATAATCAACCGCCTAACAAATGAAAATATAGGATATAGACAATTGCGCTTTTCGATGAAAGGGGTTTAACATATGCTATCGACACAGCAATTAGCTGAGTTACGTTTACAACTACTACAGGAAAAGAGTGAAGTAGAGGAACATTTACAACAAAATGACCACTTTGGTTTAGAAAGAGGCCACGCACATGAATCGGTAGGGGAGTTATCCAGCTATGATAACCACCCCGCAGATGAAGGAACAGAGTTATATGAGCGTGAAAAGGATATAGCTTTAAATGAGCATTATGGATTGCAGCTACAAAATATTAATCGAGCTTTAGAGGCAATGGAAAATGGAACATATGGGAAATGTGAGGTTTGCGGCAAGGACATTCCGCTAGAGCGCCTTCAGGCATTGCCTAATACCACGTATTGTATTGAACACAGTCTAGATCAAATTGTTTCTCACAATCGTCCAGTTGAAGAAGGGGTCTTAATGCCCCCTTGGGGAAAATTTGATATGGATGAAAAGAATGAGAATGTTGCCTTCGATGCCGAAGATTCCTGGCAAACCGTTGCCCAGTGGGGAACGAGCGAGACTCCTTCTGATTTAGCCTTTTCGGAGGATAATTACCATGATATCTACGCTGAATCTGATGAAAATATCAGCTATGTCGAGGACTATGAGAATTTTGTTGGAAATGATATATATGGAAAAAATATTACGGTATACCCAAATGCCCAGCATGAACAATATGAGGATGCACTTGATCAAGAAGGGATTATGACAAGCTTTGGGGATCTGCCAGCATTTGAACATGACGCGTATGTAGACGATGATAAATGAGTAAGTAAAAAAGAAAACAGCTTTCTTAATGAGAGCTGTTTTCTATGATTATTGCTTAACTTTGTTCTGTTTCATTCTCATTCCCGGTCGTAACGTCGCCTTCCGCGTACACATCACTTACTTGCTCATGTGTAGTGGCAAGCCCTGAAGAAATTTGATCTTTTTCTTGATAATAACTTGGATGATAGAAGCTCCCGGCAACTTCTTTGTCAGGATTTGCTTTCTGTTTCTGTTTGTCCATCATGTTATCCTCCTTTTCAATTTGATACAACGGTATTTTTTTCTTTTTTAGAGCGGATTACTCCTAAAAAATTTTTAAGCTAAGGAAGTGCTTACTATGAAGAATAAAAACAAATTTCCAAACCGAGAAGATTTAGACCAGGCCTTTCATTATCTCCACGACCAAATAAACAGGATTTCCGTTATCGAAGAAGTTGAAATGATGAAAGAAGAAAAAGAAGGATATAAAGAATTAAACTAGGGATGAAAATTTGCCTTAATCCAAATTAGGTTGAAAGGGGCAAGAATTTTTCTCTAGACCCAACAAGGCTGTGTTTGCTATGATTTCTAGAGGTATTTCAAAGGTGGTTTAATATGGTAATAAGAGAAACGCTGGCAAAAAAAGTCGCTTGGATCAGTGTAATCAGTAATATAATTCTTACACTAGGAAAAATCATCATTGGCTGGTATGGAAACAGTGATGCTGTATTTGCAGATGGGATTCATTCTGCCGCCGATGTTTTCGCATCTATCATTGTTTTATTGGTCATTAAAATTGCCAATAAACCTGCGGATAAAGAACATCCCTATGGACACGGAAAGGCCGAAGTCATTGTCTCTGGTATTGTAGGAATTTTACTCTTTCTTGTCTCCATTTATGTTGTTTATGAAGGAATAAGCGGTTTTTTTCACGAAGTGGAATCACCTAGCTTGTTGGCCATGTGGGTCGCACTATTTTCATATATAATGAAGATCATTTTATATCGCAGCTCATTAAAAGCAGCTAAGCAGCATAATAGCAAGGCCATTGAGGCCATTGCTTTTGACCATAAAGCCGATATTGTTGCTTCCATTGCTGCAGCAATAGGTGTTCTCATCTCTATTTTAGGAGAACGATTCGATCTTCATTTACTCCTTTATGGAGATAAAGCTGCCAGTATTTTTGTTGCCTATTTAATTTTTAAAATTTCAAAAGAAATGCTGACAGAGGCGTTTGATATTCTACTGGAACGGAATATTAGTACGGAGACGATTCAAGAATACATTAAAATAATTAATGATTTTCCTGACGTTAGGCGGATTGACCGAATCCGGGCAAGAGAACATGGCCATTATATATTGGTGGATTTGCGTATATCCATTGATCA
This sequence comes from Neobacillus drentensis, assembly GCF_036965425.1. Taxonomy (GTDB): domain Bacteria; phylum Bacillota; class Bacilli; order Bacillales; family Cytobacillaceae; genus Neobacillus; species Neobacillus drentensis_F. Next base: position 1,540 of record NZ_JBALPP010000056.1, on the reverse strand, counting down.
TTATAAGACAATCAAAGAGGGGCATGATCTGGCCAAATCCATTAAACAAAAGCTCATGAAAAGTTATGATAACATCGATGAAGTTTTAATTCATTTAAACCCTTATTTTCCGGAAGATAATTAATTTCCAAAAAAAAACATCTTTGTACTTTGGACCATTTGGGTTTATGATAGGATAGGATATAAAAAGATTGAAGGAGTTGATATTTTTGAGTTATTCCGTTGACCCGGACCCAAGTAGGCGAGGGGAAGTCAATGTTATTTTTGAATTGATTGAATTGATTATCAAGAATATCAACTCTAGAATTGGATGTTGGCTTCCTCGAACAAAGTGAGTGAGGAGGTTTTGCCATGCTGGAAATGTTTAAAAGCACCGATGCCCGTGTGCTGGAAAAAGTGGATTCTATTTCCAAAGGCTGCTGGATCAATATCTATGCCCCAACACCGGAGGAAATTGCAAGGGTATCAAATGATGCACAAGTAGATATCGATATTATAAAAGACGCGCTGGATGATGAAGAGCGTCCGAGGATTGAACGTGATGATGGCCGGGTATATATCATTGTTGACTTTCCCTATATTATCCATGATGAAACAGGTCTTGCTGTTTATGAAACAATACCAATTGGGATTATTTTAACAGAGGATAATATTATTACCGTTTCCCTAAAGGATTCTCCAATTATAGAGGAATTCCGAAAAAATCGCGTCAAAGAATTCTTTACGTTTAAAAAGACGCGCTTCGCATTGCAGATTCTATTTGTAATCTCTTCGTATTATCTTCGGTACCTAAAGCAAATCAGTAAGAAAACAAATGAAATAGAACGCGAAGTACACCAATCATTGAAAAATAAAGAACTTTATGCCTTTTTAGCTTTAGAGAAAAGTTTGGTTTACTTTACGACATCTTTAAAATCAAATAAAGTCGTTCTTGATAAGATCCTGCGGTTTAACTATTTAAAAATGTACGAAGAAGACAAGGATTTATTAGAAGACGTGATGATTGAAAAAACGCAGGCAATAGAAATGGCGGAAACGTATCGTTCGATCTTGAGCGGGATGATGAATGCTTTTGCATCGATCATTTCAAATAACCTGAACATTGTGATGAAGTTTTTAACTTCGATTACAATCATCTTGTCTTTCCCTACGATGGTAGCCAGCTTTTACGGAATGAATGTGGATATTCCATTTCAGCATGCTACACATTCCTATGCAATCCCGCTAGTGATTTCTGCCTTTTTAACTAGTTTAACAGCGTTTGTTTTTTGGAAAAAGAAATATTTCTAGATTACCAGCCATTCAATTGGCTGGTTTTTTTTACTTTCAATGATAAATTGTCCCTATTTTTTATTAACTGAAAAAAATAATCTATTTCCTCCTGATATTTTTAAAGGAAAATTAAAAATTTTCCCAATATTCATAGTTTGTAGATTGTTATTTTATAAGAAATTTAACAATAGGCTAGAACATCAGCAAAACGGCTGTAATCCAAAGGGTGAAGGGAGTTTTTGAATGAAAAAAGGGAAAATTCTAGGAG
>NZ_JBALPP010000055.1:2769-35244 GCF_036965425.1 Neobacillus drentensis | reverse complement strand
ATACAAAAGACTCCACTTTGAAAAAAGATTGATTAAAAGAGAGTGACTTTTATAGAATCATTAAAAAGAAAAAATGGAAAGTTAGGATATATTTTTTGCTTCGTTTGACAACTATCTGATTTTTAATATTATTTTCCCTTTCGCCCTACCTGACTCCGCATATTCCATCGCTTTTTGAGCATCTTCAAAAGGAAAAACTCTATCAATTATAGGTCTGATTTTACCAGTCTCAATAAAGTTTGCGATTATACGTAATTGCTCTCCACTTGGCTTCATAAACAAAAACGTATATTGAACATTATGCTTTTTTTCAAGCAAGGAGAGTTTATGACTTGCTGCTGAAAACAACAACGTTTTAAAAAATCCGGAACCATATTCTTTACCAAAGCGAGCATTCGGTAATCCCGAAACGGAAACAATTTTTCCTCCGCTTTTTATCACTTCGAATGATTTTTCGAGTATCTCGCCCCCAAGTGTATCAAATACGGCATCATAGTTTTTCAATATCTCTTCAAATTTTTCTGTCTTGTAATTTATAATTTCATCTGCACCAAGAGATTTTACTAAATTCGCACCAGCAACACTTGCAGTCGTTGCAACAGTGGCACCCATTAATTTGGCCAGTTGAATAGCAAAGGTGCCGACACCACCAGCCCCAGCGTGAATTAAAATCTTTTGGCCTTTTTGTAATTGCAAAATGTCTGTTAGAGCTTGATAGGTGGTTAACCCAACCAGTGGGATTGATGCTGCTTCTTCAAAGCTCAAATTTTTAGGCTTTAAGGCGATGTCATCCTCATGAATTGCGATATATTCAGCAAAAGTACCGATTTTACTCTTACGTGGACGTGCATATATTTCATCACCAACTTTAAAACGAGTCACTTTTGCGCCGACCTTTGCAACGACACCAGAAAAGTCATTCCCTAAGATAAGAGGCATTTTATATTTAACTAACAATTTCACTTTCCCATCGCGTATCTTAAAATCAACAGGATTAATACTCGCTGCATGAATTTCTGCGAGTACCTCATATTCACCAATTTCAGGTGTGGGCATTTCAGCCAACCGCATTGGAACTTTCCCATACTTATCAATAATCATTGCTCTCATTGCCTATACCTCCAAATAATATGAGTTTAAATTCCATCATTTCAATAAAAGTTCTGCATGAACGTATCAATATCCAACACAAGCGTTCTTAATAAACCTAATTCTGTACGTACATTAATATAATAAAAGTTTTTTGTCCCTTCTTTACGCATTAAAATAACACCTGCATCTCGTAAAATCTTAAGATGATGAGACACAGCAGGTCGAGAAAGATGTGTTTGTTCTGTGATTTCACCCACACGTAATCCTGTTTGACAATCCGTCCCCAATAGAACTAACAAGATTGATTGGCGTGTTTCATCACCAATTGCCAATAGCACTTTTTGACAATTAATAAAATCCTCTTTGATCCTATTTAGCTGGTCCTGTTTATTCATTCAGTAAAATTCCTCCAATAATCAGTTTAATGGTTTAAGTTGATGAACCAAATAACTGAATACAACAATATACTATCGTTAGGTTAGGTGCAATATTGAGAAAGAAAATCGAGACGAATACATCTTAGAGGGGAAGCATCAAAGACTTTTAATGTTCTGCATCTTAAACACAGCTTACCTCAGCCTATTTTTTGATAAGGGTTGAGGTTATTTTATTAGTTATAGATTTCAAGCTTGGGTCATAACCAATGGACTTCCTGTATAAAATAAAATGAACTATCAAAAAATGTAAATTTACCGTCTGTGTTGATTACTTGAAGGGAGTTCAATAAATGATAGGTAAGTATAAGCAGCTTGTTGTGACGCTAATCCTGTTTATTTTTCCCTTTTCTTTCTATACGGCAAAGGCTGAAGCGAAAACGGATCCTCGAATTCCCAAAAATAAAATTGTTGCGCTTGTATATGATGATTCGGGTAGTATGTGGGAACAATCCGGAGCAGGTGGAAAACGGCCCATTGATAATTGGAAATATGCGAATTACGCACTTCAAAGCTTCACGGCTCTCTTGGAGAAGCAGGATCAGCTAAAGGTGGTATATATGAGTTCACCAACTGTAGCGAATCCTATTGAATTAGATGAAAGACTACGTCAACACGAGATTGATCAAATTCGAGCATGGCAGGGGAAAAAAAACACTCCATTGGCTTCTTTACATACGGCCATAAATGAATTGAATAAAGCGGCAGAGAATAATAGAAACTCAGATTTTTGGTTAATCGTATTAACGGACGGAATTTTTAATGAACTGAACCATCTTGACCCATCTATTCCGACCACCCAAATTGATGCGGATAAGAAGGCACTTTTCTCTAGTTTACAAGATTTGAAGGCGAAGGTGGAGAAAAATGGAACTAGTATCCACACCACCCTGATACCCATTGAGACCTATCTGAACCCTGAAGAATTATCCATCATGGCTGATTTTAAACAGCAATGGAAGGAAAGCTCAGGGGGGCTTGTCTTAGAAAGCAAGGGGCAGCTGGATATTATTCAACGGATAAATGAGGTTGCTGCTCTCATGACGAATCGTGATCCAGACGAACAGGAGCAGTTTGATTTAAATCCTGTTTGGGAGGGGAATCAATTAGTCCTGAAATCGCCTTTCCCTTTAAGGAGAATTACTCTCCTTGAACAGTCACCCGAAGAGAATGCGTCCTTTCAAATGAAGGAATTTTATATGAACAACGAACGAATTGAAAAGGGGATGGAGGGGCCATTTAAAGTGAAAACCCCCGATGACCCTGCCCAATTAAATCCTCCCATTCGGGGTACCTTCACGCACTTTAAGAACGTGAATGGGGATGGTGTGATCGAAAAAGGCACCTACAAAATCGTATTTGATAAGAAACTTACGAAAGAACAGCAGAAGAATATTGAGGTCGTAGCGGAACCGGCGATTGATTTTAAAATCGGTTTCCAGAAAATCAACAGCAATGGGAGTCTGACGAAGGATTCTTCTGTTTTCTTTAAAGGCAGTAAAATGAGGGTAGAAACGACTTTGTTGAAAAGTGACAGCTCTGATGAAGAAATTGATATCCGCGATATTGATGTGGGAAGTTTGTTTGAAGTGGAAGCAAAAATAGGTCAAAACAATCTTCCGCTTAAATATGATCGTAAACTTAATAAATTCATAGGGGAGTTTACAATAACCAACAACGAAAAAATTCCTGTAAACGTAAAGGTCAATATTAAGGGTTTCTATCAACAAGAAAAAGATACGAGCCTGCAGGCACTTCCTACTCGAAAATTGAGTTTAGTCGCCAATACCGATGCTTGGCGTGCACCGTTAGACAAACTGGATCAGGCACAACCCCTTGTGATCACTCCAATGGTTAATGGGGAAGAAATGACCTCCGAAGAGCTTAAGAAGATCATGAATCACCTTAAAATAGAATCACCTGGCAATATAAAAATTGATACGAAACAAAAAGGGAACCAAATTTACATTTATCCAAAGAGTTTATCTCCTATTTTTCGAACATCCGTGGGGGAAGTTCCCCTGCATATTACGCTTCAAGGCCAATACCCTAATGAAGTCGCCGAAGGTACTTTTACACTGACGATTGAAGATATCTCCATTTTTAAGAAATATGGCAAGGATATCATTAAGGCTCTAATCCTGCTGGCCCTTATTGCGTATTTGATTGGAATCATCATTAAACCGAGGTTTGACAAAAATCGTATTTCCATAGAATACAAGCAGAGCCGAAAAAGAGAAAAACTGCGAGAGGCACGTGTGATGACAGAGAATTTCCATACGAGCTGGGTTCAAAGATGGCTGGTGCCCTATTTGGCTGAAAAAAAGAGGATTAGCGATTTAGTATTTAAAGCGGATCGAAAGAAAGACCGGGTGTTGCTAGTGAAAGAAAGCCAATACGCTGACTTGATTGTAAGACATGAAAAGCTTTTGGATAGAAGTAAAAAGGCAGACATTGCGATTTATCATAACGATGAAATCCAAATTGAGAGAAGTAACAGCTATTTGGTATACACGTTTAAATCACATTAATAAATTCCTAAGAGGGGGCAGCCAACATGAGCTTTAATGTTCCAACAATTTTAATCGGTTTAGGCGGCATAGGCAGTAATATTGCCAATATGGTATATGGTCGGATTCCCCCTGAGCAGCGAGGCAGAGTGGCCATTCATGCTTTTGATACAGATGCGAGCAGCATCGCGCAATTGGATCATTTAAGAAATTGTGCGACCCAAACAAGCACGAACCATTCTGTTAATGAATATCTACAAGCGAATAAAGAAGTCATAAAATGGTTTCCGAATAATCCTCAAATAAAACGGAAAACGATGACAGATGGAGCCGGCCAGGTTCGGGCTGTTTCAAGACTCGCCTTTCGCTCAGCGATGTCTGAAGGGAAACTGAATCCTTTGTGGGACGGCATTGAACGAATATTTCCAGTGGACAGCGATTCAAGATCGTATAATGTCCGGGTGATAATTATTAGTTCCCTAGTGGGAGGAACTGGTTCCGGGATTTTCCTGCAAATTGCTCTCTATTTACGGGAAATGCTCGAGCGCAAATTAGGCTCAGAAAGTGTATTAATTCGCGGCGCTTTTTTACTACCTGATATTTTAGTAAGAAGTAATACGCTGGATCAAAATGAGTGGGAAGCCGTCCAAGGGAATGGCTACGCCAGCTTAAAAGAACTGAACGCCATTACCCTAAGTGCATCCGGAAATCATAAGCAAAATGTGACCATTGAACTTGAGTATCGCCCTAATCAGATTGATTTAGAGGGCAGGACAGCACATGCCATTACCGATAAACATCTTCCCTATGATTTTTGCTTTCTTTTTGATTATGAAAATACGAAAGGGCAGCATTTGACAAATGTTTCCGAGTATATGGAACAGGTGGCACGGACAGTGTATCTGCAGCTTTTTAGCCCGATTTCGGCAAAAAGCTTTTCACAGGAAGATAATCAAATAAGAAGCTTAGTAGAATCAAATGGGCAGGCAAGGTACTGTGGGTCTGGTGTCGCTTCCTTAACCTATCCGTATGAAGATATATTGGATTACTGTGCATTAAAATGGTCTGTGAATGGATTAAATGACACCTGGCTTCGATTAGACCAGTTATTTCAAGAAGAAAAAAAGCGGCATGAAGATGACGAAAGAAATGGAATCCATCATGAAAAACCATTGATCCGAGAGCTTTATGTGAAATACTTTGATCAGATTGTAAATAACCAAGAAAAACCCAATCCCTTTTTCCGTCAGCTTGATATGCAGGTTCACCAAATCGAGGATAAAGGAAAAAAAGGCTCATTGAAGGCGGATTTATTTTTGCATGAGGTTGAGGAATATGCAAAAAGGGTAATTAGAGAGGATGAAGAGTTAAAAGAGGATTATGAAGAGCATTGTAAGCTTGATGCAGGAAAACTAAAAATAAAAGATCAAGTAAAACAAGAAATAAACCGGATGGAAACAGCCTTGGAAGACTATGCCAAAGAGATCAACAAGAAAATCAATGAAAATAGTCATTTCATTGCCTACCAGGTAATCGATTCTGATTATCATTCGCCAAATGGCGGGGACGGAAGCAGATTCCATTTAAACACGTGGTTACTTAAAGAGGAATCACCCATTCATCCGGTAGGGGTACGGTATATCCTTTATAGCATTCACAATAAACTAATCAAGAAAATTTCCAGTTTAAGAGAAGAGAACCGACTATTGAAGGAGCAGATGAATCGATATCAAGACATCTATGATTTAGACCGCAATGATGGTGACGTAGATGACGCAGTCCGCCGCGTTGATAAAGCCTTAAAGCAGGGTTTCCTTTCCAGTATGTTTAGAAATAACTTTAAAGATTTTATCAATGAATATACGGAAAAGGCCACGCATCAGTTTAATGCGCTGAACCGTTATAAATATTCGATGCTGTTAGAACAAGTCTTTTCAGCTCTCAATCAATCCATTAAGGAAATGATTGCCGATTGGCAAAGGTTCTTTGACAATTTAATGGAGACAAAAGAAACACTCACAGGTGAGATTCATCAATTGGCCAGGAAGTTTGAGGGTGTCAGTGACCCGACGAAAACCTTCGTTCTGGCAGATAAGGAAATGCTGGAACAAACCTGGGAGCGGATTCGCCAATCGGTAGATAGCGGGTTCTTACCAGAGAGCATCTCACAAAAAATTTATTTAAGTCTTTACAACCGCTTCATCGAGCGAAAAAATAATCGCGGGGCAGAGGAATTTTATAAAGAAACAAAGGTCGAAGAGTTTTTTAAGGAAAATGTGGTGGCTTTTTGCCGGAAGGAATTGGCGAATAAGCATCAGGATCAATTGGATTTAACCATTATTCAAGCATTAAAAATAGAAGCGGGTAGATTAGATAGGGATGCGGACGATTACATTTATCGGAAGATTAAGGCGATAGAGGAGCTTGCTCAACCTTTTGTTCCCATCACGAGTCATTATCGAAGCTTGAAGTTCTGGGGACTCCATTCTGAAAGCTTTAATTTACTCAGTGAGATGGAAAAGAACGAGTTATTTAATGATAAGCAAATTGTTGAAAATGCGTTTAACCGGAATGAAATCGTTTGTTATCGTGCCCATTATGGATTATCGGTCAGTGACTTTAGCAAATTTTCTTCTGGAAAAAATGGTAAGCCGCCAGGTGTATATTATGAGGCCTATCATCGTTTAGTGAACAAGCTGAATGAGGATGAAAATCGCACGATTACGCCTCACCTGGATCGAAATTGGCATCTTCCCGCCTATATGCCAGACTTAAATCCAGAACGGGCTGAACTTGAAACCAATCGCACGGACCGAGCTTTAATACTTGGGGTGATCTATGGGTGGCTCCAGTTGGTCAACTCAGATGGGAAAAGAGTCTATCAATATAGTGGAAATCAGGGCACAAAATTATTACTGAAATTCGGAGAAAAGGTGGAAGAAGATACGTTTTTGCTTCATGAAGCCTTACCGCATAATCCTGTCATCTATGATGAAATTTTAGAAAGATTCCAAGAAACGCAGGAAAATCAAATAAAAAATAATCGAAATATAGAAGAACACGATTTTATGCTGGGTGCTTTAGAAATCTCAAAAGTAAAAAAAGAAGGTATCAGAAATATTTTAGATTTGGTGTTGGCTTATGATCTGGAATTTATCTCCGATCCCTCTTTAACAGTAAGGGCTGATCGGTTACGACAATGTTTGTTAAATGAAATCGTGGAATACTTTATGAAGGTTATGAAACCGGACTCAGCCAAACGGGAAGCGGCAAAGTTGATTAAACGACTCTGGGCTGAATCACTTGTCAGATATAAAACGGCACAAGATACAGAAGAGTTTAACAAGTGGATGAATGATATTAATCATAAAATGAGTTCATTAAATCAAGAACAAGTATTTGTATAAGCTTGTGATAAAGGACTGATTCTGATGCACTCCATTGTGATACATTTTGGCAAAAAGTATGAAGATTGGCACCTAGTCGAGCCATTTTTTTATAAGCTGCAGAATCATAACGAAGTAATCTTTTACTGGGAGGAGGACTCCTCCTCTCAACCTCTCTATTCCACATTAGCGGATAGAATGATTGAACATTTAGACCGTCTTCGAATAAAGGATTGGCAGTTGATCATTCTCCTGAATCTAAATGATGAACGAAATCGGCATTTACGTTTAACGACGCAGCTATCAGAAATAAGGAGAGAACTACTTACACCTTTAAAGGACAAAGGTTTTTATCCGCTTCAAACCATTTTACATTTAGTTGATATGATCAAAAGAAATTCTCATTACGCTCCAAACGAGGCAGAGTTAAAAAGGTGTTGGGAGCTGGATCATTTTGGTTATCTCGAATCAGACCAACTAGCTTTTGGAATGGGCAATGCCTTTACGAAACAGGAAATAAACAAGCTGGATGAAGAGTGGGGGGACACAATCCGGCTTCAAGATATTGTTTTAGACCAACCAGATCATGAATTCATGTTATCTTTAAAAGATAAATGTGATCGGGTGAGGAGCTGTCTTAAACAGTTGACCAGTCGAAAAAAGGAGCTTTTGGTGAATCTAGGAGAGGTTCAAGCTCATGATAATTGGATGACCTCTCGGCAGCTCGAGATTGTGTTGGAAGATTTTAAGAATAAGCTAAAGCAAATAATGACGCCCCCTTTAACGCAATCGTTAACGAACTTTTCGCCATCAAAAGAGCTTTCAAGCAGCTTGAAATTTCATGTGGGAATCCAAAGTGAAATCGGTGATATTCGGTTAATTCGTCAAGAAATCGACCAAAGCTCTCATCGGGAAAGAATGAAAGGATTTTTGGAACTCGCCTATTTCCTTCTGACCATATGCCACCATCCATCCCTTATTGAAAGGATGGACAAGGGAAGTGCGAGTGTGATCCAGGTGACGTTAGAAGAGGAGCGTTTAGAGAAATTACTGAAAAATTATTATATCAATCTGGTAAAGGTGAAAAAGCAAATAAAGGATCAACTATTACTCCAAAACCAGTTTCATACCAATCGATTTCAGGATGATGAATTTGCCCCGTATACGGCAACAGCGATTGAAAAGAAAAGGGATTTCAATCCTCCACTCTCGAAACATTCAAAGATTACGTATCATTTCTTTGACCAATGGCAGGATCAGCTTTATAAAGCAGAAACCACCCTCATTGATCGTGAAAGGGAGCTTCTTCAAAAATCAAGAGAAGCCCTCAAAAAATTGAATGTAGTAAAAAGGAAAAATGAATTTTTGGAAGAGGAAGAATGGATTGAGATTAATGATTATAAACAGGAATTGGTTGAAAAGATGAGTCTTGTGCACCAACAGGTAATCGACACAGCGCCTTCTTCGTCAGAAGCTCTTTCTGCCTGGAAAAATCATGTGCCAGGTGCGAAAAAGAAGATGCATTTTCTCCTAGAATTGATTCCTAGCCAGCGCCAGTACCAGACGATGGGAGCACTCATTTTTTTAATTTTAATCCTGCCTTACCTGCATATGTGGGCAGCCACCACATCTCAGGGAGGATGGACATTCAATTTTGCGATAGTCTTTGTTGTGATCCTTGCTGTTACCTGTCTGGGATATTTTTTGACAAAAGGAACTTCCCATCGTCCGATTTGGAAATTTCAAGAACAAACCTATGAGCACATTGATAGAATTTATCAAATGCAAGTGAATTCCCAGCATCAATACAATCATTACCTAAACCAGTTATTCAAGCTTTTTTCGTTACGAAAATATCACGAAAAAGTATCTAGCATTGCAGAAGAGAAGAAGGAACAGAATCTGCTGCAGCGCTATCACCTTATTAAATTAGAAGAATTTGCTTATATGGCCAACCGGCTGCTTCATATTCTGCAAATGAATTTCGAACAGGACACGGCTAATAAAGAACGTAGTGTTCCGGTGATTAAAATGGAAAAGAGTGTAAACGAGAATCCTATTTATTCACCCTTTCAGCAAGCGGGCTTGCAGGAGGCTGGGGGAAATGGGATCGAAGTATATCTTGGCAGTGCCATTGAACAATATCAATCAACTTATTTCAATGAAATTGATCAAATTCGGATCCAAGAGGATAAGGTGTATAAACTATGAACTTACTTGCATTATTGTTAGGAAGTCTAGTCGTCTTTGTGATCAGTTTCATCCTCCTTTATACGGCAAATTTATCTCAGGAACATCGTTATAAGCAGCTTGTGCTCCCGGCCGCAGCCCTAATCACTTCCTTACCTTTACTTCTATTAGATGATAGTTTCACTCGTTTTTTTGAAAAATTCCTGGATGAACAAATGTCCAGTTTACTATCGTATATCTCGCTGTTAATCAATCTATCGTTTTTGGTTGTGTTTCTGTTGGTAAAATGGTGTTGGAGAATGGTGGGGAGGCTGTCTGTACAACAACCGGAACAAAAGCCGATTAAGTACCGCTGGCTAAGCTGGATCGACACACTTCCGAAAAAAGCTGCAGCCATCTTCTATCCGGAAGATCTCGTAAATAGAACAAAAACGAAACTATTTGTGCCGGGAACTGTTTCGCTGGTGTATATCAAAAGCCGTGGACAGATCCTTTTGAAAAAGGAATGGACGTACCTTTCATGGTTTTTCAAATATGCTAGTATTTTCCCATTTGTTTTACTGGTGCTCCTTATGATTGCCAGTGTATATCATTTATCGTTGATTCAGTATTTACCTAAATATCCGATTATCTCCATTGTTCTGTTGATGGAGATTGCCTGGTTCTTAAATGGGCGAAAGGCTGCATATAGTGAAGGCTTCATTGTTGGGGACGATGTCATCTCAACAAGGCTTGCCACCTATGAGGTGTTATTTAAACAATACAAGGAACTATGGGAAGACCGCTTGCTGGCAGATGGGATCATCACAGAAAATAAGCTTATTCCTCATCGAACCAATCATTTTTCCTATGAGAATCTCTCGTCTGACCCGGAACATCAATTGATTATGAATACTATTTGTGAGGGAATAAAGAAAAGAAATCTGATCATCGATGAGAGTTATACGAGGATGATGTTAGAAATCATTCAAGAACATGATGTGTTGATTGAGGATGTCATCTACGAAGATTTCTCTTCCTATTTTTTTCCGGCATTGTATCATTTGTTGACGAAAAATAAGAAGATCTTGATCATTGCCCATAGCCATCATGCTGCTGAGGAAGCTGTAGTATGGCTAACGAATAGAATTAGCGAAGTGTCCGGGATCGATCAAGTATGGAAGGTAAGCACTTTTGCAGATGCCCTCGAGCAAAACATCAATTCCGATGTTTTGGTTGTTTCACCTGATATTTTGCAGGAGAACCGATTCTTGCAATACTTAAGCCAGTTAGAAAAAACAAAGAGATTGGAAGGCATAATGCTATTACAGGCAGAAAAACTGATTCCAACCTATTCCACCATTCTGCATGCGTTTAACTCGAATGTAAGGGAGCTAATTGGCAAAAAACCGCAGTATATCATCCTATCAGAGTGGTATGAAGGATTAGAGCCTGCCATCCGTACAGTCTTGCAATGCGAGCCAAGAGATCTCGTCGCCTCCTCGAGCATTAGTCAAAATTTACTCTATATGGTTTGGAAAAAAGAAGGAGAACATTTATTTCAGCAAACCATCCTTCCGAAGATGTCGCACCGACAGTTAGAAGCGGAAGTGGTATTATCCTTGCCAGCTATCAAGGCAAATATTGAACCCGTTCACTTCATCCATCAGCGGAAGACCACAGTGAAAGAAAGCATACAGGAAATCATGGATGCGAAGTCGGCGTTATTTGAGCTTGGTTTTGATTTAGAGACATTGGATCATTTTTTTAAAAGGATGCGAATACATGAACGAAATCTTTCCATTCCGAGTGATGATTTCTCCTTTCTACTCATTCGAGACCATCACTACAATCTAGTGGATCGTTTGAATATGTGGAAAGGTGCCGGCAAAATGGCTTCCTTTGTGCATATCGTATCCCCACCCTATTTAATTCGCGATTATTTAGCAAATCAGTTGGAGTTTTATATGAGCACCAGTCGGACGGTTGCTCCATTGGCTCCACGCTTATCTCAATCGGTTTGGAGCATTGCCTATTACCTATTAGAGCGGTTATGTCATTTTTACCTGAACGAGGAAGAAATAGAGAACTACTTAAGCAAAGCGAAGATACATTCCTACCGCTCAGTGGTAGAAGGTGTTCACGAGTTGTTCTCGATCGCTTTTGGTCCTAAATTGACCTACCGATTGAATATCGAATCTAGAGAGTTAGTAAAGTTCGACCGTACGAAAAGGGATTTTGTAAGGCAGAGCCAATTTCGGATTCCGTATACAGCTAAGGAAAAGATTTTACCAAGAGGGTTCCGTTTTATTGAGATTAGGCATAACAACAAGTGCATTTCAGAGATTTTTGAAGGGCATATCTATCAACAATACCTGCCGGGTCAATTTCATTCCTTTAATGGCGAACTTTACAAAATTCAGAATGTGGATCTGGAGAATGGAGTCGTGGAAGTCAGCTTTGAACCGCTTTTTGAGCAGAAATATTACCGTCCTAGAATGGAATATCAAATTCGTAAGTTGACAGATGCAGGCAGCTATGAAAATAAAACCATTTCATTTGACCGGGTGGAGGTCAGCATTCGAGAGTTGCAGGCGGATGTCAGAGTTCACACATGCGGCTATGTGGAATTAAATCAAATGTTGAATCTAAAATCGATGAAGGTTCATTCCTTCCATCCAGATAAGGAGATAATAAGGCAGTATGAGAACGGCCATCTACTAAGAATGGCAATTCGTGCAAAAGATGGAACCATTCAAAACCCGGCTCAAATTAAATTTACGCTCGCATTATTGTTAAATGAGTTGTATTTGTCCTTATTTCCGGATACACATCATTTTGTGAAGGTTTGTGCCCGATTAGATGGTTCATTTTTTGATGAGACAGACACCATATCTAAAAAGTTACAACTGATTACGCCTTCCTTACGGATGGATGGTGAGACGGAAGACGAGGGGCAGATTATCTTATACATGATAGAAGATTCTCCTGTCCACCTCGGAATTTTGGAAGCGATTCGAGATAATTGGGAAAAAATCTTTGATATTCTGAATGACTATTTGTATTGGTTATCAAATGAAAGTAACGGTAAAAGTGATTACCTTCATTTTGGTTATGACAGGTATCCAACAGAACTTGCCTTACGTGAAACCTATTTAATGATCGATGAGCTGTTAACAAGGAAAAAACTACGGGAAGTACGGACAGAATATCTTGGACGTTTAAATGATGGAGACAACCTAAAAATGAGTGGCGGCGTTACTCAATGCGTGTTCTGTGGAAATGTGTTTTCATCCACTCAAGTTCATCAACTCGATGATGGCAGGCAAAGATGCTTTACTTGTAATGAGACGGCCATCGACGATGTTTTACAGGTTGAGCCGCTCTATAACCAAGTTCGTCAATTATTCACTGAATTATTTTTAGTACCTTTGCCAGCAGATATAGAGCTGTCGGTGCTCAGTGCAGCAGAGATCCACAAAATAAGCGGCTTACCTTTTATTCCGGAAGCGGGGCAGCCTCGGTTAACCGGTAAAGCAAGCATGGATGTTCATGGAAAGCTTAAAGTTTTAGTAGAAAATGGATCGCCAAAAATCTACACGCTTGCTACTTTAGCCCACGAGCTGACCCATATTTGGCAGTTTGAAAATTTAGAAGTGGAAAGGCTAACGCATGAAGAGATTGAAGGATTTGCCTCTTGGGTGGAAGTACACATGATGACCCATCTGGGAGAAATCCCTTACGCCAACCTGCTCAAACAACAACTCCTAAACCGGGAAGATGAATACGGCAAAGGCTACCGTCTGATCACTGAAAAATTAGCCAGACAATCAGATACTGCTAATCCGTTTGAGTTGTATGCTGCTGAGGAGGTTGGGATGTAAAAGATTCCACAGGGACGGTTCTCATAGCTCAAAATATGTTTGGTGCAGACCAGAAGAACCGTCCCCATCCCCGAATTGAAGCAAAAAAGACTCCTTAACTGGAGCCTTTTTCATATGCCAAACATCTTACCCTGTTATTAGATGAAGGATGTTCCAACAATGATAAGAAGTATGAACAATACTACGATTAAAACAAAGCTGTTGCCAAAAAAGCCGAAACCTCCGTAGCCATAACCGCCGCATCCGTATCCAAACATATTTATCACCACCCTTTGTTTTTCTTAAGAGAAAACCTTTTCCATATATATATATATATATTTTTTTAGAGGAGGGACGATTGGACAAACATCATAGTGACAAAAAAATCAGCGTTGTCTTTAAACGTAAAGAGACGTCTGCACTACATGCAAACGTCTCTTTGGAGGTAAATATCTATGTCTTTGGCGGTGGCAATAATAATATATGTCAGATTATGAAAATGGAGTGGACAAGTGCTGATTTTTAGTTAATTAAAATAACAAATCACCCTTCATATAGGTGCTCGTCGTGCGCTTTAGTCCGTAAAAACGTAAAGATTGGCGTTCAAAAGATCTCAACCAATTTGGTTGGGGTCTTGGAGCCTCCTCGGCGCTTTGGCGCCTGCGGGGTCTCCAGTAACATCTATATCCCGGAGGAGTCTCACGCCCTCCACTCCAATCAACAGGGGTAAAAAATCAACAATGATCTTTAACACAGCCTATTTTTAAAAACGTAGATTTAATTCAAGTAAGGATTAATCAACGATCAGTGCTTTCTGTAATGAAGAAACATTTTACATAATGAAATAGGCTTTTACATCAGTAACAATGACCTAAAAAGAATCATAATTTGTTTAAGAGAGTACGAGAAGGAGCCTACACGGGTTCATAAAAAAACAATTCAACTCTCTTAACAGGTGGATAACCTGATTATAAATAGCAAAGGGGAGGAAAAAATGCAGAATTTCCAAAATGATCTTCAAGCGTTAGGGATGGATCCTTACCAAGTGGGTCAGTTAGTTCCTATGGATTATCAAACTCAAGATCTTAGCCTTTTTGACGACAGGCGTTGTGGTGGCTGTGGTCGTTGCGGTGGCATGTGCGGTGGCTTCGGCCGTTGCGGTGGCTTTGGCCGTTGTGGTGGCTTTGGGCGTTGCGGTGGATTTTTCCGTTGTGGCGGCTGTGGCGGCTGTGGCAGTTGCTTTGGTTTTAGCTGTTTTGGTATTGGTTTTAGCTGTTTTGGTATTGGTTTTAGCTGTTTCGGTTTCTGGTGGTAAATTTTTTAAAAAAATGCCCCTGCTGAAGGGGCATTTCTTTTTTACCGATAGGAAAATAGGTGCTTGCCAAACGTCAAGTTGGCTTTATTTTACTCATATTGGACAAATAAAAGTACATAAACTGATAGTGCATATCTACGAATAATTTGAACGAAGGAGGAGCTGAATGGCAGAACTAAACACAAATTCACGTCTGAAGGTGAAAAGAGATACCTTTTATTTACCTGATCCACAAGGTGGTGTGTATTTTAGAAATAATCAAAGTTCATTCCGTTTGGAAGGCGGTACCATCTATCAATGGATTGAAAAACTGATGCCAATGTTCAACGGGGAGCAATCATTAGAACACATAACAGAAGGATTAACACCCCCATATCGTAACAGGGTATATGAGATTGGAGAAACATTGTACAAGAATGGTTTTGTTCGAGATGTAAGCCAAGATCATCCTCACCAATTGAAAAGGAACATTCTCGAAAAGTACGCTTCACAAATGGAATTTATCGAGAGTTTTGTAGATTCCGGTCCGTACCGATTTCAACAATACCGACAGGCTAAAGTTTTGGCTGTTGGCTCTGGATCCGTTTTGGTTTCAT
Organism: Neobacillus drentensis; assembly: GCF_036965425.1. Taxonomy (GTDB): domain Bacteria; phylum Bacillota; class Bacilli; order Bacillales; family Cytobacillaceae; genus Neobacillus; species Neobacillus drentensis_F. The sequence continues at coordinate 19,879 of NZ_JBALPP010000055.1, read as the reverse complement.
TGGCTGATGCCCTACTTGAATCGGGGCTTCCAAAATTCCATTTCATGATAACGGATTCGGTACCAACAAATGAGGTACGGATTCATGAACTCGTTCGCAATGCCCGCAACGATGACTCCGAGGTGATGGTAGAACAAATACCATATCACGCTGATGGCAGGGATTTTTGGCAAGAAGCAGTAAAGCCCTATGATTGGATCCTATATATCTCACAAGATGGAAATGAAAAAGAGCTTAGGGAGCTAAATAGGGTGTGCAAAGAAGAGCGGAAGGTATTTGTACCGGGCATCTGCTTAAACCAAGTGGGGCTCGCTGGTCCAGTGGTTCATCCTGAATCCGAGGGATGCTTTGAATCCGCATGGCGCCGAATCCATCAATCTTCCTTGCAATTAGATCGACAGCAGCCATCTTTTTCGGGAACAGCCGGAGCGATTCTTGCCCATGTCATGGTATTTGAATTTTTTAAAAAGGCTACCGACATAGCAGACTCCAATCAGAGTACCAAAATTTACAATCTTGATCTTGAAACACTCGAAGGAGACTGGATTTCATTCATCCCCCATCCATTGGTTGCCAATTATGATGTTTCGCCTCGACTTGTGGAAGTTCTCGATGTAGGCTTAGAGCAAGACGAGAGTGAAAAGGATCCAAATCATAACCTCTTGGAGTATTTCAATCTAATCACTTCTGTAGAAACGGGTATTTTCCATATCTGGGAGGAACGTGATCTGAAACAGCTTCCTCTATCACAGTGCTATGTTCAAGCTGTTAATCCAGTTTCAGAAGGACCGGCAACTCTCCTGCCGGAGGTTATCTGCACAGGATTAACCCATGAGGAAGCAAGAAGGGAAGCAGGACTCACAGGTATAGAAATGTATGTCTCGCAAATGATAGAGGAATTCACAGATCGGAAAAATAATGTGAATGTACACGATCGATTCATGGGCGTAGGTGCGGGAGAAACAATCCCAGAGGCAGTTTGTCGAGGTCTTCAGGCATATATTGATGAAGAATTGAGACAAAGAAAGGCCAATGATAACAGCACGATTTTTCAAATTCCACTGGGAACGATAGAAGATCAACAGTGCCGAATATATTTAAATGCCTTGACTACCTTAAATGGTGCACCGACAATCGGCTTGAAAGAGGATATTTTAGGATTCCCTGTCATTGGGGTACGATCGAATGGCCGATGGTACACCAGGGCAGGTTTAAATACGGCATTGGCATTACGTTATTCATTACAACAGGCGCTGTTGGATGCACAAAACGACTTGAATGTAAACGAGAGGGAAATGGAGTCAGCTGTTTTTCTGAAAGAAAAGAAATTTAAGCTCGATATCCCCTCATATGCAGAAATAACACAATTGGAGTTATTGCAATCTTCTTTACAGGTGTTGAACAGAAAGAACAAACAGCTATTCATCTATGATCTTGCGTTCGAACCATTTTTAAAACAAGAATTGGCAGGAGTGTATGGTGTACAGGTCCGAGAGGGGGAATCCTGATGGCTGCCCAGATTCTTATTGAGGGACAGGGATTATTAGCGGATTTTGTCTCTGATCGATTGTCCGTCAGCTATCTCGTTAAGCGTCAAAGCCTATTAGAAGAAATCCCCGAAGACACAGAATTCGCCCTTGTACTAAACGATGCATGGAATCCATTGGATCATAAAAATGCAGAAGAAAGATTCAGGGAACCAGGAATACCCTGGCTTCGAGGATTCATTTCCTTTGGGGAGGGAATTATCGGTCCAATCGTACGCCCCGAAAGACCAGGATGTTCTCGTTGTGCTGACATCCGGCGTATATTAGCTGGACCTGACCGCCGTGAGATGTGGGGATTTCAGATGAGCAGGGCTAGAGGAGAAGGTGAAATGCAGGATGCTTGGGCATCAAGAACGGGTCTATCGCAAATCGCCGCGTTGATATGTAACGAAGTACAAAAGGTTTTTCAAGGGGAACCCAGCCATTTGGAAGAAAGAGTTTTCATTATGAATCTGAGGACGTTAACAAACTCTCTTCATCCATTCTTGCCAGATCCATTATGCCCTATCTGCAGTCCATTACCTGATGACACGCCGGAATTGGCTCAAATCAAGTTGGAATCCAGTCCTAAAATAAATAGTAGGGGTTATCGCACACGTTCGATGGAGGAATTGAAACCGTTCCTCGTCAAGGATTACCTCGATTATCGCAGTGGGGTGATGAATGGTAAAATGCAGGATTTCTCCCTGCCGTTCGCGGATGTATTAATAAACCTGCCGCTGTTTGAAGGGGATGAGGGAGTAGCGGGAAGGTCTAATTCTTATGAAATGAGCGAGCAGACTGCTATTTTGGAAGGCTTGGAACGATATTGCGGGCTTGAGCCGCGAGGAAAAAGAAAGATCGTTCGCGACAGCTATCACAATCTAGAAAAAATAGCATTAAATCCAGCAAGGGTAGGTTTACATGAAAAAGAACAATATAGAAAGCCACATTTTCCGTTTAAATCCTTTCATCCTGATACCCCGATGAATTGGGTTTGGGGCTATTCGTTCTTACAAGAGCGACCTATTTTGGTACCGGAGTTACTAGCCTATTACAGTTTGGGTTATGGGGAGTGTTTCGTTTATGAAACCTCCAACGGATGTGCATTAGGGGGGAGTTTAGAGGAAGCGATTTTCCATGGAATCATGGAAGTCGTTGAGCGGGATTCCTTCTTGTTAACCTGGTATGCCAAACTTCCTCTTCCGCGGATTGACCTTCATTCTGCCGACGATAAGGAATTACGGCTGATGGTCGACCGAGTACATGAAGTGACAGGATATGAACTTCATTTTTACAATTCGACGATGGAGCATGGAATTCCAAGCGTATGGGCACTAGCAAAAAACAGAAGATCCAAAGGGCTAAACCTGATTTGTGCAGCCGGAGCGAACCTTGATCCTGTAAGCGCCGTAAAAAGCACGATTTACGAGCTTGCAGGAATGATGGGTAAACATGACGAAAAATTGGAACAAAATCGACAGAAATATAAAGATATGCTGCGAGATCCGTTCGCAGTACGGACGATGGAGGACCATGGTCTGCTGTACGGACTTCCTGAAGCTGAAGAACGGCTGGATTTTATATTAGATGACAAGCGTCCATCCCGTACGTTTGCTGAAGAATTCAAGCAGCCTCCGGCCAATTCTGATTTGAAGGATGATCTATTGGATATTTTAAACAGATTCCGCCGCTTAAACCTCGAAGTCATTGTGGTTAATCAAACAACTCCAGTTATAGAACGGAACGGATTATTCTGTGTAAAGGTTTTAATTCCAGGAATGTTACCAATGACGTTTGGTCATCACCTTACCCGTGTGAAAGGGCTGGAGAGGGTACTCAAGGTACCGAAGGAGCTAGGATATAAGAAGACACCGTTATCATACGAACAACTAAATCCATATCCCCATCCATTTCCATAATTGAAGAGTAGGAGGTTTAAGTTTGGAGCTCGATACATTTCTACACAATTTGCATTTTGACCAGGAAAAAATCTTTCCGCCTGATTGGCAGGTGGACTGGGAAGATGGACCCCTGCCCTATAAACTGTATCGCGGCTTACCAGTGATTCCTCTCAACACAGAAAAACCTTTATCCCTCAAGCGAGGAGATTTCCAGCAAAAACCAAGTCTGGAGGAGCTTGGCCATTTCTTATGGTATGTATATGGTCTAACACAATATTCACAAACCGCAATAAACGTTGGAATGGATGAAAATGATGTAATGGTTGCCCAATCAAAAAGGAGATTTGTTCCATCCGGAGGAGCGTTGTATCCGAGTGAATTATATGTTTATGTAAATCTAGAGGGAGCTCCAAATGGAATTTACCATTACGATGCGGCCCATCACAGCCTTGTTTTGCTGCGAGAAGGAAACTATGATTCCTACTTATCTAGAAGTCTTGGTAACGGTTGTGATATTTCAAACAGTTTTTGCACTGTTTTTGTCTCGACGATGTTCTGGAAGAATTTCTATAAATACAATAACTTTTCTTATAGGCTCCAAGGGTTAGATGCAGGAGTGTTAATAGGGCAAACGTTGGAAGTGGCCGAACAGATTGGGTTTTTCTCTCGCGTATGCTATCAATTTCTTGATCCGGCCATCAATCATTTACTTGGATTATCTGAAAAGGAAGAAAGTGTATATGCGGTTATTCCATTAGCCATACATCAACGTATCCATTATGCTGACAATGAGACTAATAGTGACATTGTTTCTGCGACTGAATTATGCAGGGAAATTCCCATGTTGAAACATGTTTATTATAACCGATCGAAGAGAGTCCTTGATTATCCGATGCTGAGAAAACTTACTGAGGCATCGAGGATGGAAACGACTGAGTCATTTGTGAAAATCATGAAACAGAAAAGTGAAAAGCTTTCCTTAAGTTCTGAGATGTTATTTTTGCCCTTAACAGACCACTTATCGTACGATTTCGCATCCATTTGCAGGGAGCGCCATTCACTTGATAGCGATTTTGTTTTGGGAAATGTAAGTCAAATTCAACTTTCGACTTTGTTAAAAGATACATTTTCCTTCTCATATCAAAATGACCTCGATGAAACAGAAGGGCAGATAGAGACTCGTTTTTCACTGTATGGCAGTTTGTATAACGTCGAGGGCGTACCAAATGGTACCTACTCCTATGACATTAGTACTCATGCCCTTCGGAGAATTAATCAGGGTGATTACCGGCAACTTTTACATTTTGGATTAACAATGCCCAATGTGAATCTGTTTCAAGTTCCGTTATGTATGCATGTCGTTGGAGACAGGGATTACAACAAAGAGAAGTTAGGGTATAGAGGATATCGTATTCAACAGATGGAGGCGGGCATTCTTGTGCAGCGGCTGCTCTTGGTGTCGGGTGCCTTAGGGATGGGGGGCCATCCATTGCTGGGTTTTGATGTGAACCAATGTGATGAACTTTACAGGATCAATTCGAAAGGAAAAACCAGTTTGATTAAAATCCCTGTTGGAACCTATCGTCCCCGCGCCTGGTTAAAGGGAGGTTTCCGAAGCTAGGTTTTATTGCAAAAATAAACAAAACTGAAACCATCCAATTTTGGATGGTTTCAGTTTTGTTTCTATACCTGAATGTACATGTTTTCAGAAAAAACCATTTACCAACAATAACATAACTATTTTATCTGATTCATTTTTAAAAAATGAATATATGAGAATAGGGATAACAACCTATTAAGGTTACCTATAGTGAAACCATCAATTACTTATAGGATGGAGAGCTTCTAATAAATACTTTCTTCGGCTTTAACAACCCATACCTCGAATAGATTATTTAAATGCATCAAATAATCAGATGCAACACCGAATTAACCCTGTATTTTTTAAACATTACCTTTGTTATTTAACTTTTTGGGTAACAAAAACATATATGAAAGGATTTATTTAATTAGTTCTTGGAATGGAAAACCTAAAGGATGAAAAAACTATAGGAATGAAATCTAATTGGTGATGTAGTAAAAGGAGACACACTGGAAGTATGCATAAATGAAATTCGGGAGGCATAGCGAATGAGAAGGATAAATCCAGGCTCCGTTATTTCTTACATAAAGTATGGGAATCTAAAGATACCAAAGAATATTCAGTACGAATGCCCGGGATGCAGAAAAACCACTGAATTTATGCTTAATGCAAACTACCAGAGCAGTAAGAATGGCATGGTAACTGAGTGTAGTTGTCCATTATGTAAAAAATCAGCAGTATTCGTCATTATGACTAAGGAAGGTATAGATGAACAAGGCGAAAATGCTGATACTTTTATTTATGACCTTCAAGCTTCCAAACATCCGGTAAATCAAATAGAAAGTCTACCCAATATACCAAAGGATCTGATCAGAGCCTACCGTTCAGCAATAAATGTTTATGAAGCTAGAGAAAATTCAGCAACTGCCGTTATGTCTAAACGTGTGATTGAAAGTATCCTAAAGCATTTTCTCGGGGATAAAAGTAAGGCTCAGCCTTTGTCTCAACAGCTTGAAATCCTGCCGAATCATGTGGATTTGGCAAAGCCTATTCAATCCCTTAGCCATTTATTGGCAACTGATGGTTCCCTTCATCGGATGCTTGAATTGGAAACCGAAATGGATTACGAGACGACATCGTTAATAATGGACTTATTAGAAAGCTTGATTGAGTATCTATTTGTTTTGCCGGGCAAAATCGAAGTTACCAATAATAAGATAGCAAAGAAATTTAATTAGCAGAAAGCATAGTAAACTAAATATTAGTTAAATGAAGGTTCCCTAAGTATAAAAAAGTTATTTAACTTTTCTAACCGAAGTGTTAATATTATCCTGAAAGGTTTACATTACAAATTAATATTTCAAGCAATTCCGCTAGAGGTGCCTTTTTAAAGGGCTGAGATTGAAGTGTAACTTCGGGACTCTATGAACCTGATCTGGCTAATACCAGCGTAGGGAAGTGGAAAACTGGATATTTGAAGAACCATCGTTTCTATTCAAATTTTCGACCACTTCCTTAAACATTTGGAAGTGGTTTTTTGTTTTTCACTTTATTTTATAGATAAGCGGAAACTTCTCAAAGGGGGGACTTGTATTTTCACTAGTTTTAATGGGAAAGAGTTTCATATTATCTCCAATGGAAAAATGCCGATCGAGCAATTATGTGAAATTGTAATGGATATTCACCCATATGTAACCGCGATTCACCTACGAGAGAAACAAAGATCCGCTCGGGACCTTTTTCAAGCAGTTGAACTTTTTTCAAAGAAAAACATACCCCTATCTAAGATGATGATTAATGATCGGGTCGATGTTGCCTTCGTAACAAGAGTCAGGGGAGTTCAATTAGCCTTTCATAGTTTAGCTGCAGACCTTGTAAAAGAAAATTTTCCTCAACTTATGTTAGGGAGTTCCATTCACTCCTACGAAGAAGGAGAAAAAGCAAAAGAAAGTGGTGCTGATTACGTCCTATACGGTCATGTTTTCCCTTCCCAATCAAAGCCAGGAATGAGACCCAAAGGACTAGAGGAATTATCTAGGATAACCCAACTGGACATTCCAGTGATTGCCATTGGCGGCATAACACCCGAGAATACGGGGCAGGTACTTCAGGCTGGAGCAAAGGGGATTGCTGTCATGTCAGGTGTTTTAGAAGCTAGCGATCCATTATTGGCAGTAAAAGCTTACATAAATGTATTAAAGGAGGGATAAAGTGGAAAATTCATTTGATGTTGCCATAATTGGTGGAGGAATTAACGGGACCTCCATTGCCTATCAACTATCAAAAATGGGAAGAAAAGCAATCATCATTGAGAAAGATCAATTGGCTTGCCAAGCGTCAAGTGCGGCTGCCGGAATGCTGGCAGCACAAGCGGAGATTGAACAAGACGGTCCTTTATTCCAGCTGGCTTTAAAAAGTCAGGGAATGTTTTCTGCGATTACAAGTGAGTTATATGAATATTCAGGAATTGATATCGAGTATGTAAATAAAGGGATGTTCAAAATTGCTGAAACCGAAGAAATAGCAAACGAAGTAAAAAAACAGGTTGCCTTTCAAAGGAAATGGGATCCAACGATTAAATGGCTGGATACAAAGGAATTACAAGAAATGGAACCGTCCCTTTCGACCCATGTAGTCGGAGCGATGTATCTCCCTAACGATGGGCATGTGCAGCCAGCAAAGTTAACCGAAGCGTTTGCCAAAGCGGCTGTCTATTTTGGGGTGGAAATACTTGAAAACACGGAGGTCCTTTCGTTTATTTTTGAAAATGGACAGGTGAAAGGAGTTAAAACCACCAAAGGCATCATCCATAGCGAGCAAGTGGTCGTAGCAAACGGGGCTTGGGCGGCGAAATTAATGCGTGAATCTGGGCTGGATATTAGTGTTTATCCTGTTAAAGGTGAATGCTTTTCGATAAGAACAGATAAACCGATCATCAACACGACGATTTTTTCCGATAAACGCTGTTATCTGGTCCCAAAGCGAAATGGGGAAATTTATATTGGGGCGACCATGATTGAGCATACCTTTGATAACAAGGTAACGCCAGAAGGAATTACGACATTAATAGAAAGAGCCTCTCAACTTGTTCCTCAGATTAAGGAGGCAGCGTGGGAGCGGGTGTGGTCGGGAATTAGGCCGCAAACTGCCGATGGACTTCCTTACCTTGGTGAGCATCCCAACTGGAAGGGACTGTTTGTTGCCTCAGGGCATTTTCGAAATGGGATTTTATTAAGTCCGATTACAGGGAAACTAGTCGCTGATCTATTGGCAGGCAGATTGCTAGATGAGAGTCTTCTCTTAGCATTTCAATTAGAAAGACATAAAGTAACGGTGGATTTGGGAGGTTAAACATGAAGGTATTATTGAATGGCGAGTTGGTCCAATTGCCAGAGCAGGTATTGTTTGTTTCAGATGTTCTCAAACATTATGAAATCCATGATAAGGTCGTTGTCGTGGAAGTGAACGGTGAGATATTAACCAAGTTAGAACACCAAAGTACTAGATTAGCAGATAAAGATAAAATTGAAATAGTCCATTTTGTAGGAGGCGGTTGATGATGTTGAAAATCGGTTCATTATCCTTTCAATCTCGTTTGTTACTGGGAACGGGAAAGTATCCAAGCTTTGAAATCCAGAAGGAAGCTGTGGAAGTTTCCGAAGCAGAAATTCTTACGTTTGCGGTTAGACGTATGAATATTTTTGAATCAAGCCAGCAGAATTTTTTGGAACAGCTAGACACCAATAAATATACGCTTCTGCCCAATACTGCAGGAGCAAAAACCGCAGCAGAGGCTGTACGGATTGCCAAATTAGCCAAAGCTTCAGGCCTATGCGATATGATTAAAGTGGAAGTGATCGGCTGTGATAAAACATTGCTCCCTGACCCGATTGAAACCTTAAAAGCCACACAAGAATTAGTGAAGGAGGGATTTATTGTCCTGCCGTATACCTCCGATGATGTGGTTTTAGCCAGGAAGCTTCAAGAAGCCGGTTGTCATGCTGTCATGCCAGGGGCATCGCCAATCGGATCTGGTCAAGGAATCATCAATCCCGTTAACCTGAACTTTATTATCGAACAAGCGGTCGTTCCTGTGATTGTGGATGCAGGGATTGGCTCACCTGGGGATGCGGCTTTGGCAATGGAATTAGGAGCGGATGGGGTGTTATTAAATACGGCTGTGTCAGCGGCCAAGGATCCGGTAAAAATGGCCAAAGCGATGAAACTAGCGATAGAAGCGGGACGATTAGGCTATGAAGCCGGTCGAATCGAGAAAAAGAGATATGCAACAGCAAGCAGTCCAAAGGAAGGAATGAGTATTGGGTGAATAATCGGTACTCAAGGCAAGAGCTATTTTCACCGATTGGAAAAGCAGGGCAGCAACTAATTTCCAATAAACATGTACTCATTATCGGAGTGGGAGCACTCGGGTCAGGATGTGCGGAAGCCCTCGTCCGCGCTGGAATTGGAAAACTAACCATCGTGGATCGTGATTATGTGGAATGGTCCAATTTACAGCGGCAGCTGTTATACTCAGAAGAAGATGCCAAAAACCGGATTCCCAAGGTGATCGCGGCTAAAAATCGCTTAACAGTTATTAACTCGTCTGTGGCCATTGAGGCCATCATTGGGGATGCTACAGTCGTAGAGTTGGAAGACTGGGCTCAAAAAGTGGATTTGATCATGGATGCAACAGATAATTTCGAAACCAGAATGATCATCAACGATGTATCGCAAAAAGTTGGTATCCCATGGATTTACGGTGCTTGTGTTGGAAGCTATGGTATTTCCTACACGATTATTCCTGAAAAGACGCCTTGCCTTTCATGTTTATTAGATACGGTTCCACTAGGGGGATTAACCTGTGACACAGCAGGGATTATAAGTCCAGCAGTGAATATGGTCGTCTCTTATCAAATAAGTGAAGCATTGAAAATTTTGGTCGGTGATATGGATTCATTAAGAAACAAACTAGTTTCTTTTGATTTATGGAAAAACCAATTTAGTGCAGTCCAAGTGGATAAATTGAAAAAAGCGGACTGTCCTTCTTGTGGGAATGAACGCTCTTACCCTTTTTTATCATTTGAAAATCAAACAAAATCAGCTGTCCTATGTGGGAGAGATTCTGTGCAGATCCGACCTTCCATTCCTACCGTAATGGATTTAGAAACTTTAGAAAAAATATTGGCGAAAAATGGCGGAACAGTACAGCGAAATCCTTTCCTTTTATCTTATACATTGGGTTCACACCGATTAGTCGTTTTTAAAGACGGAAGGGTGTTAGTTCACGGTACGAAGGATATTACCGAAGCTAAGGCGCTTTACCATCGATACTTGGGTTAATTTGAGTAATCCATAGGGACGGTTCTAATGGTCAAATGTTATTCGGTTTCTGACCTCAGGAACCGTCCCTGTGGCTTTGTGATGACACTATACTTTTTTTTCTCATATACATGAAAAGATTTAGTGATTAAGAAAGAAGGGGAGCCCTCCTTTCCTTTTTTGAGTATAAGTATCTCTTGATTTCAGGATACTCTAACTGGTTTGTTGCGTAGAGGGATTGGCGGGCATTTATGTCGAGTAAAATAAGAGACTACTAGAATAGTAATCCATCCTGCTAGCATGGCGGTGGTACGGAATGGAAAATATACTGTTCCATGCTCTGTCATTGGATAATGAATGATAGCAGGTAAACCGAGTAATGGTTCTCCACCACCGATTCGCAATACTAAAGCGACAATGAATCCAGCTAGTGAACCATACCAATTTACACATTTAAAGTATAAAGCACTAGTCAGCTGAGGAAATAAAATACAATAAATTAGGTCGCTCGATAAGTACCATAATGTATAGACACTTTTGGCATTTATGGCAATTAATGTAGCAGTTACACCAACAATGACCACAGTTCTTCTAATTACTTTTTGAAGCTGCTGAGGTGTTGCTTTTGGTTTTACTAATGGTCGATATACGTTCCAAGAAGCCATACCAGAAGCCGAAAGTAATGAGGCTGCCACAGCTCCCATAACAGCTGCGGCTAATCCGCCAAGTGCAATGGCACCAACAATATCCGGGGTCATAAATTTAAATACATAGGTGAGAATCATTGAAGAACTTTCCGGAGCTGACGTTCCAAAGGATGCCCAGTTGGCTTTAAATCCTGCAATTCCTATTAGGGCAGGAGGAATAGCAGCTATGAAACACAAGATTCCTGCAGTAATAGACAACCACATAGCAACATTTTCATTTTTTGCCGAAAGCACGCGTTGGAAATAAATTTGCCAAGGGATACCGCCAAAGACAAGTAAGCAAGCTAAATCCCACCAATACCAATACTGATTTCCCCAGTGTGGATCCTTCCATCCCATTAATGGAGGGAAGAGGCTCATCGAGTCCTTCATGCTGCTTGCGTAATGGTTAAAAGCCGTTGACAGCCCTCCAACATGACCAAATGCGAAGGGTAAAACGAGTATTAAACCAATAAACATAATGGTGATTTGCAATACATCTGTATGAGCAATTGCCCAAAGACCACCGATTATTGTGTATCCAATAGCAACAACCGCGGAAAAAATAATCGATACGGTAAAGCTTAATCCAAGAATCACTCCAATCGCCGTACCTAAAGCAGTTAAAATCGCTGCACTCCAAAATAATTCACCGAGTAGAGCAGGAATATAAAGAAGTCCAGCCATTTTTTTACCGAAACGTTCTTCTAAAGGATCCAACATTGTAGTAAATTCGAGTCTCCGCATTTTTCTTGCGAAGAAAATGCCCCCAAATATTAAGCTTAATGAGTACGCCCATGGCCCTTGTGTCCATACGATCCCAGAACCATAAACAGTTTCTGCCGTTCCTGCAATGTATCCTCCACCGACCCATGTTGCGGTCATCGTAAACATTGAAATCCAAAGGGGCATTGACCTTCCGGCGACAAGCATATCATCAGTTTTCCCTTTATGTTTTGCTACTGCTTTGGCACCAACATAATAAAACGTACAGTAAAGAAGAAGCATCATTAACAAACCCGGCCAATAAATGCTTTTTTGAGAATAGAGAGAATAAATCACACTAAAACTAGTAAATACAATAAAACCCGCTAGTGCTGTTTTAAATGGAGTCCAAAATATTCGCTTTGGTCTTTCTTGTTGATCGATGGTAATAGTTTGTACATTGTCTTGTGTTTGAGTTGCTTCATTTCCGCCCAAATTCATACCTTCTTCCAAATGGTTTTATTAGGAGCTTATTTATATCATCACTTAACATCTAATGATTTCTAGAATTATATATTGAAAGGATTGGTACAACTTGGAAGAATTAATGGTATAATATATTAGATGTGTCGTGTTATTTGACCATCACATATAATGGGTGAACGTGTACAGCGCCAACTTTACTCGGTTCACCCTTTTCTCTTGAAGAAATAGTTACTAAACTTTTTATCGGCATTTTTCGGAATCGCTTACATTTTTTTTGAAGGAAAATCTAACTGGATATTTCCATTTAGAGAATCAATAGAAGAAGGAGCAGATTCGTTCATTTTCCCAATCCTACTAATTACCATCAAACTCTTCAATTAGTTTTATCAATTCTTTTGAACGCAATCCTAGCACCACTTTTTTTAACCAAATGTAATATTTAGTTGCTTCTTCTAGTAATTGAAGATCTTTTCGGGCTTTTGTTTGTATAGCATCTGGCACATCAGGATTTTCTAAAAGAGAATTTAATTGTTCAGTTGATTTTTCAATCGCTTGTAAGTTTATTGAGAGTTCACGATTCCACTTTTTGCAGAAAAAGGAAACAAAAGATACAAAAAAGTCTTTCTCTGCCGTATATAAATCTTTTCGTTCCCCTTTTCGCCAAACTTTTTGTACCATTTCGATATCCATTAGAGATTTGATACTGGTACTCATAGATGGTTTGCTCATTCCCAAACTATTGCCCATCTGGTCCAATGTCATTGGTTCATCGCTAAAATATAAAACTCCATAAAGTCTGCCGACGGATGGAGTTACTCCATATAAATCCATCGTTTCAGCTATAGCATCAATCACATTTACCTCTGCTTCTTCTAGTACTTCTAAATAATCCTTATCCTGGGGTTGAAGATCTCGTTCTACCACATTCATACACATCCTCTCCATAATATCACCCCCTTTTTTCGTAAAAAAATACATAAAATATAATTTTAATATAGCAGAGAGAAAATAAAAGTCAATATAAAATATTTAGAAAATTTAGTATTGACGGAATAAAAAGAAAGTTTTATACTTTCGGTAGATTCAAAACGTTAAATTTTTTCTTAACGAATTCCAATTTTTGGAGGTGTTTATTTCTAATGAAACGAATGTACATCAATGGTCAATGGGTTAAGGCAAAAAGTAATGAAACCAAAGAGATCATCAATCCTTTTAATCAAGAAGTGATAGAAACGGTTCCTCGGGGGAGCAGGGAAGATGCAAAGGAAGCCATAGTAGCAGCAAGAAGAGCTTTTGATGAAGGGGAGTGGAGCACCCTTCCAGCAATGGAAAGAGGAGATTTTCTTTTTCAAGTGGCTCAAAAAATAAAAGAGTATAAACAAGAACTAGCGGAGTTAGAGTCGCTGAATACAGGAAAAACGGTTACAGAAAGTCTCGATGATATGGATGGAATTGCTGGGGTGTTTCAATATTATGCTGGACTTGCTGATAAAGACGGGGGCTTGATGATTGAATCTCCCAACCCAAATTCGGTTAGTCGTGTAGTACGTGAACCTGTTGGAGTCTGTGGATTGATTGCTCCTTGGAACTATCCATTGCTTCAGGCATCATGGAAACTGGCTCCAGCATTAGCAGCAGGAAATACAGTAGTATTAAAACCAGCTGAAATCACTCCACTTACATCTATTAAAATGTGTGAGATTTTTGAAGAAGTTGGTTTACCAAAAGGTGTTGTAAATCTTGTTTTAGGTCCAGGTTCGTCAGTCGGATCAGAATTAGCAGAAAATCCTTTGGTTGACCTTATATCATTTACAGGTGGAACAAATGTAGGCAGACATATAATGAAAGCAGCCAGTGGTAACTTTAAAAAGATTTCAATGGAACTTGGCGGGAAAAATCCAAACATTGTGTTTGCGGATGCCGATTTTGATACCGCGGTTGATTATGCGCTAAATGCCGTTTTCTTCCACGCAGGACAAGTTTGTTCTGCCGGGGCTCGTTTAATTCTTGAAAAATCCATTCACGATCGATTTGTAGAAGCAGTTGTAGAACGAGCAAAGCATATTAAAATTGGAAGCGGTTTCGATGAGGATACGCAAATGGGGCCGGTTATCTCTGCTGAGCATTTGGCTAATATCGAAGATTATATTCAAGCTGGGCTAAAGGAAGGGGCAACGCTTGTTCTCGGAGGAAAAAGACCTAGTGCACCTGAGCTGCAAAAAGGCTTTTTTATCGAACCAACAATTTTTACAAATTGTCATACGAATATGCACATTGTCCAAGAAGAATCCTTTGGTCCTGTACTAACAATAGAGAAATTTGAAACGGAGGAAGAAGCAATCCGTCTTGCTAATGATAGTGTATATGGACTTGCAGGAGCAGTCTGGACACGCGATATGAACCGTGCCGAGCGGGTTGTAAGGAAACTCCGTATGGGAACAACCTGGATTAATGACTATCATCCGTACTTTCCACAAGCACCATGGGGTGGTTATAAACAGTCCGGAATCGGCCGGGAGTTGGGTCATGTTGGGATTGAAGAATATACAGAAATCAAACATATTTATCTGAATACCAGACCAGAACCTACGAATTGGTTTAAAGAAGTGAAGGGGAAAGCAACTCAAATAGCAGAATATTAAAATAATTATGAAGCGTTTATGATTCGCAATTCATTGGAAAACCTTGTGATTTAATGTAAATTAGTTTGTCACTGCATTTAAATTTTTTCAACGTCCAAGGGGGTTTGGAAGATGACAGAAACATATGACATCGTTATTATTGGCGGCGGTAGTGCGGGCTGTGTTCTCGGCAACCGTCTAAGTGAAGATGGAACACGCACTGTACTTGTTCTAGAGGCAGGACGCAGGGATTATGCATGGGATCTATTGATCCAAATGCCAGCAGCTTTGCCGTTCCCCGCAGGGAAGCCACTCTATGACTGGAGATACGTATCTGACCCTGAACCTTATATGAATGGTCGACGTGTCAAGCATGCCCGGGGCAAGGTGCTCGGAGGTTCGGGCTCCATTAATGGAATGATTTACCAACGCGGTAATCCATTGGACTATGAACGTTGGGGCGCGGATCCAGGTATGGAAACATGGGATTTTTCGCACTGTCTCCCGTACTTTAAACGGATGGAAAATGCTTTAGGTTCCGACCCAGAAGATGAACTGCGCGGCCACGATGGTCCCCTCAAACTGGAACGCGGTCCAGCTACTAATCCTCTATTCCAAGCCTTCTTTGAGGCAGCTGTCGAAGCTGGCTACTCGCGGACCGACGATGTAAACGGTTATCGACAAGAGGGATTCGGTCCGTTTGATAAGCATGTGTATAAAGGCAGGCGGTTTTCACCTGCACGTGCATATCTGCATCCGGCTATGGTGCGTCAGAATCTCACTGTGAAAACACGTGCTTTTGTTACTAGTATCGATATCGATGGTAGACGAGCAAACGGTGTGACATATCGACGAAATGGAAAGACTCATCATGTTACGGCAGGTGAAGTTATCCTCGCCGGCGGTGCAATCAACACGCCGCAGTTACTTCAGCTGTCAGGTGTTGGCGATGCCGATTATCTGCGCTCAATTGGCATCAAACCAGTCGTTCACCTTCCTGGTGTAGGCGAAAACCTTCAGGATCACCTCGAAGTCTATATTCAACACGCTTGTCCGCTGCCGGTTTCCCAACAGCCCAACTTAAAGAAATCGCGGATGCCTTGGATCGGTTTGCAGTGGATACTCGGACGCACTGGTCCGGCAGCGACCAACCATTTCGAAGGCGGAGGTTTCGTCCGTTCGAACGAGGAAGTTGCCTATCCAAATCTGATGTTCCATTTCCTGCCTCTAGCGGTTCGGTACGATGGACAGAAAGCGGAAACTGCTCACGGATTCCAGGTACATGTTGGACCAATGTACTCCGATGCCCGGGGGAAATTGAAGATCCGTTCGAGTGATCCCACACAGCACCCGAGTATGGTCTTTAACTATCTTTCTACCGAACAAGACCGACGTGAGTGGGTTGAAGCAATAAGAGTTTCTCGTGACATCCTATCTCAGCGAGCTCTGAAACCTTATAATTCAGGAGAAATCTCACCCGGCCCTTCCGTCCGTACAGACAAGGAGATTTTGGATTGGGTGGCGAAAGATGCAGAGACTGCACTTCATCCAAGTTGTACGGCAAAGATGGGCCCCGATACAGATCCCATGGCTGTTGTAGATCCGCTAACCATGAAGGTCCATGGGCTCGACAATGTACGAGTGGTCGATGCGTCTGCCATGCCTTACGTCACTAACGGTAATATTCATGCACCAGTGTTGATGTTGGCGGAAAAGGCATCGGATTTAATCTTAGGTCGTAAACCGCTGGATCCTTTTAAAGCCGAATTCTACCGTCATGGAGTACATCCGGCCGATGCCGGTACACATAAACCCTTAGTATTGGTTTAAGTGAATCTTAAATAAAAAACTAGCAAACTCCGACATTAGAAAATCCCGTCAATTAACAAAATAAAAAAAAGAGGAGTTCGGTACAGCATGTTCCGTGCTCCTCTTTTTATGAAGGTAAATGTAAACATAATATTTTAATTTGGCGGGAGAGAATGGGAATCGAACCCACCGAACGCCTCACGGACGTCCCACTCAGTTTTGAAGACTGGGAAGAGCACCAGCATCTCAGTCACTCCCATAAGTAATTTTAATCAAAAATGGAAAAATTGACAAGCATTTTTATTATTAATCTATTGACTCAGTTAAAGACCATAGTTGATTTTTAACAGAGTTGATTGGAGCGGAAGGCGCGCAGACTCCTCGAAAATGCTATCGCATTTCCTTCGTGCGTGGGCGGATTCAAAGATGCAATTCAATGTCCTGCGGGAGTACGGGGCAGGGGAGACCC
>NZ_JBALPP010000055.1:0-2727 GCF_036965425.1 Neobacillus drentensis | reverse complement strand
CCCGCGGAAAGCGAAGCGCTTGGAGCGCAAATCAACACCCAAGATTAAAAGAACAAATCTATTAAGAAAGACTTTAGAGCCCAATGATTACTATCGAATATAACAGATGAGGGGAATAAAAGATGGCCTATTATACTATAGGGATTGCAGGACATATCGACCATGGGAAAACAACATTAACAAAAGCTTTAACGAATGTTGATACAGACCGGCTAAAAGAAGAGAAAGAACGAAATATCTCGATTGAGCTTGGGTATGCTCCGATTCACCTTAAAGAGGGATATCATGTTTCGGTTATCGATGTACCCGGGCATGAAAAGTTTATTAAGCAAATGATTGCAGGTGTAACAGGTATTGATCTAGTTATCGCTGTTATTGCTGCAGATGAAGGTGTGATGCCGCAAACGAAAGAGCATTTCGAAATCTTATCTTTATTAGGTATTAAACAGGCGATTATTGCCGTAACAAAGTCGGATTTAGCCGATGAGGAACTGCTGGAACTCGTCGAAGATAATATACGTGATTACATCAAGGGTACAGTCTTTGAAACGGCCGATATTGTTTACGTAGATGGGCTTTCTAAGCGTGGGATCCCTGAATTAAAAAGAAAAATAATCGAAAGTCTAGACCGATGCAAAAAACGAGACGACAATGGAGCTCTGCGTTTGCCGGTTGATCAAGTGTTTACTCTTCAAGGCCATGGCACGATTTTGCGCGGAACAGTATACGACGGTACGATAACTGTCGGACAGTCGATTACGGTTTTGCCTGATGGTTATAAAGCAAAAATCCGTCAGTTACAATCACAAAATCAAACCGTTCTCCAAGCTTTTGCCGGGCAGCGAGTTGCCATCAATATTTCCGGCATCAATCGAGATAAAGTTCACCGCGGACATGTTATTGTGAACTCTAACCATTATGTCGTAACAGATTGTATTGATGTTACTATTCGTACGACAAGATTAATGGAGTTTCCTTTGAAACAGCGGGCACCGGTAAAGCTGTATATCGGAACTTCAGAGGTGATGGGAAAAATTGTTTTCTTTGACCGAAATACACTGGAAATATCTGCAGGGGAGGAAGTGTATTGTCAAATCAGACTTGAAGAACCTATTGTTGCGAAAAAAGGAGACCCATTTATTTTAAGGCGCCCTTCCCCAATGGAAACGTTTGCTGGTGGAAAGATCATTAATGTAACTGGGAAAAAATATCGCTTTGGTGTAAAAACAATTGAAAAATTGAAGCAAATGGAGAAAGGTTCGATTATTGAACGGTTAATTCTACTTCTTGAAGAACAAAAGTTTTTATCAGGAGAAAGCATAATTAAACATCTTGGTTTAACCAGCCAAGAATTAAAATTATTGCTAAAGGAAGGAGAAGCAACCGGGCAAATCACTCAGATTTCCGGGCAGTTTGTTGCCCAAACGATCATAATAAGAATAAAGAATGATATTTTGCTTGAATTAGAGAGATATCACCATCAATATCCGTTACGGCCAGGAATTTCTAAAGCAGAGGTGATACAGATTTATAAGAAGTCTTATCCTGAAAAATTGCTGAACGCTGTCTTTGAACAACTAAAAGCCAATAATGATATTTCTTTAAACGGTTCAAATGTCTGCTTATGTAGTTTCAAACCAACAATACCGAAACATTGGGAAAAACAAATGTATGAAGTAATTTCCCGGCTTGAACGACAAGGGCTAGAGCCACAGCCTATTGGGGATTTGATTGCACAAGCAGGCATTCCTGTTAAGCTCACGGCAGAATTCATTAATTACTTAAAAAATGAACAGATTGCCGATACCCTGGATGAAAAACACTTGGTTCATCGTAAAGCTGTAAATTATGCGATTACCCAGTTAAAAAAAGCATATCCAAACACTTTTTCCTTGCAGGAAGCAAAAAGTATAGTGGAGGTTAGCCGTAAATATCTCGTATCAATATTAGAGCTGCTTGATCGCAAAAGGCTGACAGCTCGTCACGAACAATTAAGAAAATGGGTATAAGAAGAAAAACGAATACGAGGTGTCAAAAATGAAAGAAATTTTGCTGATTTTATTATTGCAATTAATTTATGTTCCTGTTTTAACACTGCGAACCATATTCCTTGTCAAAGGGATGAGTATGTATGCCTCGTTTTTTGGGTTTTTGGAAGCACTGGTATATGTATTTGGATTGTCCCTCGTTTTTTCCGGGGAGCAAAGTACGGTAGCGATGGTCGTATATGCGGTGGGATTTGGGATAGGCATTATTATTGGCAGCTACGTAGAAAGTTTTTTAGCACTTGGCTATACGACATTAGTGGTGAACTTGACGAACAAAAATGAACAACTAATCAACCGGCTTCGTGAGGAAGGATTTGGAGTAACAGTATTCCATGGGGAAGGAAGGGATAGTAAACGTTATCAATTGGATATTTTGACAAAGCGTAATCGGGAGCCGGAGCTCATGGAACTAATTGAACGATATGAACCGAATGCCTTTATCATTTCTTATGAAGCGAGAAAGTTTAAGGGAGGGTATTTACTTCACTCGATTAAGAAAGTAAAAATGAAAGGAAAAACGAATATGCTATAACTTTTTATCTATTTATAAAGAAGCTTCCTAAATTGTAAAAAAGTAAGAGATTGGGACAGTTTTTTGTCCCTTTTTTTCTTTCAGTTTAGTTTGTTAAAAATATTCTAAATATTATTTACATTTGGAATATACCGAATTATAATAAGC
>NZ_JBALPP010000054.1:0-58632 GCF_036965425.1 Neobacillus drentensis | reverse complement strand
TAGTAGTTGTAGTAGTTGTTGATGTTGTTGAAGTTGACGTTGATAGAAATTCAAGGACATTTTCAAATTTAAATTGGAGTAACATTTCTTTTTTGATAATTGTTTGCAGCATTTTTTCAACTTCACTGTTCGCCGCTAATAACTCAGCAAAAGTTCTAGCTTGAATGTCTGTATTTGCTGGTTCAAGGGTACCAATCGCTCCTTGGAGCTTTTCTGCTTCTGCATTTATTAAATGGGCTAGTCCAAGTTCTTCAAATGCGATGCTTACAAGCAGCAAAAGGGCTACCTGTTCAGAATCCAAACCCTCAATGGGATTTATACCCTCTGGCGGGGTATTAGGAAAAGACATATATAGTTTCACTCCTTAAATATTTTTATTTACTATCTTACGTTATTCGAATTTTCCTTTTTTTGTCTGTATGTTTTACCTAAGGAAAAGGCTTTTTTTAAGTGGATTTACTAGGTAAAAGTGAAAAAATGATAAAAGAGAAGTCTAAAAAAAGGGCAGCTATTAGCAGCTTTATAACAGCAAAAAAGCGCCGATCAGGCGCCCTTCTCATTATTCCTTCATAGCTGCAACTTTTTCTTTTACTTCTTCAATATTCTTCATCTTGTTATCCCAGCATTTTTGACTTAAGTCGACTGGGTATTCCTCTGGATTCATTGTCCGTTTGTACTCGTCCCAAAGCGCATTAAGATTTTGTTTAAGATAAGCGCGGGACTCCTCCAAACAAGGTATTTCAAAAACTAGCTCGCCGTTTACAAAAATATCTTCATGAAGCTCTTTTGCGGTAAAGTTGGTTACCACTTTATTCATATACGTATGGGTTGGATGGAACATGCGCAGACGTTTCTCCGGCAGCTTTTCATCCTCCATCGCGATATAATCCCCTTCTGCATGGTTGTTCTTATTATTAATAATCCGATAGATTTTCTTCATACCCGGAGTCGTTACTTTTACAGGGTTGGAAGAGATTTTAATGGTATCTTCCATTTTGCCGTTTTCATCCTCTATAGCAACAATTTTATAAACCGCACCTAATGCAGCCTGATCGTAGGCCGTAATAAGCTTTGTCCCGATTCCCCAGCTGTCTATTTTGGCCCCCTGTCCTTTTAAGCTCATTATGGTAAGCTCATCCAAATCGCTGGAGGCATAGATTTTTACATCCTTAAAGCCTGCTTCATCGAGCAATTTACGTGTTTCCTTTGAAAGATAAGCAAGGTCACCGCTATCAAGTCGAATGCCAAGAAAATTGATTTTGTCACCCATTTCTTTAGCTACCTTAATAGCATTTGGCACTCCTAGGCGCAAGGTATCATATGTATCAACTAAAAAAACGCAGTCCTTATGTGTTTCGGCATATTTCTTAAAGGCAATATATTCATCCTTATAGGCTTGAACCATCGAATGGGCATGTGTACCAGATACAGGAATTCCAAACATTTTCCCAGCACGCACATTACTTGTGGCTTCAAATCCTGCAAGATACGCTGCTCTTGTTCCCCAAACGGCCGCATCCATTTCCTGTGCCCGTCTAGTCCCAAATTCCATCGCTACTTCATCGCCGACAACCTGCTTAATTCTTGAAGCTTTTGTAGCAATCAATGTTTGGTAATTCACAATGTTAAGCAGCGCTGTTTCAACCAGCTGCGCTTCTGCGAGCGGGGCATCTACGCGAATAATCGGCTCGTTGCCAAAGACAAGCTCGCCTTCTATTAACGAGCGAATGGTTCCGGTAAAACGCATATTTTTCAGATAGTCTAAGAAATCTTCATGGTAGCCTACTTCATTTTTTAAATATTCCAGGTCGTCTTCGCTAAATCGAAAGTTCTGGATAAATTGAATGACTTTTTCTAAACCAGCAAAAACAGCGTAGCCGTTCCCAAAAGGAAGCTTGCGGAAAAATAGTTCGAAAACCGCACGTTTATTATGGATTCCATCTCTCCAATATGTTTCTGCCATATTAATCTGATATAGATCGGTATGCAGAGTTAAACTATCATCATGATAAAAGTGTTTCATAACTAGACCTCCGGATACTATTACAGCTTTTCAACATTATATCCAATAATAACACTAAAAAGTCTATTTCACCATAGCACCAAGAGCTTGTTCAAAGTGGCCAAGCGCCCATTCATGGCCGGCTGGATTAAATGACGCTACAGCATCCTTGTACACCACTATCTTGAAGCCCTTATTATAGGCATCTACCGCGGTATGTAGAACGCAAATATCGGTACAAACGCCAACTAAGTGAACCTCTGTAATTCCTCGCTCACGCAATTTGATTTCCAGGTCTGTTCCGGCAAAAGCAGAGTATCTGGTCTTATCCATATAGGTAACATTTTCACGGTGTTTATTATGGTCATAAACCTCTTGAAGTCCGCCAAATAGGTTACGGCCGGCCGTTCCTCTAAGATTATGCGGCGGAAACAACCTCGTTTCAGGATGGAATTCATCGCCTTGATCATGGACATCGATGGCAAACACCACGTAATCTCCACTCTCAATAAACTCTTTTGTCAGCCGGGTGATTCTGCCCTCTATTGCCTGACCAGGCTCACCGCATGTTAGTGCCCCGGCATCCGCTACAAAGTCATATGTGTAATCGATATTGATTAATGCTTTCATATCCATCACCCCTTCCATTTTCTTTCTTCCTTATTAAGTTTATTCGTGACGTTAATCGAATTTCCTTTCATTTTTATTATTTCTCAATGTGTAAACGTCTTTTACGTTCCGGTTCCTTTTCTTGACTCCTTTTGGTCACGTAGACCTCCTTTACGTTTTCACTCTTCCTTACTCTTTTCGGTCACATAGACCTCCTTTACGTTACCATTTTCACTCTTCCTTACTCTTTTCGGTCACGTAGACCTCCTCTACGTTACCCAAATTCCCTTTCCTTACCCTCTGTGGTCATGTAGACCCCTTTACCACAATCCCCTTCGCTAATCTGTTACAGGCAAGAATCTTATTACAAACAAAAAAGTCCGCTCCCGCAGGAACGAACTTTTGTTAACTATATCTTTGTCCAGAGACCCAATCCTTCGGCCGGTCAAGCGGGCGGATATTCTCGAGTGGTACGAATACTTCTAAATGACGGTAAAGGTTCTCAAACTCTGCCGGCAGTAAGCCGCCAAATTCTCCGTCTAAATTTAACTGTACTTTTTCAGAAGAATAGACTTTGATTCGGTTGGCCTGCGTGTAAATAACGTTCGGATCATTCACGTGTTCACCGCGAATTGCTAGCGTCGCAATCCTGATAAACTCAGCCAGATTAACTTTTTTCAAAATTAATAGAGAAAACAACCCATCATTTATGGAGGCGTCAGGTGCTAGTTTTTCAAATCCGCCAATGGAGTTAGTCAAACCAACAAGAAACATCATCGCCTCTCCTTCAAAAAGCTTACCATCATACTCAATCTTAAGATCGGAAGCTTTAATCGAAGGAAGCATCTCCATCCCTTTTAAATAGTAGGCAAGCTGGCCCAGCATCGTTTTTAATTTGCTTGGCACCTCATATGTAAGTTCGGTCATTTTGCCGCCGCCTGCAATATTAATAAAATATTTATCATTAATACGTCCAATATCGACAGGAATCAATTCCCCTTTTGTGATAATATTCACAGCACTGGAAACATCCCTCGGAATATGCAAAGCCCTGGCGAAATCATTGGTTGTTCCAGCTGGAATAATTCCCAATTTCGGACGATACTCCTGATCGGCTAAGCCGTTTACCACCTCATGGATTGTGCCATCGCCGCCTGCTGCAATCACGACATCATACTTTCGCTCAACGGCAATTTTTGCCGCATTTGTCGCATCCCCCGCACCAGTCGTCGCATGGCAAGATGCCTCGTATCCTGCAACTTCTAACTTTTCAAGAATTTCCGGGAGATGGCGCTTTATCATTTCGCGTCCTGAAGTAGGATTATAAATCAGTCTTGCTCTTTTCATCATTTCATCATCCTATTTTTTGAAATCACAATTGGTTTTCTATATTCTACCAATTATTATCAAGGCTTACAATTAAATTGTAATGCCAAACGTCCATCTCCTATCATAACGTTTTTTTTTTAATTTGCAAAAATCTACTGATTGGTATTTAAATTAACACTATAGGCACCTGCAATATTAATACGGTATTTGCCTTCCCCAGTTTGATAAAAAGCATTCTTCTCCATGCTATCTTCCGGAACATTGGATTCTATTTTTCCCTCTATCTTCCATTCGCTCTCTTTTCCTCTTAATTCCTGGGCACCCACTACCTCCACCTTCAAATTGCTGTTTTCTGGTACATCGACCGCAACAGATGAGGTACTCTCGATACTCCAATCATTTGCCAGATTCCGTGGCTTCAAGGTAAGCGAATCACCATTCCCTAACACTTCTAACTTCACATCATTCGGCACCAATATTGTCCCAGCGACCATTCCCTGTGAATCAAACGGACCAACTTGGTTTGGCAGGCCTTTTAAGTTTAAATAAAGCGTATCACCTTTTTGATTGGCTGCGATGATATCATCAGCACTCTTAAGAAGCTTTTCTTTCCCAGCTGTTTGCACCCGGTAGGTGCCAAACATACTGACTTCTTTTGCTTCGGTCGCTTCAACTGTCATATCAGTGCCAACCGTTCTGACTACCACTCGTTTAATACTATCATCTATTTTATAGGAAAAAGCAGGCAGTTCAAACGACCTTTCCTCTCTCGCCATCACTTCCTCGACTCTTCCCATGAGGCCAGTTGAGCTCATGATCGCAAACACAATGCCCACTGTTCCAATCAATCCAACAAAGAAAATACTTAAAAAGTCATATCGCAGCACTGGCTTTTCCTGCCGGGATAAAAACAAATAGAGTAAGATTTCAATTCCCAAAACAATTAATAAAATAGGCCACCAGCCTGTCATCACCTGAATGAGATTTAGCCCCAAAAACTTCGATAGGAAAAGGAAAATTCCAAGGAAAACGAGCGATGCCCCCATCGAAAACGTCCCGACACGCCATGTCCTCATGCTGCTTTCCCCCCTTTTCTCTTTCTAAAAAGCAACCCAAATCCTGCTCCAATTAGGACAGCGCCCGCAATCGTTTTTTTCCACTTATTCATGATTCTTAACCTCCCGCTTCTGCTTGCTGCCAGATAAAAGCTTAATGCCCCCGCCGATCAACAACAGGCAGACAAGTCCGGTTTGGAAATAGCCTTGTATCCAATACTGAAGATCGAAATTGATGATTCTTGTCAAAATTGGCGATAAAGCCGGCAGCAGGATGTTCACTACTAAATAGTAAGCCCCCAATAAGATAAGCCCGATACCGACCCATTTTTGATGATTAAGGAAATAAGCGATGATTGGCACATCTTCAACCGTTTCTTCCCCATACCTTGAAGCCTTTTGCAGACCGTCAAAAAAGCTGTAAAACCAAATGATCGGGATTAAAAATAGGAAAATACCGAGACGCAAAACATCTAAAATATAGACCGAGAATAAGAAGGCTGCCATCAACTGAATACCGCGCCGCTGCAGCCCCAAATATAAATGACCCGCACCAGGAAAAATCGAAAGAAAGGTAGCAATTGATTTACTCTTCTTGCCGTCTTCCCGACGCGCTTCAAAGTCTTCAAATATCGTTCTGTCCACTAACTCCTCTCCGCGCTGCTTTTTGTTGACCTGCTGAACGGCATCAAAAAATCCATATACCCAGATCACAGGCAGTCCAAGCAAGAAAACGAGAAATTCCTCGCGACTAGAGATAGCCGTCACAAAGATAACCATGATGCCAAGACCTAGAAAGGTCGCTAATAGAGTTAAGCCTCTGTTCATCAAGCCGAGCTGGAAGTGACCAAGACCTGGAACAAACGACAAGACAATCGTATAAAAACGTTCCGAATCCTGACTAACCTGTTGCTGTGGCCCGTCTAAGTTTCCAGCAGTAAGAGCTTTTTTCTGTTTGGAAATCTGCACACCCATATCAATAAAGCTAACTAGATAGATGAAAATACCCACCATAAATGGGACAACCACTACATCCCCACCTTGATTGGCAATTGCAATCACAGTAACCATCGCACAGCCAAAAACGGCAAGTAAATAGACGGCGCCGCGAAACATTTTCCCAAAATAAATATGCCCAAGGCCCGGAAAAAGCGATAATGTTAATGCCTTTGTCGAACTTTTCATTTCTTATTTGCCTCCTTGTTTTCTAGTGAATCCATCCATGCAAATGTTTTATCAATCACACCTTCCGTAACCGAAGGCTTTTTCTCTTGGACTTTTTGCGGACTTTCTATCGAATTTGCGTAGGTTGCCAACGATTGAAAGGCCCCAGTTAACATTAATAAGATTGTCGCTGCCGCAGCGAGCAGATAATGGAATATAGCCTGCTGGTAAATTGGCTTTTTATTTGGGTTTGGTGCAGCAGATTCTTGCTTTTGCTTCGAAACTTCCACCATTACCAAATCGGTAAAATTGCCTTCATTTGATAGAATCGGGAGTGATGATTCATTTGCTGTAACAGCCTGTAAATAAGCGTCTAGACATTGGTCACATGTATACAGATGTCTTTCATAATTTTCACGCTCTTGTTCACTAATTTCCTCTTTGACGTATTGGAGCCACTCATCATAACTGTAATGCTTCATGAAAAATCGTCCTCCTTCCAATTCTTTTTCATCCAATTTCGAGCCCGGTAAAGCTTGGTTTCAATTGTTTTCACCTGCACCTGCTGTTCATCGGCCATTTGCTGGTAGCTTTTTTCCGCAATGTAAAATCCGTAGATGACATCCCGGTAATTCTCTGGTAATTCATTCAGCCTTTTCCTGACGAGCCTGCGCTGATCCTGTTCAATAATCTCATTTTCCACACTATCCCTCGGCGTTCCTATTGTGCCTTGCTCGAGGGCCTCGACAACTTCCTCTCTTAACCTTGCCTGTTTTCTTTTTACATCTATCGCATGATTGACGGCAATGCGCGTCATCCACGTTTTAAAACCTTGGTTTTCATATTGAGGGAGAGACGTATAAATCTTCATAAACACTTCCTGTGCCGCATCTTCCGCTTCCTTTTGATCACGAAGTACAGCAAAGACGGTCCGGAACACATCATTGCGGTATTTCTCAACCAAAAGGCGAAAGGCATGATCATGGCCTTGCAGCACTTTTTCTATTAAAACCGTGTCGCTAATCGAACTCTCCCCCTTTCATTCAATCTGTCATATTAATAGACGAAGGGAACTTGGTGAACCCCTACACTTTTTTAAAAAAAATTAAAAACCGCACGATGGTTTCCGCACGGTTCTATAGAATCAATCTTTAATTATTAATCCCATCAACTTGGCAAAGCCAATAGCCTGTTCAGAAGTAACAATGCATCCGTCTAAACTTTCAGGCGATAAAATGAGCTGATTTAAGGTGCTGCTGCTAAAATCTATCCCTTTAAGCGCAGTTCCAGTAAAATTCACTTCATATAAATCACTTTCTTTAAAATCAACAAGGTGAAATTTCGCTTCATAAAAGTCAGCATGACGGAGGGAGCATGTATCAAATTTCACTTGTTTTAAATCGCCGTAACCAAATGAGCAAAGGTTGGCATTGCAATTGCTAAATAACACATTGCGGAGTGTAGCATCTGAAAGATTCAGGCCGACGAGTTTGGATTCTTTAAACTCGACTCGATGAATACTGGCATCACCAAAATTAGAATTGGATAAATCGCATCGTTCAAAAATAACATCAATTAGTTCAACGTAGCGAAATGAGACATCAATGAACGTAACATTCTGAAATACCACCTGTTCAAACTTTAATCTTTCAATTTCTTCTCCTATAATGGAACAATCACTAATCAATGCCATTGAAACATATGTATCATCCCGATCCTCAAAATTCATCGGCATTAACTCTTTAGGAATAATAGGCTGTAAGGTTTTTTGCTTCCGACTCAAATCGTTCATCCTCTTTTTAATTCAGAATTGTGTTATTTCTACAAAATAATACCATTTAATTATGATAGAATGCTATTAGAAACAGAAATTCTTAGACGGGGGAGATTCTTATGTTTTGGCTGCTGCTTCTTATGTCCTATTTAATTGGAAGCGTTCCGACTGCCCTCATTATCGGCAAACTGGTTTTTGGGGTCGACATCCGGGATCATGGCAGCAAAAATCCCGGTGCAACCAACACGCTGAGGGTACTTGGTAAAAAATCGGCCATATTTGTTCTGCTTATTGACCTTGGCAAAGGCGCACTGGCCGCATCACTTCCTATTTTTTTCAACCTTGATACTGAACCTCTTTACTTCGGACTGGCTGCCGTCATCGGCCATTGCTTTCCGATCTTCGCCGGTTTTAGAGGCGGAAAGGCCATCGCTACAACTGCTGGGGCACTTTTGATTGCTAATATCCCTTTGTTAGTAATCGCTTATATTACTTTCTTTTTGGTCATCTTTTTAACGAAGTATGTGTTTCTTGGCTCTATTTCTGTTGGCCTCACTATACTCTTATATGCTTTTCTTTCACCCCATCTTGAATTTGAACTGATCTTTCTATTATTCACTTTCTTTTTAATTTTCCTCCACCGTTCAAACATCCGAAACTTCATCTTAGGAATCGAACCAAAAATTAATGATAAAAATTTAGCGAATGACCGCATTCCCCCTAAGAACATTAAATTGTAATAAAATCCCCGGCAGAAAAATTTCTACCGGGGATTTTTTTATAAAAGAGTACTAATTATGCTATTTGCCACTGTCTGCCAAATTGAGGAATCTGTTTGATAAGCTTTGCCCAGGCGCTTGTACAATTCCATTTGCTTCACTTGAAAATCCGGGGCATCTTTTTCTGGAAGGGAGGCGCGTCCCTCCTCTACTAAAGCCTGCATTTCAGGCGCCCTCGGTCCCCAAACTCCGACTTCCTTACCTTCTTGATTGATAAAAATAAAAATCGGGATCGCTCTAGAGGTGCCGTTGGTTAAATATTGATCCATTAGTTCAAGATTCTGGTCGCGTAGGACAAACCGCACTTCCATATCCACAGCCTCAGAAACCCTCATTAAAATTGGGTTATTAAGCAATGCATCCCCGCACCAATCCTCTGTTAAAACAATGGCCCTCAGCCCCTGAGATTTTAATGCCTCAAGCCTCTGCTGATCTTCAGCCGTTAACGTAAATCGCTCATAAATCGAAAGCATTTCCTCTTTATTTCGAGTCATAGAATTGGTATACTCATCCAGTGTCATTCCTTTTTGAAACCATTCATTTAATTTCACTTAGCTAGCACCCCCATACATTTACTTTTATGATAGCCATCCCACGAATTCCTTACAACAGAACTGCTTATAATTCATCCAAAAGCTATTCTAAGACAATTTTTCCTTATTTCAAAAAAGTAATAAATATACAGTAGAAATAGTCATCATAAGTTGGTAGAATATTTTATAAATAGGAAATATTATTTAAATTTATTTCCAATATAACAAAGGGGGAAAAAGTATGTCTCATCAAACACTACAGCTGATTTCGATTGGAATCTACTTAGCCGGTATGCTTTTAATAGGTTGGTATTCTTATCGAAAAACTAGCAATCTGACGGACTACATGCTTGGGGGAAGGTCTTTAGGACCTGCTGTAACTGCCTTAAGTGCAGGTGCTGCTGATATGAGCGGCTGGCTTTTAATGGGATTGCCTGGCGGCGTTTATGTAACCGGTTTAGCGAGCGCTTGGATTGCGATTGGTTTAACAATAGGAGCTTATCTAAACTGGTTTTTGGTTGCACCGAGATTACGATCTTATACTCAAGTTGCGAATGATTCTATTACCATTCCAAGTTATCTTGAAAACCGTT
The DNA here is from genome assembly GCF_036965425.1 of Neobacillus drentensis. Classification (GTDB taxonomy): domain Bacteria; phylum Bacillota; class Bacilli; order Bacillales; family Cytobacillaceae; genus Neobacillus; species Neobacillus drentensis_F. The sequence continues at coordinate 48,794 of NZ_JBALPP010000054.1, read as the reverse complement.
TTAAAGATAAATCAAACATGCTCCGTATTGTATCTGGTATCGTTATTCTTGTTTTCTTTACTTTCTATGTTTCTTCGGGGCTGGTTTCTGGAGCGGTATTCTTCCAGAGTTCATTTGGTACAGACTATCTGACAGGTCTTTATATCGTTGGCGGCGTTACAATTGCCTACACTTTATTCGGCGGATTCCTGGCAGTAAGTTATACAGATTTCATACAAGGATTAATGATGCTGGTTGCCTTATTCTTAGTTCCAGCATTGGGTATCTTTATTACTGGCGGGCCTACTGAAACGTTTGATACGATTCGCGCCATCGACCCAACAAGGCTTGATTGGTTTAAAGGCACAACATTCATCGGAATTGTATCAGCAATGGCTTGGGGCCTTGGATATTTCGGGCAGCCGCATATCGTTGTCCGCTTTATGGCGATTAAAACCATTAAAGAAACAAAGAGTGCTCGCCGCATTGGTATGGGCTGGATGATTATTTCTTTAATTGGGACGATCTTTACTGGACTAATTGGTATTGCTTATTTCCATAATAATACTGCTCATAAACTAGATAATCCGGAAGCAGTATTCATTTCTTTAAGTCAGATTTTCTTCCACCCGCTTTTCGCTGGTTTTGCCTTGGCAGCCATTCTTGCCGCCATTATGAGCACGATTTCTTCTCAGTTAATCGTAACTTCAAGTGCATTGGTTGAGGATTTATACAAAGTAGTCATGAACAAAAACGCTAGTGATAAACGCCTTGTTTTCTTAGGAAGAATGGCTGTACTCCTTGTGTCTGTTGTTGCTGGAGCGCTTGCTTTTAAGCAAAACAGCACGATTTTAAGCCTTGTTGCCTATGCTTGGGCAGGATTTGGAGCTTCATTCGGTCCAATCATTTTATTAAGCTTATTCTGGAAAAAGATGACCAAATGGGGCGCCCTTTACGGAATGATTGTCGGTGCAGTTACCGTAATCGTTTGGAAAAACGTTGGACTTGGCGATACTCTTTATGAAATCGTACCAGGCTTCGTCCTTAACTTGGTTGTATCTGTTGTTGTCAGCTTAGTTACGTATAAAAAGAATGAAGAAATCGAAAAAGAATTTGATGAAAGCGTCCGCTTACTTAATGATGCTTCTTAATAAACGAAAAACGCTCGGGTTCCGAGCGTTTTTTTATTCCGCTATTGTTCTTGCCAAGGTGTCCAGCTTCATTACTGTATTCCAGTTCCTCAATGTTGCAGGAACGCCGAGTTTTGGAAGCTGTGTTGCTAATTTTGAATCCCGGATGCTTTGGCGGAAAAAGAGGTATACTTCTTTGCCGATTACTTTGCATTCATCCTTCTCACTTTCAAAGTTTTGCAAATGGTCAATTCCACCCTGAGTAGGTTCGCCCCCTAAAAAGGCTATTTGGACACTTTCCCCTTCTTTTAAGTCTTCGGTCGAGTACGGGCAGTCGTGAATAATCCGTTCGTATTCCTCCGCCGTTCTTAAAATAACGGGGACTGGAAACCCAAAAGTTTTCTCTATTTCTTCCTCCAGTTGCCCGCTAAGTCTTTCTGTTTCCTCATCCGATTCAAACAAAACATTCCCGCTTTGAATATATGTTTTTACCTTATGTAAACCCATGTCCTCTAGTAAACTCTTGAGGTCTGCCATTTTAATCTTATTATGCCCGCCTACGTTGATTCCCCGGAGTAATGCAATATAAATAGTCATGTATGTACCTCGCTTATTTAATTGGTTCTCTTCCCTAAATCTTAACATCTGTGGAGCAATTTAAACTACATCAGTTGAAGGATATTTGTTTGGGCTTGGAGAAATAGTGAACATTAACGCATTGGGAGGAAGGAAATATGGTTCTGCAAAGAGTAACTTTAATTACAATAGGAGCAATTAATTTACCAATATTGCGTTCGTTTTATCAATCATTAGGCTGGGAGGAAACGGAAATTAGTTCTGACCAATATGCCGTTTTTAAAACAGCTGGGGTTCTGCTATCTTTGTTTCCAATTGAAGAATTGGCGAAAGATGCTGGCATTGAATTCTCCCACTCAACGGAAGCTTATCGCGGAGTAACCTTTGCTATTAATGTTGACAAGCCAGAGCAAGTCGACTCGACCATTGAGGAAATCCGACAGGCAGGCGGAAAAATAGTAAGGGAACCAAGTGATGCTTTTTGGGGCGGCCGGACGGCCTATTTTGCCGATCCTGAAAACAATCTTTGGGAAGTAGCTTGGAATCCAACCTCAGTATTTGATGACCGCGGGGCAATGATTTCTTTTTAATATTCAAGTAACCAAGCTGCTTCGGCAGCTTTTTGGTTTTTCCTCTATGTAAATATAAAATATATGTCGACTATTACTTTATGATTACTATAAGAAAAGGTAATACGATAAAAGAGATGCAGGTTGTCCAAAGAATGCATTTTGAAACGATTTTAGGAGAAGCATTAAATCTTTCTGCAAGAATTAAGGCATTTACTGCTACGGGCATGCAGGCCAATATAAAAAGAACAGACTGCAAAATCCCATTGATCTGTAAGACATAGATGCAAAATAATGCAACAAAGGGGGATACGAGCACTCGAACGGCCATGCCTGTCCAAAACGACACTTCAGACTTCCATTCTAGCTTGGCGATTTTCACATTCACCATCTGCACTCCTAAAATAACCATTACAACAGGTGAATATGCTCCGGCAATCATAGACACCCCTTTTGCGATTCCGCCAGGAAGAGAGAGATTTAAACTTTGCAGTAAAAATGCCAGTAAGGCTGCATATATGGCTGGCAGGGAGAATACAGATTTGATTGCATTTTTTATAGAAAAATGAGAGCGGGCCGCAAAGTAGACTCCTATAGTATTCACGATGACCATTTGACAAATGACATATACAGAAGCCTTCTCAAGCCCCAGTTGACCAAAGGCAAGTAAAACGAGCGGAAGCCCATAATTGACGCTGTTAGTGAAAGCAGAAATCAATGTCAGTCCTGCCGTTTCACTCGCAGGAAACTTAAGAATTCTGCCCAAGATGTTTGCAATGGCCCATAACAATAGGAGATTAAGCAATGAAAAAGCCAGCGTTTTATAGATATCATTATGTGAAACGTGAGCTTTCATTAAGGTATCTAAAATAATGGCCGGACTTAAATAGTATAAAGTCACCGTCAAAAGCGGCTTCGTATCCAGCTTTTTAAAATACCCTAGCAAAGCACCCACTATAACCGGTATCGAAAGCGGCACTATCACTTCAAAAAGTGTTGAAAAGACTGTTTGGATCACTGGTGACCCCTCCCTTTTAAGCTATTATATTAAGCTAGCAGCCAAAAACAATATCTTTTATTTTCGACAAATTTCCTAGTTGATTTTAGAAGAAAAGCTCGTCAAAACAATGTATTTTGTATTTTTAATCAAGCGTTTGATTAGTTCTAAGAAATCTAATCAAACGTTTGATTAAAAACTGTATTAGACCATATAAATAGTGGGGTTTTTCAATTAATATGAAGAGAAAAATGACGAGAGGATGGTTCATCGCCCTTTTTCATCCTCCATTCTTGTCGAAAGACTTCAAATTCCCAGTTATAATACAGACTTCGACAAGTTCTCGTATTTTTCCTTGTTAATCAAACGTTTAATTGATAGGGACGCAATTCCTTATTTTATTTGGTTTTTTCCCGGGAAATTGAAAAAAATAATGTCGAACCATGCTCGACTTTTTTCTCATTAAAAAAGCTGGCAGAGTCGTTCTGCCAGCTTAACCATTTAACGCTTTTGTAATTCTTGCTGCAGCAATTGATTTACCAATTGCGGGTTGGCCTGTCCTTTGGTCGCTTTCATCAGCTGGCCAACAAGGAAGCCCACTGCTTTTGCTTTTCCATCCTTGAAATCTTCCACAGATTTAGGGTTAGCATCAAGAACTTCTGCAATAATTTTAAGTAGCGTTCCCTCATCAGAAATTTGAACAAGACCTTTGTCTTTCACAATTTGCTCGGCATCCCCGCCGTTTTCAATTAACTCTTTAAAAACGGTTTTCGCAATTTTTGAGGAAATTGTTCCATTTTCAATCAACTTGATCATGCTTGCTAAGCCTTCAGGGGTCAATGCAACTTCATGCAGCTCTTTCCCTTCAGCATTCAAATACCCAGACACTTCACCCATTACCCAGTTGGAAGCCATCTTTGCGTCTGCACCTGCGTTAACCGTTGCTTCAAAGAAATTAGCTGTTTCTATTGTAACTGTCAAAACCTTTGCATCGTAAACTGGCAACCCAAGCTCTTCCACATAGCGCTTTTGACGCTGGTCCGGCAGTTCGGGAATTTCAGCGCGAATTCGTGCCTTCCAATCTTCATCAATATATATATCCATCAAGTCTGGTTCTGGAAAGTAGCGGTAATCATCCGAACCTTCCTTTACACGCATCAACAATGTTGCACCGGTAGCTTCATCAAAGCGGCGTGTCTCCTGATCGATTTTTCCACCTGAAGAAACCACTTCTCTTTGGCGCTTTTCTTCAAATTCAAGACCCTTGCGGACAAAGTTAAACGAGTTCAAGTTCTTCAACTCAGTTTTTGTTCCAAATTCTTCTTGCCCTACTGGACGAATGGAGATGTTGGCATCACAGCGAAGTGAGCCTTCTTCCATTTTACAATCGGAAACACCGGTATATTGAATGATTGATTTTAATTTTTCCAAATAAGCATAGGCTTCATCAGGGGTGCGGATATCCGGCTCCGAAACGATTTCAACAAGCGGAGTTCCCTGACGGTTGTAATCGCATAAGGAGTAGCCTTTTTCATGGTTCAGCTTTCCAGCATCCTCTTCTAAATGAATCCTGGTAATCCCAATTTTCTTCGTATAGCCATTTACTTCGATTTCAATCCAGCCATGCTCGCCAATCGGCTTGTCAAATTGCGAGATCTGATAGGCCTTTGGATTGTCTGGATAAAAGTAGTTCTTCCGGTCAAACTTCGTGTGTGTCGCCACCTCGCAGTTCAAGGCCATTGCCGCTTTCATCCCGAATTCTACTGCTTTTTTATTCAGAACCGGCAATACTCCCGGATAACCAAGGTCGATGACACTTGTATTCGTATTTGGCTCAGCACCAAAATGGTTTGGACTGGCAGAAAAGATTTTTGATTCTGTTTTTAACTCAACATGGACCTCAAGTCCAATCACTGTTTCAAATTCCACTCTCTTCACCCCCTACAATCTTGGCTTCTGTTTATGAAAATCTGTTGCCTGTTCAAACGCATGTGCTGTGCGATAAACCGTTGCTTCATCAAAATGTTTGCCAATGATTTGCAAGCCCAGCGGCAGGCCGCCATCAAAGCCGCATGGAACTGAGATTCCTGGTAAACCGGCCAGGTTTAATGGAATCGTTAAGATATCATTTACATACATCGTCAATGGATCATCGATTTTCTCGCCAATTTTAAAGGCTGGTGTTGGCGTTGTTGGGCCGACGATAACATCATATTTTTCAAAAACATCTTCAAAGTCTTTTTTGATCAACGTACGTGCCTGCTGTGCCTTTTTATAATAAGCATCATAATAACCAGAGCTAAGAGCAAAGGTGCCAAGCATAATCCTGCGTTTTACTTCTTCTCCAAAGCCTTCAGCTCTTGTCTTTTTATATAATTCCATTAAACTTTCGGCATCAGGGGCACGATAACCGTAACGTACACCGTCAAAGCGGGCCAGGTTCGCTGATGCCTCAGAGGATGACAGCAAATAGTAGGTCGCAAGAGCATACTTTGAATGCGGCAGTGATACTTCTTCCCAAACTGCTCCCAGTCCCTCAAGCACTTTTAAAGCATCTAACACAGATTGACGGACTGATTCACTGACACCCTCGCCTAAATACTCTTTCGGAACAGCAATTTTTAAACCCTTCACATCTCCTGTCAGAGCACTTGCGAAGTTTGGAACCTCTACAGGCGCAGAGGTGGAATCCATTGGATCTAAACCAGAAATCGCCTGAAGCAGATAGGCATTATCCTCTACTGTTCTCGTAATCGGTCCGATTTGATCAAGTGATGAGGCAAATGCGACAAGACCAAAGCGGGAAACACGGCCATAGGTTGGCTTTAATCCAACCACACCACAAAACGCTGCTGGCTGACGGATGGAACCGCCTGTGTCGGAACCTAATGAAAACAGGACTTCCCCTGCTGCAACGGATGCTGCTGAACCACCTGAAGAACCACCAGGAACCGTTTCAAGATTCCATGGATTGCGTGTTTTTTGGAATCGTGAATTTTCGTTTGAAGAACCCATGGCAAACTCGTCCATGTTAAGCTTACCTATGGTAACTGTTTCTGCCTGCTGAAGCTTCTGAACAACAGTTGCATCATAGATTGGATCAAAGTTTTCAAGAATCTTACTCGCACAAGTTGTCCTTAAGCCCTTTGTCACCATGTTATCCTTTAATCCAATCGGCATGCCGAATAGCAAGCCCTTTGTCACATCCGTGTTAAGCTTCTCATCAAGCGATTTCGCTGTAAGGCGCGCCCGCTCTTCGTCCAACGTTAAAAAAGCCTGGACTTTGTCCTCGACCTGGGCAATTCGTTTATACGACTCATCAACGAGGTCTGAAACCTTTAGTTCCCTTTTATGTAAAAGCTCATGCAAATCTGAAACTTTATAATCAAATAAACTCAATCTTTTCACTCCTTACTCTCCCAAAATCGATGGTACTTTTATTTGGCCATCCTGATGCTCAGGCGCATTTTTTAGTACCTCTTCACGCGGCAATCCTTGTTTTGGAATGTCCTCCCGCAATACGTTTTTCAAATCAAGTACATGGTATGTAGGTTCTACATTTTCTGTATCCAATTCATTTAACTGTTCTGCAAAAGAGATAATTGCATCCAGCTGCTTAGTGAATTTTTCAACTTCTTCTTCAGAAACTGCTAAACGAGCCAGATTGGCCACGTGCTTAACCTGATCAGTGGAAATTCGTGACATGTTCGATAACCCCCCAATCCCTTTTTTCAGTATTATTTTAATATTGATAATATCAAACTTTTGCGCTTTACTGCAATGATTCCTACATCAGTATTAACAATTATGAGGTGTTTTAGATTTCTAGCATGAAAAAAGGAGCATTACCCCCTTATTTTTCGTAGAACTCCATATGTGTTTTTTCCTGCTTATAGTAGTCCAATCTGTCCTGTAATGTCCCTGTATGAAATTCAAACTTATGGCCATCAGGATCCGTGAAATAAATTGACCTTTTATCCTTTTCATCCCTTTGACGACCGGGGAGAATATTGACGTTGAATTCCTTAAGTTTTTCGGTCATTTTATTAAAATCTGCTTCATCGATTGAAAAAGCAATATGAGTATAAGATTGATAAATTTCATTTCGAGGGATATCCCTTTCTTCATTAAGAGCAAGCCAGTTTCCATTAAGGTCAAAATAAGCGGTACTTCTTCCTTTTACCAGTAGCTTAGCATCAAAAACCTGCTGATAAAATCCAATTGATTTCTCTAAATTGGAAACAGAAAAAAGCAGATGGTTTATACCTTTTACAGACATAAATCTCCCTCCAATTAGCTAACTTTCTTTCTTTTTATAGATTGCTTTTTCTTAATTTTGGAGAAAAAGTGAATGATTTTAATAGGTAAGAAACCCAGAAACCCTCCAAGGGTGTTTAAAATTAAATCATCGACATCGAAGCTGCCAAATGCAAATAAAAGCTGCAGAACTTCGTAGGTTAAACTAAGACTGAAGGCGGCAAGAATGACAGGTTTCAATTTTAAGAACTTTTTTGATAATAATGGTAAAATAAACCCTAATGGAGCAAAACCGATAACGTTCCCGACTAAATTCTCAATTATAATAGTAAAATTGATATCAGCTAAGTAAAGGTAAAAGTAAATCGTTTTAAATGGTACAAAATTGTTGGAACGCCAGTGGTATTCATTGTATGTAAAATTAAAATGATGAATAATCTCTGTTAACGGAATATATTTGAATAAAATAAGTTTTGTCAGAATGGCTAAATAAAGTAACAGAACTATGGTTAAAGCAAATTTTTTTAATATTTTCATCCTTACACTACTCCAAAATAATTTACAATGCTCCTATAAAAATACCATATATTTTCAATCTTGCACTAGATAAAAAGGAGGAATTTAAAATGGCTGAACATCACTTTCATTTAAAAGCTAATTGGCCGGGATTAAGGAATGATGTTGGAGAAATTGAAACCGCCAACTTGAAGACGAAAGTGTCGATACCACCTGAAATGAATGGTCCGGGAGTTGGCACCAATCCTGATGAAATGCTGCTTGGGGCTGCCGCAACCTGCTATATCATTACTCTTGCTGCCATTATGGAGCGAAGCGGGCTTGAGAAGGAAAGCTTAACGATGGAATCTGAGGGAATTGTAGATGTCACCAAAGGGGTTATTACTTATAAGAAGATTATTCATCGGCCCCATATTGTCTTAAAAAGAAATGCTGCCGAAAAAGAGATTGAATTGGCACATCGGCTTGCCAAGAAAGCGGAAGCCTCCTGCATGATTAGCCGTGCTGTTCAAGGTAATGTTGAAATGGAATTGAAGTCGACTGTTGAAGTTTTTGCTGCCGCTGAATAAAAGGCGTAGATCCGTTTGGATTACGCCTTTTTTCTTATTTTAATTTTTTCAAAAACCTTGCGAGAAGCCCCTTTTTCTTTTTGGCTGGCTGATTAATCGGGACGTTCTTCGTAATTAGAATTTCTTCTTTATCAATGGCATAGTTCATTGCCAAGATTAAGCCAAACTCTGTATCATGGCCTTTATTGGTTACAATGGTGTGTTCGATTTTATTCTTGGTAGCGATTTTTACATATTTGGATAGGTTCTCATAGCTCATACTGCCGTTTAAAAAAAGATGCGCTCTAGGATTTTCCTTCATGTACCGTTCAATTTGGGGATAAACTTTTGTTTCGGCAACTTGGTTTTTCAACAGGGCCACAATAATCCGTTCACGCAAGGTTCCTAAGTATTTACGCCGCTCATCAGGCTTGGTTTCCATGGGCCCATGGATTCCTTGCTGCAAAACCTCTTCCACGGTTTGCTTTTTCAAAAAAATCAACTCCATCTACAAGGCTATTATTTTGTATGATAATAACTCAAAAAGTGTGATTTTCAAAAAATTGAGATTATGTGCAATTTAAGAGTAAAACAAGGTTATTCGAGAGTAAAACCGTCTTATGCGAGAGCGATTTAACTTGTTGAGAGTAATCATTGCTCTTCCGAGAGTATTCGCAGCTCTTCTGAGAGTATTCACCACTATCCAAGAGTAAACTACCCCAATAAAAAAATCCCCCTCTCCAAATGGAGAGAAGGATTCAAATCTGCATTTATTTTTTCGCTGAGAATTGTTCTTCTTCGGTAGAACCTTTCAATGCTGTTGTGGATGAGGTTCCGCCTGAGATGACCATGGATACTTGGTCGAAGTAACCAGTACCAACTTCACGCTGGTGACGTGTTGCAGTGTAGCCGTATTGCTCGCTGCCGAACTCAGCCTGCTGTAATTCGGAGTAGGCTGCCATACCGCGCTCTTTGTAGCCGCGGGCAAGCTCGAACATGCTGTGGTTTAGCGCATGGAAACCTGCTAGTGTTACGAACTGGAACTTGTAGCCCATTTTGCCGAGCTCTTGCTGGAATTTTGCAATCGTTTCTTCGTCCAGTTTCTTTTTCCAGTTGAAGGAAGGTGAGCAGTTGTAGGCTAATAGTTTGCCAGGGAATTGCTCATGGATAGCTTCCGCAAATTGTCTTGCTTCTTCAATGTTTGGCTCGGAAGTTTCACACCAGATTAGGTCAGCATATGGCGCATAAGCTAAGCCGCGGGCAATCGCTTGATCAATGCCTGCTTTTGTACGGAAAAAGCCTTCAGGTGTCCGCTCTCCTGTAATGAATGGGGCGTCATTCATATCGATATCACTAGTAATTAAATCAGCAGCGTTGGCATCTGTACGAGCTACTAATACTGTAGGAACGCCCATAACGTCTGCTGCTAATCGAGCAGCAATTAAGTTGCGAACCGCCGTTTGAGTTGGCAGCAACACCTTACCGCCTAAGTGGCCGCATTTTTTCTCGGAAGATAGCTGGTCTTCAAAGTGAACGCCTGAAGCACCTGCTTCAATCATCCCTTTCATCAATTCGAAGCAGTTTAATTGTCCGCCAAAGCCAGCTTCAGCATCGGCGACGATTGGAGCGAACCAGTCAATAGAGTTGTCGCCCTCAGAATGAGTGATTTGGTCGGCACGCTGTAAGGCTTGATTAATCCGTTTTACAACGCTTGGTACACTGTTTGCTGGGTATAAACTTTGATCCGGATACATATGTCCGGAAAGGTTGGCGTCTGCTGCAACCTGCCAGCCGCTTAAGTAAATGGCTTTCAGTCCTGCTTTTACTTGCTGAACAGCCTGATTTCCTGTTAAGGCGCCAAGGGCATTGATGTAATCCTCTTCATTCAAAAGCTTCCAAAGCTTTTCTGCGCCTTTTTTTGCTAATGTATGTTCGATATCAATCGAGCCGCGAAGCTTGATAACATCCTCAGCGGTATATGGTCTTGTAATCCCCTTCCAGCGTTTATCCAATTCCCAGCTTTCTTGTAACTCTGCTACTCTTGAATTTGTCATGTTAAATTCCTCCTATTAATCTATTAAAATATTTTTTAAAACTTTCATACCTAAACAGTCAGTAAAACAATTATTTAATCATAAGCCTTAAAACAGCTTAACTATTGCAGGCATAGGCTTGTGCACCTATTTCCCGCTGGAATTTATCCCTGCATTGTAACAGTTCAATAAACCTGCCTCTGAATTTACACTCAAACTCTTCAATAAAATTTAATACTTCTGGTGTTAAAATCTCATCATACTGGGCTTTCGAAGCCCCGGTCACCTCAATACGAGACTTTTGCGTCGACACGAACTAGATCACCTCTTTGTTATAATACAGTAACTATCCTCGTTTTGTATTATATAACACACTTTTCAAAAATGGAACTACTTTTCTGAAAATTTTATAAAAATAGGTAAAATAATCCTTAAGTTGTACTGGTTAATACTTTTGTACTAGCACCATATAAAAAAACAGGTACCCTAATCTAAGGTACCTGCTTGCTCATGATATAATTTTTGAAAATCCTGCTCGCGATTTTCACTATATAAAAAATCTGGGCTAACCATTGCAGCTAATAGTTTTCTTTTTAAAGAGGCATCCTCCACCTCTTTCAAAATCCATTGCCGCTTTAAATACAGAAATTCCAAATAAGCTTCATATGACTCATTGAACTGCTGTTCAAGCTGTTCACGAATTTTCCTTGCAAGAGTTGGACTTGCACCGCCAGTTGAAACAGAAATGCTTAACCGGCCGCGATGCAAGTGTGCGGGAACATGAAAATTCGATTCATCTGGATTATCGGCAATGGTTACAAGCTGGTGAGGAACTGCTGAATCTTTCACCTTTTGATTTAATGCTTGATCATTTGTCGCTGCAAAAATCATAAAAGCACCATAAACATCTTCTTCTGAAAAAGGCCTTTGCTGCCAAACAATCTTTCCCTCATCCGCAAGTTTTTGAATCGTTTCCGTTACCTCCGGACTTATTACGGATACATCCGCTCCTGTCCCAAGTAAACCGTTCACCTTTCTCTCGGCTACTTTACCGCCGCCCACGACTACTACTTTTTTACCCTCAAGCCGTAATATAATGGGATAGAATGAGTTCATTGACGACCCTCTAAATAATTTATCAAGGCTTCCTTCGTTGCTTGTTCCGGCATACCATCCGACCGTAGATCCGCTGCCTCAACTGCATCCAATGTTTGTTTCCCCATACTGATTACTTGTAATTCTTTCAAAAGCTCTACAGCAGAAATGCCGCATTCGCTTAATGCTTCGATAAATGGTTCAACTGCGGCGCTGCTTGGGAATACCATGGTATTCAATGTCGCTTCTCCTAACATTCTTTTAAAAATAGGCAAGAACTGCTGGTCGATTTCTTTCTTGCTTGTAACCATCACGTTTTCATAGCCTTTTATCAAAATGCTATCATCGCCGACAACAAGATAATCTCCAGGCTCATCAGCTAGATGTGCCTTAAATCCACGGCTGTTTAGTGCTTTAATGGTTTTAATGGATGCTCCATAAAAGTCCGCTTCAATCGTCCTGATATCTAATTGCTGCTCTATCACGGCTGTGAAAAATTCTTCAACACTTTCAGGTGAGGCAAACAGAATTTTTTCAAAGGCAGCCGCTTTTAAAACATCTATTGGTAAAGGAGTCTTCTTCCATTTTGGAAATTCAATTACATCGGCTCCAAGTGCCATTAATTCCTTTGCCAGTACGCTAGGGCTAGTACCTGTGCGAGCGAGCAAAATCTGCCTGCCATGTAATGATTTTTTCTCAAACCAGCTAATTTTTTCACGGATGGAAATGACCTCGCCGACAAGGATAATAGATGGGTTTCTGAACTTTGCTTCCAACACTTTAGCTGAAATGTCAGCCAATGTACCTTGCAAGGTTTTTTGACGGCCAAAAGTGCCCCATTGAATTAAGATCACAGGAGTGGTTGAAGGCTTTCCATTACGAATAAGGTTTTCACAAATAAACGGTAAATTTCCGACACCCATGTAAAAGGCGATGGTATCCACACCGCGGGCTAGGCTTTCCCAGTCCAAATTTGGTTTTCCATCCTTGGATTTATCATGGGCAGTAACGACTGCAAAGGATTCTGCGTGCTCCCGGTGGGTTACCGGAATCCCGGCATATAGGGGTGCTGCAATTCCTGAAGTTATGCCTGGGACGATTTCATAAGGAATTTGATGCTGCGCCAGGGCTTCCGCTTCTTCGCCCACCCGGCCGAAAACACCTGGGTCGCCGCCTTTCAAACGAACAACTATTTTGCCTTGTAAGGCTTTTTCTACCAGAAAATCATTTATATTTTCCTGGCGCATAAAGTGGCGCTCCGGCAGCTTGCCTCCATAAACCAGTTCGCACTTGTTTGGGGCAAATTCCAACAGCTTCGGGTTGGCTAGACGGTCATAAAGAATGACATCGGCTTGCTTTATTGCATCCAATCCTTTTACGGTAATTAATCCGATGTCCCCTGGCCCTGCGCCTACTAAAAATACCTTACCTTTTTCCATCGTGCAGCCTCCCCGCGAATAATGCTTACTCTAGTATAATAAAAATAATATCATTTTCTAATTCTACCTTAAACGTCCTAACTTGTCCTTCATCCGGTGCCTGCACTTTTCCATCTGCTAATGAAATTTTCCAATCATAAACGGGACAATATACGTATTCACCACTAACTAACCCTTCGGAAAGGACCCCCCCCTTTGGATGGGGGCTGCGGTCTTCAATGGCATACACCTTGCCATTTGTTAATTTAAATATAGCAATTTCCTTGTTATCAATTTTGATGGAATATCCGGATCTCATCTTTACATTTGAATAATGGGCAACAGGTATACGAGTAATTGTTTGCAGCATGTCGACTCACTCCCCCACCTTGACAGTGTGTTTAGTAAAATACTTATCTTTAATTTCTTCACTTTGAATCGCTTCATTCCATGGTTCACTGTATTTTTTCAATGTTTTATCCATTCGCTCATTCAAGGCCTTACGAGTTTCTTCGTTTGCTAGAACTTCTTTTACATGATCAAGGCCGACGCGCTCCACCCACTTAGAAGTCCGCTCCAAGTAATTAGCCGTTTCCCTATAGTATTGCAAATAGGCACCGGTCACTTCCATTACTTCTTCTGTCGTTTTGACTGTGGATAGCAAATCGCCAGGGCGAAGGTCAACACCGCCATTACCGGCTACATAAATCTCCCAGCCGCCATCAATGCCGACAAAGCCGATGTCCTTGATGCCTGCTTCAGAACAGTTTCTTGGGCAGGCTGATACCCCCATTTTTACTTTATGCGGTGTATCAAGACGTTCAAATTTCTTTTCAAGCTCAATGCCTAAAGCCATAGAATCCTGTGTACCATAGCGGCAGAACTGGGCGCCCACACAGGTTTTGACCGTACGAAGCGTTTTTCCGTATGCATACCCAGAAGGCATATCAAGCTCCTCCCACATACCTGGCAGATCTTCTTTTGTAACACCGAATAATCCAATCCGCTGTCCTCCTGTTAATTTTACTAGAGGAACGTTATATTTTTCAGCAACTTCCGCAATTTTTTTCAAATCGGCTGTGGTAGTCACCCCGCCATACATTCTTGGAACAACAGAATAGGTTCCATCCTTTTGGATATTCGCATGCATTTTTTCATTAACAAGACGGGAATCGCGGTCATCTTTATACTCATCCATGTAAATCATACCGAGATAGTAGTTAATCGCTGGACGGCATTTTGTACAGCCTTCTTCATTGTTCCATTCGAGAACGTTCATGACTTCTTTAACACTTGTTAAACCCTTAGCTTTGATTTCCTCTACTAATTCCTCTCGGCTAATGGTGGTACATTCGCAAATACTTGTTTTCTGAGCAGCTGCAGCATCAAATTGGTCCCCTAGCGTATGGGCAAGAATTTGGCTGACCATCGGCTTACAGCGGCCGCAAGAACGTCCGGCATTCGTGCAATGTCTTACTTGATCAAGTGTGGTCAAGCCTTGTGTTTTAATCGCCTCTACTATTGCACCCTTTGTCACCCCGTTACAGCCGCACACAAGTTCATCATTTGGAATGGAGGCTATATCGCCGCCTGCCTCGGCACTGCATTCAGTCTGAAAAATAGAAATTCCTGTAACATCTTCTTTTTTCGTCAGCATTCGGAATAGTTTTGTACTTTCTTTTGTATCACCGTACATCACAATTCCAACAATTTGATTATTTCTTGTTAAGACCCGTTTATAGATCCCTTCAAATTCATTGTAAACCATGATGGATTTGGTTTGGCCATCATCAAAGATTTCTCCTGCTGAGAACAGGTCTACTCCTGCAACCTTCAGCTGTGTTCCGGTAACCGATCCTGTATAAGGTTCTGCTGTTAACCCACATATCCGATTTGCAAGCACTTTGCCTTGTTCGTATAATGGCGCAACCAAGCCATAAACAATTTCTCGATGTTCTGCACATTCACCAACAGCGTAAACACTTGGTACACTTGTTTCCATAAAATCATTTACGACGATGCCGCGGTTAACATAAATCCCACTGCTTTTTGCTACTTCATTATTGGATTTAATCCCAATGGCCATGACAACGAGGTCCGCTTCCACTTCTGATCCATCCTTAAAGCGCAGACCTGTTACGCGTTCGTCACCAAGGATTTCGATGGTTTCCTTTTCCATTAAAAAGTTCATGCCTTGAGATTCTAGTTCTGCTTTCAGTAGTGATGAAGCAATTGAATCTAATTGGCGTTCCATTAAATTTGGCATAAGGTGTACCACATCTACCTTCATGCCTAGGTTCAACAATCCCCTTGCCGCTTCGAGGCCAAGCAATCCACCGCCAATTACCACAGCCTTTTTGTATTGCTCAGCTGATTTGATCATCATTTCACAATCATGGATATCACGGAAACCGGTCACACCGATTTTGTCAGCACCTGGGATTGGCAGAATAAAAGAATTTGAACCAGTGGCAATTATTAATTCATCAAAGACCACTTCACGGCCTTGGTCACTGATGACTCGTTTTCCTTCCACATCGATTTTGACTATCGCTTCACCCGTAAATAATTGAATATTATTTTCCTTATACCAATCTAACGGATTGATAATGATTTCTTCAAAGCTAGTGTCACCTTGAAGAATGTTTGATAATTTAATGCGGTTATAGTTTGGATGTGGTTCCTGTCCAAAAATGGTAATTTCAAATTGTTCTGGAGCTAGTTTGAGAATTTCTTCAATAGTTCTGACTCCTGCCATTCCGTTACCGATCATCACTAATTTTTTCATATTGGGTCTCTCCCTATTTATTAAATACGTTTTTCTCTATAGCTATATTGTAATTACCTTTCTGTTTAAAATTTGTGACGTTCGTCACTTTTCAAAAAGATTTGTGAAGATTTTCACATTATTGTCATAAACCTAGACCATCGTGATAAAATGGAATTATCTAACATATCGGGGTGTTCTATGGGTACTCTTACAATCTATAAAAGTGAGGCTGGAAAACGTAGTATTCTTGGCTTCTATGAAAAATATCTAAAGACACTACAGAGCGATTTTGAGAGAATTTATGTGGAAACTTCATTTGGTGAGACTCACGTTTTAGTAACAGGACCTGCAGAAGGGAAACCGATTTTTATTTTTCAAGGCGGAAATTGTATTAATCCAATGACATTATCATGGTTCAAGCCGTTATTGGAAAACTATCGAATTTATGCTCCTGATACAATCGGTCATCCAGGCTTGAGCGCTGAGACTCGAATTTCTCCCCGGGATGATAGCTTCGCCCGCTGGATTTCTGAATTACTGCGGCACTTCCAAATTGAAAAATCAGCTTTTATCGGCCCTTCCTATGGTGCCGGAATTATCTTAAGGCTCGCTGCATTCATGCCTGAGAAAATTGCTTGCTCCGTATTAGTTTCTCCTGCAGGCATCCAGCTAGGTTCTAAGTTTGAGATGATCCGAAAAATTCTTGTGCCATTAATGCTGTTTAAGTTCAACGGATCTAAAGAGCATTTGGATAAAATAGCGAATACCCTATCAGATAACAGCATGAAAGATATTGATAAAGAGATCATCGAAAGTATCTTTAAATACGTGAAGCTTGAACAGGATATGCCAAAGCTGACAGAGAAAAGTGAATTAGAAGACTACAAAGCTCCAACCTTGGTCATTGCGGGACGAAAGGATGTATTTTTTCCGGAGGATAAAATTCGGAGAGCTGCCCAGGATATTTTTTCAAACCTAGCAAACTATGAAGCATTCAATAGTGGGCATTTCCCCTCTGAAGAGCATTTAGGAAAAATGAATCATAGAATAATGGAATTTCTTAGAACCCATTACTAGAGGTGATTTATGAAAAAGGATAATAGACAATATGATTTGGATTGGATTCGCGTGTTGGCCACACTGGCCGTTTTTCTTTATCATTGTTCCATGTTCTTCAATCCCTTTCCATGGCATGTGAAGAACAATCAGCTAGATTCAGGCGGGATATTAGCTTTTTCGCTTTTTGCTGGTTCCTGGCTTATGCCGATTTTTATTGCGGTATCAGGAATAAGTGTGGTGTATACCCTCCAAAAACGGACCTCGAAGGTTTACATCCGTGAGAGATTGGTACGTCTTGGAATACCGCTTTTGTTTGGGGTAGTCTTCTTGACTCCTCCCCAGGTTTATATTGAACGGATAACCCACAATCAGTTTAATGGATCTTTTGTTGATTTCCTCCCTCATTATTTTGACGGATTGTACTTAAGTATTGGAGGAATTGGAAATTTTGCCTTCTTTGGTTTACACCTTTGGTATTTACTCGTCCTTTTGGTATTTTCATTTCTTACTTTGCCTCTTTTTAAAAAAATAGGCAGAAAAGACAAATTTGGCTTGATTCATTTTATCCTCTTACCCATTTTGTTGTTTTTGGTTGGGGTGATTAAAACTGTCAATTTAGGCGGCTGGGATCTTGTCTTTTATCTTGTCATTTTTATTTACGGCTATTATTTTTTATCAAATGCAGCATTTAAACCTGCCCTTCAAAAAACGATCAAAATTCATTTCAGCATTGCGATGATTACTTCCATTGTTTTCATTGTTTGGTTTATGAAAGCGATTCCGCAGCCGGGCACGATCAGTGATGTTATCTTTTATGCCGCTCATTCGTTAAATTGCTGGAGCTGGCTGTTATGTATTTTTTTCTTGGCAGACAAGTATTTATCATTTTCAAACCGTTTCTTAAAGTATGGCAGTGAGGCCTCGATGCCTTTTTACGTCTTGCACCAGCCTGTCATCGTTCTGTTTGGCTATCTTATTTATGATTTGTCTTGGCCAATGCCCGTAAAACTTATTTTCCTTGTTACTGCTTCGTTTGTGGTGATTATGCTTTGTTACCAGTTTGTGATAAAGCGGATTCCTGTATTAAGATTGTTATTCGGGATAAAAGGTTCAGCAATTGTTAAGAAGTCAGCGACGGTCACAACAACAGCGTCCCGTTAAACTAGAAGAGGGTGCCCAATAGGGCACCCTTTATTAAGCCGGTTGTTTATTTTTATGACAAAGTGAAATTCGCTTAATCTGAGAATTAAGGACGGGGACAAGTATGCCAATTAAAGCAACTGGGACAAGTTCCCATATTACCAATGGCGGTGTGATCAAAATGCCGGATCTATTTATCGCAAACAAGACAAGAAAGTATGCTAAACTCCCCGTGAGGCCTGCAATCCAGTTGGTCCTTTTAAATATGAAAAAGCAAAGCGGAATTAATATAATCGTAATTGGGACATACGAAGTTGGGTAGCCGACGGCGAAAAAGATCGTTTTTCCCACAAATCTTAGCAGGATGTACAGTACCGCTGCCGCCACAGGAATGGAATAATTGCGGTAAATCCTAATAATGATAATCGTTAAGGCAGCTACCATTATCACGGAATAAATTGGATACACCCATTCCGGAATGCCGCCAAAAATTTGGGATGCAGGGTCTGAGATTAGTTCTAATATTTCTTTAGAGGCAATCGATTTTCCATGGATGTACTGATCATAGGAAATCGCCCCATTTTCCTGCTGCATGTTCGGAAACATAAAACATTCAAGGAGAAACATCGCAAACCATGTGTGCATCGACTTCCAAGTCGGTTTCACGTCCCGGCTATAGATAAAATATCCCCGCCAAACGCCGAAAATCATTATATCGGTGGCAATGTAATAAATAAAATGGGTCGGACTCCATGTTGTCAAATCAATGCCGTAGGCAATATGATAAGTAAAATCTAAGGGAATCCCGATTAAAAATAATGCATAGCCAATGGTAATCAGGTTTCTAGAAAAACGATCCATGTGCTGCGTCTGCCGCCACTCTTGGAAAAGCAAAATGGCACCCAGTGCAAAGCCTAATGTATTAACAATATGGGGTATGGAGTATTCTTCAAACAAATATTTAAAATGATAGGAGGCATCCCAAGCGGAACCAATGAATTTTAATAAAAAGGCAATTACCCACAAACGATAATATTTCAATTATACCTTCCCCCTTCTCTATCCAAGTAAATCAAAAATATCACCGTAAATAGCGATAAGGACATAATTAATCGCTATGGCAATTCCAAACGTAATTCCTGCGATCCGCACCTTTTTTTGTGTAAATAATCTATACATAAAGACAATACCAGAGCTGACAACAAAAATATTGCATAATAAAAAGGTCCAAAGTAAATTTTCACTATGAGCAACCGCTGTAACATGTAATAAATAGAACGGTATCAACTGGCCTTTTCCTCCATTTAAAATCACTTCTTATTTTATGACGAATTATTTCTATAAATTGTTTCAATATTATTGTGACTTCTTTATATTAACATTATTTTTTCTTAAGGTGACTTATTTACTGTCAAGAAATTCTTGCATTGGTGGAAATAGGAAATGTATATTTAGTAGAATGGACTATTGTGAAAAGGAGAATGACCTTGCGATATTATATGATTGCCTTCTGTCTTTTATCTATGATTCTTTTATCGGCCTGTAATTCCTTAAAAGTACCCAAGTCCACAATGGACCATCAAATGAGTGCCACACCAACAGACATAGTCCCAACAAATTCTGAATGGAAAGTCTCGGGCCATCCGAAAGCTAACGAAGATTATCCCGTTTCAATATTGATCATGGACAAGGCCAATAAACCGATTCAATCTTTTGATACTGTTCATGAGAAAAAAATGCATTTATTTCTTGTTAGCAAGGATTTATCTTATTTTTCACATATTCATCCAGAATATAAAGGAAATGGGGAATTCTTTTTTAAAACGGCTTTTCCGGCTGGGGGAGATTACAAACTCATCTCCGAGTTTACCCCTAAAGGCGGTGGTGACCCAAGTGTGGAAAGCCATTGGCTGCAGGTAGAGGGTGCACCAGCAAAGGAAGTGCCTCTTGTCGCTGATAAAAAGCTAACGAAAGTGGTCGAAGATAAAAAAGTATCCCTTTCATTTGAAAATCTGACGGCTGGAAAAACTTCGCATATAACTTTTACCATTCGTGATGCCCAAAGCAATAAACCGATTAAAAATCTGGAGCCTTATTTAGGGGCAATGGGACATGCTGTTGCGATAAGCGGAGATGTCGAGAAATACTTGCACATTCATCCGATGACAATGGAGGGGAATGGACCGAAGGTTACGTTTATGACGATTTTTCCTGAAAAGGGAATCTATAAAATCTGGGGACAATTTCAACAAAACGGGAAGGTATTCACGGTTCCGTTTGTGGTGAAGGTTCCTTAAGGTGGTTGAAGGACATTTCTTTGGCTTTCTTGATGGGTTTTGTCTTTCATCCGCCTTATGAAGGACAATTCCTTCTTATTCTTGAGCAGGTTGGGCTTTATGAACCCTTCTTAGTGACTGGTTTCCAACATTCTTGATGGGTTTTGTCCTTCATCCACTTTATGAAGGACATTCTCCACGTATTCTTGAGCGGGGTCGGGCTTTATAAACCCTTCTTAGTGACCGGTTTCCAGTTTCCTTGGTGGGTTTTGTCCTTCATCGACACCTATGTAAAAAACCTCTTCTCAAAAAATGAGAAGAGGTTTCATATTTCTTAGTACATTTCAGAAGTAGTTTTAGCTTGCATGTGAAGCAATAGGTAGTCAGGGCCGCCTGCTTTTGAGTCAGTTCCTGACATGTTGAAGCCGCCGAATGGCTGGTAGCCAACGATTGCGCCTGTACATGAACGGTTGAAGTACAGGTTACCAACGTGGAAATCTTCACGAGCTTGCTCTAAGTGAGCACGGTTTTGGGTGATAACGGCACCTGTTAAGCCATACTCGGTGTTGTTGGCAATTTCAATCGCTTCAGTAAAATCCTTCGCTTTAGTAAACCCAACAACTGGGCCAAAGATTTCTTCCTGCATAATGCGGGCATCTGGAGCAAGGTCCGCAATAACAGTTGGCTTAATGAAGTAACCTTTAGAGTCATCCCCTTCGCCGCCAGCCATTAACTTACCTTCCTGCTTTCCAATTTCAACATATTCCATAATCTTTTTGAACGCACTATTGTCGATAACTGGACCCATGAAAGAGCTCTGCTCAGTTGGATCGCCAATAGTTAATTGGTTCGTTAACTCAACAACGCGGTTTAAAACTGTATCGTAAACATCTTCAACGATAACTGCACGTGAACATGCAGAACACTTTTGACCAGAGAAACCAAATGCGCCAGCAACGATTGATTGTGCTGCAAGCTCTAAATCAGCTTCAGAATCAACAACGATCGTATCCTTACCGCCCATTTCAGCAATTAGACGCTTCATCCATACTTGACCAGGATTCACTTTTGAAGAACGTTCGAAAATGCGAAGTCCTACATCACGTGAACCTGTGAAGCTGATAAAACGAGTATCCTTATGGTCAACTAAGTAGTCGCCTACTTCAGCGCCGCTTCCTGGCACAAAGTTTAGCACGCCTTTAGGAAGACCTGCCTCTTCCATAACTTCCACGAATTTAGCAGCCACAATTGGCGTTGTAGAAGCTGGTTTTAAAAGTACGGTATTACCAGAAACGATTGCCGCTACAGTTGTTCCAGCCATAATCGCTAATGGGAAGTTCCAAGGAGAAATGATGATCCCAACTCCTAATGGAATATAATCATAGCGGTTAAATTCATTTGGTCGGCTATTTACCGGTACGCCATTTTTCAATGCAAGCATTTGGCGGCCATAATATTCTAAAAAGTCGATTGCTTCTGCAGTATCAGCATCCGCTTCTCTCCACGGCTTTCCTGCTTCTTTGGTTAAAAGTGCAGAGAATTCGTTTTTGCGGCGGCGAATAATTGTTGCTGCTTTAAAAAGCACATCTGCGCGAACTTCTGCCTTTGTCTTTTTCCAAGTTTTAAATGCTTCTACAGCTGCCTGCATTGCTTTTTCAGCAAGCTCTTGGTTCGCTTTTGAAACGCGGCCAATCACTTCTTCTTTATTTGCAGGATTGTATGAAACAATTTTATCTTCTGTCGTAATCTTCTCTCCACCGATCACAAGAGGATAATCCTGTCCTAAATAACCTTCTACTGTTTTTAACGCATTAAGATAGGCCTGACGGTTTTCTTCTGTTGTAAAATCTGTGAATGGTTCGTGTTTGTAAGGTTGTACCATTGTTCTAAAACCCTCCTATGTATAAAACGTTTACACCCAATGTTCATTCTACATGATTCATTTGTGAGTATCAAATGATAAAATTTTTAAAAAAAGACCGGCCCCAAAGGCCGGACTTTACTGGTAAATATAAACAAATGGCTCATTTTCGTTTGCTTTGCGGACAATTAAGGCTTCAGGCCCGTCGACTGACGTAATACTAACAGAAACAGAGATATATTTAGGGAAATGCTCCATAACCAACCCAGTCAAATATTGGGTAAATCCAATTCCTTCTGTTTTCCCATAAAATTGAATCGGAATAGTAATATTTAATTCCTGGAGTTGATCTCCAACGTAAAATGCTTTGCCAATCACACCATTAAAATTAGGAAAATATTCTTCAACATCCTGCTTAAAGTTTAAGAAGGCAATCACATCATCACGATGATCTTCCTGGGCATCTGTTGAAGGGAATAAATAATATTTTTCATTTCCTTTTTCCCAATCATTTAATGTCTGGCTGCCTTTATCAACGGTTGAGTAAGCAATATATCTCCCAGGGATAACGGAAGATTTGCTCTGCTGCATAAATAAACCAATCGTAATCGGTACATCGGCTAAATCTTTCATCGCCCGCATCCGCTTAACGACTTCCTCAGCCATCTTCTTTCCTTCCCTTTCCATGTCAGCATAATCAATTTTTTTCTCATAAACAGGACCGTCTTTTACGGTTTGATAGTAGTAAATGGAATTGAGGGCAAGTCCAATCGAAACACCGCCAAGAGACACATTTCCCTTATCATCTTTCGTTAAATAATCATGTTCTAAGATATGAGCCAAATAAACCGGTGATGTTGGTTCAGCACCAGCGGCAGCTGTATCTACAGGGTTTAACCCGATATTTTCAGAGGCTTTAAGGCCTTCAGCCTTTAATTGTGGATCCGTAAATTTACGGTTTAGCCAAAGTCGTATCGTCTTTCCTTTAATTTCCTGACCTTCACGAAAATAATACTTATCTGTACTGAAACTATTTTGGGCGATTCGCATTAGTCCCGTCTCAAATTCGTTCAGGTCATAGCGAGTATTAATATTATTCACGACCAACCCGCGCGCTTCCCCAGGTTCAAATGGCAGGATGGTCCGGTAATAATTGTCTGAAATATTATATTTAGGAATAATTGCCTTCCCTTTCACTTTCTCCTTTGATTGAACTACTTCATTTTGCTTCTGAAAATTCGGTGCACAGGCACTCAGCAAAAATACAAAGGAGAGAGCGAGCAATGAGAGCTTTCTCACGTCGATAACACCTCTTACTACTTATTTAATTCTACTAAAAGCTTCTCCTCATCCCATACTTCAATTCCCAGTTCTTGCGCCTTGGCTAACTTTGAGCCGGCATCCTCACCCGCGATGACGAGATGGGTTTTCTTACTGACGCTGCCCGCCACATTGCCGCCGAGCGCTTCAATTTTTTCCTTCGCTTCATTTCGCGATAATTGCTCAAGCTTTCCTGTTAAAACAACCGTTTTTCCGGCAAAAATAGAATCCGATTCTTCAGCGGAAACAGGTTTTGCTCCTTTGTATTCCATATTGACGCCTGCAGCGACTAATTCTTGGATAAGCTCACCAGCCTCGTCTTGTTCAAAAAAGGCTACAATCGAATCGGCCATTTTATCACCAATTTCGTTAATGGCAATTAATTCATCCTTCGCAGCAGATGCCAGCTTATCCATAGTACCAAAGCTTATTGCTAACGTCTTGGCTGCTTTCGCTCCCACATGACGAATCCCCAAGCCAAAAAGCAGCTTTTCGAGGGAATTGCTTTTCGATGCCTCAATGGCCTTCAATAAATTAGAAACAGACTTTTCACCCATTCGCTCAAGTGCTAATAGCTGGTCGCGGGTAAGCTTATAAATATCAGCCACATCACTGATTAATTTTTCAGCAAAAAGCTGGCTGATCACCTTTTCTCCGAGCCCATCAATATTCATCGCATCTCTTGAGACAAAATGGATCAAACCCTCGCGAATTTGGGCCGGACATTTCGGGTTAATGCATCTAAGAGCCACTTCCCCTTCAAGCCGGACGAGGTCGCTTTCACATTCTGGACAATGGGTCGGCATGTGGAAATCCCTTTCATCGCCAGTCCTTTGGTCAGCCAATACATTGACCACCTCTGGAATGATATCGCCTGCTTTTTTCACGACAACTTTATCACCAATTTTAATATCTTTTTCACGAATTAAATCTTCATTATGCAAGGAAGCACGCTGAACGGTTGTTCCTGCTACTTTAACCGGCTCTAGAATGGCTGTTGGGGTAACGACACCTGTTCTTCCAACACTTAACTCGATATCCAAAAGCGTTGTAATCACTTCCTCAGCCGGAAACTTATAGGCAATTGCCCAACGCGGGCTTTTTGCCGTTGTTCCGAGGGCAGCTTGCTGCTCCAATGAATCGACTTTTATGACGATACCGTCGATTTCATATGGTAGACCCGGCCGCTTTTCCACCCAGCTATTGACGAAATCAATGACATCATCAATCAGCAAGCACTTTCTTCTTTCTTTATTCGTTTTAAATCCAAGATGGTCTAAGAAATCAAGACCTTCACTATGCGAAATAACGCCGCTTTCTCCGGTATTGCCGATGCCGTATAAAAAGACGTCCAGTTTTCTCGAAGCAGCAATCTTCGGATCTAGCTGTCTTAGTGATCCGGCAGCAGCATTACGAGGATTAGCAAACAGCTCCTCGCCACGCTCTTCGCGTACCTGGTTTAGGGCTTCAAAGGAACGCTTTGGCATGTAGGCTTCACCGCGTACCTCTAGTGAGACATTTTCCCGCAAACGGAGCGGAATCGATTTGATGGTTTTCAGATTCGAGGTAATATCTTCGCCAATTGTTCCATCCCCGCGGGTCGCCCCTTGAACAAACAGCCCATTTTCATATCTTAACGAAACGGCAAGTCCATCAATCTTTAGTTCACAAACATAGGAAAAATCATCGCCGACTGCCTGGCGGATTCGGCGGTCAAAATCTCTTAAGTCCTGCTCATTAAAAGCATTTCCAAGGCTTAGCATCGGCGTCCGGTGCTCGACTTTTTCAAATACATCCAGCACAGCTCCGCCCACTCGCACCGTAGGTGAATCTTGTGTTTTAAGCTGCGGAAACTTTTCTTCAAGCTCTAGTAATTCCTGCATCAGCCGATCATATTCCGCATCCGGAACGGTCGGCGCATCCAAAACATAATATTCATAACCATATTGATTTAATAGGTTTCTAAGTTCATTTATTTTTTGTTCAGCGATTTGAAGGTCCATATACCCAGCCCTTTCATTAACATTTCAATCTTACGCCTTTTTAATTGGTGCGAATTTGGCGAGCAAGCGCTTGATGCCTACTGGACTTGGGAAGGCGATATCAAGCTCCGTCCCTTCGCCTTGGCCTTTTACACTTACGACCGTCCCAATACCCCATTTACCATGCTCGGCTTTATCGCCGACCTTCCAGCCAAGTTCATCACCGCCGGAAGAGGCTGAAACTGGGCGCATGACGGGTTTCCGAGGTGCGGATGGGGTGCCAAATGTGCTTCCCCGGCCACCAAATGAAGAGCCTGATGATCCGAATGACCTTGAGCTGCCAAAAGGAGAAGCCTGGCGTCTTTCTGGTTCGACACCCTCTAAAAGGTCTTCCGGAATTTCGCTGATAAATCTAGATGCTGGGTTCATATTGGTTCGTCCGAACAAGGTTCTCATTTGGGCATTGGTTAAGAACAAGCTTTGCTCAGCACGCGTAATACCCACATAGGCAAGGCGGCGTTCCTCTTCCATTTCTGCTTCTTCCATAAGCGAGCGACTGTGAGGAAATACCCCTTCTTCCATGCCAATCAAGAAGACAACCGGGAATTCCAAGCCCTTAGCTGAGTGCAGTGTCATTAGCGTAATCGAATCCGCCTTTTCACCCTCTTCATCCAATGAATCAATGTCGGCTACCAAGGCTAAATCTGTTAAAAAGGCAATCAGACTCTTATCTTCATTTGTATCTTCAAAGTTTTTGGTTACAGATAATAATTCCTCAAGGTTTTCTAAGCGGCTTTGTGCTTCCAATGATTTTTCCGCTTTGAGCATTTCCTTATAACCAGTCTTATCAAGTACTTCTTCAACAAGCTCGGTAACGGATAAGAACTCTTGCATATTTGTATAATTGCGAATTAAGTCGCGGAATTCAATCGCGGCTTTCGTAATCTTAGGACTTACACCAATCAATTCAATGGAATCGAGTGCCTGATAGATGGAGATATCATGCATTGCTGCAAAATTAGCAATCTTATCAAACGAGGTTGAGCCAATTCCCCTTTTCGGTACATTGATAATCCGCTGCAGGCTTATGTCATCATCCGGATTGGAAATCAAACGCAAATATGCCAGCATGTCTTTAATTTCTTTTCTGTCATAGAATTTTGTACCGCCCACAATCGAATATCCAATGTTCGATTTAAGCAGCACTTCCTCCATAACACGGGACTGGGCGTTTGTACGATAAAGAATAGCAATATCTGTTAGTTTAATTTTGTCATCACGGGTTAGTTCCTTAATTTTTCCTGCAACGAATTGAGCCTCAGACTGTTCACTATCAGCACGGTAATAAACAATTTTGTTACCTTCCGGGTTTTCAGTCCAAAGATTCTTCGCTTTTCGGTTCAGGTTATTTTCAATAACTTTATTAGCCGCCAAGAGAATCCTTTTGGTCGAGCGGTAGTTTTGCTCAAGCAGGATAACAGAAGCGTTGGGGTAATCTTTTTCAAAGGAAAGGATATTGGCAATATCCGCCCCGCGCCAGCGATAAATGGACTGATCGGAGTCCCCGACAACACATAGGTTTTTGAAGCGCATCGCGAGCATTTTTACGAGCATATATTGGGCTCTATTGGTATCCTGATACTCATCGACATGGATGTATTGGAACTTTCGCTGATAATATTCAAGCACCTCTGGAACCCTTTGAAATAACTGAATCGTCGTCATAATCAGATCATCAAAATCGAGCGCCTGATTTTTGCGCAGCCGCTTTTGGTATTCTGTGTACACTTCACTTACGGTTTGTTCAAAGAACCCGCCTGCCGTTTTCGCATATTCCTCAGGGTCAATCAGTTCATTTTTTGCAGAACTAATCGCGCCTAATAGCGCCCGCGGGTCAAACTTCTTAGGGTCAAGATTTTTTTCTTTAAGAATCCCTTTAATGACTGATTGCTGATCAGTTGTGTCAAGAATTGTAAAATTGCGGTTAAAGCCCATCCGGTCGATATCCCTGCGTAAAATACGTACGCACATCGAGTGGAAGGTCGAAATCCAGATTTCTTCCGCTGCTCCGCCCATCATTTTCCCGATTCTTTCTTTCATTTCGCGCGCAGCTTTGTTGGTAAAGGTAATTGCTAAAATGTTATATGGGTTTACTCGTTTTTCTACTATTAGGTACGCAATGCGATGCGTTAATACTCTTGTTTTTCCACTGCCTGCCCCTGCCATTAATAAAAGCGGGCCATCCGTTGCTTTTACGGCACTTTGCTGCTCTGGATTCAGGCCATTCAAAAGCTTATCCGTTAAATATTGCATGATTCCACCACCATTACAAACATTTGTTCTTATTTTTATTTTATCGTTTCTTGCATTCAAGCGCAAATTTCTATCGAATACTTTTAACCGTTTCTAAGGCTTTTTCAAAGTTGTCATAAAGAGCGTTGCCAACGACAATCACATCGGCATGCTTGGCCATTTCTGCCGCTTGCTCCTTTGTTGAAATGCCGCCTCCATAAAAAAGAGTTGTTTTTTCAAGAACCTTCTTCACGTCTGCTACGAGATCCACATTTCCATATTTGCCGCTGTATTCAAGATAAAAAATCGGCAGCTGAAACATTTTTTCTGCCATCATCGCATAGGCCTTTACATCTTCGTTTGTTACGCGGGAATTAGATGCGGTTAGTTGGGCCGCTTTGCAATCTTCATTCAAAATGCAATAGCCCTCCATGACGATTTCATCCCAGTCCATGATCTCGCCGAATTCCTTTACAGCTTGATGATGAAGCCCTGTAATCCACTTCGTATCGCTGCTATTTAAGATTGTTGGGATAAAATACAGATCAAAACCCGGTGTTACAGTTTCAATGCTGGAAACTTCCAAGACGCATGGAACGGTATACCTTCGGATTCTTGCCATCAAATCAAGGACATTTTCAAGAGTCACTCCGTCTGTTCCGCCGACCATCACGGCATCGGTGCCTGATTCACATATTTTTTCTAACTGGTCATCTGAAATTTCTTTATTTGGATCGAGTTTAAACACGTGGCGCCACTCGCGAAAATCATACATTAAAGGATTCCTCCATTACATAAGTCCATTTCACCATTATAGCATTAGCCCATTCGATAAAAAAATAAAACAATGAAACTAGTTTTAGAAATGATAACCAATCAAAAAGAAAAACCGAAGGAGTCCCTTCGGTTTGTTTATACTTCTTCCGTTTTGCTGTTTTCTTCTTTAATCCGTTCCAAAACCATTTCATACGTATCATTGCCAAAATTCAAGCAGCGTTTTACCCGTGAAATCGTAGCGGTACTTGCGCCCGTTTCGGTTTCAATTTTGTGGTACGTATTTCCTTCACGGAGCATTCTGGCAACATCTAACCGCTGGGCAAGAGACTGAATTTCATTGATCGTGCACAAATCATCAAAGAAACGGTAGCATTCTTCTAAATCCTTTAATGAAAGCACTGCTTTAAATAATTGATCGAGCTCTTTTCCCCTTAATTTATTTATTTGCATATACTTTACCCCTTTTAATTAATTTACATTAAATGAAACGCTTTTTTGTAGTCCAGGGTTGGTTGGCACAACATTGACCCACGTTTTTCCCGGTACTAAACGAATCTCTTCCCCATCCTTGATCGGAACAAGTAAGCCGTTCTTATTCTTCCATTCTACCTCAGTTACTTTCCCCTTTTGAAGCAAATAACCTTTTCCGCCGGATTTCAGATCAATATCCCGGCGCCCATACGAATCAATAACTTGATGAACGGCTTCAATGATGAAAATATTATCGAGCAGAACTGGTTCTTTCGTGTCTAAATCAACGGTTTGCTCTCCGCCTGAGAAACGCTTATATTTGCCTAGTGTACTGTCATACTCGTAGGTTGAATCAGAAATTGCACTTTTGGAGTAAGAGATCATTACGGACTTGGCATCATTTCCTGTAATATTTTTGCTTTCTTCCTCTGTATAGAACTTAAAAGCAGGTGGACTTTTTTCCATAGAGTAGTGTTTTTGTTCGGCGCCCTTTAAAATATTGTCAAAGGTAATATAAGAGTTATGAGGTGCTTTCCGCGTGCTTGATCGTTTAAATAGGGTCCCATCATAGACCATTCCATTCAAATTATCGATATAATTTCCCTCAAGCATTTTCTTTGCTTCCTCACTCCAGCCGTGGGCAATATAGAGTGCGTTTAGTCCTTTAGCCAGTTCGATATAATAATCCCTTGCACTTCGGACAGGACCGATATTCGTCGGCTTTTCACTTTGAAAAACGGCCAGGAAGCGGGTGATATCGCCCTCTGCCAGCACTTCATAGACCACATCGGCTTTGTTTAACCCTGACTGCGGTCTTGCTTTTGGATGATTATTAACCATTACCGCTACAGCTCGACCATCGACAGCGGTTTTAGACCTGATACCAGTCAGCGGGAAAAAATAAGGGTCCTCTTGCTTCTGGTCCTCTTTTTCCACCACTTTGTCAACTACTTCGTGCTTTTTTTCCGGCTCCTTAACCTTTTCCTTGTTACTGCAGCCTGAGAACAGTAAAAGGACAGCTGCCATGGCAACAGCCCATTTTTTCATCTATGCAACACCCCGAATTCCATTCTTGATGTTAGATACTTTCACGCTTTAACCCTTTACCTAATTACAGTTTAACGCATTATCGAAGGAAATAGAACTGTTTTATTCATCACATCATACATTCCTTGCTGTGTAACACGAATGTATGGTAAATGAGTAGACGAAAAGAACAATAAACTGTACATCGGATCGGAAAAAGAATAACCTCTGGCCGCCAGCTCTTTGAATAATCTTTTTTCCTGAATCATTAATTCTTCTACCGGCGCTTCAGACATAATTCCGCTTAACTGCAGCGGCAGCTCGCAGACAATCTCTGCGTTCTCCATCACTACTATCCCGCCGCCCAGCTCTTTCATTCTATTAAAAGCATAAATCATATCTTGTTTATTTTTTCCTATTAATATAATATCTCCTGTATTCGAAAACGAGCTTGCTAAAGCAGAAAGCTTGGTTGCAAAGCCTTTTAAGATAGTATTAATCCGCCATTTTCCTTGCCGGTCAATTAATGTAAAGAAACATTCATCATGATTGGTTGGCAGTTCATCACTGGAAACATCAATCGCGATCGAATAAGGTTTTGTGATAACGGAATTCTCCATTTTCACTCCAAAAGGCATCGAGAATTGCAAATCATCCATCGTTAATTCCCAATCCAGTTCCATTGGCTTTAATCCATATGGAGCCCAATTGATGGAAGGATAAGCGTCTTCTACCTTCACACCATCTCGCTTCACCCATTTCCCTTTAGCAAGAACGGAAACAGGTGTTGGATTTTCGATACTTGATAAAAAGTTAATATTGGCAACACGGCCAGTAGCAATATTACCATGTAAATGGTCAATATTATAGTATCTGGCGATATTTACAGTTGCCATATTATAGGCATCAATTACAGGAACTCCCTTTTCAATCGCAATGCGAATCATTTGATCGTTGAGTCCTTGTTCGTAAAAAATCGATGAAGAACCATCCGTATTAAATATCAATCTATCATACGCCTCGATGCCTAACCGTTTCATGTCATCCAATATTTGCGGCAGATCTGGGCGAAGAGAGGAATACCTGAGCGATACCATATATCCCTGCATCAGTCGGTTGTAAACCTCCTCACCTGTCATCGCTTCATGGTCACAATCAGCGCCTAAAAGCATCATTTTTGCTAAAGTTTTTTCAGAAGCACCAGGAAAATGCCCTTCGATTTTCTTACGCATTCGTTTTGCTTCTTGAATCCAATGCAGCATCATATCATCGCCATCAAGCAGCTTCGGCCAGCCGGTCAGCTCACCGCCCTGAAGGACAGCATCATGCTCAAGCCAGGATTTAATATTACTGTGCGAAAAAATTTCTTCTTCATGCAAAACTTCGGTTTGCGAATCAAAACGACACCACCAAAACATCGTTGTTGGAATCGAACGAAGGTCCTTCAATAATGAGAACGCTTCCCTTTTTTTCATATTTAAAATCAAGGCCATATTGTCACTAATTAACGTCGTGGTCCCAAACTGTGATGCATAGGCAGCAAATGTATGGGGATTATATAAATTAAATGGATGAGCGTGTGGTTCAATGTATCCTGGTACAAGGATTTTGTCCGTACAATCAATGATTTCACAGCTCTTTACATTTTCCGGCATTTTATCGCCAACATATACAATCCGATCTTCGTAAATCCAAATATTAGCACGCATCCATTTGCGAAAGGTCTGATTTAAATACAAAGCATTTTTTAATAATATGGTGGGAGCCGTTTTCCCATCCAACACGGACACATGCATGCGTAAGTGTTTATTTTTCCAGCGGTAGCGTTGTTCCAGCATACAAAATCCCTCCCTTTTTAAAAAACTATCTATATAATAAAATCTTGATTTATCAACAAAGAAAGCCCTTACAAAATTTCTTTAGATACTATACTATCATACTTTACAATTTAAAGCAGTAAAGAAATGATAAATATTGTAAAAATGTTGTGAAGGAGTGAACAAAATGAATATCAGACCAAATATTGGCATATTAAACGCATTAATCCGGATTACGATGGGCCTAACCATTCTTGCTTGGAGTACCTCTAAATTGGTGAAGCACCCATGGCGGGATTCCTATTTGTTTGTGGCATTATGCGGAGCGATGAAGGTTGCTGAAGGAATTGTCCGTTATTGTCCGATAACAGCGCTATGTGAGAAATGCCAGGGAATGATTGAGGAACACAATCGTTCGACGGATTCTATGGACGGGATGGAAGGTATAGAGGTTCCTTATAATCCAACCTGAAATGAAAAGGGGCTGACCGCGAATGGTCAGCCTTTAATTGTAGTGATACTCAAAAAACGTGCTCAATTGCCTTTGAACCGATATCTTTTCGATAAAATACACCGGCACAATTTAATTTTTCGAGTTCAGCATAAACCTTTTTCTGCGCTTCAACTAAATTTTCAGCCTTTGCTCCTACTAAAAGAACCCTGCCTCCGGCTGTAGTGAAGTCCCCTGCATCGTTTTTCCGCGTTCCCGCATGGAAGGTGAATACATTTTTATCAAATTCACCTAATCCATGTAACACGGCACCCTTTTGATATTCTTCAGGATACCCCTTGGAAGCGACCACCACACCAACCATCGACTGGGAGTCCCATTCAAGGACCGGAACACCGCCATCTAGAAGTTCTAGGATTACAGCCACTAAATCAGACGACAATCTCGGTAAAATCACCTGTGTCTCCGGATCACCGAAGCGCGCGTTAAATTCTATTACCTTTGGGCCTTCAGCAGTTGCGATTAATCCTGCATACAAAATCCCGCAAAAGCTTCTGCCTTCCTTAACCATCGCTTTGGCTGCAGGGCGAAGAACGGTTTTAACAGCCGTTTGAACCATATCCGCATCAATCTGCGGAACAGGGGAATAGGCACCCATTCCGCCGGTATTCGGCCCTTGGTCGCCATCAAAGGCCCGCTTATGGTCCTGGGCAATCTCAAGCGGAATGACTACTTCTCCATTCACAAGGGCCATTAACGAAAACTCTTCTCCGCTTAAAAACTCTTCAATTACCACTCGTGAGGATGCGGCCCCAAATTTCGCCCCAACCAGCATGTCCTCCAAGCTTGCTAAGGCTTCCTCTTTGGTCATTGCCACCGTTACACCTTTACCGGCCGCTAAGCCGTCTGCTTTTATGACAATCGGTGCTCCCTTTTCCTCGACATACTGACGCGCATCCTCAATAGAGGTAAAAACTGCGTAATCAGCTGTAGGAATCTGGTATTTCTTCATTAATTCCTTCGCAAACGATTTGCTTCCTTCAATTTCGGCTGCAGCTTGGCGAGGTCCAAACACTTTTAAACCTGCTGCTTCAAACTTATCAGCCAAACCTTCCAACAGCGGTACTTCTGGGCCGATAATCGTTAGGCCCACGTCCTCTTTTTTCGCAAATTGAAGAAGCTGCTCGCAGTTCGATTCTTCTATTGCAACAAGCTCCGCCACATCAACCATGCCGTCATTACCAGGAGCTGCATACACTTTTTCTACAAGCGGGCTTTCACTTACTTTACGACAAATGGCATGCTCTCTTCCGCCGCGGCCAATGATTAGAACTTTCACCATGTCTCCCCCTTAATGTTTAAAATGTCTTACTCCTGTAAATACCATTGCAATTCCGTATTCGTCTGCTTTTTTGATGGAATCGGCGTCGCGAATGGATCCGCCAGGCTGAATAATTGCGGTAATTCCTGCTTTCGCAGCTGCTTCCACAGTATCATCCATTGGAAAAAACGCATCGGAGGCAAGTGCAGCACCTTCGGCTTTAGTGCCTGCCTGTTTCAGCGCAATCTCTGCTGAGCCGACACGGTTCATTTGGCCGGCACCAATTCCAAGTGTCATGTCTTCACTTGAAACAACGATGGCATTTGATTTCACATGTTTTACTACCTTCCAGCCAAGCTTCATTGCTGCCCATTCCGCCTCTGTCGGCTGTCTTTTAGTTGGAATCGAAATTTCGGCATGCTCTAATGTGAAGCGATCCTGCTCTTGGACAAGTAATCCGCCTTCAATCGTTGTCATCTTCATTTCTGCCTTGGGTGCTTGCTCGAACGGAATCGTTAATAATCGTAAATTCTTTTTCGCTGTTAAAATTTCTAAGGCTTCTTTAGTAAAAGAAGGAGCAATGATAATTTCTAAGAAAATCTCATGAAGTTTCCCAGCCGTTTGTCCGTCGACTTCCCGATTAAATGCAATGATTCCTCCGAAAATCGATACCGGGTCCGCTGCGAAAGCTTTTTCAAACGCCTCAAAACCCGTCTTTCCTGTTCCAACACCGCACGGATTCATGTGCTTAACTGCAACAGCTGCAGGCTCTGAAAATTCTTTAACAATTTGCAGGGCGGCATCGGCATCATTGATATTATTATAAGAAAGCTCTTTGCCATGAAGCTGTTCGGCATTTGCAATCGAGAACGTGGAGCCTAATGGCTTTTTATAAAAAGCTGCTTGTTGATGCGGATTTTCTCCGTACCTTAATGTCTGCTTCAATTCATATGTAACCGTCAATTTTTCAGGAGTTTCTTCCTGAGCAAGATCGGTCATATATTCTGCGATTAAAGCATCATAGGCAGCTGTATGGCGGAATACTTTCGCCGCAAGCTTTCTCCTGGTTTCAAGCTTCGTTGAACCATCTGCTTTTAATTCAGTCAGAACCTTTTCATAATCAGCGGGATCTACAACTACAGTGACATATTGATGATTTTTTGCAGAAGCGCGGAGCATCGTCGGTCCACCGATATCAATATTCTCAATTGCATCCGCCACCGTTACATCCGGCTTTTCAATCGTTTGCTGGAATGGATAGAGATTCACGCAAACAAGCTGGATTGGCGTAATGCCATGCTCATCAAGCTGTTTTTGATGGTCCTTCTCGTCATGCTTTGCAAGTAAACCGCCATGAATATACGGATTTAATGTTTTAACACGGCCTTCTAAGATTTCTGGAAACCCGGTAACATCACTGACACCGAATACTGGAATCCCCTGCTCCTGAAGCATTTTCTTTGTCCCGCCAGTTGAGATGATTTCAAAGCCTAAACGATCTAATTCTCTAGCAAATTCGCTAACTCCACTTTTGTCAGATACACTAATTAGCGCGCGCTTTTTCTGCATATAAAACCTCTCCTTGTGTAATAAGCATTTGTAGAATCGATGGATATAGCTTATGCTCAATCGCCTGAATCTTCGTGGTTAAACTTTCTCTTGTCTCGTTTTCCTCAATTCGCACTCGTTCCCTGACAATGATCGGGCCTGTATCCATTCCAGCATCAACAAAATGAATGGTTACGCCGCTCCATTTTGCTTTCGCTGCTAACGCCTGTCCTATCGCATCTTTACCTGGAAAGTCTGGCAGAAGGGAAGGGTGAATGTTCACGATTCGCCCCTCATACTCTTTTAATAAGGTCGGTCCAATCAGACGCATATACCCGGCAAGAACAATCAAATCCACTTTATTTTCCTTCAGTAGTACAGATATGACTTTTTCATAGTCTGCCTTGCCAGGATAGTCTTTAGGATTAAAAACAAAACAAGGTATCCCGGATGCTTTTGCTCTTTCGATGACGTAAGCACCTGGCTTATCACAAATCAAGAGGGCCAGGTTTGCTGCAAGCACACCGGATTGAACAGCCTCAACGATCGTTTGAAAATTGCTTCCGCTTCCTGATGCAAACACGGCGATTTTCTTCATCGACGACCACCTAAACCTTTAATGTTTATTCCTTCTTGATCGGTCACGACGCCGATTTCATAAGCTGTTTCACCACATTGACGGAAATATTCCACAAGTTCCGCCGCATTGTCTTGATCCACCGCAACGACCATGCCTATTCCCATGTTAAAAATATTATACATCTCTTTATAATCGATTTGTCCAACCTCAGAAATCAATTTGAAGATATTCGGAATCTGCCAGCGTTTTTCATCCAACTCCGCACCTAGGCCGGCAGGCAGCATCCTTGGAATGTTCTCGATAAATCCGCCCCCCGTAATATGGGCCATCCCTTTTAGGTTAAACTTTTCAAGCGCAGACAAAATCGGCTTTACATAAATTTTCGTTGGTTTTAATAATTCTTCCCCTAATGTACACCCGAGTTCGTCAACGAATTCAATTAAGGACCAATTGTTAAACACTTTTCTAACAAGTGAATAGCCATTACTGTGGATTCCACTGGAAGCGAGCCCAATCAGCACATCGCCAGGCTTGATCGCTTCGCCGTTGATTAACTTCGACTTTTCACATGCACCGACTGTAAATCCAGCCAGGTCATATTCATCCTCGCGATAAAGTCCCGGCATTTCCGCCGTTTCCCCGCCGATCAGAGCGCAGCCAGCCTGCTCACAGCCGTCCGCAATTCCCTTCACAATGGCCTCGATTTTTTCAGGAACAGCTTTCCCGCAAGCGATATAATCGAGGAAGTATAACGGTTCTGCACCTTGCACGACGATATCATTCACACACATTGCCACCGCATCGATACCAATCGTATCGTGCCGATCCATCATAAAAGCAATCTTCAGTTTCGTGCCGACTCCATCGGTGCCTGACACCAGTACTGGTTCTTTCAAATTTAACGCAGAAAGATCAAACATGCCGCCAAAACCGCCGAGACTGCCCAGTACACCGTTTCTTGCTGTTCTTTGAACATGCTTTTTCATCCGATCGACAGCTTCATAGCCTGCTTCGATATTTACTCCTGCTTGTGTATATGCATTTGCCAAAAGTCGTCAGCCCCTTTGATAATAGTACTGAAGTGTATCAGGATATATTTCTGTCGGATAATTTCCAGTAAAACAGCCAAGACAAAAACCACCGTTACCGTCCTGCCCAAGCGCTTTTACCATACCATCTAAGCTTAAAAAGGTTAATGAATCGGCCCCAATCAGTTCCCTGATATCTTCAACCGATTTATCAGAAGCAATTAATTCTTCCCTTGTTGCCGTATCTATTCCATAAAAACAAGGGTTTTTAATTGGAGGAGAGCTGATCACCACATGTACCTCAGTCGCTCCTGCTTCTTTAAGTAGTGTGACAATTCTCCGGCTCGTCGTACCGCGTACAATCGAGTCATCCACCATGACAACACGTTTTCCTTCCACGACACCACGGACAGCGGAAAGCTTCATTTTAACACCCTGCTCACGCAAGGCTTGTGAAGGCTGGATAAAAGTCCTGCCAACATATTTATTTTTTATTAATCCCATTTCATAAGGAATCCCGGCTGCTTCGGCATAGCCAATGGCTGCTGAAATACTGGAATCAGGAACGCCTGTAACAACGTCAGCATCAATTGGCGCTTCTACTGCCAGTCTTTTCCCCATGTTTTTACGGGCCGTATGGACATTGATCCCCTGGATATTACTATCCGGTCTTGAAAAATAAACATATTCCATCATGCAAATGGCTTTAGTTGAGCTCACTGCAAATCGTTCGGAAGTCAGCCCCTTCTCATTAATGATCAGTAACTCTCCAGGCATGATATCACGGATGTATTCAGCTCCGACCACATCGAAGGCACAGGTTTCTGAAGCAACAACATAAGCATCGCCGAGGCACCCTAGTGAAAGCGGCCTTAGTCCATGAGGGTCAAGTGCCACCATTAACTCGGTTTCCGTCATAATTAAATAGGCATACGCACCTTTCAACATTGAAAGGGCATTTTTTACACGGTCATTCATTTGGGCAAAGCCGCTTCTTCTGATTAAATGTGCCAAAACTTCTGTATCCGAGCTTGTTTGAAAAATACTTCCTTGAGTCTCAAGCTGATGTTTTAAGGAATTCGCATTAACAAGGTTGCCATTGTGTGCAAGCGCCAGACTGCCGCTTTGTGAATGGAACAGGAGCGGCTGGACGTTTTCGTAACCGCCGCCTCCTGCTGTCGCATAACGAACATGGCCAATGGCTGCTGAGCCAGTTAATTCTTTCATCGCATCTGCTGTAAAAATCTCCGTTACAAGCCCTTCGCCCTTAACCCCTTTTAAGGTTTTGCCATCAGAGACAACAATACCCGTCCCTTCCTGGCCGCGGTGCTGAAGGCTGTGAAGCCCGTAATAAGTAAGTTGGGCAGCATCTGGATGACCCCAAACGCCAAATACTCCGCACTCTTCGTTTAGTCCCTTGATTTCAGCAAGCATGGGATCGCTCCTTTCCAGGCAGCTTTTAATTCTTCTACTGTACTCTCAAGTACTGTTTCGCTATCCGAATTGACTTTGACTGTTCCTGAAAGATTTACTTCGCCGATTAATTGAGCTTCAACTAAACTTTCAAACTCCACTTGATGTTCTTTTTTCACTGATAATAAAAAGCGTGATTGTGTTTCACTGAAAAGGGCAGAAACTGAATTTCCGGCAATTTTCACTTCCGCACCAAGTCCGTTGCCGTTAAATAAGGATTCTGCTAATGCTACAGCTAGACCGCCTTCTGAAAGGTCATGGGCAGACTGAACCACTCCAGCGCGAATCGCGGCCAGAACTTGATTTTGTCTATCTTTTTCTAAGGTCGTATTTAATGCTGGCGCTTTGCCAAAAACTTTGCCGTGAACTAGCTTTTGTAATTCGCTGCCACCGAACTCTTCTTTTGTTTCCCCTAGAAGGTAAATAAGGTCGCCAGTATTTTTAAAGTGTTGAGTCGTAATATGGTCTAAATCCGTCACAAGTCCTACCATCCCAATTACCGGTGTTGGGTAAATCGCAGTCCCGCTTGTTTCATTATAGAGGGATACGTTACCGCCAATGACAGGTGTTTCAAGGATGCGGCAGGCTTCACTGATTCCATCGGCTGCTTTTTCGATCTGCCAAAATACTTCCGGTTTTTCCGGACTGCCAAAGTTAAGGTTGTCAGTAATCGCTAATGGTTCTGCACCAGAGCAGACAATATTCCTTGCTGCTTCGGCTACGGCAATTTTTCCGCCGGTTTCCGGGTCTAAATACACATAGCGGGAATTGCAATCGGTTGTCATCGCTAAGGCCTTGCGAGTGCCGCGAATTCTGACTACAGAAGCATCTGACCCTGGCGCTACAACTGTATTGGTACGAACCATGTGGTCATATTGCTCATATACCCATTCTTTGCTGGCAACGGTAGGCTGGCTTAGGATCTTTAATAAAGTTTCTTTCAAATCCGCAACTGGCGGAACTTCATTCTCCATTGCTTGGAACTCTCGGAAATAAGCGGGCTCCTGTGATGGCTTTTGATAAACCGGAGCATCTTCCGCCAAGGCATCTACCGGTACATCGGCAACGATTTCACCTTGATGGATTAAGCGCAGCTTTTTATCATCTGTAACCTTACCGATGGCAACTGCTTCTAAATCATATTTATCGAAAAGATCCTTGATCTCTTGTTCTCTTCCTTTTTTAACAACAATCAGCATCCGTTCCTGTGATTCTGAAAGCATCATTTCATAGGCTGTCATTCCCGTTTCACGCTGCGGGACCAGGTCAAGATTCATTTCGATACCCATTCCGGCCTTGCTTGCCATTTCCGCTGAAGAGCTGGTAAGACCGGCTGCTCCCATATCCTGAATGCCGACAAGGGCATCGAAGTGAATTAACTCAAGGCAGGCTTCTAAAAGCAGCTTTTCCATAAACGGGTCGCCGACCTGAACCGCCGGACGATCTTCATTTGAGTTTTCTGTTAATTCTTCAGAAGCAAAGGTTGCACCGTGAATACCATCACGGCCTGTTTTGGCGCCAACATACATGACCGTATTACCTTCACCGTGCGCCTGGCCTTTTTTAATATCCTTATGATCGATGAGACCCACACACATCGCATTGACAAGCGGGTTCCCTTCATAGCATGGTTCAAATTGGATTTCGCCGCCAACAGTTGGAATTCCGATACAGTTTCCGTAACCGGCAATTCCTGCTACAACTTCTTTAAATAGGTAGCGGACCCGTGCTGTATCAAGTTCACCAAAACGAAGTGAGTTTAATAGAGCGATCGGACGTGCACCCATCGAAAATACATCGCGGATGATGCCGCCAACACCAGTAGCTGCGCCTTGATACGGCTCAATAGCGGATGGATGGTTGTGGCTTTCAATTTTGAATACGACCGCCTGGCTGTCGCCAATGTCGACAATTCCCGCACCCTCTCCTGGGCCTTGAAGGACTTTCTCCCCTGTTACCGGAAACTTTCTAAGAACCGGCTTGGAGTTTTTGTAGCTGCAGTGCTCGGACCACATGACCGAAAACAAGCCTGTTTCCGTATAATTCGGCGTCCGGCCAAGGATGTTTTCAATCATTGTAAATTCCTCATCGGACAAACCCATTTGCTGATATAATTTCTCTGCTTTTACTTGTTCTGGATTTGGCTCAAGCTTTAACAACATTTGCTTCCCTCCATGACTTTACAATTGATTGAAATAACTTTAATCCGTCTGCTCCGCCCAAAAGTTCATCTACAGCCCTTTCAGGGTGCGGCATCATGCCAAGAACGTTTCCTTTTTCGTTGGTGATTCCCGCTATATCTTCTAAACTACCGTTTGGATTTTGCTTATAGGTAAAGACGATTTGATTATTCGCCTTTAAGTTTGCCAGCGTTTCTTCATCACAGTAATAATTTCCTTCGCCATGGGCAACAGGGATCGTAATCGTCTGCCCTTCTTCGTATGCGGCAGTAAAAATCGATTGATTGGTTTCTACCTTTAATTCCACTGGTTTACAAATAAATGAAAGGCTTTCGTTGCGGCGCATAGCCCCTGGAAGCAAGCCAGCTTCCAGAAGAATTTGAAAACCATTACACACGCCGAGAACAGGCTTGCCTGCTTCAGCCGCTTTGACGACTTCCTTCATGACCTTGCTGAAGCGGGCAATTGCGCCCGTGCGGAGGTAGTCTCCATAGGAAAAGCCGCCAGGAAGAAGAATTCCGTCAAATCCTTCTAAGCTCTCAGTATCATGCCACACATATTCGACCTCTTCACCAAGCTCATCTTTGATGGCATGGTACATGTCGACATCACAATTGGATCCCGGAAAGACGATGACCGCAAACTTCACTGTGCGACACACTCCTCTACTTCATATCGGTAATCTTCGATAACCGGATTGGCTAGTAAACTTGTGCAAACTTCATTGATTACCTCATGAATATCACGTTCTGATTTTTCTAAAGTCAATTCCATATATTTTCCGATGCGGACGTCTTTTACTTCGTTATAGTTTAAGGAATTTAAGGAATGTGTAACTGCTTTCCCTTGCGGATCTAAGACACTTTCTCTTAATGTGACAAACACCTTTACTTTATACATGCTGACGTCCTCCAAGTCTTGTTAAGATATTTTCATAGGCTTCTGTTAAACTTCCTAAATCGCGGCGGAATACATCCTTATCGAGCTTTTCATTTGTCTCTTGATCCCATAATCTGCAGGTGTCAGGAGAAATTTCATCAGCTAGGAGGATTTGACCCTCACTGTCTTTACCAAACTCTAGTTTGAAATCAATAAGGCGAATCCCTAGTTCTTTAAAAAAGCTTGATAAAACTGTATTAATTTGAAGTGCTTTTTCTTTTAATACTGTGAGTTCATCTGTTGTTGCTGTCTTAAGCTCAAGAATGTGATCAACTGTTACGAGCGGATCGCCAAGCTCGTCATTTTTGAGATAGAACTCTACAAGTGGTGCATTTAGCTGTTGACCTTCTTCGATTCCTAATCTTTTGGATAGGCTTCCTGCAGCCACATTGCGAACGACAACTTCCAGTGGGATGATATCGACTTTCTTCACCAGCTGTTCAGTTTCAGAAGTCTTTTTGATAAAGTGGGAGTCAATTCCCTGCTCTTTAAGCTTTAAAAATAGCAAGCTCGTAATCTCGTTATTTAAACGACCCTTGCCATTGATGTCTGCCTTCTTCTGTCCGTTAAAAGCTGTAGCGGAGTCCTTGTATTCGACTAAAACAACTTGTTCATCGTTGGTTGCGTAAATTCGTTTTGCTTTGCCCTCGTATAGTAGTTCACTCATTATGGATCACTCCTTGTGTTCGCAATATTGGGAAACTTCA
The DNA here is from genome assembly GCF_036965425.1 of Neobacillus drentensis. GTDB lineage: Bacteria > Bacillota > Bacilli > Bacillales > Cytobacillaceae > Neobacillus > Neobacillus drentensis_F. The sequence goes on along the minus strand of NZ_JBALPP010000054.1, from coordinate 6,658 downwards.
TTATAAAGAGAGGCACGATCCATGCCCCTCTATTTTTTTAGTTCAATCCTAATCGATCAAAAATCGTATCAACATGTTGGAGATGGTAGTTGTAATCAAAGCAATCCGCAATTTCGGCTGGTGAAAGCAAGGAAGTAATTTTGTCTTCTGCTTCAATCAAGCCGCGGAAAGGAACTTGCTTCTCCCATGCTTCCATCGCTTTTGGCTGCACCGTGTCATATGCTTCCTCACGGGATAATCCTTTATCAATCAAGGCCAGCAGCACGCGCTGTGAGTAAATCAACCCTAGCGTACGATCCATGTTGCGTTTCATATTTTCTGGATAGACCGTCAAGTTTTTCACAATATTTCCGAAACGGTTCAGCATGTAATTCAAGCCGATAGTGGCATCCGGCAAAATAATTCTTTCTGCTGATGAATGGGAAATATCACGTTCATGCCAAAGCGGTACATTTTCATATGCGGTCAGCATGTAGCCGCGAATCACTCGGGCAATTCCTGTCATATTTTCTGAACCAATCGGATTTCGTTTATGCGGCATGGCCGATGAGCCCTTTTGTCCTTTTGCAAAAAACTCTTCAACCTCACGCGTTTCACTCTTTTGCAATCCGCGAACTTCAACAGCAAATTTTTCAATGGATGTTGCAATTAATGCGATGGTTGACATGTAGTGAGCATGACGATCGCGCTGCAGGGTTTGCGTTGAGATTGGCGCTCTTTGCAGCCCTAACTTTTCACACACGTACTGTTCCACGAACGGGTCGATATTGGCATACGTACCTACAGCGCCGGAAATTTTGCCAAACTCAATTCCTTGTGCAGCCTGCTTAAACCGTTCTAAGTTGCGCTTCATCTCTTCATACCAAAGTGCAAGCTTTAAGCCAAACGTCGTTGGTTCCGCATGTACGCCGTGCGTCCGCCCCATCATGACCGTGTATTTATGTTCCTGTGCCTTGTTTTTTAGAATCTCAACAAAGTTTTCAAGATCTTTTTGTAAAATCGCATTTGCCTGCTTTAAGACATATGATAATGCAGTATCAACTACATCCGTAGAAGTTAAGCCGTAATGCACCCACTTACGCTCTTCGCCTAATGTTTCGGAAACGGCGCGAGTAAAGGCCACGACATCATGTCTTGTTTCTTCTTCGATTTCTTTAATACGGTCAATATTGAAAGAAGCATTCTCGCGTAACTTCTTTACATCTTCCTTTGGTATTTCTCCAAGCTCGGACCATGCTTCACATGCGAGGATCTCAACCTCCAGCCAGGCATTAAAGCGGTTTTCCTCCGTCCAGATAGCTCCCATTTCAGGTCTAGTATAACGATCAATCATGTTTTATCCTCCGATCAGTTCTTTTGTTGTGAGCCAGATGCTGCTTTCGCTTATTTCTGAAAGTGCCGCTGAAACATCATCTCGTAAAATGGTAACATGCCCCATTTTCCTTTTCAATTTTGGTTCCTTTTTGCCGTACAAATGAACCTTCCAGTCTGTCATTGCCGGAATCTCTTGATATAAATTTTCAAGATGCTCTCCTAATAGATTGACCATAACGGCCGGTTTTAATAGCTCTGTGCTGCCTAACGGCCAATTACAGATGGCACGTATATGCTGTTCAAACTGTGACGTCTCACAGGCTTCAATCGTGTAATGTCCAGAATTATGCGGCCTTGGAGCCAGCTCATTAATGTAAATCGTTCCTTCATCCGTCACAAACATCTCAACGGCCAGTGTACCGACCAATCCGATCGAATCAGCGATGAGCTTAGCCTTTTCCATAGCACGGCCTCGTAAATTTCCTGATATCCTTGCCGGAGCAATCGTTGTATGCAAAATATTTTCATGATGAATGTTTTCTGCTACCGGAAAAAATGCCGTTTCACCATCTAGTTTCCTCGTCACAATTACGGAGATTTCTTTTTCAAAAGGAATCCATTTTTCTAGTACACACGCTCCATGATTAATAAGTGCATCTGCTTTTTGTAAATCCTTATCGCTTTTCAAAACAAGTTGTCCCTTGCCGTCATAGCCGCCTCGTGCCGTTTTCAATACAGCTGGGTAACCCATTCGTTTTATGTTTGAAAACAGATCTTCAAGGCTGTAGATGGCCTCATAAGGGGCAACCTCAACTCCAGCCTCCCGTATGGCTGCTTTTTCTTTAATTCGATCCTGCGTTATCGTTAAGAGCTTTGGACCTTGCGGGACATAAGCCTTCTCACAAATCCACTCTAATGTTTCTGCATCAATATTTTCAAATTCGTAAGTAATCACATCGCTGACCTCGGCTAGTCTGCTGATTGCCTCGCGGTCATTGTAAGCCCCGATGATTTCAAAATCCGCCACTTGGCCGCAAGGAGAGTCTTCGGCAGGCTCTAAAACGGCAATCCGGAAGCCTTGTGCTCTGGCGGACAATGCCATCATTCTGCCAAGCTGTCCTCCGCCGATAATTCCTATGGTAGCTCCAGGTAAAATGGTTTTATTAGACAAGTTGATCACTACTTTCTAGTGCTTCTAGTTTCATAGTTTCACGTCTAGCTTCTAATCTATTAGCGAGTTCTATGTCTTCTGTTGCTAGTATTTGTGCAGCCAGTAACCCGGCATTTACAGCACCGGCTTTTCCAATGGCCACGGTTGCCACCGGAACACCGCCCGGCATTTGCACGATTGATAGCAAGGAATCTAAGCCATTTAAGGCTTTTGATTGAACCGGCACACCGATAACCGGCAGCGTGGTTTTTGCTGCCACCATACCAGGAAGATGAGCTGCCCCTCCCGCACCGGCTATGATAACCTTTAATCCTCTTTCTCTAGCCTTTTCGGCATATGTAAACATCAAATCAGGTGTTCGATGGGCTGAAACAACCTTTTTTTCATACGGAATCTCTAATTGATCTAATATCTCACAAGCGTTCTTCATCGTTTCCCAATCTGACTTGCTTCCCATGATGACACCGACGCGCTTTTCCATTCCGATTCCCCCATTGATTCAAAATAAAAACCCGGCACAAATGGCATCTCTAGAAGAGAAAGCCATTTGTCCGGGCATGAGCATTTAAGGTCAACAAAACGGAGTTACTCGCCCCATTTTGTCTGCCGAACATATTGACTTTCCCTCATAGTCCAATAATTTACGGTTATTGGGTAGAAACTTATGGGCCATATTCCCATGGATATACGAGGGTAAAGATAAGTTGTTTTGTTAGATTATCTGCCTTTATCTTACCAAGCAACCTTCAGGCTGTCAACCAATAAATCGAACGTTATTTTTAAATCACTCTATAACGTTCGTGTTTTACTCTATTATTTTCGCTTCAAAGACTATTTGACGGCCTATTGGCTCATAAATCGTCTCATTTCCTTTTTTTACTTCTTGAAAAATGGGTTTTTCTGTTCTCCGGACAGGAAAGTATCCTTGCTGCTTTATTCTATTCAGGCATTCCTCAATACTTTCATTTTCCTGCACTTCAAATTGCATCTTCTTTTTACTCATGAAAACAATTTCCCTCTTTTCACAGATTTCACCCAGAACCCGCCATGAATCGCTTTCGGTTCATACGAGATAATGAATGCTTTCGGATCCAAGCTTTTAATCGTATCATATAGCTTTAATTCAAATTTTCTAGGGGTGAGAATTTGCATGGCCATGCGATCGCCCTCAAGACCATTTGCCTCCCAGTTTGTCACACCGTACCCTTTTTCTCTTAAAATTTTAGGCAAATCTTTATCATATTCCTTTGTAATGACATTAACAGTAATATACCCCAATGCCAGTTTCTCTTCAATTTTCATCCCAACAATGACACCAATCCCATATCCAACCGCATAGGCAATCAGGTTTTGGATTTCATTCAGATTATTTAAAACAAGGCCGAGTCCCAGTACATATATAACCACCTCAATCATACTTAGAAACGCAGCTAAGTAACGCTGGCCCTTTAAGGTCAGAATCATTCTTATTGTAAAAAAAGAAACATAAACAATATTAATCACGAGGATAATGGCAACCATAAGTAAACTATTTTCCAACATAAGATGTCCCCCCTTGCTTTTTACACACTATACTTTAGCACATAATTTATAAACGGTCAGTCCCTTTTTGTATAGATTCTCTATCAACTAGGGATTTTACTGCCATTGTATCTTCTGCAAGTTGGATCTTATTATCATATAGAGTTTGAGCAATAATTCGTCTAGCCTCTTTGGCAGCATCCCAATATAAAGTATCGTCCACAAGACCGGTAATCGTATATTCAATTCCTCTAAAGTTAGCGTTGATTGACGTCATCCCATAAACTTGAAACGGCTCGACAACACAATCGGAGGAATCCTTTTTTAAACAGTGCCCGTTTGTTTCATTTATTTCTTCACAAGCGATTTTCAAGATCTCTAATACCTTGGATGGATCCTCCCGATAACTCACAACTACTCTTTCAATAACACGCATTTGGTCAATATTATAGTTTTGGATCTGCTTTACTTCCCCGTTGCTGATCGTCAGCAGCTTGCCGCTCCATTCCCTTACCTTTAAAAAGCGCAGGCCAATCTCTTCGACTGTCCCATTGAAGGTATTATTAACGGTAATAAAATCACCTTTGTGAAGCTGCTTTTCATAAATTAAAAAAATTCCTGACAAGATATCCTTTATCAGGCTTTGCGCCCCAAACCCGACGATAACCCCGACAATCCCGGCCCCAGCCAGTACTCTGCCAAAATTATTCACATACTACGATATCGCAAAAAATATGACCGTTAGAGTTGCCGTGTATTTGGTTAAGGAACGAATCATGCTTTCAATCGTTTGCTCTTTCCGTTCCTCAAGAAAATTCGTTTTTTGAAAAAAATTATGAATCACTTTATTTATGATAAAAACAATTAGCCATGCAGTAACAACCGCTAATAAAATACTTGTAAATTTATATTGATGCAGAAAATAGAGCCTGTCCATCATGTCACCTTCTTCCCTTCCGTTCATCTTTAGTCTTTACCATTGAGGGCATACTAAATGAATAAAATGGGGGGTAAGTTTTATGCTTAAAAAAGTTCTTCTAATTTTGCTTCTTGTTTTTTCTATCATTTCATTCAATTCACCTGTATATGCTGAAAACTCTTTAAAGGCAGCTTTCGTACGTGGGGATAGCCTTTGGATTAAAGTCGGTGATACAGAACGGAGGATTACTGCCGGAGCTTATGTAAGGTATCCAAAGTGGTCGTTTGATGGTCACTGGGTAGCTTACTTAAAGGGCGGAGATTCTCCCTTTAACGGCGAGCTGTGGCTTTACAATATTAAAATAAATAAACACTTTAAAGTAGAATCGAATACTACCAGAGGCTTTCAATGGTCTCCTCGGGAAAATAAAATTGGTTTTCTTAAAGGGAAAGATTTATTTGTTTTAAATACGGGTTCCGCTTTTCTGGGTAATCAAGTAGCTGTGAATATTGAAAATTTTTCTTGGCTGCCGGATGGAAAGGGGTTACTTATCTCTTCAAAGGAAAGCGAAAAGCTTAATTCTGATATTATATTATCGAAGGTTTTAATTGGACGGCCTAAGCCGTTGACAAAGCACTTTTATACAGTGCCTGTTGGGGAAAGTGAGCTCTATATTAGTACAAGTCAGTTTAAATGGTCTTATGATCATAAGTGGATTAGTTTTTTAATGGTGCCAACAGCGTCCTTATCTGCTGATGGTAATATGCTTTGCATTTTATCCTCTGATGGAAAGGTCTTTAAAAGAGTTGATGAGATGTTAAATTATGAGAAATGGTTTCAATGGGGACCTGCTAAAAATACTCTTGGATATATAAGCGGCGTAGGCAGAGAGGCATTGAAGAATAAGCAATTAAAGACGGTTAGTGTGCCAGATTTTCATAGGGTAGTTCATACTCCAGAGGGATATGCTGATCGGGACCTTGCTTGGAAGAATAATGATATTTTGTATGCTTCACGTTCAATGGAAAGCGAGTTAGTGGACGTTAATGAACGGCCACTGCCGAGTATATTTGAAGTTTCTAAAAAACAGATGCAAGTGACCTTTCCTTCTAAAAAGGAAGGCGACTTTGCACCGGAGTTTTTGGACCGTTCTCATATTTGGGTTAGGACGGATAGAAAGAGTGCTAATGTATTTGTTTCTCGGAACGCGGGAGAGGACTTATGGATTAAGGATATTACTTTAGGAACCTGGTATTACGAGAAGTGGCATTGGGATGAGGTTTTGGATTTATATGAGGGAATTGCTATTGGGAAGAGATAAAGGTTGCTGGGGTTAGGATATTACGAAGTTAACAAAACTTGCGGATTTGTCAGTGGGTTTTGGTCTATGGGACATTTCGTGTGATTTGGGCTGGCTTTTTGTCTCATAGAAGAGGTCAATGGGACATTTCGTGTGATTTGGGCTGGCTTTTTGTCTCATAGAAGAGGTCAATGGGATATTTCCGTTGATTTGAGCTGGATTTTTGTCCCATAGAGGGGGTCTATGGGACATTTCGTGTTGTTTAAGCTGAATTCTTGTCCTATAGAAACAGTATATGGGATATTTCCGGCTGTTTGAGGTAAGTTTTGTTCCATAGAACAGTCAATAGAGCTCTTCAAACAGGATTCTTTGGTCCCAATAGAAAAAGACAACCCTCGCGGATTGTCCTGTTCTTGTGCCTGGCAACGTCCTA
>NZ_JBALPP010000053.1:0-58782 GCF_036965425.1 Neobacillus drentensis | reverse complement strand
TCCCAATACCAATTTATAGATGGCTATTTGCAAAATGAGAGACAATTCAGTAAAATAAATGAAAATAGAGTAAGTGCTTACATTTCCTTTTATACAAAAAAATAGTTTACTCCTCTTCAGAAGTAAACTATTTAAAAGTATATTTTTATTCTAAAAAGTCCTTTAACCGTTTGCTGCGGCTAGGATGACGTAATTTTCTTAGAGCTTTTGCTTCGATTTGACGGATACGCTCACGGGTTACGCCGAAAACCTTGCCAACCTCTTCAAGTGTACGAGTTCGGCCATCATCTAACCCAAAGCGAAGGCGAAGAACATTTTCTTCACGGTCAGTTAATGTATCAAGCACATCCTCGAGCTGCTCTTTTAAAAGCTCGTATGCTGCATGTTCTGACGGGGAAGTTGCATCCTGATCTTCAATAAAATCGCCAAGATGGGAATCATCCTCTTCACCAATCGGTGTTTCTAAGGAAACAGGTTCTTGGGCAATTTTAAGAATTTCCCTTACTTTATCCGGTGTTAAATCCATGTCTTCACCAATTTCTTCCGGTGTTGGTTCGCGGCCAAGATCCTGAAGTAATTGACGCTGAACCCGAATTAGCTTATTAATCGTCTCTACCATATGAACTGGGATACGAATCGTTCTTGCTTGGTCCGCGATCGCACGCGTAATCGCCTGACGAATCCACCATGTAGCATAGGTACTGAACTTAAAACCTTTTTGATAATCAAATTTTTCTACAGCCTTAATTAATCCCATATTTCCTTCCTGAATTAAATCAAGGAATAACATCCCGCGGCCAACATACCGTTTAGCGATGCTGACAACAAGTCTTAGATTAGCCTCTGCAAGGCGGCGTTTGGCTTCCTCGTCACCTTGCTCAATACGAAGCGCCAACTCTTTTTCCTCGTTAGCGGAAAGTAGATCAACCCGGCCAATTTCCTTTAAATACATGCGGACTGGGTCATTGATCTTTACTCCTGGAGGAACACTTAAATCATTTAAATCAAATTCTTCATCATCTTCCTTGGACAGATCCTTTATGTTAGGGTCTTCCTCGTCACTTTCACCGACTAATTCTATTCCCTGATCACCTAGAAAATCATAAAATTCATGCATTTGATCAGATTCTAATTCAAAATTAGCCATTTTTTCGGCTATATCATCATAGGCCAGGACGCCGACTTTTTTGCCCATTTCTGTTAATTGATCTTTCACTTGTTCAAGAGTTAATTCATTTTCGGTCTCTTTTGAACGGGCTGATTTTTCTGCAGCCATAAGGGGGTCCCTCCTTCCAGAATCAAAGACACATAATATTATTTAAAGCGATTTACGCAATTGGTTAATTTCAATTGCAATCACAGCAGCTCTGCTAAAATCACTCTGTCTTTCAGCTTCTTTTAGTTCTAATTCTTTTTCTTTTATTTTTAACAATTTTTGATAATTCAACACCTGTTTGATATAATCAGTTAATTCTTGATTGCTTAACTCATCATTTATCGACATCATTTCAATATTAGCAACCATTCTTCTAAGATTTTCATCTTGAATATAGGTTAAAAATGCGCTCGAATCAGGTTCTAAATGATTTTCATAAAATCCCAATAGATATGTTATTATTGCCTGATGTTCATCGATATTAAACGTGTTACCTTGTAATAATTCCTGAACCTTGTAAGCAACATCACGGTCTTTTAGCATATGGGCTATTAAGCGCCTTTCTGCAGTGTAATAAGCAGGCTTTAATTCCTCGACGGGCCTTTTTATTACGATTGTCTTACTGATATTCTCATTTTTCCCGGTTGACTTTCTTTTTTCTGAAAAGAAAATCTGCTTTTGCTGTTCTCTTAACGCATCTAAAGAAAGCGAAAATTCAGCTGCAAGCTGCCGTAAATAATGATCCCTTTCAACTGCCTTCGTTAATTTGCTAATTTCTTTGATTATTTCTTCGATATAGGCAAGTCTATCTCCTTCAAGCTGAAGATTTTTTCCCCTTCGAAAGTAAATAAACTTAAATGCCATCCAAGTTAAACTGGCACCGATAACTTCTTTTTGAAATTTATCAGGACCAAACTTTTTAATATATTCATCCGGGTCCATACCATCAGACATCATGCCTACTTTTATTTGAAAGCCAGCTTCGTTAAGATGATTACCTGCACGGTAGGCAGCCTCAATTCCGGCCTTATCGGAATCGTAACAGATGGTTACAGACTGGACACTTTGCCTTAAGAGGGCGATATGATCATCTGTTAGGGAAGTCCCCATTGTGGCGATGCCATTTTCCACACCAGATCGATCAGCAGCAATTACATCAGCAAATCCCTCAAAAAGGACAGCTTGCTGCATTTTTTTTAGGCTTGATTTTGCTTGATGATAATTGTATAATATTTTGCTTTTATTAAAGATTGCCGTTTCAGGACTGTTTAAATATTTAGGCTCATCAGATCCCAGAGATCTTCCAGAAAAGGCAATCGGATTTCCATTCCGATCAAAGATTGGAAACATGATCCGATCTCTAAACCGATCAAAATACGTCCCATCCCGTTCACGTTTGATAATTAATCCTGCCCTTTCCATCCAGTCAGGTGCAAAATCCCGCTTTGATAGGAATTTCGTAACGAAATCCCAGGAATTTAAGGAATAACCAATTTGGAACTTATCAATCGATTCACGGGTAAATCCTCTGCCTAGCAAGTATTCCAATGCATGCTGGCCTTCCTTTGTATTTACCAGCAAGTGATGGTAGAATTTAGTTAACAGTTCATGAGCATCAAGCATAGCTTGCAAATCTTTTGCAATTTTTCTTTCGCCACGAGCTCCTGCAAGATTGATATCAAGATCGATATTTCCTTTGGCAGCAAGCTTAATGGCAGCTTCTTGAAAAGAGATTCCCTCAAGCTCCATTAAAAAAGAAAAAACATTTCCTCCAGCACCACAACCAAAGCAATGGAAAATTTGTTTGTCGGGTGATACTGAAAATGATGGTGTGCTTTCACCATGGAAAGGACATAATCCGAAGTAATTTCGCCCTTGTTTTTTCAGTTGTACATAATCGCTGATAATTTCAACAATATCAACTGTTTGACGAATTTGATCAATTTTTTCTTCGGCAATACGATCCGCCATGGAAACAACCTCATTTGTTCTTACATAAATTCTACGTTGAATAACTAAATTCCTGCAAATTTCGACAAATTTCTTACTAATTCCATCATGAAATATCCTGAGTAATAACTATGTCCCCAGTTTGTGCATGATTCATAATGAATAAATTCTCAGCTTCCTTTCCAGAATCAACATATTCCAATTTGAGTATGTAATTTCTTTCTAACATGGTGATCATAGGAAGCAATAAAAAGAACTTGCAGAAATTTAGAAGCTATTTCGACAATCTCCTCTTTTACCGGGCAGTAATCTGCATCGACAAAATCAGTTGAAATGCCTTTTATATTAGTATTAATTCTACATCACTCTGCATTTTCCTTCTTTAGCTATTAATTTTATAAAAAAGGATTTATGTCGAATTTTTTCAGGATATTTTATAGGGACCTACTTGACATCTAACAATAAATAGTTTATTCGTTCACATGCAAGTCTAAACCTAAAAAGTATATTTTTATCACAATTTTTTATTATAGTACAATTAATATCATTTTGCCATAACTTTTTTATTTTCTTTTTTCAATAAAAAACACATAATCTTATGACTATGTGTCAGGGTCTGCCTTTTTGAATATAATTTAAAATAATATTGGCCGTTTCTTCAACAGCTTTATTGGTAACATCAATCACAGGGCAATGAATTTTTTTCATGACTGTGTCAAAAAAGGTCAATTCCTCTTTAATCCGATCAATATTTGCATAGCTTGCCTTATCGTTTAAACCCAATGAAATCAATCGTTCTCTTCTAATATTGTTTAATTTTTCCGGGCTGATTTTTAAGCCAAAGCATTTTTCAACGGGTACCCTGTATAGCTCTTCAGGAGGGTCTACCTCTGGTACAAGAGGCACATTGGCCACTTTTAAACGTTTATGTGCTAAGTACTGTGATAGCGGAGTTTTTGAAGTTCTCGATACACCAATTAAGACAATATCCGCTTTTAGGATGCCCCTAGGATCACGCCCATCATCATACTTTACTGCAAATTCAATTGCTTCTACCTTTTTAAAATAATCCTCATCAAGTTTCCTAACAAGGCCTGGTTCACACAGTGGAGTCTTTCCGCTAAAGGATTGAATTTGATCCATAATTGGGCCAATTAAATCAACAGCAATAATCCCTTCCGCAGATGCCCTTTCTGTTATATATGTACGCATTTCTGGTTTGACTAAAGTAAAAGCAACCATTCCTTTATCGAGCGCAACAAGTGAGAGCACCTCATCGATATGTTCCTTGTCTTCAACATACGGGAACCTCTTTAATGTCATTCCGGATCCATTAAATTGGCTAATTGCCGCTTTCGTCACTAATTCCGCTGTCTCCCCGACGGAATCAGAAACCACGTAAATGATTGGCATACTCATTCTTCCAAATCCACCCCTCTTTTTATTCGTCACCTAATGTAACAAAAGCCTTTGTTATGTTTGTTTTCGTTATTCGGCCGATTACTTCAAATCCTTTATCGGATTTTCTAACTACTGGTAAGGCATCAATTTGTTTTTCAATTAATTTTTTAGCAATATCGATTAAAAGATCATCACGTTCACACATGGTAATATTCGGCATTCTAGTCATGATAATATTAACCGGGATGGTGGAAAGCTCTTGTTTTCCGATACTTGCCCGAAGCAAATCTTTTCTCGATAGTACCCCAACTAATGAGGAGTTATGGTCCACTACAAATAATGTTCCCACATCTTCAAGGAACATTGTGCAAATAGCATCATAGACTGAAACATTTTCGCTTACCACAACAGGAATGGACTGATAATCCTTAACATAAATTTTTTGCAAATTTTCAGTCAGCAGCTGTGCTCCAGATTTCCCAGTATAAAAATATCCGACTCGCGGTCTGGCATCTAAATAGCCTGCCATTGTTAAAATGGCGAGGTCAGGTCTTAATGTGGCTCTTGTCAAGCTTAATTGATCGGCGATATGCTCCCCTGTTATCGGTCCTTTTTCCTTTACTATTTGCAGAATATGTTCCTGGCGCTTAGTCAGTTCGATTGTGCTCACCACCTTATACATAATCGTTATACTTTTATAACAATATTATATACTAGTTAATTTTCTTTTGAAATTAATACAGTGGTTAAAATATACATTAAAGGTGCGGAGGCCCGCACCTTTTAATTTGGCTATGTTAAACTTGGCTGTTGAGTTGCACTTCAGCGCTTCGCTTTCCGCTCCAATCAACAGGTTAAAAAGATCAACAATTGTATTTAACAAGGCCTTTTTTTAGAACACCATTTTCTCCTGTAGGAAGCTGACAAGTTCTGAAATCGGAATACGTGTTTGCTCCATTGTGTCACGGTTTCGCACTGTTACCATTTGATCTTCTTTGGAATCAAAGTCATAAGTGATACAGAACGGTGTTCCAATTTCATCATGACGGCGATATCGTTTACCAATTGATCCCGCTTCATCGTAATCCACTGAAAAATGCTTAGATAATGCAGCAAAAACCTCTCTCGCCTCATCCGATAATTTTTTCGATAACGGTAATACCGCTGCCTTAAATGGAGCTAATGCCGGATGAAAATGCATGACTGTTCTTGTTGTGCCGTCTTCAAGCTGTTCTTCATCATAAGCATCGATTAAGAAAGCTAAAGTTACACGGTCTGCACCTAAAGATGGCTCAATACAGAACGGAATATATCTTTCATTTGTTTCAGGATCAATATAGTTGAAATCTTCTCCTGAGAATTCCATATGTTGTTTCAAATCATAATCCGTTCTTGAAGCCACACCCCATAACTCTCCCCATCCAAATGGGAATTTAAATTCAAAATCGGTTGTAGCATTACTGTAATGAGAAAGTTCATCATCAGAGTGATCTCTAAGTCTTAAATTTTCTTTATTAAGCCCTAAGGAAAGCAGCCATTGTTCAGCAAATTGCTTCCAATAGTCAAACCACTTTAATTCCTCACCAGGCTTACAGAAAAACTCAAGCTCCATCTGTTCGAATTCTCTTGTTCGGAATGTAAAATTACCTGGTGTAATCTCATTGCGGAAGCTTTTTCCTATTTGCGCGATACCAAATGGCAGCTTCTTTCTCATTGTCCGCTGCACATTTTTAAAGTTAACAAAAATTCCTTGAGCAGTCTCTGGGCGTAAGAAAATTTCATTCGTGCTTGATTCAGTCACACCTTGGAAGGTTTTAAACATAAGATTGAATTGGCGAATTCCAGTAAAGTCATGGCTTCCGCAGTCTGGACAGGCGATATTATGCTCTTTTACCAGCTCTTCCATTTTTGAAAAAGGCAGTCCGTCTACAACCATTTCGATTCCTTTTTCTTCAAGGGCATTTTCAATTAATTTATCAGCTCGGTGACGGGCTTTACAATTTTTACAGTCAATCATTGGGTCATTAAAGTTACCGATGTGTCCAGATGCTTCCCAAGTCCGCGGGTTCATCAAGATACTTGCGTCCAAACCAACGTTGTATGGTGACTCTTGAACAAACTTTTTCCACCATGCCTGCTTGATATTATTTTTAAATTCAACGCCTAATGGGCCGTAATCCCAAGTGTTTGCTAATCCGCCGTAGATTTCTGATCCTGGAAAAATAAATCCTCTGTGTTTTGCGTGCGATACAATTTGCTCCATTGTTACTTTCATTTTAAAAGCTCCTTTAATAGTTTTTTCTGCAAATAAAAAACTCCCGACCCTATGCTTACAATAAGCATAGGGACGAGAGTTACCCGCGGTTCCACCCTATTTGCTGCTAAATTAGCAGCCTCCTTAAAATGTGTTGATCAACACATGATTGCTCAGGAACGCCTTCGTTAGTGCCCTATACCCTAGCTTCCACTGTCCTAGGTTCGCTTCTATAGAGCTTACTAAGTACTACTCTCCATCAACGCAATTATTAATTTTAAAGAAAATATTAACTAAAAGTAGAAAAAATGTCAACAGAAACTATAATAAATTGCGAAATTGGGCCATAGAATTGAGAAACTTCTTGGTTTTAAGATGCAGACCAGAATATTCTTCATAATAAGCGGTAATGACATTTTTTAATTCTGCTTTCGTTTCTTCTTTTACAGAAATATTCCCTAACCTAGAAAGATCAAAATAATAAAATAGCCGTAATAATTTCACTGCCGCTGGTGATAATTTAAAATGGTACGGATCTTTTTCAAGGCATCGGTGGCAAATAAATCCGCCTTCACGAATGGAAAAAGAAAAATGCCCGTCTGTACTGCCGCAAACGGAACATTGATTTAACACCGGATACAACCCCATCACATTTAACATTTTCATTTCATAAATATTCATAAGAATATCCGGGTCATAACCTTCATTCATAAAATTGAGTGTTTGATAAAGCAGTTCAAAATGAAAAGGATTAGGCTTCTTTTCCTCTGTACATTTATCAGTTAATTCGACAATATAACTAGCATAAGCAGTTAAGAAAATATCCTCGCCAATGGAACGCATGGAAGAAATCATTTCACCCTGTTGCATGCTGCCTAATCCAGAACCTTTTTGAACTAGAAAATAACCATGAGTGAAAAGCTGGGTAATGGAAGAAAGGCGGCTATTTGGCTTCTTTGCACCTCTAGCCATTACGCCAACCTTTCCCCATTCCCTCGTATATATTGTTACAATTTTATTTGTTTCACCATAATCTGTTGTTCTAATGACGATGCCTTCACACTTCTGAAGCATAAATGTCACCTTCTAAAGAGCGCGAAAGACTTGCTTATGAAACGGGAAAATCTATTTGTGCTAGCTCTTCATCAAGATTACCGGGTATTTCTTGGTTTTCCTTCTCAAGCTCTTTAAAGAGAAGATATGTGTCAATATTCCCTGTCTGGGTAAATACTTTCCACGTAAAATCCATCATCGAAAACCCCACCTTTCATTATTTAGACTAGCCTAAAGTTCAATCCCAAACCTTACATTTATCATAGCCTGCCTGCGCAAAAATCATAAGACGAAAAAATTGTTAATGTTGTCCATGCATAATCTTGTCAATTGATTAATATTTTAGTTAGGGTTATTCATCAGTATTCATCTTCATTAAAGCCATAATCACGAAGCTGGGACATCTTGTTGCGCCAGTCTTTCTGAACCTTTACCCATAATTCTAAAAACACCTTAGACCCTAGAAGATTTTCAATATCTACGCGAGCCCGCTTTCCGATTTCCTTTAACATGCTGCCTTTTTTTCCAATGATAATACCTTTCTGTGAATCCCTTTCCACAATGACCGTTGCCATGACATGAATTATATCCTTACCTTCTTGACGCTCCATTTTGTCTAATACAACAGCTAAGGAGTGTGGAATTTCTTCTCTAGTCAGGTGAAGTGCTTTTTCCCTGATTAGTTCAGTAATGATGAATCGTTCCGGATGATCTGTAACTTGGTCTGCCGGATAGTATTGCGGCCCTTCAGGTAAAAAGGATTTAATTTGCGTAAGCAAACGCTCTACATTATTACCTTCTAGTGCAGATATTGGCACTATTTCTTCAAAGTTGTATTTTTCCTTATACGATTCAATAATCGGCAATAAATCATCAGGATGAATTTGATCAATTTTATTTATTACAAGAAAGATTGGAGTGCTTACGGTTTGAAACTTTTCAAGGATAAATTCTTCACCACGGCCAAATCCCTCTTCAGCATTTACCATAAAAAGAATTAAATCAACTTCTTTTAATGTATTTTGCGCAACTTTCATCATAAAATCGCCCAATTTGTGTTTTGGTTTATGAATACCTGGTGTATCAATAAAAACCATTTGGGTGTCTGAAAGTGTAAGGACGCCTTGAATCTTGTTGCGGGTTGTCTGCGGCTTATCGCTCATAATAGCAATTTTTTGACCAATCACCCGATTGAGAAACGTTGATTTTCCGACATTAGGCCGGCCAATAATCGAAATAAATCCAGATTTATAGCCTTTATTTGTAATGGTATTATTTTGATTATTATGCATGCAGATCCTCCGGTGAAAAAGCGCCAGGCAATAAATCTTCGACAGTCATTTCTTGAATATCACCTTTTAGATTTGTTAAAACCACTTTCATCTCTTTTGGGCATAATTCCGAAATAACCTGCCTGCATGCCCCGCATGGAGAACAAGGCCGTTCAGTATCGGCAACAACAGCCAGCATTTGAAAATCCCTATCCCCTTCTGAAAGCGCTTTAAAAAGGGCAGTTCGTTCTGCGCAGTTACACATACTATAGGCAGCATTCTCTATATTACAGCCCTTATATACTTTTCCATCTGTTGTTAATAATGCTGCTCCTACTCCAAACTTTGAATAAGGAACATAGGCTTTTTCTCTTGCATTTTTTGCTTCTTCAATTAGTTGAACAATGTTCACTAGTTTTTCTTCCTTTCCAGCAGAAACCTGCTGTGTCTTTATTTTACATTAAAAATCAGAGAAAATCATTAGTTGTAAATAAAAAGTAATAAAAAATTTTAAAAAGTTAGAATTTTCTCATAAATGTATTTGTCTTAAAAATTTCTTGTTGATTAGTCATTTTACCGAAATAAAATTCCCTTTTCAAATCCGTCCCTCGATAGTTAAAAAAGACTAAATAAATACGGTAAAAAGATTACTATCCCAATAATGACCGAAAGTATAGCATACACAAAAACTGCTCCTGCTGCCAAATCTTTCGCTTGTTTTGCCAGTGGGTGATATTCTAAGGTTGCCAAGTCAACAACCCGTTCTATTGCGGTATTCATTAGCTCAAGCGCAAACATGCCGCCTATTGAAATAAGAACAAACAACCACTCGATCTTTGTAATAGAAAAGAAATACGAAAAGAATAAAACAACTATCGAGCTAACAGCATGAATCCGCATATTTCGCTCCGATTTAAGAGCAGTCAAGATTCCAGTAATCGCATAGGTAAATGACCGAATTAATGGAATAATCTTTTTCTTATCTAATGAGTCCATACTCATTTAAAATATCCTTTTGCAGGGTGAACATTTCTTTTTCTTCTTCCTCGGTCATATGGTCATAACCCAATAAGTGCAAGAATCCATGCACAGCTAAAAAGCCAAGCTCGCGCAAAAAATCGTGTCCATATTCTTCTGCCTGCTCTTTTGCTTTTGGAACTGAGATGATGATATCTCCTAACACACGAGGCATATCAGCCCCAATCAAAGCGACTTCACCTTCTCCCATCTCCTCCATCGCGAAAGAGATAACATCCGTTGGAGCATCCTTATCCCTATATTCACGGTTAATTTCATGAATTCGCTCATTTGAAACAAAAGTGACGGATACTTCACTATGTTCTTCAATGTTTTGTTTATTAGCCGCAAAATTTATTAGTCTCTCAATTTCAAGCATTTGCTCGTCTGATAATTCATTCGTTTCATCAACACTATCAATAAGTAATGTCATGCTTGCTTCACCTTCTTATTCATTTCTGGATATTCGATCCTGGAATGGAAAATTCCCTTCAATGTTTCACATAGAGTGTGGGAAACAATTTCAATCTCCTTCATTGTGATATCACATTCATTTAACTGGCCATCCTGCAGTCGGTCGGCAACTATTTTTTTGACTAACGACTCAATTATTTCCGGCGTAGGTTGTGATAAAGAGCGGACAGCCGCTTCCACGCTGTCCGCGATGCCAACAACAGCAGATTCTTTTGTCTGAGCTTTAGGGCCAGGATAACGAAATTCCTCTTCCTTTATCTCTTCACCATTTTGATTCGCCTTATGATAAAAAAATTTCAATAGCGTTGTACCATGATGCTGCTCGGCGATATCAATAAGTTCTTTTGGCATATGGTATTTCCTCAAAATATTTGAACCATCAATGACATGGGCAATAATGATTTGTGCACTTTTTTCCGGCGGCAAACGATCATGGGGATTGTCATGATGCATTTGATTTTCTATAAAGAAGTTTGGCCTTTTGGTTTTACCAATATCATGATAATAGCTTCCGACTCTTGCTAATAGGCCATTTGCACCTATTGCTTCACAGGCAGATTCTGATAAGTTAGCGACCATCACACTATGATGATATGTACCTGGTGCCTCCATTAAAATCTTTCTAAGGAGTGGATGATTGGGATTAGATAATTCAATTAACCGCATAGTCGACAAAATTCCAAAACTTGTTTCAAAGAACGGAAGTAAACCAATCGTCAGTACGGCTGAACCAATTCCTGAAATTAGGGCCGTAATAAAATAGTACCCATATTCCAGTCCGGTAAATCGGCCATTTGGTATATACATCAAAGCTAAAATAGTCAATAAATTGACAATGGCTGCAAACGAACCAGCTTGGAGAATTTTTGAGCGCTGATTTTGATTTGTCAAAAACAGGATTCCCGCTAAAGCACTAAAGAGAATATAAATTCCCACCGAAAAGTTAAGTGAGCCAGTCACACCCTCATTAAATAAAATGCTTCCGCAAACAGCAAAAATAATCGCCATCAGGATTGCTAGCTTTTCATCAATTAATATTTTAATCAGCATTCCCCCCATTGCAGCAGGGAATAGATAGCCAATCCAAGAATAATTATATACTTGGAGCATGCTAATAATTTTCAAAATAAAAATCGAAAGAGTGAAAATCATTCCGTACAATAACAAATAGGTTTGTCTTTTATCCGGTGCAATTTTCATTTGATAAAAATAATAATAGATGCCAGAAAGAATAATCGCAATTAATACCATTAGACCAATGTATGGTTTAAAGGATTTTTCATTATTAATTAAACCCACGAGCTTTAATTGTCGATAAATATCCTGGTTTATCAGTTCGCCCTCTTCCACAATAATTTGCCCTTGAAGAATTTTTACAGGCTCTACACTTTCTGCTGCCTGCTGTCTTAGCTCCTCTGTCGCAACAGGATCATAAAATTCATTTTGAATGACCGCATATCTTCCCAGTTCGATAGCAGCAAGCCGTAAATTATCGTTCAAAGCCGAAAATTTTAGTTCCTCTTCCACTCTTTTCTTTGCATTTTCAACGTCATCAGCAGAAATTCTATTATTCATCACATTATTAATGGCTGTAACGGTCAAATCCTTTGCAATCGATAACTCATCGTGCCCAGCTTGTACTAAAGCAGAAAAAACTTGATCAGAAAGATCCTTAGTCACATTAGGAGTTAATTTCCCTTTTAATCTTGTTACTTTTTCTTCAACACTAGGTTCTGAATTGGCAGGCTGCTCGTCAGTGGCTGCCGCTTCTTGTTTCTTCATTTCATCCTTAACTTCATCATCTACTTCAATTGCGGATTGGAAGATAGAAGTAATTAAATCCACTCGGTTTTGCGTATATTCCTTTTTTAAGGCATATACATCCTGAACTTGATCAAGAGCATCTTTTCGTTTGTTTTCAGTAGATTTCTTGTCCTCAACGGTCCCTGGGGAACGAATAGTTTTTTCAGCAACAGAAAACAAGCTTAAATCCACTTTTTCAGGCTTTACATTACTAAACAGGGCGGTATATAACAAAGCCCCTAAAACCAGAAAAAATAGAACTCGAAAAAAGGTTATATCGAGCAGCTTCCTTATCCGTATGAAGTATTGCTGCAGTTTATCCAACCCAATCCCTCCAACCACGGCCAATGAAAATTCTGTTTCAATGAGTTTTCAACTGAATTTAGTTAAAAGTACACGTTATGTAAAATGATAACAGTTTTTCTGTCAAGTTTCATCTTTTAATAAAATCAAAAAGGGATAAACCTTTACCGGTGCATCCCTTTAACGAGTGGATTAGTTTTGTTTGGCCTTTTTTTCATAAGCATCGATGATTTTTGCAACCAGAGGATGACGGACAACGTCACTCTGCTCTAAAAAGACAAAGGATAGTCCCTTTACATTTAGGAGGATCTCTTCGGCCATAATTAAACCGGATTTGGCTCCTTTGGGCAGATCAATTTGTGTTTGATCACCGGTAATAACCATTTTAGATCCAAAGCCCAATCTGGTTAAAAACATTTTCATTTGTGCGTGAGTGGTATTCTGAGCCTCGTCTAAAATAACAAAGGCATCATCTAATGTACGCCCTCTCATATAGGCTAATGGAGCAATTTCAATCGTTCCGCGCTCAATTAACCTTTGTGTATGTTCTGCACCTAATACGTCATGCAAAGCATCATAAAGAGGTCTTAAGTAAGGGTCGACCTTCTCTTTTAAATCTCCGGGAAGGAATCCGAGGCTTTCCCCCGCTTCAACAGCTGGCCTCGTTAAGATAATTTTATTTACTTGCCCATTCTTAAGGGCATTGACTGCCATCACAACGGCAAGGTATGTTTTCCCTGTTCCAGCAGGGCCAATACCAAACACCAAGTCATTTTTCTTAATAGCGGTAACATACTGCAGCTGTCCCAGCGTTTTAATTCTTATTGTTTTCCCTTTTACGTTTTTAGCAATTTCTTCATCATACAAATTTACAAAATAATCGAGCGTTCCCTTATTTGCCATTTCGATGGCATAGACAACATCCCGCTGGCTAATGTTAATCCCCTTTCGGATGACAAACATCAAGCGATCTAGAATTTGCCCGGCCAAGGATACCTTGTCCTCATCACCTGACAAACTTACGGATTCACCTCTGGTGATGATCGAAACGCCAAGCTCCTGCTCAATGATTTTTAAATTTTGATCAGAATTTCCTAGCAGCGTAATTGCCTCTGCAGGATTTTCAAGCTGTACATTGATCGTTGTTAATTTTTCTGTCATTCATGAGTCTCCTTGGAAATCGGTGCCCCGACTGCAATGTTTTCTATTATCTTAAAATGGATATCTAGTATAACCTTACCATTTTTAATTGCTTTGTGTAAAATTTTTTCATCTTTAATGATAGCATCTTCATCTAATTGACTTTTTATTTGTTTTTTAGCCAGCTCCAGTGCATTTTGTTCAGCCTCTTCATTCGTATAGGTTCGTGTGAATTCTTCTCGTTCCCGAATGGTTTTATGAATATAGGAAACAGGAAGCTCCCATTTTAAGAAATGAATTTTATGAACATCCTTTTCCGTTTCGAATTTTTTAAAGCCATGTTCTCCAAAGCCCCAAATAGGGACTTCTAACTTCCCAAATGAAAGATAATACTTTTGTTTTTCTTTCCCATTAAAAACATTAAAATTCGTTTTAAAAGGGAGCTCTACATGGCTTTTATACCAGGTTTCTCCCCAAACCTCGCCTTGAGCTGAAACTAATTCCGGTTTTAGGCCATCCTCACCGATTATTCCGGATACTAATAGTTGTCCCGCCTCCACATGATCATTCCTATCTACAACCTTTTGGCCATATTCTATATCCATTTTTACAATGATAGCCTTCTTTTTCGCGATTAGGTTCTGTGGTAATAATTGTTTCTGCTTTTTCGGCTCGTTTTTTTCCACCACTTGCAGGTGGTAGGTTGTCCCGTTTAATTCCACACCAACCCATGTAAGGTCGCCAACATTATTGGTTAACCGTCTTTGAATTCCTTCCACATTATCGACAAAAAACTGGAGCTTACCAATCTTTACACCCATCTTGTCCAATTCTTTACGAATCTGATATTCAGTAGCCGGTTTTGCTCCTTTTATCTCAATTCCCCATATGACATTGGATAAAAGCAAAAGGATGAACAGAAAAATTCCTGCCCCAATTAAAAATCCGCTATTTTTTAATAATCTTTTAAAAAGAAAAGGGACGCCGCTCCTTTGCAAAAAGGAAATGTTACACTCACTATGTCTCGCAAAGTGTCTGATGTTCTTAGCATCCTCAAGTCTCATTTTAAAGGTAATGGTCTCTGTACCATGCCTCTTAATATTCCAAATATGCAAACCGTTTCTGGCTAAAATATTTAAAAAACGTTCAACCCCCTTTCCTGAGACTTTTACCGTTACTCTGCCAAATATAAATTCTATCCACTGGTTCTTCATTTTGCTCCTCCCGGATTATCAGTTATATATATGACCTGATCGATTTTCCCTTCGAGTAACACCTCTTCAGGTAAAAACGTTTTAATAACGAAGGATTTTCCTTTTATCAATAATTGCCCTTGCTTTAAAAGCAGACGGAGTTCTTTGTCTGTGTATGCAAGCAATCCGCGATGATTCTCTATATAAATATGAATCTGCCCAATCATAGTGATACGGGGTAAATCCATCATGACATCTTGAGGAAGATCCATTTTTTTAGCCATCCAATTTCGGACTTTCTGGCCCCATTTTTTCGCCATAAAAAAAGAACCCCCTTTCATCTCATATGTATGAAATGAAATAGGGTTCTAGCACATTTTTCTCCAATAAGATGGATTGTTTTATTCGGTTTCAGCCTGCCTTTTCCTTGGGAAATATGGTTTCCTCGACCGTGGTTCTCCAAGGATTTCGGACCAGATTATGCCGTTGATGATTGAATTTGGATTAGGGGTCTCAAATTCTGGTTCACCATCATTATCTAAAGCAGCATATAAAGGGTCTTTAGTTTTTTCTTTCTTTAGTTGCCCTTGATTAGCTGGATTCGTAAATCCTTTTTGGATGACATCCGATTCCTGTTTAATTTGTTGATAAATTTTTTCTACATCCTGTTTTTTTGGCTGATGAGAATTCTTTTTCTCTTGAACAGGATGTATTCTTCGGTCCGTTTCATTCTGGAATAGGTTTTTAAGCTCATATAAAGTATTCATGGAAAATGATTTGTTTTTTATTGGCAGCTTTTTCCCCTTTTTCTTGCCAAATATAGAGGAGAGAATCCCAATTATTATTAAAAAAACTAAAGTTTCCATACTACCGCCTCCTTTATTTTTTTAGCGGTCGTCTTTCTTCTCACCTGTAATTTTGCCGATGGAGCCCCTCATATCGGTATCAGCCGAAATATTTTTAATGTTCATATAATCCATCACACCAATATTTCCAGATTTAAGCGCTTCTGCCATCGCGAGAGGGACTTCTGCTTCGGCTTCCACTACTTTCGCTCTCATTTCCTGAACTTTTGCCTTCATTTCCTGTTCTTGAGCCACAGCCATTGCCCTGCGTTCCTCTGCTTTTGCCTGAGCTATTTTCTTATCGGCTTCGGCTTGTTCTGTTTGTAATTCTGCACCAATATTCTTGCCGATATCTACATCTGCGATATCAATTGAAAGGATTTCAAAGGCCGTTCCAGCATCCAGACCTTTAGAAAGAACTGTTTGAGAAATCAAATCCGGGTTTTCTAAAACCTTGCTATGGCTATCCGATGAACCAATTGTTGATACAACCCCTTCACCTACACGGGCTACTACTGTTTCTTCACCTGCACCACCAACGAGTCGATCGATATTAGCTCTAACGGTAATTCTTGCTTTTGCTTTCACTTCAATCCCATTCATCGCCACACCAGCAATAAATGGCGTTTCAATCACCTTTGGATTAACACTCATTTGCACCGCTTCTAAAACATCACGTCCAGCCAGGTCAATCGCGGCACAGCGTTCGAAACTTAATTCAATATTTGCCCGGTGTGCTGCTATAAGAGCATTCACCACTCGGTCAACGTTTCCGCCGGCCAAATAATGGCTTTCAAGCTGATTAGTCGTAACATTAAGACCTGCTTTATGAGCTTTAATAAGCGGATTGACCACTTTGCTTGGGGTTACCCTTCTTAAGCGCATCCCGACCAATGTAAAAATGCTAATCCGGACACCTGCTGCAAGGGCTGATATCCAAAGCATTACTGGGACAAATGATAATAAAATTCCTAAAAAAATGAAGACCACAACTACAAGGGCAATAATAAAGATTGTTCCATTTGTGACCATTTTCCAAACCTCCTAATTATTCGATTTCCCTAACGACAATCCGGGCCCCTTCGACTTTAATCACTTTTACGGGGGCATTTTGCTCAATAAACCCGCCCTCACTCACGACATCAATTCGTTCATTCTGAATGATGACTGTTCCAGCAGGCCGTAATATCGTCAGAGCGATGCCCTCCTTACCAATTAAATCGGTACGATTAATATTCGAAACATACCCATCCTCTTTTCTAGCCGACTCTGACAAAACCATCCGATTAAAAAGGACGAGTTTTTTGCCAAAGATCTTAATCATCAAAAAGAAAACAAGAATTGAAATGAAAATAGCGATTAAGATGGATACTCCCATCTGTAAGGCATTTTCCCCTGCTAAAAAGAGACTTAAAATTAAGGCTGCGACACCCAAAGTCCCTGAAATAGCTCCAGGCAGGAAAAACTCCAAAAAGATTAGAAGTATTCCTCCAGCAAATAAGATCAATGTACCGAATCCGGCATATCCCGCTTGGAAATGCGCATAAAAGAATATTAGCAGTGCCAATACACCTATGAAGCCAGCCACACCAAACTTCGCTGAAAAAAGCTCTAAAACAATTCCAACGCCCGCGATTGTTAAAAGAACAATAATCACAATCGGGTCAGTAAGAAACTCAATCATACTTGGGGCCCCCTTTCTTTCTATATAGCCGTTATTAATCAATACGTATGTATGTTAGAAAAGTTTCACTATTAATAAAATTAAAAGACCACAAGCTCTTGAGCTTGTGGTCTTAATGTCAGAATACTTATGAAAGGTGTTGTTGTACAAATTTATTTACAAGTGATCCATCTGCCTTGCCCTTTACTTTAGGCATAATCGCAGCCATCACTTTTCCCATATCCGCTTTTGATTTTGCGCCGACTTCAGAAATCGTTTGTGTTACAATTTCTGACAGCTCTTCTTCAGAAAGCTGTTTCGGTAAATACAGCTCGACAACTGCTAGTTCTGCACGCAATTTTTCAACTAGGTCTTCACGACCAGCCTTATCAAATTCATGGAGGGAGTCTTTGCGTTGTTTTACTTCGCGAGAAAGGACCGTTAACTCCACATCTTCGGATAGTTCTTTTACTCCAAGCTTAATGGCTTCATTTTGCAATGAAGATTTAACCATCCGAATAACAGAGAGTTTGTCTTTTTCCTTGTTTTTCATCGCTTGTTTCATGTCATTATTTAAACGCTCGAGAAGACTCATGATTACACCCTCTCTTAAAACTTACGTTTTCTTGCTGCTTCAGACTTTTTCTTACGTTTTACACTTGGCTTTTCGTAGAATTCGCGCTTTCTTGCCTCTTGCAAAGTACCAGTTTTTGATACTGTACGTTTGAAGCGACGAAGAGCATCTTCAAGCGATTCGTTTTTACGAACGACGGTTTTAGACATTCTCTTTCCCTCCCTCCGAAACACAACACACTTACATTCAATCCATGTACCTTGCAATTATAATATAACCTTGATACAAGGTCAACTGAAATTCGCAGTGTAAAAAATGCTTTTTATTTTTTATGCATGTTTAAAACAAAATTATCATAGCCTATCTTTATTTTTGCAGCAAGGTGGCATGTCCCTTCATCAGCGGCCATACAATGAAGGGAGGGGGGCCTTAGACATGCTATACATATTATTATTTGTCCTTTGTATTTTATTATTTATTTTTGGAATGACCATTATAAGATTTGGCTTATTTAATTTATCTGCAAATAAATTGAAAACATGGCTGATTAAACTAACCAGTTCTCCATTAAAGGGAATGCTGACGGGAACCTTTGTAACGGCCCTGTTGCAAAGCAGCTCAGCTGTAATGGTGATCACCATTGGATTAATTTCAGCAAAGATTATGACATTCCCACAGTCAATTGGTATCATTCTTGGTACCAATATTGGGACTACCTTTAAAACAGAGTTAATTACCTTTAATTTGGATGCCATCCTTGTTCCTTTGGCTATTTGCGGCGCCGTCTTGATTTTGTTTAAAAACAAGAAGGCGCGGAGTATTGGAATGTTGATATTTGGAATCGCCTCTGTTTTTACAGCAATGAAGGGCTTCGAATTATTGGCTCATCCTTTAACTTCGATGGACATTATTAATAAATTTATTTTGTCCATTAACGACAATATTTTCTTAAGCTTATTAACAGGGACTATTATTACGGCCATTATTCAGTCTAGTACGGCAATGACCGGAATCGCCATGGGTTTTTTAACGGCAGGATCGCTTCAGCTGGACGCGGGAATTGCCATTGTACTTGGAGCAAATATTGGGACTTGTATTACGGCCGTTATCGCCTCTATCGGGGGAGGAAAGGAATCCAGATTGGCAGCTTTCGCTCATGTTTGGCTAAATGTAATTGGTGTCTTGTTATTTATTCCGTTGATTCCGACTTTAACGGATCATGCCCTATTACTAGCTAATCGAAAAGATGTGCAATTAGCACATATTAGTGTGATTTTTAATGTAGTATCCTCCATGCTCATCCTTCCTTTTGCAACTAAATTTGGTGAAATGATATTATTTTTACACGATAGGAAACCAAATAAATAAGACGGCCATATTCGGCCGTCCTTCTTTAATAATCTGCAGTCACTTTTAGTCCATTAATAATCGCTACACTTGAACTGGCCCCAATCCTTGTGGCACCAGCTTCAATCATCATCTGAGCATCCTCAGTACTACGAACACCGCCAGAAGCTTTCACACCAATATCTGGCCCAACTGTCTTTCTCATTAAGGCAATATCCTCAAAAGTTGCTCCTCCAGTTGAAAATCCAGTGGATGTTTTCACATAATCAGCACCTGCTTTTACTGATAATTCGCAGGCACGAATTTTTTCATCTTTCGATAAAAGACTTGTTTCAATAATTACCTTCGTAAGTGCTTTGCCTTTCGCTGCATCTACGACGGCACGAATGTCGCTTTCTACAAATTCATCATTCTTATCCTTTAAAGCACCAATATTAATGACCATATCCACTTCATCCGCGCCATGATCAATCGCATTTTTAGTTTCAAACGCTTTTGTTTCGGGAGTGGAAGCCCCAAGAGGAAAGCCAATAACAGTACATACCTTCACAGCACTTCCTTGTAATAATTCCTTTGCTGTACTGACCCATGTTGGGTTTACACAAACAGAAAAGAAATCGTTTTCTCTAGCCTCTTTGCAAAGCGTTTCGATTTGATCTCTAGTCGCCTCAGGCTTTAGTAAAGTATGGTCAATCATTGCAGCAACATTATTAGCCATTTTACAAGCTCCCTCCAATTTAGATAAGAAAGAAATATGCTGCTTAAAATAGTATGCCCTGAACCAAAAGAAAAAAGGACCTATATTGGTCCTTAGATTGCTGCTTCTTTACTTGTAAATATTTCTTCTTTTACTAATTTTGTGTCCTCAACCACACGGACAAACTGCCCTTCATTGTAAGGGTAGCCTGCTTTAGTAATTTTTACTTTAACGATTTTTCCGATCATATCTTCTGTTGCAGGGAAAACGATCTTTAGATAATTATCTGTATAGCCTACAAATAATCCTGATTTGCCTTCTTCGTTAAATGCCTCTTCCGGAATCACTTCTAATACTTCGCCTTCAAACGTGGAGGCGTATTCTTTAGCCAATTGATCAGAAAGGGAAATTAAGCGATGTACCCGCTCATTTTTTACCTCTTCATCCACTTGGTCGTCCATCCGGGCAGCCGGAGTACCCGTGCGTTTTGAGTATGGGAATACGTGTAGTTCAGAAAATTTATGTTCGTTAATAAAATTATAAGTCTCCATGAACTCTTCCTCAGTTTCACCAGGGAAGCCGACTATAACATCAGATGTAACAGCAAGACCAGGGAGTACCTCTTTTAACCGGTCTAATCTTTCACCAAAGAACTCCATTGTATATTTACGGCGCATTCTTTTTAAAACCGTATTTGAACCTGATTGCAACGGAATATGCAAATGGCGGACAATAATATTCGAATGTTTGATTACCTCAATGACTTCATCGGTAATCTGGCTTGCCTCAATTGATGAAATGCGCAGTCGCTCTATACCTTTTACTTCTGCTTCTAAATCACGGAGTAAAGCTGCGAGATTATAATCCTTCATGTCTTCACCATAACCACCTGTATGAATTCCAGTTAAAACGATTTCTTTGTAACCGGCATCCACTAGCTGTTGTGCTTGGCGAATGACTTCTTTTGGGTCGCGGGATCTCATTAAGCCGCGGGCCCATGGAATAATACAGAAGGTACAGAAATTATTGCAGCCTTCTTGAATCTTTAAAGATGCACGTGTTCTATCTGTAAACGAAGGAACATCAAGTTCTTCATAAACACGATTTTTCATAATATTACCGACACCATTAATCGGCTGGCGTTCAACCTTGTACTGCTCAATATAATCAAGCATTTTTATACGATCTTGTGTACCTACAACAATATCCACACCAGGGATGGCCATTATTTCCGCTGGAGACGTTTGTGCATAACAGCCTGTTACACAAATTACGGCATCAGGATTTTTTCGCACAGCTCGTCTAATTACCTGACGGCTTTTTTTATCTCCAGTGTTGGTTACTGTACATGTATTGATAATGTATACGTCCGAGATGGATTCAAACTCAACTCGGTCATAACCTTCTTGCTTAAATAATTGCCAGATTGCTTCAGTTTCATAGTGATTTACTTTACATCCAAGTGTATGAAATGCAACTGTTGGCATTGATTGTTCACCTCATTAATTCAAAATGGTAGGAAATCGCCGCGAGCGCATATAACGGCGCGGTTTCCGTTCTCAATATTCGCGGCCCTAATCCACACAAGTTAAAACCGTTGTCTTTAAAGGCTTTGACCTCTTCTTCTGATAATCCTCCTTCAGGACCAAACACGATCAGGAGGGATTCCCCGCTTTGCATTTTCTGAAGTGTTGCAGAAAAAGTAGACGTTTCACCACTTCTGCTTTCATCTTCAAATGCCGCTAATTTATAATTAAATTCCTTACTTTTTTCAAGCAAAGCTTTGAAATTCATCGGATTCAAAACTTGGGGTACAAGATTGCGATGCGATTGTTCTGCAGCTTCTTTAGCAATCTTTTGCCATCGCTCTATTTTCTTAGCTGCTTTTTTCTCATCCCATTTCACAATTGACCGAGCGGCAGAGTATGGGAGGAACTGATGTGCGCCTAATTCTGTTCCTTTTTGAATAATCCACTCAAGCTTGTCCCCTTTAGGGAGCCCGCTGGCAATTGTAATTGAAATCGGAAGCTCTGAAATCTCCATTTTCCATTGTACAACGTCTGCAACGACTCTTTCATCGGTAATTTCTGCAATTTTGCAGACAGCGGATTTTCCATCCGGGTCGACACAAATGATTTGTTCACCAATATCCATGCGCATAACCTTAATTATATGATGGCGGTCATCAGCATCAATAACAAAACGGTCTTCATTTGCTCGGTCTTTAACAAAGTAGCGTTGCACACGATGCACCCTCTCTAAAAACATTTTACGCCTTATTTTACTAAATGTAAGTTCATTTTGAAAGCAGAAAAAGGGGTTAATCCCCCTTTTCTCAAATAGTTATTTCCTTTTTGCAATAATGGCAACCCAATCTTCCATCAAAATGGTTTCAGTGATTTCAAAGCCTGCACTTACAATTGCTTCTTTAACTAACTCTTTCTTCTGCTGAATGATTCCCGATGCAATAAATGACCCGCCAGGCTTAACCACCCGCGCAACATCGTCTGTAAAGCGCAAAATCACTTCAGCTAAAATATTCGCAACAATGACATCCGCTGAATTTTCCTCAACACCATCCAGCAGATTGTTTTGCGAAATGGTAACCGTATCACTGACTTTATTTAATTTAATATTTAATTTGGCCTGTGTCACAGCCACTTCATCAAGATCATACGCCCGAACATCCTCAGCACCAAGCTGCGCCGCAGCAATGCTTAAAACACCTGAGCCCGTTCCAACATCAATAACCCGGTCTCCTGGAAGGACTGTCCGTTCAAGTGCTTGTATACACATAACCGTTGTCGGGTGGGTTCCAGTCCCAAAAGCCATGCCTGGATCCAATTCAATGATTAATTCGTCGCTGCTGACAGGTTCATAAATCTCCCATGTAGGGACAATTGTAAATTTCTCAGAAATTTTAACTGGATTATAATATTTTTTCCAGGCTGTTGCCCATTCCTCTTCATTTACTTCACTGATGGTGACTTGATTTAAACCTAAATCGATATCATAAATAATTAAATTATTAATCGATTCTTTAATGGCCTCGACTGTTTCACCTAGAAAGCTGTTAACTGGAAGATATGCTTTTACGATTACGCCTTCTTCCGGATAGTCATCAGGATTGAGTTGGTAGATTTCACCGAATTGATCTACCCTTTCCTTTGTCAATTCGAATGGATCTTCAATCACTACACCGCTCGCCCCAGCTTCATGCAATATATGTGAAATAGGTTCGATCGCTTCATTTGTTGTGTGGATACTAATTTCTGACCACTTCATTCTACCAACTCCAATCCTTACTCGCCTTTAAAGGCACGTTTTACTTTTGAGAAAAAACTTTCTTCATGTTCACCTATTGGCGCCGAACCACTGGCTTCAGCAAACTCACGCAAGACCTGTTTTTGTTTATCATTGAGCTTGGTTGGGGTAATGATGCGTACCTGAATATGCTGATCACCAACACCGTATCCACGGACATTCGGAACCCCTTTACCTTTCAGGCGGAATCTCGTTCCCGTTTGTGTTCCAGCTGGTACCTTCAGCTTCACTTTACCATGCAGGGTTGGGACTTCAATTTCATCACCTAGAGTAGCTTGCACAAATGTGATCGGCATCTCGCAGTAAATATCATCGCCATCCCTTTCAAAAAACTCATGCTGACGGACTTGGAAGACAACATAAAGGTCTCCGGCTGGTCCTCCATTGATGCCCGCTTCTCCTTGCCCAGACATTCTTAATTGCTGGCCATCGTCAATTCCCGCTGGGATTTTCACATGGATTTTCTTGCGTTTCTTCACTTTTCCTGTTCCGCCGCAGGTTGAACATTTATGTTTAATTTCTTTACCAGATCCATTACAGTGATGGCATGTGCGACGGTTCACAATTCTGCCAAATGGAGTATTCTGTTCAACATTTAATTGCCCTGACCCCTGGCAATGCTTACATGTTTCGGCTTTAGTCCCAGGTTTAGCCCCAGAACCGCTGCAGGTACCACATGTTTCTTCACGAGGAATTTCAATATCGGTCTCTTTTCCAAACGCTGCTTCTTCGAAGGAAATCGTCATTGTATATTGCAGGTCTGCTCCTTGTCTTGGAGCATTCGGATCACGTCTTCTTGAGCCGCCGCCACCGCCAAAGAAGGTGTTAAAGATGTCTTCAAAACCGCCAAAGCCGCCGCCGAAATCACTGCCGCCGCCAAAACCTTGATTTGGATCGGTATGGCCAAATTGGTCATAATGAGCCTTTTTCTGATCGTCACTTAAGACTTCATATGCTTCAGCAATTTCTTTAAATTTATCAGCTGCATCTGGCTCTTTATTAATATCTGGATGATACTTTTTTGATAGTTTACGATATGCCTTTTTTATTTCATCCTTTGAAGCGCCCTTAGCTACACCTAGCACCTCATAGTAATCCCGTTTACTCATGATTACCACTCCCGAATCTTTCACATAAAGATTATTCTAACATCGTTATTAGTGCTATTGCAATAAAAAAGCCAAAGCAGCTAAACTGACTTTGGCTTTTATCTTTATTTTCACAGCCTATTACTTATCATCTTTAACTTCTTCAAATTCTGCATCAACAACGTTATCGCTCTTGCCAGCTGTGCTGCCGCTCTCTTGACCGCCTTGCTGCGCTTGTGCTGCCTGCTCATATAGCTTAACTGTCAAAGCTTGAACGATTTCTTGAAGAGCATCCTTTTTAGTACGGATTTCATTAAGATCATTCTTCTCAATGGCTTGTTTTAAAGCATCCTTTGCATCATTAGCTTTCGCAACTTCAGCAGCGTCCACCTTGCCTTCAAGATCTTTTAATGTCTTTTCAGTTGTGAAGACAAGTTGGTCAGCTTCATTGCGAAGCTCTACTTCTTCTTTACGTTGTTTGTCAGCTTCTGCATTTTCTTCTGCTTCTCTGACCATCTTTTGAATTTCTTCATCAGATAGACCAGTTGATGATTTAATTGTAATTTGTTGTTCTTTATTTGTGCCAAGGTCTTTCGCACGAACGTTTACAATACCGTTTTTATCAATATCAAAAGTAACTTCGATTTGCGGAATTCCACGTGGTGCTGGTGGAATATCTGACAACTGGAAGCGTCCTAATGTTTTATTATTTGCAGCCATTGGACGTTCCCCTTGAAGAACATGGATATCAACAGCAGTTTGATTGTCTGCAGCGGTAGAGAATACTTGCGACTTTGATGTAGGTATAGTTGTATTACGGTCAATTAGTTTTGTAAAGACGCCACCCATAGTTTCAATACCAAGTGATAATGGAGTTACGTCTAGTAAAACAACATCCTTCACATCACCAGTGATAACGCCGCCTTGAATGGCAGCACCCATTGCAACCACTTCGTCAGGGTTTACACCTCGGTGCGGTTCTTGACCTGTAGCTTTTTTAATTGCCTCTTGAACAGCAGGAATACGTGTTGAACCACCTACAAGGATTACTTTATCAATCTGTGAAGGAGTTAAACCTGCATCACTTAAAGCTTGACGTGTAGGGCCCATAGTGCGCTCCACAAGATCTGCTGATAGTTCTTCAAATTTAGCACGGGACATGCTGACTTCAAGGTGAAGCGGGCCTGCAGGTCCAGCCGTGATAAATGGCAATGAAATTTGCGTTGAAGTTACACCTGAAAGGTCTTTTTTCGCTTTTTCAGCTGCATCCTTTAAGCGCTGCAATGCCATTTTATCTTGAGAAAGGTCAATACCATTTTCTTTCTTGAATTGCTCTACTAAGTAATCAATAATAACTTGGTCAAAATCATCTCCACCAAGACGATTATCCCCAGCAGTTGCTTTTACTTCGAAAACGCCGTCACCAAGTTCAAGAATGGAAACGTCAAATGTACCGCCGCCAAGGTCATAAACTAGAATCGTTTGGTCTTGGTCCGTTTTATCTAAACCGTATGCAAGTGCAGCAGCTGTTGGCTCGTTGATAATCCGTTCAACTTCAAGACCGGCAATCCTGCCTGCATCCTTTGTAGCTTGACGCTCAGCATCATTGAAATAAGCAGGAACAGTAATAACCGCTTTTGTAACGGGTTCGCCAAGATAGTCTTCTGCATAAGACTTTAAATATTGAAGGATTGCGGCAGAAAGTTCTTGAGGAGTATAGTTTTTCCCTTCAACCTCCACTTTGTAATCAGTGCCCATATGGCGTTTAATAGAAATAATCGTATTTGGATTTGTAATAGCTTGGCGTTTTGCCACTTCCCCTACCTGACGTTCGCCATTTTTAAAGGAAACAACAGAAGGTGTTGTGCGGTTTCCTTCTGGATTAGGGATAACTTTTGGTTCTCCGCCTTCAAGTACAGAAACACATGAGTTTGTTGTACCAAGGTCAATACCGATAATTTTACTCATTACCTTTTCCTCCTAGATAAAATATGTAAACTTTTATTGATTGACTTTAACCATAGATGGCCGGATGACTCTATCTTTTAATAGATAACCCTTTTGAAACTCCTCAATGACAATATTGGAACCATAATTTTCATCTTCCCCCTGCATGACTGCCTGGTGCTGATGTGGATCAAATTCCTTGCCAACCGCTTCAATTGGTTCAACACCTTCTTTTTTTAAGGCATCTACCAAACTGCGGAATACCATGTCCATTCCTTGCAAAAGAGATTTTGTTTGCTCATTGTCAGCTTCCACTTTCAATGCTCTTTCAAAATTATCTAAAGCAGGTAGCAAATCCGTAATTAATTTTTGTGCTCTATATTTTTCACTCGCTTCTAGATCGAGTCTAGTACGGCGACGGAAATTATCAAAATCTGCTTGAAGACGAAGATAACGATTATCTGCTGCATCTAACTTTTCCTGAAGCATTTGAATTTCTTTTAGTTGTTCTTCAAGAGGGTTCACCGCTTCTTGTTCAACATTTTCTTCTTCAGCAAAAACTGGCTCAGCCACTTCTTCTTCAGTAAGTTCAACTTTTTCATTTAATGATTCTACTTCTTCATTGATGGTATTGTTCTTTTCATTTGTCAACTTACTCACCTCCCTTAAAGAATTACTCGCAAGCTAAATTAAAATACATTTCCATGGTAAAGGGGGTGAAATAAACAGGCATTTCACCCTTACTCAATATTACCAGTGCTAATTATTTTGATACAGCTTAGTTAAGACTTCAGTTAAATCATGACTTAATAATTGTAGCAGACTGATGACTCGGGAATATTCCATTCTGGTAGGTCCAAGAATCGCGATTGTTCCTAAATTTTCTGCTCCAACAGAATAAGAAGCCGTAATTAAGCTGCAATTATCCATGGCACTTACATTATTTTCTTTGCCTATTTTCACATTGATTCCAGAGGAGTTTTTCCTTATTAAATTATAAATCCACTCTTCCTGATCAATCATCGTTAAAAGACTCCGAATTTTTGTAATATCATGGAATTCTGGCTGACTTAACATATTGGTTTTTCCGCCAAAGAATAACTTTTCATTAATTGGCATTTTAAAGGATTCACCAATGGTGTGAAGCATTAAATCATAATTATGGATATGCTGCCTTAAAAGAACAGCTACCTCTTTATAAATCTTATCGTTCAGATCTTCGAGTGAAACTCCTGCTAAACGATCATTCAATATATTCACCGTTTTTTCCAAATCACTAATATCTATAGACGGTGGTAATGAAAAGGAGCGGTTCTCAACATGCCCTGTATCCGTAACAAATATAGCGACCGCTGTTTCTTTGTTTAACGGAATGATTTGTATCCTTTTTAACTTATTAATACTCACAGCCGGCCCTAGAACGATTGATGTATAATTAGTTAAATCCGATAGAATTTTAGCAGATCTTTGAATGATTTTTTCAAACTCAAAAATTTTCTCAGCAAAAATCGATTGAATGATTGAAATATCCTGCTGATTTAAAACCTGAGGCGAAAGCAAATGATCTACATAATAACGATAACCTTTTTCAGAAGGCACACGACCTGATGAGGTATGCGTCTTTTCAATAAACCCCATTTCTTCAAGGTCAGCCATTTCATTGCGAATCGTCGCTGAACTAAAGGAGATTTCCTCTTTTTTCGACAGACTTCTTGAGCCGACAGGTTGTGCAGATCGAATAAAGTCATCAACAATAACCTGAAGAATTAACAATTGACGATCTGTTAACAACATTCATCACCTCTGTTAGCACTCCATGTTACCGAGTGCTAATTATATTAATAAATTATCAAAAAAGGGGGGATGGTGTCAATCATTACACATCACATACTCCTAAAAAGGTTTGAAAAACTTCATTTCCTAAAAGACGCCCCTTTTTAGTTAAATATATATGATCATCAGAGACTTCAATCCAATGTTTCGCAGCAAGCTCCTCAAGCTGATGTTTAAATATTTCTAGAGGATTTCGGTCAAATTTTCCGGTGAAATGAGAGATCGAAACTCCGGCTGTCTTACGCAGCCCCAGGAACATCTCCTCTTCCATTTGTTCCGAAATGCTTACTTGATTTTCCTCCAAAATAGGCATTTCACCTTTTGTTATGAGATCCATATATCTTTTCAAGGGACCCACGTTTGAACGCCTTATTCCATTTAAATAACTATGTGCTCCAGCTCCAAAACCATAATAGTGTTCATTATTCCAATAGGTAAGATTATGCCTGCTTTCATAGCCAGGCTTTGAAAAATTACTAATTTCATACTGAGAAAATCCGTTTTTTTCCATTTCTTCCATTAATAATTCATACATTGCTGCTTCTGCATCTTCACCTGGAGTCGGCAGACTACCTTTTTTCAATAAATTATAAAAAACTGTTTTTGGTTCAATAATTAGCGAATAGGCGGAATAATGAGTTATATCGAGCGTGAAGGCCTCTGTTAAAGATTCCTTTAAGTCTGCAATTGTTTGAGTTGGCAGGCTGAAAATAAGATCAATACTGATATTCTCAAAGCCTACGGATTTTGCATTTTCAACCGATTGGTATACTTCTTTCGCCCGATGCACACGGCCAATTTTTTTTAGCAATTCTTCATTAAATGTTTGGACACCCAGACTAATTCGGTTTACACCTGCATCCTTTAATATTTGCAGTTTTTCCTTTGATAAATCTCCTGGATTCGCTTCAAAAGTAAACTCCAAATCTGTGCTCTTCGGTAATCGTTTATTTATACTTTCACAAAATCGCTGCAGCTGCTGCTCATTTAAGGACGTTGGTGTGCCACCGCCTACAAAAATGGTTTCCAGTTCATCTGTTGGAAATTTTTGAAGTGTCAACTCCATTTCGCGATCCAGTGCCTGTAGGTATTCATCAACCGGCTGTCCTTTCAAAAACACTTTATTAAAATCACAATAATGACAGATATGCTCACAGAAAGGGATATGAAGGTATGCTGCTTTTATCAAGTTTTTCACTTCCTAATAAAAAGAGGCAGGGTTCACCATATTTGGCTAGTCCTTACCTCTCTTTCATGTTTATTTTTTTGTATTATTATCGTCCATTTTTAAGACGGCCATGAAGGCTTCCTGCGGTACTTCAACAGAGCCAACTTGTTTCATCCGCTTCTTACCTTCTTTTTGCTTTTCCAACAGCTTCCGTTTACGAGAGATATCTCCCCCATAACATTTAGCCAATACGTTTTTACGCATTGCTTTAATCGTTGAACGAGCAACAATTTTTTGACCAATTGCAGCCTGAACAGGTACTTCAAATTGCTGCCTTGGAATTAATTCCTTTAGT
Organism: Neobacillus drentensis; assembly: GCF_036965425.1. Classification (GTDB taxonomy): domain Bacteria; phylum Bacillota; class Bacilli; order Bacillales; family Cytobacillaceae; genus Neobacillus; species Neobacillus drentensis_F. Next base: position 28,926 of record NZ_JBALPP010000053.1, on the reverse strand, counting down.
TTTTCAACAATTACTTTTCCTCGTTCATAAGCAAAATCCTTATGCACAATGAAGCTTAAGGCATCAACTTTTTCAGAGTTTAACAATATATCCATTTTAACCAGACTAGATGGTTTGTAACCAATTAATTCATAGTCAAAAGACGCATATCCCCTTGTGCCAGATTTCAATTGATCAAAGAAATCATAAACTATTTCTGCCAATGGAATTTCATAAATAATACTTACGCGATTTTCCCCTTGGTATTGCATATCAATAAAGATTCCGCGTTTTAATTGGCAAAGCTCCATAATCGCCCCTACATATTCATTAGGAGCCATCATGGTTGCTTTTACATAAGGCTCTTCTACCCGATCAATTTTCTGAGGATCCGGTAAATTAGACGGGTTATCTACCTTTAATTCAGTTCCATCTGTCATGTGTACGTGATAAATAACACTTGGTGCAGTGGTAATTAAGTCTATTTTAAATTCACGCTCAATCCGCTCTTGAATGATTTCCATATGAAGAAGACCTAAGAAACCACAACGGAAACCAAAACCAAGCGCTTGGGATGTTTCCGGTTCAAATTGAAGGGCGGAATCATTTAACTGAAGCTTTTCAAGGGCTTCACGAAGGTCATTAAATCTAGCTGTATCGATTGGATAAAGTCCACAATACACCATTGGATTTAGTTTCCGGTAACCAGGAAGAGGTTCTGTCGTTCCATTTTTGGCATTCGTAATTGTATCACCAACACGAGTATCCCCGACATTTTTAATCGATGCTGTTAAAAAGCCAACATCACCAACGGTTAATTCATCAAGTAACGTTGTTTTAGGAGTAAATACTCCAACTTCATTTACTTCGAACTCTTTTCCAGTGGCCATCATTTTAATCTTATCGCCGACTTTTACTGATCCTTCAACGACACGGATATAGGCAACAACACCACGATAGGCATCATATAATGAATCGAAAATGAGAGCCTTTAATGGTGCTTCAGGGTCTCCAGTTGGAGCCGGAACAGTCTTTACTACTTGTTCAAGGATATCTTCAATACCAATTCCTGCTTTAGCAGATGCTAAAACTGCTTCGGAGGCATCTAAGCCAATTACTTCTTCAATTTCATTTCGAACCCTTTCAGGTTCAGCACTAGGCAAGTCTATTTTATTAATAACAGGTAGAATTTCAAGGTTGTTATCGAGGGCAAGGTAAACGTTCGCTAGTGTCTGTGCTTCTATTCCTTGTGCTGCATCTACGACCAAAATCGCCCCTTCGCAGGCAGCAAGGCTCCTTGATACCTCATACGTAAAATCGACGTGCCCTGGTGTATCAATTAAATGGAAAATATATTCTTCTCCATCTTTTGCTTTATATTTAAGCTGGACGGCATTTAACTTAATCGTAATGCCTCGTTCTCGTTCAAGATCCATTGAATCGAGCAGCTGGTCTTTCATTTCACGTGATGAAAGAGCATTGGTTTTCTCTAAAATCCGATCTGCCAATGTTGATTTACCATGGTCAATATGGGCAATAATCGAAAAATTTCTAATCTTTGATTGTCGTTTGAGTTTTTCTTCTTTGTTCATGTCGTTCACTCCTACTATACTCGCACATGTACACTATTTTTGATTATATCAGCAGGGAAATCAAGATTCAATTAAAATCGAAAAGCGGAAGCGCCTTGCTCAGGGGCGACAAGCATTAGACAAGCTGGCGGGAAGGTTGTTCTTTAACCTTCTCGACCTCGAGCCCCAAGGCGCTGGAGCTGGACAATCGAAAAGCGGCCTATGTAATCGGCCGCTTTCAAAAATTTTCATTCGGTAATTTGTTTGATCAGTTTTCCAGAGGCACCTGAGAGCCCGTCCGATAATTTCTTTCCCATTGAGGAAAAAAAATTAAAAGCACTTATTTCTTCAAGCTTCTTCTTTTTTGCTTCTATATCATGACTGGAAACATCCTTCCCGAGAAAGGTTGCATTTAAGTCTTTGTCCGTTTCATTGATGGAAACAGCATTTTGAAAATTCGGATCATCATAGCCTTTCATTTTATGAATTCCATCATTAGCTAATTGCATTCCTGCTAAAACGGAGATAAACATAAGCGCTGCAACCCCTAAGCTTTTTAGCATGAACATCTTCATAAGCATGCTCCCTACTTCTATTGTTTATTCGTTGATTGTTCAACATCCTGATTAACCTTTTCGGCCTGCCAGAAATATTCACTAAACACGTCGGCCAGCGCATCGGCAGAACGATTTAATTCATCGAATGTATTATCTACACCGCCAAATTCGATTAAGATCGCATTATCTGAAAGGTTTTGATTATAAACTGCATTTCCACCCATTTTTACGATCACACCCCTGCTCAAACCCTTATATTTTTTTTGCAAAAGGTTATGGAGTTCAGTTGCTAACTTTTCATTTTTTTCATGATTCGCATTTTTGCCGCCAATAATAAATGCAAGCTTTGCGTAGGCCTTGCCATTAATGGTAACAGTTGTTTGAGGTTTCCGTTTAGAATCTCGATGAATATCGATAAAATAATGTAAATCACGATCTGTCGCCATTGCCGTTTGTACAATTGAGCGGGATTCTTGGTAAGAATTCACATAATTTAATCCTTTTTTATTTAAGTTCGCCTGTACATCTGTCTTATCTAAAAAGGTTCCAATTCCTCTATCCTCTAAACTTGTTTTTAGATGATCGCCAATTTTTGTCACGTTGATTTGCGAATGATAGGCTAAATCCGGGTTGGTGACACCTTTAAGATATGGTAAATAGGATTCCCGGTTATGTGTGAAGTAAAGGTATACTACTTTTCGATCTCCTGTTGTCTGCCCAGGTGTTGGACGAGGATTCTCATCATCCGGCTTGTCCAAACCCTCTACATTTTGCAAGGCTGCCTCACGTTCCGCTTTCATAATTTGGATTGGCGGCGAGGATTCTATCGGCATATTGGTGTAATTCGTTCCCTCACCAGCCACAACAATTTGTCCATCAAATTGAAAAAATCCAGGCAATTCCCGGCCAAGCAAACTTCGTGGATCATTCAAATTAATATTGCTTGACAGCTTAAATACTAAATTGGTTAATTTAGGGGCAGTTGTCCAATTGTTATCAACCTTTAAAAAATGATGATTTTCCCAACCCATCAATTGATACAACAGTTCACCGTTCACCTTCATGGTCGCTTGGTTAACGGAAGTCGACATTAATCGATATTGTGGTTTTAACGAGGTTAACAACCCACTTATAGAGAAAATCAATAGCAAAAACACAAAAAGTGCTGCACCGGCTTTCAATAGACTTGTCCCTTGCACCATTACAAACGTTCCTGAAGATTTAGATTTCATGGTTCCACCTCGCAAAACGGATTCTAGTAAATCCTATGACATTGCTAGAGTTGGTAGAACCACATTTTTAAAAATAAGAGATTTCATCGAGGGGCCAAAATGGCCCCTTAAATATATGCTATCTCGTATAGTATCCAGCATTCTCCTGATCAACCGCACTGTGGAGCGAGGAATTCAATCCATTGGCAATTAAATTAGCCATATCTTCAATAAATACATCGACTTCCTTAGGTGTAACCATTAAATTGTGGCCAAGCGGGGATAAAACTTCATAAATTAACTTTCTTTTCTCCTCATCAGGGAGTGTCCCAATCATTCCAAGAAAGGTTTTCCGATGCTTTTCTTCAGGCATATCTTCTTCTGTCAACTTGCGTCGTTCACCAAAGCTCATTCCTGCCGGAGCAAGTGCACGTGATGGACGATTTCCTTCCTTCATCTCTTTACCAAAATGTTTTAGAATGAAGTCAATCGTGTCACTTGTAATGGAAACTGCATCCACCACTGTGGGTACACCAATGGCGATTACAGGAATTCCTAATGTTTCTTTACTTAATTCCTTTCGTTTGTTCCCAACCCCTGAACCAGGATGTATGCCTGTATCGGAAATTTGAATGGTAGAATTAACCCTTTCGATTGAACGAGATGCCAAGGCATCAATCGCAATCACGAAATCAGGCTTTGTTTTTTCTACCACCCCAAAAATAATATCGCTCGTTTCAATTCCTGTTAACCCCATTACGCCAGGTGAGAGAGCACTGACAGAGCGATATCCTTCCTCAACATTTTCCGGCTGGAGTTGAAAAAGGTGACGTGTAACCAGAAGATTTTCACAAACCATGGGTCCCAGCGCATCTGGCGTTACATTCCAGTTCCCCAGCCCAACAACAAGACAGGAATCGGTTTTTTTAATTCCTGAACCTTCTATAAAATGAGAGAATTCTTTGGCAAAAATCTCCTCAACCTTTTGCTGCACCTCTGTGTTCTGCTGGCGAATCCCTTGAACTTCCAAAGTTAAATACCTGCCAGCTTTTTTTCCAAGCTGCTCTTCACCTTGTTTTGTAACCTCTACTAATGAGATTTTTATATCATCAACATCTTTTTCTTTGATGATGACGCCTTCAATTTGTGAAAGATCTTCCTCCTGCTGTACAGATCCACCTCTGCCAGCAAGCACCATTTCCCTTGCTTCAATCGCTAAATCTGTTCGAACAGAATACTGACTTAAGTCGACAGACTCACCCATTTCAGATCACTCCAATCAAAAAAATTTCCTTAAATATAGAAACTATTTCCTATTTTTACCCCTTTTCGATAAAAACATGCAGGGTAAACTAACTAACAAGGTAATTTCTATATTGCAATATAGGGTCCCATTTGATAAAATATCTCTTGTTGCGAATTATGAATAATGAATGTTAAGTCGAGTTCATATAGTCTCGATTCTTTGTAGGAGGTGAAAGTAATGCCTAACATTAAATCTGCTATTAAGCGTGTAAAAACAAGCGAAGCTCGTAATGCTCAAAATACAACTGCTAAATCTGCAATGCGTACTGCTGTTAAGAAAGCAGAAGCTGCTATTTCAACAAACGATGCAGCTGCTGCAAACGAAACATTAGTAACTGCTGCTAGTAAATTAGACAAGGCTGCTGCAAAAGGTCTTATCCATAAGAACGCTGCTGCTCGTAAAAAATCTCGTCTAATGAAAAAAGCTAACTCTCTATAATAAAAAAAAACGGTTCCTTATTTAAAGGAATCGTTTTTTTTATTTCTTTAAGCGAAACAATAGCATTTCGATTAATAAGGATTTATTCATTCCACCCGTTTTCATCTGATAGTCTGCTTCGGCAAGAAGGCCCATCAAATGGGATAAGTCCTCATCAGTAAAGCTGGCTGCCTGTCCGAGAGCAAGCTTTACACGGAACGGGTGAGTTTTCAAATATCCCGCAATTTGCTGTTGACCGTATCCTCTTCTTGAGAGCTCTTTTACCTGATAAATCAATCTAAATTGGCCAGCCAGAAGAGCGAGTATTTTAATCGGTTCCTCATTTTGTTTTAATAAATCAAAATAAATTCTTAATGCTTCATCAAGTTTCCGCTGAACTACTTTTTCAACTAAGGTAAAAATGTTTTGCTCAAGTGACCTTGCCACTAATTGCTCAACAATCGTTATATCAATTGTTTTTTTCTCTGCAGCATATAAAGCCAGTTTTTCTATTTCACTAGAAAGCATAAACATATTAGTTCCGCTAAGTGCCAGCAATTGATCAATTGCGTCTTGCTCGAATTCAATTCCACTGGATTTCGCCCTTGTTTTCACCCAGTTTTTTAGTTCAAACTCATTTAATTTCTTCGCTTCTACTATTTCAGCGTTCCTTTTCAGTTCTTTTGTGATTTTCTTTCGTTCATCCAATTTCTCATACGGAGCAGAAATAACCATGATCGTGTATGGTGCCGGCTCCTTTAGATATGCCTCAAATCGTGTTAAATTATGGTCCACTTTTTCTTTTGTTTTTTCGGCCGTTAAAAAAACAGGATTATGTAAAAAAATAACCTTTCTATCACCAAGAAAAGGGAAGGTTTCTGCATCTTCTAAGGCTATTTCGATAGGTGTTTCCTCTAAATCATAAGCAGCAAAATTAAATTCCTTCTCCTCTTCCCCTAAAACACTGTTTAAAAGGAGTTGTTTTGTTTCATTGATTAAAAATGCCTCTGTTCCATATAATAAATAAATAGGGGCAAATTCCCTTTGCTTTATTTTTTTCCAAACATCTAATACCATTTGCCAAGCGCTCCCCTTCAATTCACTCACATATTATCGTAAAGAAGCTTGGACGATTTGACAAGTACTTAAAGGGAATTAGCGCTTTCTAAAAAGTGCCAATTCCCGATCTATAATGAACGCAGCATCAAGGCCCTAGGAACTTCTTAATGCTTGCGGAATTTCTTTGTAGTCATAGTGTAGCCCGCGGCTAATCAAACTATTTTGACAACACTTGTCAGTTATTAAAAGCAATTTGAGGCAGGCTGGATTTTTTCAAGCGAATGGCTTATACTATATCTTGAAATAGGAGGGGTAAATTGTGAACGAATTTGAAAAAAACATTATAAGTAAACGTAACGATGCAATTGATTCTGGAGTTGGCTTTGGGGTTTCTTTTGGCTTTTTTGCCATTATGTTTATTATTGCAACAGTCATTAAACTAATCGGATCTTAATAAATAGCTACATATGATTAACTAAAAAGGGCTGCAGTAAATGCAGTCTTTTTTAGTTCTGGGTTAATTGCTATATCCTATGGCAAATAGGTTGTAAAGGTTCCTTTTCTCTGGTAAAAACGATACGTAATCGCCCCTTGGATATCAGTACGGTATATCGTAATATTAGCCGCCCTTAATCGATCGAGCACTTCCTGATGGGGATGTCCAAATCGATTATGCTCACCAGCAGAAATTAACGCAATACTCGGCATTGTTTGATGAATGAAAGCTTCAGCGCTAGATGTTCTGCTTCCGTGGTGTCCCGCCTTAAGTACATCTATTTTTAAATGAGGATAGTTTTTGATAATTGCTTTCTCTCCTTCCTGGTCTAAATCCCCTCCAAAAAACCAGCTGACACCCCCTATTTGAGCAATTATGGAAATAGAACCGCGATTCCGTTCACCTTCAAAATTGTTTTCTGGTGAAACGATATAAAATTCATTTTCTCCACTGGTCCAATGATTTCCCTTTGAGACTTTAATTACAGGTATCCCTTTCTGTTTTGCCAAACTAACAATGGCACTTTCTGTATCCGAAGGATCGTGAACGGATGGCATTAGAATTTGATTTACTTTTATCTCCTTTAAAATGGAAAATGCCCCCCCAATATGATCCATATCACCATGGGTAAGAATAAGTTTATCGATCTTAGTAATGCCTTTTCCCTTTAAGAACGGAACCAACACATCTCGTCCCACTTCATACGGTTTTCCCTTCTCTTTCCAGCTTTCCTCCGTAAATTGCATCGTCCCGCCAGTATCAATAAGGTAGGTGCCGCTATTGTGTTGAAAATGAAGCAAAATGCTGTCGCCTTGTCCGACATCAATCATCGTTACTTCACCAAAAGGATTAAGAAAGTTCCACAAGGGCTGAAAAATAAATAACACGATCGTAATAGAAAATAGCTGCGCATTTCTTTTGAAAGTGGATCTGGATTCCCAAATACAAAAAATCCTGAAAAGAATGAGAATATAAATAATAAGGAGAAATAGGTTTGGCCTTCCTGGAACAAATGAAATAATGGAAAAGCCAGCCATAATACCAATAAGATGATTGAAAAAATTTATTATCAATAAAAATAGTGAGATTAGAAACGGCGGGGTATGGTGAAAAATGAGTTGAATGAAAAACAATAAATATAAACCCGGCAGGTAAACAAAAGAGAAAAGCGGTATGTATAACATATTAGCGAAAATCCCAATCATGGACATACCGAAGTAATGATACAGTATAAAGGGAAGTGCCGCCAATTGAGATATGATTGACGTAACCAACATCTTTGCCCCATTTGTGAGATAACCTTTAAGAATTGAACTAGATGACAAAATAATCACAAAGCTTACGGAAAAGGAAAGCTGAAAACCGATATCAAAAAGAACCAGCGGACTAAAAAAAATATAAATCATAAATGCCAAACTTATAGCATCAATCGGCAGAAGCTTGAGACTTCCTTTCCATTTATCCGTGATTAAAATGAATAAGATCATAAGTGCTGCCCTTATAACCGACGGAGATGCTCCAGTTAAGATTACATAAATCGGAATCACTATAAGCAAGAAATCCAACATGAACTGCCGGGTTAAACCTATTCGAATGCCTATATAAAAAACCATTCCAATAAGCAAAGAGACATGCAGCCCTGAAATAGCTAATAAATGGACAATTCCCGTTTGTTGATAATCCCCAAGGAGTTGACTGTCAAGCATATTTCTATCACCAAAAATTAACGCTGATGACAGTGATGCGATTTCAAGCGGAAAATGTTTTTCAAGGTAGCGTTCACCCATAAAACGAAGCTGTTTAATTATGACTGTGGCGGACTGATGAACTGGAGCGCAATTCTGAAGGGGACTTCTTTGGATTTCAACTATCCAAAAGATTTCTTTAGCGGTTAAATAATTGCGGTAATTAAAGCCATTAGGATTTTTGGCCACTTTCGGTTTTTCCAAAGTGCCAGAAGCCTTGCATATATACCCATAAAAACTTTTACTATGCAACAGGTTTTTTTCTTGTTCGGATTGGATGTAATAGCGGATTAATATTTTCTCTTTATACCGTTGCTCGAAAGCCTGAACCTGCAACAAATCGCCATCAATTTTGGGATCTTGAGTATATTCAAGCAAAAAGGCTGTTTCTGTTTCTGGAATCTTTGTTTTGTTTTTAATAACAGCAGAATGTCCAGCGAAAAAAAATATAAGAACAATAGCGATCAAAAGCAATAGTTGTTGATTGTTAAATCTCTTGTATTTATACAAAACATAAATATAGGTTACGGTTAAAAGAAAAAAAGGAAGAAATTCACTTAGTACGCTTAACTCCGCTATAAAGGCAGCAATGGCAAAATACACATATTTTCCGTACATTATTTTTCTCCAATTTGAGGGGATTTATGAGGAAAGAGATTCGCCGGCGTTTAAACCGGCGATATTTGAGGATTATTGATTAACCTTTCGAAAATCGATAAATGATTCAGTTAGCTCTACTTTTTCTACCTTTACATTTGCTTGGTCAAATAATTCGATGGCATGAGGGTGATTCTTATAATCCTCAGCATAATAGACCGTTTTAATGCCCGCCTGGATAATAGCCTTACAGCATTGTAAACACGGAAAATGGGTGACATATATCTCAGCATCTGCTGTTGGGACACCAAACTTGGCACACTGCAAGAGTGCATTCATTTCCGCGTGGATAGTTCTAACACAATGGTTATCGATTACATAGCATCCTTTATCAATACAATGGTCACCGCCAGCAATCGATCCGTTGTAGCCTCCGGCAATGATTCGTTTATCTCTGACAATTGTTGCCCCCACTGTAAGACGGGTACATGTGCTTCTTAGTGCGAGCAAATGACTTTGTGCCATAAAATATTGATCCCAGGAAATCCGTTTCATTTTCTCCCACTCCCTTGAAAAAGAAATCTTTTTATTAAAGTGTAAACGGCTTGTACGATTTGGTCAATTGGTGTATTTAATGAACATCGACCAAATCCTTTAACTTTTCGAAGGTTTTATCGCCAATCCCGCTTATATTCTTTAAATCCTCTACCGCTTTAAAAGGGCCGCTCGTGTTCCGGTATTCAATGATTGCGGCTGCCTTTGAAGGTCCGATTCCCGGAAGGTTTTGCAATTCATTTTCATCGGCTTTATTAAGATTAATTTTCCCCTCTTTTTGAGCCCCATCGCCGGATAAGGCTGTACCTCCCGAAGATACTGGTGCAGCGCCCGCCTCCCCCTTCGCTGGAATATAGATAACCATTTCGTCCTGGACATGCTCAGCAAAATTCACCTGTCCCTGATCAGCTTGGTCTGTTAATCCGCCAGCTCGGCTGATAACATCAATCACCCTTTCACCTATGTTGGCTTGATAAACCCCAGGCTGCTTAATTTGTCCCTTAACATCCACCATAATTTTATCAGGCACTTTCGATTGTTTTTCCTGCTGATTATTTTCCCCTTCTTGTTCGTTTGTTTGAGGGGGTGTGTTTTCCAATCTCACGGTTTGGTTGGATGTAGACGAGGCATCATTACCCATATAGAAGAAATAATAAAGTCCTCCAAAAGCAATGATTGCAGCAAGGATAACATATAACTTGTGTTCATTTAACCAGTCTTTCAATTGGATTCATCCTTTCTAAAGGTATATTTCACTATTGGTTTTCATATTGTTATAAGAGAATCTTTCATGTGAAGGAGGGTCGTATCAATGAATATAGGCATCATCGGTACCGGAAATATGGGGACGATTTTAGTCGAGGCTTTGATTGATGGAAAAGCAATCTCCCCTTCTTCAGTAATGATTACAAATAGAACAAAGTCAAAAGCGATGCTGCTTAAAGAAAAATATAAAAATATAAAAATTGCGGCGAATGCAGTGGAAGTTGCGGCAGAGTCCGATTTAATATTTATTTGCGTGAAACCATTACAGATTTTTAAAATACTTGATGAGATAAATTCCTATTTAAGCAAGGAAAAATGCCTCGTTTCCATAACAAGTCCAGTCAGTACAAGCCAAATTGAAAAAAAAGTTTCATGTTCCGTCGTCCGAGTAATCCCAAGTATCACAAATCGGGCATTGGCTGGGGTTTCATTAACTACCTTTGGAGAAAATTGCAGTGATTATTGGAAAGTAGAAGTTGAAAAATTAATTACGAAGATATCTGTGCCAGTTTCAATAGATGAAAAAATTACGAGAGTTGCCTCTGATATTGTTAGCTGTGGGCCTGCATTCTTCAGCTATTTACTTCAGGGTTTTATAAAAGCAGCGGTGAAAGAAACGGAAATTGATGAAGAAACAGCGACAATATTTGCCAGTGAGATGGTCGTGGGGCTCGGTGAATTGTTAAAACAAGGTCATTATACCTTACCGTCACTTCAGGAAAAAGTTTGTGTAAAGGGCGGGATAACAGGTGAAGGAATAAAAATATTGGAAAATGAGGTTGGCGATATGTTTGAACACCTATTTCAAGCCACACACGCGAAGTTCAAAGAAGACCTTTCAAAGGTAGAGGGACAATTCTTTAATAATTAATTCGCCAAATTAAGACAAAATCCTTCTATATTTTTATAAAAAAGCCATCTTTTTTTAAAAGATGGCTTAAATTATTTTTTCCTAGCGGTAAAAAAGATTCTTTCGGAATGATCCTTTGGAGCAAAATCTTCAAAATCATAACTAATTTCTAATATGTCGAAGCCAGCATCACTCAACCAATTCGAGTATTGTTGAACAGAATAGGTCCGTTGTAAATGAAGCTCATCATAACGGTCATATTTCCCCGATTTTTCATCCAATACAAAAAAGCTAAGCTCATGTTCCACACTGTTAGGTTTTTCACCAAGGAAACTATTCCAGATATATGACACGTGGTCATCACTATGAGCAAACGTCTGATTGATAAAAACCTCGGTCATTTTGTAGATCGAGTGCACATCAAAAATAAAAATTCCAGTTTGACTTAAATGCTGGTATACATTTAAAAAGGTATTCTTTATCTCATCCTCTGAATCAAGATAGTTCAATGAGTCACAAAAAATACCGATCACATCAAATTCTCCATGGCCCTCCAAATCAGCCATGTTTTGTTGAAAGAAAGGAATCTTTATTCCGGCTTTCTCTCCTTTTGTATGAGCGACAGCCAGCATATCAGCAGACAAATCAACACCAGTCACTTGATAGCCCTCCTCTGCAAAACGGACCGAAAGCTCTCCCGTCCCGCAAGCTAAATCAAGTAATCTTATTGGCCCTTCGCTAATACCATATTTTACAAGTTTATCTTTGACAAACTGGACCCACTCATCATACGGTGCATCCTGCATCAGTTCATCGTAAAGATAAGCGAACTGTTCATAGCTCATGAATTTAGCTCACTGCGGATATCTTCTAATGGAGCATCGCCCCATAAGCGTTCTAGATTATAATAACTTCGTTCATCACGATGGAAAACATGGGCCACAACATCCCCTAAATCAATCAATACCCATCTAGCTTCATCAAAACCTTCTATCCTTTTAACATCATACCCATTTTCCTGCGCTTTTTCTTTCATCTCTCTGGCAATAGCCTGAACTTGTTTATCCGAATTTCCATGGCAAATAATAAAGTAGTCCGCAATTAGGGAAATTCCCTTCATATTTAATGCCATTATATCCTCTGCCCGCTTATCATCTGCGGCCTTTACGGTAATCTTAAGTAACTCATGTTTATCCATTAATCAATCCTCCAAATTTTTTATTAGGTCATTATACGTATGAAAAGTATCCGGGTATACCATTTGATTCTTTTTCATTAAAAATACAATTGTATTTTGAACCGCTTTAATTAATGCTTTATCTAAGCTTCCTTGTGCCATTTCCCTTACCTCATCGACCCCTGGAAAATGTCTTCCCGGTTCAATATAATCGGCCAAATAAATAATTTTTTCAAGAAGTGTCATTCCCGGCCTGCCGGATGTATGGTAACGGATTGCATCCAAGACATCACGGTCCGATATGCCTGCTTCCTTCTCAACTAAATATGTACCAACAGGTGCATGCCAAAGTTCAGCATTATATTCGAGCAAATCCTGCGGAAAACCCTTTGCAGCAATAATATCTTTCATTTCTTCCTTTGGACGAAATTTTGCATAATCATGAAAAATCGCCGCAAGTTCAGCTTTTTTTTCATCTGCACCATATCGATTAGCTAAGATAATGGCGGTTTCCATTACCCCTAAAGTATGCTGGTATCGATGTTCGGTTAATTGTTTCTTTACTAACTGTAAGGCCCTTTCACGTTCCATATAAATGTTTCTCCTCAATATAAGAAATAACGGAATCTGGCAGTAAATAACGGACCGTCTTCCTGCTTTTTATTCTCTCTCTGATCATGCTTGAAGAGATATCCAACGAGGGTACGTCTACATATTGGACAGGGTAATTGGTTTGATGGCTATAATGAGGCCGATCCACGCCAACAAATTGAACGAGCTTTACGAGCTCGTCAATGTTATGCCATTTAGGTAAATACTCAATCATATCAGCCCCAATAATAAAGAAGAATTGATGGTCAGGAAATTCGTTATTGATTAACTTCATTGTCTCAACAGTATAAGATGGACCCTCCCTTTCAAGTTCAATGGACTGAATTTGAAAAGCATGATTATCTCCTAAAGCTAACTGAAGCATATGAAGCCGATCTTCATTTTTTACTGAATCAGATTTTTTCTTGTGTGGAGGCTCCTGATTTGGCATAAACCAAATCTCATCTAGCTGAAGTGCGAAAAGAACCTCGTTTGCAATCAAAAGATGTCCGAAATGCGGCGGATCAAAAGTACCGCCTAAAATCCCAACTTTCTTCATGCTCCACCGCCTTCATTTTATGGAAGAGTAATTTGCTTCTTTTCCACTGATTCCTTGTAAAGGACAATAGTATTTCCGATAATTTGCACGATTTCCGCACCAGCACCCTCAGCCAGCTGCTCGGCAACTACGTTTTTGTCTTCTTCACAGTTTTGCAAAACGCTCACTTTAAATAGCTCTCTCGCTTCAAGAGCATCTGTAACCTGTTTAATCATATTTTCATTCACTCCGCCTTTTCCTACTTGAAAAATAGGGTCGAGGTGGTGTGCCTTTGAACGTAAGAATCTTTTTTGTTTACCTGTTAACATGTTTTTCCTCCTAGTTGGTTTAACACATTTTCCCGCATTCTTTCAGCATCGGGAAAAATCCCGGTCCATTTTTCAAAAGCAAGGGCTCCCTGAAAAACAAACATATCGATGCCATTTTGGATGCTTGCTCCTATTTCTTTTGCTTCCTGCAAAAATAGGGTCTCAAGCGGGTTATATATTATATCACATACTAATGCTTGTTTCTTTATATTTGTTACGTTTAAGGGCAATTCCGCAATTTTTGGTGACATGCCAATCGTCGTGGTTTGGATGATTAAATCATATTCCTCTAAGTTTCTGCTAGCCTCATCCAATGTATAGGCGCTCGATGAAGTGCTGTATGGGCAAGCTTCAATTAGACCAGAGGCCTTTTCCACCGTACGATTTGCAATGTCTATTGCCAGCGCTTTTTCCTTAGCTAAAGTAAAATAAATCCCTCTTGCAGCGCCGCCTGCTCCAATAAGTAAGACTTTCTTACCTTCTATAGAAGGCATGTACAGCTCTAATCCCCTTAAGAATCCAGGTCCATCTGTATTGTATCCGATTAGTTTGCCTCCATCATTGACAACCGTATTAACTGCTCCAATATTTAAAGCCAATTCCTCTACTTCATCGAGGAAGGGAATAATGGCGCTCTTATGCGGGACCGTTATATTAAATCCGCCCACCCCAAGTGCTCTCAATCCTTTAACAGCATCCTCCAAGTCATCATTCTTGACATGGAAAGGCAGATAATGAGCATCAATTTGATAATACGAAAATAAATCATTATGCATAATGGGAGACATGGAATGTCCAATTGGATCCCCTAGTACTGCAAATAATTTCTTCATTTATATCTCCTCATCCCACATTTATCTTTAAATTAATGATTTTCGAATTAGCGTTTGAACTCCCTTAGGTACGTAAGCAACAACTTTTGCCCCTGGCTCATTCACCGTTATCCAGCCAAGTCCCGAAAATACAATGTCTGTCTTAGCATCTTTAATAATAAATTCCTGTTTAACGAGTTCAGGGAACGAACCTAGTTGCTCTTCTCGAGGAGGGGTCAGCATTTCTCCGACATGCTTTTCATACAGCTCAGTGGCATTTTCCGTTTTGGTTCTATGAATATTAATGTCATTGGAAACATAACAAACAAAAGATCTTCTTCCTCCGCTTACATAATCAAAACGGGCAAGTCCGCCAAAAAACAAGGTTTGGCCCTCATTTAATTGAAATACCTTTGGCTTTATTTCCTTTTTCGGTGTAATCACTTTTAAATCCTTTTTATCTACAAAATGAGCCATTTGATGATGATTGATGATTCCTGGTGTATCAATTATTGCTTTTTCATCATCTAAAGGAATTTCAATAATATCTAAAGTAGTTCCAGGAAAGTGAGAGGTGGTAATAACATCCGCCTCCCCTGTCACCTCTTTAATAATTCTATTAATAAACGTGGACTTACCAACATTTGTACAGCCAACAATATAAACGTCCTTACCATTACGTATATCATCGATCGCTGCTGCAGTTTCTTTAATATTCAAGCCTTTTGCAGCACTAACAAGGAAAACCTCCTCCGCCCTCAGGCCAAGTTCGCGGGCTTCTTGTTTCATCCAGTGAATTAATTTATTATGCTTAACCGATTTAGGTAATAAATCAACCTTATTTCCTACGAGCAGAACTTTGTTGCTTCCTACAAAACGGTGCAATCCAGGCAGCCAGCTGCCATTAAAATCAAATATGTCGACAATCATGACGATTAAAGCATCAGATTTACCAATTTCATTTAAGATTTTTAAAAAGTCGTCGTCCGTTAAATCCACATCTTGAACTTCATTATAATGCTTTAAACGAAAACATCGTTGACATATAATTGTTTCCTTTTCCAAGGCGGAAGCAGGAGCAAATCCTATTTTCCCAGGATCTTCTGTTTGAACCTTTACACCGCATCCCATACATACATATTGTTGGTCAATCACAGCCTATTCCTCCCACTGAAGCATGCCTTTTTTGCGGAACCAATTCAAAATTCTGCGTTCTGCAAAACGGTTAAATTTTGTAAAAAAGCCGTCTGTCTGCGCTACAGGAACAACCAGTATCGTATGGAACCCGCTTCGGTTTCCTCCCAGTACATCCGTTAATAATTGATCGCCAATTACCACTGTCTCTTCTTTTTTTAGCCCCATTTGTTGCAGGGCTTTGTGAAAAGCAGGTCCCATTGGCTTTTTAGCTCGAAAAATAAACGGGATATTGAGCGGATCGGAAAAAGCCTTTACTCTTTCTTCATTATTATTAGAAACAATTGTGACAAGAATATTTTGTTTTTTAATTTCATCAAACCATCTGATTAAGGCCGGAGTCGCATTGGGGCGGTCCCATTCCACTAATGTATTATCCAAATCCGTGATAATCCCTTTAACTCCGCGTCCTTTTAATTGTTGCGGTGATATATCAAGAATGCTTTTCACATGTTCATCGGGTAAAAATTGTTTTAACACTAAGCTTACACCTCATTGATTTTTAAATAGACTAACATGGCACTTCTCATCATAACCAATTTTAACCTTTGATACAAAGAATAAATGTCATGTTCTTATTGTTCATCAAAACACGCCAATACATGAGATTCAAAAATATGGTGAAATGATTAAAAACAAAAAATATTTTTCGACAAATTTCAGCAATCTCAGACTCTGTGGATAACGTTATTAACATTATACCCATTGAGTCAGTCCATTTTCCTTCCCTTATAAACAAATTAATCACAAGTTATCCACTGGATTATGTGGATAATTAGAACGATTGTTCTACAGGAATAAATTTGGTAGATTTAGGGTACACCAATTGAACGTACTATTTTATGTTTGCGAATCGGCAAATAGAACCTTAATATTCAAATCGGAGGTGGATTCTGACGTGCGGAAACTGTCAGATGAATTATTAATCGAATCCTATTTTAAAGCAAGAGAACTAAAATTAAGTCAAGAATTTATAAATCTTATTGAATCCGAAATTCACCGACGTTCCTTATACAATAAAATCAAAATGACATCATAATGATCAAAACCTGCCCATTAAGGGCTTTTTTTTTTGTAAATCAACGGTACATGAAAGGTGACGTCTTGTTACGAACCAATTTCCTTTAGAACTCCTATTCTTTCCCCAACCTTAATTTCCTTAGGAGTATGTAGATTAGCGTCAACCTGGAATATGTCCTTTTCAAACAGCAAAACAACCGTGGATCCAAATGTGAAATACGCCATTTCAGCACCCTTTTCTAACTCAGATCCTTTATGTGTGGTCTCGATGGAATTAACAAACATCGCTCCAACCTTTACAATCGCCACATGACCAAATTCCGTTTTAACTTCCGTAATGACGCGGTAGTTTTTTGCAAGTGTTCGGACTCCGTATTTTAACCCTAATTTATTTACGGGATAGGATTTTGTACCGAGTGCCCATTGTTTTGTTACCGTTCCATTAACAGGGCTATGGATCCGGTGATAATGGCTTGGGCTTAGATATAGAATCATATATGTACCGTTTAAATATTTTGAAAGCAGTTCACGGTCCCCAAGCATCTCATCAATGGAGTAGGTCTTCCCTTTTACAATAATGTCACTTTTTTCATTGATGGGACCAACATCTTCAATGACAGCATCCACCGGGCTTGCTACGGAATCATAATCTTTATGAATAATCCTCGCTTCACTTTTCAAGGTTCTAATAAACAGATCATGAAGGGTTGGATATTCTGACAGTCCTTTATCCATTTCTTCTTGATTCAATTGATAGATTCTAGCGAAGGATGGTACGATTAACCGACTTACACGCGAACGCGCAAAGCTCTTTAATATGCGAGATGTCCACCTTCCATTTGTTAATTCAATCAAAAGACGATACATAGGTTGCAACATTAAATGACCCCCAAATAGTGTAAAAATACTCTTTACGAAAAAGCATAAAACGCTTAGAATTAAATAATATAGAATAAACTCAAGAAATGGAATTCCCTTCTGGCTTTTTAAAAAAGGAGTGATGAGGAGAAATGTTTTTATTGGACGTTTTGGATCAAACCATCAAAAAGCTTAAATCCCAAACAGCCAATGTTATTACGTTAACAAATTTATCATTGGGTGGGTTTGCAATTATTTTCGCACTTCATGCCAATAACCTGCGATTAAGCTTATTGCTTATTTTTATTGCAGCCTTGGCAGATCGTTTTGACGGCTTGATTGCAAGAAAGTTTAATATCGAATCAGAGCTCGGTAAACAATTGGATTCCATGAGTGATATTATATCATTTGGAGTGGCTCCTGCACTATTGCTATACCAGGGAGTTTTGCATGAATTCGGCGGACCGGGCACATTTTTCACTGTATTTTATATTGGCTGCGGCGCATTCAGACTTGCACGTTTTAACATTACCGAAAGCAATGGATATTTCACTGGTTTACCAATCACTGCAGCAGGATGCTTAGCAACCTTAAGCTTTTTGGCCATTAACTACGTACCATCCCAAACGTTCTTATTTATTATTATTATTCTATCCTTCCTAATGGTCAGCTCCTTCAAGCTTAAAAAAGTTTAATAATTCAGAAATACAAAAATGACTTGCTTGGGCAATAGCCAAGCAGGTTATTTTTTTTTAGACAATAAAATTTTCTGGACAGACACAATTTCCCGTTTTCTTCATAGGAATTAGTAATAGGCAGATGCCCAAAAAAAGATACGGGGGTGGAAGTAGATGTCTGGTATCTTGACAGCTCTTGGCTACTTGGTGAAAGAGTTTTTGTTTCTTGTATCTTATGTGAAAAATAATGCCTTTCCTCAACCCCTATCTGCTGCAGAAGAAAGGAAATATCTACGATTAATGGCAGAAGGGGATTCGCATGCACGCAATATGTTAATTGAACATAACTTACGCTTAGTTGCCCACATTGTCAAAAAGTTCGAAAATACCGGTGAAGATTCAGAAGATTTAATCTCCATCGGAACAATCGGATTAATAAAAGCGATTGAAAGCTACTCAGAGGGGAAAGGAACAAAACTAGCCACCTACGCTGCACGATGTATTGAAAATGAAATTCTTATGCATTTACGTGCGTTGAAGAAAACGAAAAAGGACGTTTCCCTGCATGACCCTATTGGTCAAGACAAAGAAGGGAATGAAATTTCTTTAATTGATGTATTGAAATCAGAATCAGAAGATGTCATTGATACAATCCAGTTAAATATGGAGCTAGAAAAAATAAAGAAATATATTGAAGTGCTTGATGATCGCGAAAAGGAAGTGATTATCGGACGCTTTGGCCTTGATTTGCAGAAGGAAAAAACACAGCGTGAGATAGCCAAAGAACTTGGAATTTCCCGTAGCTATGTCTCCAGAATCGAAAAGAGGGCATTAATGAAAATGTTTCATGAATTCTACCGGGCCGAGAAGGAAAGAAAGAAGAAAAGCTAAAGACATAGTTGAAAAAGAGCTGGGTTTACTCCAGCTCTTTTTTACCGTCTTTTAATAACATGTTCCATGTTTTTCCACCGTCTATAGATTGGTATAAATCATTTCTATACGTGGTGAAAGCAATTTGGTTTTGATTTTTTTGATTCACCGCTAAATAAGTAATTGGATTGTCATAATCAAGAAACGGAATCGCGATATTTGTTATGCCGCCAGTAGCAGGGTTCCAAGTTTTCAAGAAAATTGAATTGTTTTCAACACTGGAAAATAAAATTGAATCACCGTTAAACGTAAGGGCTGTAACCATGAAAGGATCCGTTATTCGTTTCATCGTATTTCCATTGTTAGTAGAATAATAAATTCCTGATCTAGTTGACATCGCCATGATATCCCCGTTAGTTGGGTGAACCGCCATCATTCCCAATGAATCCGCACCAAAATTTTGGAACACACTTTTTTTCCAAGTTCGACCGTTGTCTTTCGAATAATTGACGCCTTGGCTTAACTTATCATGCGGCTGTTCACTAATTACATAAATGGCATCACCTGAAAAACTTGCCGCCATAAAATAAAAATCCGTATCACCATAGAAGGCTAATTTTTTGAGGGATTTTCCTTTGTCACTACTTTGTACCAAACCAAGCGGGTCTTTAAGGCCTGTCCCTTTTTGCGGAATTCCACTTGATACAAAGCCTTTTTCAATTGCCTGAAAGCCAATATATTCATGTTTATTTGTAGTTGTTTTGTACCATGCTGAATTTTTCAACATTTTTAAACCATCATTAGAAGCAACATAAAGACTATTATCATTTCCTGGAATGCCAATTCCTCGTATATTTTCTAATTTAAATGATTTCACTTCGACAATTTCAAATTTCGTTTTATTTACAGCCTCATTCTTTGGTACTGCATTTTTTTGCTCGTTTCCGCTGCTGCAGCCGGCAAGAATCAATAAAATACCTGTTAAAATAACTTGTAATACTTTCTTTTGAATCTTCACTTTTTTCCTCCTGATTCTAATCCCTATCCATCCACTTATACCCCAGTCCCCAGACAGTTGTCAAATATTCATCAACTGGAAAACCAGTTTTTCTTAATTTTTCTCTTAGATTCCGCACATGAGAATCAACCGTTCGGTCTTCTGTCGGTGCAGCATATCCCCAAATGGTAGTTAACAAGTGTTCACGGGTAAATACTTTATTTCGATTCTGCAAGAAAAGTCCTAATATCGAAAATTCTTTAGGGGTAACAGGTACATTATTATCACGATAAGAAACTTCAAAGGAATCTTCATTTAAGGAAAGACCATTGAAGGCTACGACCCCTTTTATTCCATTCTTTCTTCTTAATATGGCTTCAATCCTAGCGATTAGCTCCTCTTCATCAAACGGTTTAGAAATATAATCATCCGCACCCATTTTTAAGCCCTTAACCACATCGATTTTTTCACTTCGAGCGGTTAACATGATGATGGGGATATCCCAATTTTTTCGTATCTCCAGGCATGCCTCCCAGCCATCCATTTCGGGCATCATTACATCCAATAAAATGAGATCTGCTTTTTCCTTCTCCAAATAATGAATCGCCTTTATAGCAGATTTCATTTTTATACACGTATATCCCTTTGGTGTTAAGTAGAGGGAAAGTAAATCTAACATTCTTGCTTCATCGTCTATCAGTAAAATTTTTTTCACGTGCTGTCCTTCTCCCCGATTAAATCTAAAATAAATTATACTACAATTGGATAAAAACAAATGTGAATTTCGTTTGGACAAAAGCGGACATACACTTCTGCCTATACAAGCACGGGCTAGGGCACATACCCTATTGTAAAAGGATAAAGGGGGGAATTATATGCCATATAGTTATCCATACCCGCCCGCCTTTTACCCTGTACCATATCCTGTGCCATATCCTATCGGCGGTGGAGGATGGTATGCACTCTTTATCGTCATCTTGATTCTCGTTTTAATTTTCGGCGGCTGGTGGTATTATTCTCGGTTTTGTTAGGATTCTTTGGCTTATACAATTTTGTATAAGCCGTTTTTGTTTCGAGAACCGAAAATATAGAATCTTTAAAAAAATATATTATAATGAAGAAGTACATATTCAAAGGAGGTACTTTTGATGACAGCTGCTTCATATTTAGATGTTTGGAATCTTGAAGTATTTTTTAAAGGAGGTAGTGCATCTCCTGAATTTGCAGACCACTTAAACCAAACCGCAGAATTAATTCAAATTTTCCAATCTAAAGTAAATAACTGGACACCACTTAATACTATGGAAGATCAAAAATATTTGCAGGAACTGTTGGAGGACTTTGAGCATGCTGCTAAAAAACTCCGACAGGCAGGAGCATTTGTCGCATGCCTTCAAGCACAAAATACCGAAGATAAAAAAGCCTTTAACCTTGAATCAAAAGTAACTAGCTTAAGCGCTGCCTTTCAATCAGCGCTAAGTGCTTTTGATAGTCTGCTTACATCCATAAAGGATGAAGTTTGGTCTCAATTGCTTTCAGATGAGACATTAAACGAACTTTCCTTTGTACTAACGGAAAGACGTGAACGTGCCAAAGAGAGACTTTCTAAGGAAGAGGAAGCGTTAATCAGCGCTCTGGGTGTTGACGGATATCACAGCTGGGGACAATTGTATGATTTAATTGTTGGAAAAATAAAAATTCCGGTTCAGGAGAATGGCGATGAGAAGCTTCTGTCTGTCGGCCAAGCGTTTAACAAATTTGCAAACCCGGACCGCAGCCTCCGAGCAGCTGTTTTTAAAAATTGGGAAAAAGCATGGGGAGACCAGTCTGACTTTTTAGCGAAAACCCTCAATCACCTCTCCGGTTTTCGTTTAAATGTTTATCAAAAAAGAGGCTGGGAAGAAGTCTTAAAAGAACCGCTTAGCATTAACCGAATGGAAAAGGAAACCCTTGAAGCGATGTGGACGGTCATTTCTGAAAATAAACAAAAGCTTGTAACCTACTTAGAAAGAAAGGCAAAGCTTTTAGGTCTTAAAAAATTAAGCTGGTTTGATTTAGATGCCCCATTCGGGAAAACTGCCTCAAAACTTTCTTATCAAGAGGGAGCTGAATTTATTGAACAGAATTTCGCACTTTTTGGCGAGAAAATGGCCGCATTTGCGAAAAAGGCATTCGAGGAGCAGTGGATTGAAGCGGAGGATCGGCCTGGTAAGGCACCTGGAGGATTCTGTACCTTCTTCCCTGAAAGTGATCAATCAAGGATCTTCATGACCTATTCAGGAACGCCTTCTAATGTTTCCACACTCGCACACGAACTGGGACACGGCTTCCATACGTTTGCTATGAAAGGTGTTCAGCATCTTAACCGCAACTATGCCATGAACGTCGCCGAAACAGCGTCTACCTTTGCCGAGATGATTGTAGCCGATGCTGCGGTGAAGAACGCAAAAGATCCAGAGGAAAAACTCGTCCTGCTGGATGACAAAATTCAAAGAACGGTAGCGCTATTAATGAATATCCATGCCCGCTTCCTGTTTGAAACACGTTTTTATGAAGAAAGAAAACAAGGTCCAGTTGCCGTGGAAAGATTAAACGAATTAATGCTTGAGGCTCAAAAGGAAGCCTACTGCGAAGCACTGGAAGAATATCATCCATTATTCTGGGCATCCAAACTTCACTTCTTTATTACGGGTGTCCCGTTCTACAACTTCCCATATACCTTTGGTTACCTATTTTCACTCGGTATTTATGCACAGGCTCTGGAGGAAGGAAAAGGATATGAAGAAAAGTATATTGCATTATTAAGAGATACAGCTTCGATGTCAATAGAAGATCTGGCAAAGAAACATTTACAGGTCGACTTAACAGAAAAGGACTTCTGGGAAAAAGCAGTCCAAATTTGCATGGATGATGTGGATGAGTTTTTAGAGCTAACCAAATAATTTGAATAATAAAAGCATCGGCCATAAATGAATGATGCCGATGCTTTTACTACTATTCAACACTTAATTCTGCTGAGATTACGCAGCCAATCGCCCCAGTAATGACCAAGGCCATCACAACCATGAACATTTTCTCCACCCCTTAAAATAGTTCTGCTTTTTCTATTTTGAATTTATCATATTTTCACAGTACTTATCTTTATGGGATGTGAACATTTTGTTAATTAACAAAACCTGCTATTAGCATAATGAATGAACTAATGATATCATTTTTTCTTTGATTTAAAAATTAGCGATATTAATAAAATATGCAGCGGCATTATCGTTACCTCCTATTGTTAATCACAAAGCTAGGTGGTATCTTTCATACCCCATAAGCTTGCTCCTCTTCCTTGCATTAGATAAATCATCTTTAAAACCACCTTTCTTTTCATGGACTTTTTAGTTCTTACATAAAACGGTGCATAGAGATTTGACGGTCTTTATTTTGTTCATACAGTTTTTCAACTAGTTCCTGTTGAACTGCTTCTTCAAGAGTCACATTTCGTTTCTTTATTGTTATCGAGAAAAATAATATATTTAAGGTCATTTCGTATCACTTCCTTTCATTTTTAGTTTAGGTGTTTGATTCCATTACATTTGATGGTACATGGATATTTGGCGGTCTTTGTTTTGTTCATAAAGCTTTTCAACCATTTCCTGGTGGACAGCTTCACGAAGATTCACTTGACGTTTTTTAAAAGTAATGGAAAAAAATAATATATTCAGGGTCATAATTAACCACCTCCTTTGATGTTTTATTGCCAGCTCTTCAACACAATTTACAATTTATGCAAGACATATCCAATTGGCGAGTAAAAAGGGCACAAAAAGGCCGCAAGAAGTCAGCTCCCTGCGGCCGGTTTTTTTAGACACAAAAATACCGCAAGGCGTCATTCTCCCTGCGGCATGGATATGTATTGTCACAAAATGCTAAGCAATCCATTCCAGTCTGGTCGAATGCGTGTTATTCAAATATTTAGATGATTTCGCGCCAAAGTATGTTAACATCATTTTATTCGACCTCCTTTTGGAATTTTTTACTTACTACGGTAATTATATCCATACACCCTTACTTTGTAAACCATTTTGAACAAATTTTTTTAAAAATAAGGAAATGGCCCTTTTAACGCAAAAAAAGTGCCCCCAATTTGGGAACACTTACTTTTTCTTAAAATCATTATAGCCATCTTCCATCTCTAGGAGCTTTATTTGATATATCTTCACTTGAAGAAAGAATAAAATAGACGCAGCTAAAAATGAAATGGCTGTATTGATCATCATATTTAAATCCAAGACAGTTTTTCCTGCATATGGGATTATCGCACCTAAATAGAAAAATATTCCGAAAGCAAATAAAGTCAGCGCAAACCGTTTGAAATCAGCTATTTTCTCAAAAAGACTTTTCAATTGCTGTTCCACTACCATCACCTGCTTCTCTTAAAATCTACTAACCTACTTTACCACAGAAAACAGCGTTAAACAGTATGTAAATATTAGAAAAGGTGTCAGGCACCATGTGAAAATTTCACATGGTGCCTGACACCCATTGTTACGTTAATACTATTCTAATGCTTGTGACAGGTCCTCGATTAGGTCTTCTACGTCTTCGAGGCCTACTGAGATGCGGACTAGGCCATCGGTGATACCTAATTCTGCTCTCCGTTCAGCTGGAATGGATGCATGTGTCATTCTTGCTGGAACGGAAATTAAACTTTCAACAGCACCTAAACTTTCGGCTAAAGTAAAATATTTTACTTTGCTTAAAAGTTTATCTGCATTTTCCCCGCTTCCGACATCAAATGAAACCATACCGCCAAAACCTCTGGATTGTTTTTTAGCTATGTCATGATTTGGATGTGTTTCTATGCCTGGATAGAATACCTTTTTCACTTTAGAATGCCCTTGTAAAAACTCCACAAGTGCCTTTGTATTGGATTCAGTTTCTTCCATGCGGATGCCTAATGTTTTGATTCCTCTGATTAACAGCCATGAATCCTGAGGCCCTAATACACCGCCAGTTGAGTTTTGAACAAAATGAAGGTCTTCAGCCAGCTTATCACTATTAACAACCACTAACCCGGCTACAACATCACTGTGTCCGCCAATGTATTTCGTAGCACTATGCAAGACAATGTCTGCTCCAAGTTCAAGAGGATTTTGCCAGTAAGGTGTTGAAAATGTATTATCAACAATCGTTAAAAGGTTATGTTCTTTAGCAAGCTTGGCAGCCGCTTCAATATCCGTGACTTTTAAAAGTGGGTTTGTCGGTGTTTCTAAATATACTGCTTTTGTGTTTGGACGAATTTCACTCTTAATATTTTCTAAATTACTTGTATCAACAAAAGTGGAATCGATTCCGAAACGGTTCAAAACCTTAGTCATAACTCGGAATGTTCCTCCGTACACATCGTCTGTTAGAATGACGTGGTCACCACTGTTTAACAGCATGATTACGGCTGTAATTGCTGCCATACCGGAGCCAAAAGCAAATCCTGCTTTTCCTCCTTCGATATCTTTAATCAGTTCTTCAAGAGCATTTCTCGTTGGATTGCCGGTTCTTGAGTATTCGAAGCCTTTGTGGCCGCCGACACCTTCTTGCTTATACGTACTTACTTGGTAGATTGGAAACGATACAGCACCTGTTGCCGGGTCTTCGCTAATACCGCCATGAATTAACTTCGTTTTTCTTTTCAAACTAAATGCCTCCCTCAAAAATTTTTTTGCTTAAATATCGTTCGCTTCCATCAGGGAATATCACTACAATATTTGTTCCTTGCTTTGCTGTTTCCGCTTCTTTAAGCGCTGCATATAAAGCCGCACCGGAAGAACTGCCAACCAGCAGGCCTTCTTTTGCAGCCAGTTCTTTTACAAGGTGAAAGGAATCGACGTCCATCACAGTATGAATGGCATCAAAGTAATCTGTATCCATAAACGGAGGCAAAAATTCCATCCCAATCCCCTCAGCTTTATGTGGTCCTGGTTTTCCTCCGTTTAAAATTGAGCCTTCCGGTTCAACTATGACGGTCTTGATTTCTTTCTTCTTTTCTTTTAAATACCGCGAGGTCCCCATAAAGGTTCCGCCAGAGCCTGCTCCGGCGACAAATATATCAATCTGTCCGTTCAGTTGCTCCCACAATTCCGGCCCAAGTGTTTTATAGTAAGTATCAGGATTCGCTGGATTAGCAAATTGCTGAGGACAAAAGGATCCTGGAATTTCCTCTAAAAGTTCCTGCGCCTTGGCTATAGCACCTTTTATTCCAAGTTCTGTTGGGGTATTTACAATCTTGGCACCAAGGGCCTTCATGATTTCCTGCTTTTCCATACTGAACTTTTCCGGTACACAAAAAATAACCTGTACTCCTTTGTTTATTGCCGCAAGTGCCACGCCAATACCTGTATTTCCGGCAGTCGGCTCGATAACTGTTCCACCTTGCTGCAGCTTTCCGGATTCAAATGCATCTCTTAAAAGCTCTAGACCAAGTCTATCTTTAACACTGCCTCCGGGGTTCATGAATTCCAGCTTCGCAAAAATGCGAACGCCTTCAGGCAATGGAAATTGAGTAATCTCGACAACTGGTGTGTGCCCAATTAATTCATGTACGTTCTTATAAACCTTCATTTTTACACCCCTAGTTCCTATCTTAAAGCTTCCACCATTTTCATAACCAGCGTGGCAGAATTGGTTGCGGCTTTATCAATAAATTGATCAAATGAGATTTCCGACTCTTTACCAGCGATATCGGAAAGGGACCGAATGATCACAAAAGGAACACCAAAGCGATGAGCGACCTGAGCTATCGCCGCCGCTTCCATTTCCACTGCTTGAAGATCTTTAAACTTCTCTCGGATAAAATCTACTTTAGCTGGATCCTCCATGAAAGAGTCCCCCGTAGCAATTAAGCCTCTGACGGTTTGAAATCTGTCTAATTCTTTTGCAGCAGTTTCTGCTACCCCAATTAATTTATCATCAGCTTCGAAAGCAGCTGGAAGCTGAGGAACCTGGCCATACTCATATCCAAACGCTGTTACATCGACGTCATGATGGCGAACCTCAGTGGAAATGACAGCATCACCTACATTTAACGAAGGATTAAGTCCTCCTGCTGAACCGGTATTGATGATATAATCAGGCTTATATTTATCAAGCAGTATGGTCGTTGATATTGCTGCGTTCACCTTACCAATCCCCGAACGCAAAAGAATTACCTCTTCTCCATGCATTTTTCCAAACGTAAATTCACAGCCGGCAACAGTTTCCTGTGTTTGATCCGCGATATTATCTCTTAAAAGAGTCACTTCTTCTTCCATGGCACCGATGATGGCAATTTTCATTTTTTTACCTCTTTCTTATTGTTTCACGCCTTCCATTACCCAGACAAAATCGTTGAAGCGCGTAAAAGTAACGCTAAAACCGTTTTTCTTTAAAATATGTTCTAAAAAGGGAATTGTTGTATAATACTCCGTTTCCAAATCTTTTGCCAGGTTATGAAAGCCATTATTTTATGCTTCTACAATTGCATTATTATAATCTTCCTCAGATTCATACATCGTATCCGCGAACACTATTTTACCACCAATAGAAAGAAGTCTGCCATATAAAGCTTGCGCTTCCGTTTTTTTATTGAAATGTCTAAAATAAAAATGAACAGAAAGGATGATTTATATGATGAATTTCCAGTTTGACCTCATTGAGGATAAAGTTGAATTTTATGAGGCCAATAACCTTAAAACATTACAAAAAAAGATTGAGGCACAAATAGAGGAAAATAAAGCGATTATGCTGGGAGTTCATTCGGTTTCCCATCAAATGCATGTAAATGAAAATGGACAAACCTATTTTACTGCTGTCGTTCATTTTAAAAAGAAATAGGATGGTGCCAATAATTGGCCCATCCTTTTATAGTTTTTACTTATTGTGAAAGTTGTTCTACTTTTGTTGGCATCCAGCCTTGGCCTTCGACCCATTTAATATAAACTCTATACTTCTGTTTAGTGTCTTTGGATTCAATCGTTCCTACTGAGGCATTTTGCGTTGATTTATCTCTTCCTAGCCAATATACCGTCATATTACTTTTATCAATTCCTGTTGCATAGGACATTGCAGCTAGCATTTCCTGCCAATCTGCAGAATTTTGATCATATACCGGGGTATGTTCACCTGATTGAGCTGTGCCTACAGGCTTCCATGAAGGATTTTCAACTGATTGTGAGACATCCGATGAACTTCCGCCTTCTGTGACGACTGCCTGTGAGTCATCTGGCTGTTCAGCTGTTGCAGCTTCCTCACTTTGATCCTCCGATTCAGTATCTGCATTCTTGGATGATGTATCATCTTCCTCTTTTGAAACATTCGCTTTTTTCTCTTTTACTTCCTTGTGCTTTTGTTCCGTATTTTGCGTTTCCTTTTTCGGCTCAGCAGCATTGTCATCACCTGAAGCAAAAATATTATATGCCACAAAAATGATTAACAACAGCACAATGATAATTAAACTATTTAAGACGAGATTCGTCTTTTTTCTTTTTGTACGGTTACCAAAGCGCGAATTTTGATTAAGCTCATTACTCAATTTGAATCACTCTCCCTAAAAATTAGGCTCTCAATATTCTAACATGATTTGATAGGAATTTTAAAGGAAAAACCTCCCACCCAACTTTACATTAGGCAATGAAACGAACTTTCATTTACCGCGAGAACCATTTTTTCTCCCGCTCGGGCAATGAAACGCCTTTTCATTTACCGCGGAACCCATTTTTTCTCCCGCTCGGGCAAT